>NZ_JASATN010000010.1:0-266707 GCF_038440355.1 Dyadobacter sp. OTU695 | reverse complement strand
TAGTCGAAGGGTTTTGTGGGATGTTACCTTATCGTTTCAACTCCGCATAATGCTTGAAAAACAGCGGAATCGTCTCAATCCCTTTGTAGTAGTTGAACAATCCATAACTCTCATTCGGCGAATGCAAGGCGTCGATATCGAGCCCGAAACCCATCAGAATGCTCTTGCAGCCGAGCTCCTGCTCGAAAAGCGCGACAATCGGAATGCTGCCGCCACCGCGGGTCGGGATCGGTTTTTTGCCAAAAGATTCTTCCATGGCCAGCTCCGCAGCCCGATATTCCACTGAGTCCGTAGGTGTAACGTAGGGTAACCCGCCGTGGTGAGGTACTACTTTCACTTTTACAGAAGCCGGAGCAATCGATTCGAAATGCTTCGTGAACAGCTCGCAGATCTCGCCGTCGGTCTGGTTGGGAACGAGTCGCATGGAAATTTTCGCGTGGGCTTTGGACGGTAACACCGTTTTGGCGCCCTCGCCAATGTAGCCGCCCCAGATGCCGTTTACGTCCAATGTGGGGCGTACGGAAGTTCTTTCGATGGTCGTATAATCCTCTTCCCCGGCCACATCGGCAATGTCGAGGTCTTTTTTATATTCTTCCAAATCAAATGGCGCTGCATTTAATGCGGCCCGCTGTTCGGCGGTAAGGTCTTCCACTTTGTTGTAAAAACCCGGAATGGTAATGTGGCCGTTTTCGTCTTTCAATGAGGCAATCATTTCGCAGAGGACGTTGATCGGGTTTGCCACGCCACCGCCATACACGCCGGAATGCAGGTCGCGGTTCGCGCCTATTACTTCGACTTCTACATAAGTCAAGCCGCGCAAGCCGGTTTCAATGGATGGAACGTCGTTGGCGATGATGCTTGTATCGGAAATAAGGATCGTATCGCATTGCAGCATTTCCTTATGTTCGCGGACAAATGTCCCCAAATTGGAAGACCCGATTTCCTCTTCCCCTTCAATCATCACTTTCACATTACATGAGAGCGTGCCCGTCGCGAGCATGATTTCGAGCGCTTTGATATGCATATAGAACTGCCCCTTGTCGTCGCAGGCGCCGCGTGCGTAAATGCGGTCGTTCTTAATCACCGGCTCGAATGGGGGAGAATTCCATAGTTCATACGGATCGGCAGGCTGGACGTCGTAATGCCCATAAATGAGCACGGTGGGTAAAGCTGGATCGATGATCTTTTCGCCGTATACCACCGGATGTCCTTCGGTCTGATAGATTTCAGCACGGTCGGCACCGGCTTCGGCAATGCGGTCGCGCACATATTCCGCGGCTTTGAGCATGTCCGGCTTGAACTTCGAATCGGCACTTACCGACGGAATGCGCAGCAGTTCCAGCAATTCATTTAAAAAACGGTCGCGGTTTTTTTCAATATATTCTTGCATTGAATGGTTGTTTTTAGTCTTAACTGAATCGGCGGTCAAGTTAAAAAAATAACCCCTAAGGTTGTGCCTCAGGGGTTGGGATTAACAAGGGTTAGATTAAATATCAGCTCCGCGCTTTCGACTTCGCGAAAATATTCACGCGGTTCTCATTGCCGTTCATGAGCCTGATGATGTTTTTCTGGTGCGTAAATACTACCAGGACAAACATCACAAAGCCAAATACCACCAGCAACGGCTCGGGATGCCCAAAAGCGCCCGTCCACGAAAGTACGGGAAACGCCAGCGTCGCTAGGATTGAGCTCAGCGACACGTATTGAGATGCAATTAGTGTCAGAATAAATATGGTAATGCAAACGGATGCGAGCTCGGGGTGAATGGCGAGTACCATTCCGAGCAGTGTGGCAATGCCTTTACCGCCTTTGAAATTCACAAAAACAGGGAAGATATGGCCGATAATAGCGATGATACCGAAGATGATCTTGTACATCAGGAGCTCGGTTTCGCCGATCTCGTTCATGTAGAAAAGCATGGAAGCAAGGCATGTGGCCGTCCAGCCTTTCAGTACGTCGATGAGCATTACAACAGTTCCCGCGCGTTTGCCTAAGACCCGAAATGTGTTGGTGGCACCCGCGTTACCGCTACCGTGTTTCCTGACATCTATTCCAAAATACCCAATGCCGTACCAGACTGAACTTGGGATGGAACCCAGCAAATAAGCAGCAACAATCGCAACTATTAATAAGGCAACACTCATTTTGTACTATTCAAAGATAAATTTAAATTTCAAAAAGCTTCTCTCAAAAATACGATAGTTCGAGGATTTTACAAGCAAATGCACTACAAAACTATCAGTATGGATACAAATTTTCAAAAATTAGCAGAAACTATTGTAAATGCTGCTAATCACATCAGAATCCTTCTGTCGGTTCTGCTTTTTTCTTCTTTTCTTCGGTTTGGGAGGGAGCTGCCTTCTTCTTCGCAGTTTTCACAAGCTTCGCTTTCTTCAGGGCAGGCTGATAGAAATCATCAAAGCGATTAACAAACATATCCTTCTCTTCAGTTCCAATGCTCACGAGTGACATGTCCTTGGATTTCACGTTTTTAGACTTTGCGACGATCTCGTCATTGAAATCCAGCAATGAGGAAACGACCCCTAATTCACCTTGTTTCAGATCAAGATAATACCACACATCGGGCGAGGCTTCCAGGTAAAGGCTGAACTCGTCGCCTTCCACACCCCGGCGCAGTTCCAGCACGCCGGTCATCTGCGCATTGATGTTGTTGCGCCCGAAATGCGACACGCCGATGGGCCCCTGCGAGTAATACGCGTTATGTACGGGCGACCAATGTAAATTCACATTTGAGAGCACCAGGGGCATATCCAGGGCGGGTGAAGCTTCAAAAATCGGTTTATAGCCCCCGGCGGTTAGTTTAATGTAAGCGTCGGTCGCTTTCGGGCCGATGAGGGCGGAAAGTTTGCGGTTCAGCTGGTCGGCATCGTCGTCGGCGGCAGTGCTGTTGGACTCGGCGAGGTTCGTTTCCACAATTTTCGCAGCAAGTGTCGGCGCGATCGGCGTCAAAGCCGGTGCATTGAAGAGCAGCATGGTGTTGAAACGGAATTTGGAACTATCCACCTGCACTTCTGCGCTACCCACCGTTTGCAACCAATTAGCCTGCATCAGTTTGAATGGACCTGCGAATGTGGCGAGGCCGGTTTTATCATCGAATGTCAATGCATTACCCTCGTCGATCAGCCCGTCGGCTCCGGGAGGTGGGTTCACACGGAATGCCTTGGTGTCTTCGTCGTAGCTGAGGTTACCTTGGGCCTGGTAAATATCCTCATCGCCGTCCGAATCCTTGGGAGAGAGGAAGCTCATGTACATTCCCTTCGCTTCATTATAATGCAAACCAACCGAAAGCGGGATCTCGTGCTCGTTTTTAAGGTCTTTATTAATTTTAATGGAAACCGATTCGCCGGGAGAATCCTGGTAAACGATCCACGAACTCTGAAAATCCTTACGGAATTTGATCACGGGCTTCACAAAACCATCCAGTTTGAGCGACGGCTCGTAAGCAACCAGATTAATGGCGCCTTTATATTGAATACGCGGTGATAGGAAAAGGTTTTCGGCTTCCTTAATGTCCGCTCTCGCCGTAGTGTAGTACTTCACGCCCGGCGTCGCAGGCTTATCTTTCGCCTTGCGCTTGCCTTCCTCGACGGCGCCCACTTCCACGAGCTCGAAATTCTGCATTTTGATATTAAATGTGTCCTTCCGGGCGGTAATGTACTGATAAGTGGCCGAGCCCTCGAAATGGTTGCGGGAATCGATGCGGATGTCGGCATCGCGCATGTGGTGCGAAACATTCAGGGTGTCGATCTCGATGCGTGCTTTTTTCAGCGGAACGATCTTGCCCTTGCTGTCCACCGCTACCATACCGCCGTCGGGGATGATTTTCACGTCGGCAGTTTGAATGTAAGGCACGCCTTTGATGTTCAGGGTAACCTTTTGAATATCGTAAATCGCTTCGGAACCGTTGAATGTCAGCCCTTCCTGATCGGGATCCGTGGAGGTATAGGAAGATGTTTCGCCCAAACCTTTCATCAGGATTGTCTTCTTGGTCATGTCCCACTTCGCGCTTCCAATGAGCGTCTGGTAGGAAGCCGTTGGGATTTGCATACCCGAAGAATCACTTCCGAAACCCGATTCATCGGTTACGAAATTGGCAATGCCGGTTTTAAAGTTGAAATCCACATTGACATTGTTACCGGTCAGCAATTTCTTGGTCGACTTTACATCGGCACTGTTGATTGCAAATGAAGATTTATTGGCCAGAAACCCATCTTTATTGAACTTGATTTCCGGTGAAGTCAGCTCCGAGTCGGCCCTCTTTAACTTACCATTTCCATACAAACCCGTGGATCGCAGCAGCAGGCCACCTTCCAGGTTGGTCGTGCCCTGGTGGAATGTGAACGACTTACCCGTTGTGTTGATTAACATGCTGTCCGCATTGGGATACCATTTCAATGCATAATCTTTTAGTGCTACGGCTGGAAAGTAGCCCTTGCCGATCGTCGCTTCCTTAATGCTTGCCACTTCGCCGGTCGCCATGAGGGAATCGGAGGTGAGCAGGATGTTTTTGGCAGTCATCGACGCCGACATGTATTTCAAAATGGCTTTGGAATGCAAGCCGGAATTGTCCATCGTGAGCGTATCCGTGAACTTCGCCATCGCCTTGCCTTCATATAATTTCATATCGGTAACCGGCGGCTTGTAGTCGAAACCGAGCGAGTTATCGGGCATGCTTTTCAGGATGGTTTGAATAGGCGGGATAATGCCGTTGGAGTTAAATGTACCCTCAAAGATCACGTCGCGCTGATCCAGTCCATCCATATCGATCTTGGGAATCTTGAAAAACACTTCCCGCGGATAAAGTACCGTCCCGCGTTCAGGCTGGTCGAAATAGACGATCATACCGTCGGGTACCACAAGCCTGGGCGACTTTTTAATGCCTTTCTGGATCCCCGACTTGTTTTTCGGGTCGCTGAGGTAGAACGTACCGCCTTTTTCATACTTCACGTGCCCGCCGACTTCGCCTTTCTGCCCTTTGGCAAACTTATCACGCGGCGTGAATGTGATCGAATCGGACGGCGCTACGTTGACGAAGAACTGATTGTAATCGAATTTGATATTCTGGCCCCGGAACTGGTAGTTGGACGCCACCATTTGTCCGTTCAGGGTAAAGTTGCGGTTTTTGCCGATAATCAGCTTTTTGTCGGAAGGGACGGCATATATTTTCAGCGAGTCGCTGACAACGAACCGCGAAACGCCCAGCACCGTCAGCATGGTGTCGGGCAGGTAGATCGTCGCATTAGCCACCTCATCGTTAGCCGCGAACTGGCCGCTGACCTGGAAGTTGTCATAGTCGGCCTTGTCCAGATTGGCGAGCACGTACATGACACCCTTTTTGCTCAATGCATATTCGTCGGTTTCCTTATTGTAAACGAAATAGTCGTCGAGCGTGAGCCTTTGCAGCGCGTTGCGGATGATGATAGGGTTCTGCTTGTATTTTGTCGCAAGCTCTTCGGGCAGGAAAGAAGTCTTTTTGGTTGTTTGGGCATAATTGGCAGCCATGTTTAGCGGCTGGAAACCAAACTCCTTGTTGATTTCCCTGAAACGCTCTTTTTTGAAATAGTCGATGGATTCGAGACGGACTGGCACCTCTGTTTTGCCATTAATGCGCAAAAATTCCACTTTTTCGGTTGGAAAACGCCAGCGCATAGCCTGCGACCAAATATTCATTTTGTGATACGAA
This sequence comes from Dyadobacter sp. OTU695, assembly GCF_038440355.1. Taxonomy (NCBI): domain Bacteria; kingdom Pseudomonadati; phylum Bacteroidota; class Cytophagia; order Cytophagales; family Spirosomataceae; genus Dyadobacter; species Dyadobacter sp. OTU695. Next base: position 261,003 of record NZ_JASATN010000010.1, on the reverse strand, counting down.
TCCTTATAAGGCAAAGGGCCGTAATCAGTTTTGTCCATACGGCCGAGCCTAACCAACCCTTCGTCGTCATTATATTTAAATGTAACCCCTGGGTGTACCAGCGAATCACCGCCCAAAGGCATGGAGTACAGCGCGAAGTTGGCCGTGAACACAGAATCTTTCAGCGCAAACCGCTTGCTGCGCACTGTAAATGCCGGTTTTTCCTGGTATTTGACCTTGATTGTCGAGTACTTGTCGTTCAAAGCGGAACTGTACCGGTCGAGGCCGATGAGTGAGTAGCCGCCTTGATACTCGATATTCTTGCGGGTTTCTTTCAGTTTCGCATCGATATCATTGGAAACGAAACGCGGGTACTGGGCCGGTTGGCCCTTGATCCGTTTGACACCGCGGTATTCGACGGTCCCTTTCACCGGCGCCGCCAGGTAGTTGTCCGAATGCAGCGTACTGTTTTCGGCGACGAGTTTAGGATGGTTTATATTAAAAGAAAAAGCGTCGAGATCCGCATAAATGCTCGAATCGCCTGCGGTTTGCCAGGTAAACTTTCCATTTTTACCTACAAACACACCATCCCGCAGCGAGACACTTCCATTAGCAGGCCCGAACACGACCGAATCCCCGCCGGCGACCATCGCGAACGTTGCGTTTTCAAGATCCAGTAATGGCCCGGCAATGACGGGTAAAGGGACGGATTTGGTTGGTGCGATCACGAAATTGGAATCCACTGGCGTATCCCAGCCGTCGGTGGCGGTTTTGGTTTCCTGGGCTACCGTGGAATCTGCCTTGGTATCGAACCGGTATTTGAAGTTTCCACCCAGCAAATAGAGCGTGTTGTAGTTGCTGGCGTATAATTTGTTGGTTTCGGTGATCGGCAGGGAAGTTTGTAGTACCTTTTGAAAAGTCTTGGCGTCATACTTTTCGCCTGCATTGGAGGCAATTTCCAGGAAACCATCTAGCTTATCTGGCGACTTTTTGGCGAGCGCCTGCGTATTGCGGATCAGCAACGCCAGCAATGGCCCGGCTTTCTGCCCTTTTGCCACCTGCGTTTTCACAATTCCGATAAATTTCGCCTGCTGCTGCGCATTGATCCCCGACATCCACACGCTATCGAGCTGGGCCGTTGCGCGGATAAATTGCGCATTCCTGCTTCCTTCCATCATTTTCCGGAGCTGCGGCATAAACTGCGCGGGATCATCCGCCAGTTTCACGCCCTGGGCGGTCGCATTTTTTCCGATAAAAGTCAGCAGGTAAAGCAGTAGAGCAAGGCGAAATATCTTCATGTTTTTAGCTGTTAGCTTCCAGCAATTAGCTATTACTTGTTATTGGTTCTTTTCAAAAACAACGGTTGCCCATTGGTTCCGGGTATTGGATCTGAGCTTTTTCAGGCCGTTTTCCGCGGCACATTTTTCAATATCAGCCTGGTCGGTTTCGTAAAATCCGCTTGTCACGAGCCAGCCGCCGGGTTCGAGGTGCTGCACGTACGTCGGGATTTCCGCCAGCAGGATGTTCCGGTTGATATTCGCCAGAACCCCTCCGAAAATTTTGGCCTTCGGCACATCCTGTATTGTTCCCTGAAACACCTCCGAATCTGCGGGCAGGTTGTTCATCGCGAAATTCTCGCGGGTATTTTCCACGGCCCATTCATCGATATCGAAGCCCAACAAGTGCGATGCTCCCAGTTTGTGCGCCAGGATCGCCAGGATTCCCGTTCCGCAACCCACATCCATGATCGAAAGACGTTCATGAGGCAGGCTAAGTTGCTCGTTCATAACCAGCCACGTCGTCTCGTGATGGCCTGTACCGAACGACATTTTAGGCTGGATCAGCAAATCGTATTTAAAAGAGGGATCGGGCTCATGAAACGTCGCCCGCACGCGCACCTGGTCACCCACCTCGATCGGCTCGTAGCTTTTTTCCCACTCCTCATTCCAGTTTCTTCTTTCTAACGATTTCCAGGTAGCGGCTATTGTCGTTAAATCCAGGTATTTGGCCGTTAAATCATGGATGGCCTGCTCATTAAAATCGCCCTCCTGAATGTAGGCCAGCAGGCCTTCGTCGGTCTCCACAAAAGATTCAAACCCCGCCTCGCCCAGTTCCGCCATCAATATCTCCGAAAACTCGGGATCCACCTTCAAATCCAGTTCGATGTAATTCATTGTAATAGTTATTGGTAAAAAATTGGAAAGTGAAGGTGTTGAAAAATTTCAGGAATGCAAGCAAATGGCTCGTAAGGATTGTTTTAAGCACGCAATTCACACTAGGATTTTATAATTAATACCGGTATTTTTAAGTGTGACTTTAAAATACCGGGCTTAATCTCGAAATATGTTTCCCAGGACGATCGAAAAAGAAGTAATGGAGTTGATAGCGGACACCCCCGCGATAGCCTTGCTCGGCCCCAGACAGGTCGGTAAGACGACACTTGTCAAACAGCTCGCCACCCAATTTCCAAATCCCAGCATTTACCTTGACCTTGAATCGGAGACCGACCTCAACAGATTACGGGACGCCGAACTGTATTTGGGAGAAAGAGAGGATTCTACCATCATTATCGACGAAATCCAGCGAATGCCCTCACTTTTTCCTTTGCTAAGGTCACTGATTGATAAAAATCGCATTGCGGGGCGATTCGTGCTACTCGGATCGGCCTCCCCGGATTTACTCAAAAACAGCTCGGAGACGCTGGCCGGGCGCATTTCTTACCTGGAACTCCACCCATTAATGCTTGAAGAGGTGAAAGAACAAGTCTCGTATCGCGAACACTGGCTGCGCGGAGGCTTTCCCGATGTGCTGCAAGCGGCGTCCGACAATTCTGCATTCCGGAAAATGGCTGATTTCATCAGTACTTATCTTGAAAGAGATTTGCCACTGCTCGGTATTCCGGCCAATCCGCGTGATATGCGCTTGCTTATGAATATGCTGGTGAGTGTGCACGGGAGTTTGCTGAATGTGTCGCAACTGGCCAATTCGCTCAAAATGAGTGTCCCAACGGTTCAAAACTACATTGGCTATCTGGAAAGTGCTTTTTTGATCCGAAGGTTGCAGCCATGGTTTGTGAATATCAGTAAAAGACTGGTCAAAACGCCAAAACTGTACATTCGTGACAGTGGTATGCTCCATTCGCTGGCCGGAATTACGGACCCGGAAGAATTGGCAGGGAATATTCTTTTAGGCAACTCGTGGGAGGGTTATGTAATTCAGCAAGTGATTGCCGGCCTGCCTTACAACATCCAGCCTTACTTCTACCGCACGCAAGACGGTGCAGAACTGGATTTGGTATTGGTAAAAGGGAATAATGTCAAAGTAGCGATCGAGATCAAATACACCAACAGCCCTGTACTAAGCAGAGGCAATACATTGGCACAGGAAGACCTCGGCAACCCTCCGTTACTTGTAGTGACCCCATCTGCGGAGGATTATAACATGCGTGAAAATGTGGTGGTTTGTAGTATTGGTACGCTGGCGGGGCATTTGGAAAGATTGTAAAGTAATGATATGAATCAGTTGAGATGAATGCAAAGAGCCTGGCAATGTACATAACCAGGCTTTTTGCATTATCGAAGCTTTTAAGTTTCTATCAAGGCTTCCTACGCTTCGCCGCCAGATCATGCGCGGTATCATAATACGAGCGCAAATTCATCCAATCGAATACGTCCGAGATGTTTTCGACGCGGTTGCGCTGCATGATGCGGTCGCGACGTTGCATTCTGACGAATTTGAAGAGGATGTCGGCCAGCTGGTCGGCGGCTTGCGAGAAGGTCTGGGATTTGCGGTTAATGACGTAAATGCCGCGGTTTTCATAATCACGCATGATTTGCATGATGTAGTCGCCGAAGCCCGAAAGATCGCTTGTCACGGTAGGTACACCACGGACGACGCATTCGAGAGGGGTGTAGCCCCAGGGCTCGTAATAACTTGGAAATACGCCCAAATGGCAGCCGCGAACGAATTGCCCGTAGTCCAGACCGAATAATGGATTGGTTGAAGCAATGAAATCCGGGTGATAGACGATTTTGACGCGGTCGCGCTCGTTGTTGACCAGGTTTGCGCGCTTGCAAAAATCGGTAATGCCGTCTTCCTGTTTCAGGTCGTGCGTTACAAAAGCCGGAAGGTTATCGGTTTTCCAGCTCTGAATAGTCCTTCTGAGGCGCAACCGCCAGTATTCATCTACAAACTGGTTCAGGTCGGGCATTTTGTGGTCAGCGCCCGATGCGGTGGCGAGGAAAAGCTTTTCTCCTACCTCCTTTTCAATGGCTGTACAGGTTTCCTGCAACTCATTCAGCACCGCGCGCGATTGCAATACATCCGGGTTTACCGACGTATAAGGCTGTTTAGTGACGATAAACATCACTACCGTCATATCCATATTAGCCTGCACCATTTTCCAGTTCAGGCGCGCCAGGGCTTCCAGCGTGAGATCGTAACCCTTATTGCTGTATTCGTAGCGACCGGACGTGAAGAAGTAGAGCGTTTTATCCAGATCGAAAGAATAGCTGGGAAAGAAATGCCCCATTACAAATTCGTGGATACGCTCTTTATGCTTCAAATGCAGGTTCTGGAACTCGTGGACCGCCTGAAAGCGCACCACGTTAAGACCGTTAGGCGTAACGAGGTCGGGCATGCGGCCGAGGAACACCTCGCATTCGCGGGCAGTCACATCACTCACGGTGGTGAGCACATGCGCACTGAGCGCGGCCTGGCGTTCGATCGAACATTGGGCCACGATACCATAATTCTTGGCCTCCTGTTCCCAATCGAAGAAGGGAAGTTTGTTATAAAAACCAGAGACATTCTGTGCCAGGTAACGGCCAAGCATCGTAGCATGCGTAGTAAAGGTCGTCGCGATCTTGACATTCTCACGTTTCAGTTCCGGCAACCCGCTACTGGCCATCCATTCGTGGAACTGGGCGAAAATCTCTTCACGCTTGGCATTTTCATCCGCATATTCTTTCAGGAACATGCGTACCAGTTCACCAAAACAAAGTGTTTGATTGACAAGATGTTCGACATTAATCGTGGGAATGCGGTTCTTTTCCCAGAGGTTGAATTTGATGGCGTCGAGCTGCCCCATAATGCTGTCGACATCGAACAGCACGACCCGGGGTTTGCCGGTTACGAGCCAATAGCCGTAATATACCGCGAAGCCCATTTCCCGCATTCTCTTAACGATCCGCCCGGCAGGCGAATCTTCAAGGTCGTGAATCTGCTCAAATTCGGAAGACGCTTTCTTTTCGAAATAAGGTCCCAGCAAAAAGTAGTTCTCCTCCCATTTTTCCACCATGGCAGGCACTTTGGTCCTTATTACAGTATATATCCCTCCAACTTGATTACAAACCTCCCATGCAACTTCGAACAGGACGTTTTTCTTAGTGGTTTTGACAAATGGTTCCAATTAGGGTACAGTTTAAGCGTTACTAGGGTATTTAAAGGGATTATGCTTCCGTTTATGTCACAAAAATCCTTGTTATTACACAATAAATATGCAGAAAAATAATTCAGAAATTACAACACTTGAATTTTGTTTGCATGGCCTAAAAGCCGGTTTAAAACATCATTCCAGCGCTAAAATATAATTAAGTCAAGAAAAGGCCTGTGCCGCCGATTTTCGTATGCCGATCCAAATCAAACCGTTATTGCTCGAATTTAAGACGGTTGTCGGCTAACTTTGTTCCAAAATACGTTACTTTGGTTGGATTAACATTTTGCATTGGTCAGATAGTGAAAAAAATTAAAATTGTTGCGCTTTCCTTTATTGTAATCATGTTTTTGCTGGAAAGTTGCATGGCTCAGAGCGCGGAGACGGAGAGTAACCTACCCCCGAAGAGAGAGTTTAGAGCGGTCTGGATTGCCACTGTCGACAATATTGATTGGCCAAGCAGCAAGACGCTCCTTCCGGAAGAGCAACAGGAGGAATTCTCAGAACTGCTCGATTTTCATAAAAGGGTAGGGATGAATGCCGTGTTCGTGCAGGTGCGCGCGGCGGGCGATGCATTCTATGCCAAAAGCCCTGAGCCGTGGTCGGAATGGCTTACGGGTGTGCAGGGCCGCAAGCCAGACCCCATGTGGGACCCGCTCGATTTCATGATCTCGGAGGCACACAAGCGGGGCCTCGAATTTCACGCCTGGCTAAACCTCAACCGGCTTGTACATAAATCTTCCAAAAGCGTTTCAGCAGAAAACATCAGCCGGCTCCATCCGGAGTGGATTTTGACCTATGACGGCTACAAACTGTTCGATTTCGGCATTCCCGAAGTGCGGAAATTCATTACGGACATGACCGTGAACGTCGCGAAAAATTATGACGTGGACGGCATCCATTTCGACGACTATTTTTATCCTTACGCCGCACCTGGCCAGGTGATTCAGGATGATGCGACATTCAGAAAATACTCCGATGGCTATACCAACAAGGCCGACTGGCGCCGCCATAATGTGGATTTATTGGTAAAACAGATCCACGAAGCACTCGAAGCATTGAATCCGCGGCTCAAATTCGGCATCAGCCCGTTCGGTGTGTGGCGGAATAAAGATCGCGACGCCGAAGGTTCGAAGACATTCGGCGCATTGGCTTCCTATGACGACCTTTTTGCAGACAGCCGCCGCTGGGTAAAAGAAGGTTGGATCGATTACATTGCCCCGCAGGTTTATTTCTCGTCCGGTTTCAACAGGGTTCCTTACAAGAACCTGGTCGATTGGTGGACGGAGAATCGTTTTGACAGACATTTATATATAGGTATGGGCGCTTATCGCGTCGGGTATAAAGACAAGGATTCGCATTGGTCGAATCCTGCCGAAATACCGAACCAGGTTCGCTATTTCCGGGATAGTGAGGCGGATGGTTCTATCTTTTTTAGTTCCAGATCTTTGCGGGCAAACAGTCTCGGATTCGTGGATTCATTAAGAAGAGACCTTTTCAAATATCCTGCATTAATACCGACAATGCCGTGGAAAGACCGCATTCCTCCATTATCTCCGAAAAGCCTGAAAGCCACATTACTTTCACGTGGCATCGAGCTCACCTGGGAGCAGCCTGAGGCTGCTGCGGATGGCGACAAGGCTTGGTATTACGTCATTTACCGGTTCCCGCCAGAGGAGAAAGCCACCGCCCACGACCCGCGCCGCATTCTCGGAATGTGTTATGAAGGCGAAAAATTCGTGGACATGACCGCGGAGTCGGGCAAACGTTATGTTTATTATGTTACGGCTGTGGATCGGTTGCACAATGAAGGCCGCCCCATCGGGCCGTTGCGCGTGGAAGTACACGATCAGAAGCTAGTCAGGTTTTAGTATGAGCAATTCTATACAATACGAATATAAACCCGGGCATTTCATTGCTTCGGCACCGACGAAATACAACTCCGAAAACCTTCGTACCGAGGAAATGGTGCTCAATATGGGCCCGCAGCACCCGTCGACGCACGGTGTATTGCGCCTCGAAGTGGTTACGGACGGGGAGGTGGTGATCGATGTCGTGCCGCATTTGGGTTACCTGCACCGTTGTTTCGAAAAGCATGCAGAATCGCTGCCCTTCAACCAGATCATTCCGTATGTAGACCGGATGGACTACGTGGCGGCGATGAACTCGGAACACGCTTATGTAATGGGTGTGGAAAGAATGCTGGGTATTGAAAACGACATTCCTAAACGCATTGAATACATTCGCGTCGTGGTAGCCGAGCTGAACCGCCTTGCTTCCCACTTCGTCGCGCTGGGTACGTACGCGATGGACATAGGCGCGTATACGCCTTTCCTGTGGATGATGCGCGACCGCGAGCAGATTCTGCGCCTGCTCGAATGGACGTGTGGTGCGCGGATGCTCTACAATTATATATGGATAGGCGGGTTGTTTTATGACCTCCCGGTAGGCTTTGAAGAGCGTTGCGGGGAATTTATCAAATACCTGAAACCCAAGCTGACCGAATTGCAGCAATTAGTGGTCGATAACAAGATTTTCATTCAAAGAACTGCCAACGTCGGCGTGTTGCCTCTGAATGTAGCGATCAATTACGGATGTACCGGGCCTATGCTGCGTGGTTCGGGGTTAAGGTATGATTTGAGAAAAGTGGATGGTTACTCGGTTTACCCTGAACTGGATTTCGAAGTGCCTATCGGCGAAGGGAAACTGGGAACGGTAGGCGATTGCTGGGATCGGACCTGGGTACGCGTGGTGGAATGCTGGGAATCGGTAAAAATCATCGAGCAATGCCTGGTGCAGTTGCAGGGAGATTACAAAAGGACACGTGATTTTGACCCGCAAGCGATTGTTCCCAAAAAGATTCGCCCCAAAGCCATGGACTTTTACGTGCGTGCCGAGAATCCGAAAGGTGAGCTGGGCTTCTATTTCCGTACGGACGGCCGTTCCGACATTCCGGTTCGCTGCAAAGCGCGAGCTTGTTCGTTCAATAACCTTTCGGTGATTGGTGAAATCTCAAAAGGGGCATTACTCGCCGATTTGGTGGCTGTAATCGGGTCTATTGACGTGGTAATGGGTGAGGTTGACAGATAATACAGATTATTATATAAATGAAAAGAGCCGCTCGTGCGGCTCTTTTCATTTATATAATAACTCCTTAAACACTTACGCCTCGGCAGCCACACCTACCAGGTCATGTTTCGCCAGGAACTCGGCGATCTGAACGGCATTGGTGGCAGCTCCTTTACGAAGGTTATCCGCTACGATCCACAGGTTTAATGTTTTAGGCTGAGATTCGTCACGACGAATACGGCCTACGAAAGTTTCGTCTTTTCCGTGGGCTGTCAATGGCATTGGGTACAATGCATTTTTCGGATCGTCCTGAACGATTACGCCTTCGGTTTCGGCGAGGATCTGGCGAACTTCTTCCAGGTCAAATTCATTCTCGAATTCGATGTTAACAGCCTCAGAGTGACCGCCGATCGTCGGGATACGAACAGTAGTAGCAGTTACAGCTATGCTGTCGTCGCTCATGATCTTTTTCGTCTCGTTCGTCATCTTCATTTCCTCTTTGGTATAACCATTATCGAGGAACACGTCGATGTGCGGAAGTACGTTCAGGTCGATCTGGTGCGGATATACCTTGCCTTTGCTGTGGTCGCCGGCACGCTCCGAGAACAGTTGATCTACGGCAGCTTTGCCTGTTCCAGTCACCGATTGGTAAGTGGAAACAACCACACGCTTAATTTTATATTTTTTGTGCAAAGGATTCAGGACCACTACCATTTGGATAGTAGAGCAGTTCGGGTTTGCAATGATTTTGTCTTCTTTCGTCAATTCGTCTGCATTAATCTCCGGAACCACCAGTTTTTTGGTAGGGTCCATACGCCATGCCGAAGAGTTATCCACCACGGTAATGCCTGCTTCTGCGAATTTCGGTGCAAGGGCCAATGAAGTACTACCGCCGGCCGAGAAGATCGCAATCTCAGGTTTGGCAGCAATCGCATCCTCGAAGCCGATCACCTTTATCTGTTTACCCTTGAATGTAACTTCCTTACCAACAGATCTTTCGGATGCAACGGCCAATAATTCCGTCACGGGGAAATTACGCTCTTCGAGCACTTTGAGGATTTCGCCGCCCACCAAACCGGTAGCGCCTACTACTGCGATTTTCATTCTTGCATTAAGATTAAAAATGGATAGAATATGATTTACTCTTTGCGAACAGCGTAAGCCGCCGTCACGAAAAGTGCCGCAAATTTACGCAGTTTTTTAGAATGATGCCGGAAAATCAACCATTAATGCATTAAAATTCAGGAAGGAACGCTTAAAGCCGACATTTCAGACCAGTTTACTAGGCTTTTAGACTTCTGAAATCATACAGCTTTCCGGGCGTAATGCAAGCATCGAGTGGAATATCAAATTCATCAATATCCTCTATTTCACTCACTTCTTCGAACATAGAAAGGCCCATTCTGATACAATCGGGGCGGGTTTGGGGTAGAAAACGATCGTAATAGCCGCCGCCGTAACCCACGCGGTAACCTTTGCTGTCAAACGCCAGGAGCGGGATGAGGACGAGGTCTATTTCTTCGGGCTGGATTTTTTGCGAAGTCAATGGATCAGGTTCCGGAATGCGCCATTGGTTAGTGACTAAATGCGTGTGGGGTGTCACAAGGAAATGCAGCATTTCCCGCGAGCCGGGAATAATGTAGGGTGCAGCGATGCGTGTTGCCGGAAACGATTTTCTTAACATATCCATAATCCCAAACGTGTCCACCTCCCGTGCATTGAGCTGCGGCAGGAAGGTATGAATCGTCGGAAACGCCTTTCCATGAAGATATTTTTCAAGATTCTGCGCAATCAGGGCATTTTTTTCAATCAGCCACTGCTCGCTGACCTCCTTTCTTTTCTGTAAAAACGCCTTCCGCAATGCAGCTTTTTTCATCCGGTACTATCGTGTTTTGGGTAGGTAAGTGGAGGAAATTTCGCCTTTTTATTCTATTGTTCGTACTTTCACGGTCTGATTTCAAAATCTTTAACTATTGTATAGAATTTAAGACATGAGCAAAATTAAAGTTGACAATCCCGTCGTAGAACTGGATGGCGATGAAATGACCCGCATCATCTGGAAGTTTATCAAAGAAAAGCTGATCCTTCCCTACATCGACGTAGATATCAAATACTATGATCTGGGCATCGAGTACCGCGACGAGACTAACGACCAGGTTACCATTGATGCTGCCAATGCCATTAAAGAGTACGGCGTAGGTATCAAATGCGCAACCATCACTCCTGATGAAGACCGCGTAAAAGAATTCAACCTGAAACAAATGTGGAAATCGCCTAACGGAACCATCCGTAACATCCTCGATGGTACTGTTTTCCGTGAGCCGATCGTCATGCAGAATGTTCCAAGATTAGTTACCAACTGGACGGCGCCGATTATCGTAGGACGTCACGCATTCGGTGACCAATACCGCGCTACCGATTTCGTAGTTCCAGGAAAAGGTAAGTTGACGATCAAATTCGAAGGTGAAGATGGACAAGTGATCGAGCACGAAGTGTACCAATACAAAGGTCCTGGTGTGGCGATGGCTATGTACAACATCGACGAGTCGATCCGCGGCTTTGCACGCTCATGCTTCAACGTGGCTTTGGACAAAGGATGGCCTCTGTATCTTTCTACCAAAAACACCATCCTTAAAAAATACGACGGCCGCTTCAAGGACATTTTCCAGGAAATATACGAAACCGAATACCAGGGAAAAGTACATTACGAGCACCGTCTGATCGACGACATGGTGGCTTCCGCATTGAAATGGGAAGGTAACTTTGTTTGGGCTTGTAAAAACTATGATGGTGACGTTCAGTCGGATACCGTTGCACAAGGTTTCGGTTCACTGGGTCTGATGACCTCAACTTTGGTTACGCCGGATGGCAAGATCATGGAAGCGGAGGCAGCGCACGGAACAGTAACCCGTCACTACCGCGAGCATCAAAAAGGAAAGCCAACTTCTACAAACCCAATCGCTTCTATCTTCGCATGGACCCGCGGTCTGGCATTCCGTGGCAAGCTTGACGGCAACCAGCCACTGATCGATTTCGCTAATGCGCTTGAAAAAGTGTGTATCGAAACTGTGGAAAGTGGGCAAATGACGAAAGATTTGGCAATCGGTCTCCACGGAAACGATGTGAAGCATGGTGAGCATTACTTGTACACAGAAGAGTTCCTGGAAGCTATCGACACCAATTTGAAGGCTGCATTAGCATAAAAGCCATATTTCTTGGTATAAAGCCACCGGTTTCGCGAGAAGCCGGTGGCTTTTTTTGTGGCGGGTACTATTTTATTATATATTACTGAAACGCGCTTAACAAACCGACCTGGTGATCAAGTTTTCTTACATAGTATCGATGCTCACAATGCTGACTGTAAATGGTTTGCACGCAGAACGCTATGTAACCGGCAGGTCGCTCATGCGTTCCGATACACTCGCTGCCGCCGACTCGGTCCAGAAAGCGACGCAAAAAGACCTGATCGACGTATTCAGGAAGTGGAAATCGAAGGACAAATCGGATTCGGTGCGCGTTCCGAAGATCAAATCGGGAAAACCGATATTCTCGCTCGTGCCTGCGGGAGGTTACACACTCTCGTCCGGGCTTACGGGCTCGCTCAACGCGAACATTGCATTCTATACCAGCAGTCCAAAAACGACCAATATTTCCAGCATTACCACTAATTTCATTTACACCGAGTACAAACAAATGACTATCCCCGTCCAGGCCAACATCTGGACGCGGAATAACGACTACAATTTTGTCGTCGACTGGCGGTTTTTCAAATACCCGCAGGATACCTATGGCCTGGGCCCGGATTCAAAACTACGCGATGCTACCGGTCTGAAATACAAGCACCTGCGCCTGCATCAAACGGTTTTGAAACGGATCGACAAATCGCTTTTTGTCGGATTGGGCTTTGCCTATGATAAAAGATGGCAGATTATGCAGTCGGATAAGGAAGAGAAGCTCAATCAGGATGTCAGGGATTATGGGTTAGGGACCAAATCGTCGTCGGTAGGGCCGCTTTTCACGTTGGCATACGACAGTCGTACCAATTCCATTAACCCTTTGAAGGGCTTTTACAGCAACGTCCAGGTCCGCCCGAATCTGAAAGCGCTGGGCAGTACCAACACCTGGCAATCCGTGGTGATCGACGTTCGCCGCTACTTCAATCTTCCAAACGGCAGCCAAAACACCCTTGCATTCTGGAACTACAACTGGCTCACCATCGGCAAGCCCCCGTACCTCGACCTTCCCGCCACGGGTTGGGATCCTACCAACAATATCGGCCGGGGCTACATCCAGGGCCGTTTCCGCAGCACCAACCTGCTTTACTTTGAATCCGAATACCGCTTTGCATTGACCAAAAACGGCCTTTTCGGCGGCGTCCTCTTCGCCAATGCGCAAAGTGTGTCTGACTGGCCTTCCAAAAGCTTCCGCAAGATCGCTCCTGCGGGCGGGTTGGGCATCCGTATCAAAGTCAACAAAACCTCAGGAGCTAATATTGCGATTGACTATGGGTTTGGTATGGATGGGTCACGGGGGTTGTTTGTGAATTTGGGGGAGGTGTTTTAAGGATAACTTAACTCTGCTATCGAGCTAATCAGTTTGACCGATTCAAGTCTACAAGCGGTTGCAAAGTCCTTAATATCATAGCTGGCCAATGCATCGATATTGTTCAACTTACAATCTGCGAGGATTAAAGCGTCGTTGGGGAGTAGGTTATACCGGGACATCATATCCAGAAACACGGGAATTATCTCTTTGCTGGAAGGAGTAATGGAAAAGATAGACAAAAATGATTCTGGATTATCCAACGACAGTGTCTCTGAGATTGCCCCGGACTCTTTGATAGATCTGGGCGATTTATGACCTTCAATCGCCAGCAAATAATAGGTGTATTCGCTTAAAACGGTATAATTTACAACAGGTTCTATTCTTGGGTGTCCCAAAAGGTGCATCAGCAAATCAGTTTTGGTTTGCTTTTTGAATTCGACAAGAATGGACTATCAATGAAAATCTTCTGAAAACTATTGCTCATGCGATTCCAAATCTCCTAAGTCAAAATTGGTTGGTTTTGATCTTTTGAGGTATTGTTGAGCAATTTTCAATCTTGATGCAGTATCTATTTCATTATGAGCTAATGGACGAATAGTCACTTCAACCAACTCATCCGTAAATGATTTGGGAAGCGATATCTTCAACTCTCCATTTTCTGGCTTTTCGATTACTATCAGCGTGTCCATCACAAATACTATTTAACGAAATATACGAATTTTTTCCTTCAATCCTCCCGCCCTTCCTTCCTGTTCGCATCCGCCATCCGCACAATCTTCGGCGAGAACTTCGCCAGTACCGTTACTAATTCGGATTGCGCCGCAATTACATCATCGATATTCTTGTAAACCATCGGCGATTCATCCAGGTCGCCGCCAATGAGCTGAATGCCATTGTCTTGCAAAATTTTATTCATCTGGCTGCGGGTAGTGGTTGTGAATGCCTTTGTGCGGGACATTACCCGCCCGGCGCCGTGCGAAGCAGAGTTCAGCGAGTCGGGGTTCGATCTGCCGCGGATTACGTAGCCGGGCTGGGCCATAGAGCCAGGGATAATGCCCAGCTCGTCGCTGCCGGCAGGCGTAGCGCCTTTTCGGTGGACGATTACCTCCCTACCATCAGCTAATTGCTCTTTCCAGGCGAAGTTGTGATGGTTTTCGATGATTTTCAAAGGCTTTTCACCTAGTGATTTGGCCATTTTGTTGTGTATTTCGTGGTGGTTGGCCGAAGCATAGTCGCCGGCCAGGTTCATCGCGATCCAGTACTCCTGTCCTTCTTCGGTGTTGAGGTCGAGCCAGGCGAGGTGGGCGGCTTGTTTAGGCAATACTGTACGCTGCATCGCCAGTTTGGAATAGTGGTTGGCGACGTTTCCGCCGAAGCCGCGGGAGCCGGAATGCGAGAGTAGTGAGAGGTATTCACCTTTTGGTAAATTCAAAAGCGGGTCGTTTTCGAATACTTCTACAATACCCCATTCTACAAAATGGTTACCGGTTCCCGAAGTGCCCAACTGGCGGTAAGCCTTGTCTTTGAGGCTGCGAATGATTTTGGTCGCTTCCCATTCAGGTTGGTCCATAACGCTCTCATCGTATTTTCTAGCCGTTTCACCACCCATGCCGAACTTCGTATTTTCGGTAAGGATCTTTTTCAGGAAATGTGGCTCGCGTTTGAGGTAGTCTGTCGGAATGTCGAACACCGACATGCACATCCGGCAGGCAATATCTACGCCCACGGCATAGGGGATAACTTTGTCCGCTTCTGTGGCCAGCACGCCGCCGATAGGTAATCCGTAGCCCTGGTGCGCATCGGGCATTAATGCGCCAGCGACTGATATGGGTAAACTAACGGCGGTTTCCATTTGCAGTAATGCGCCTTCTTCAATGTGTTCTTTGCCGAAAACAGCATAATGCAGCCTGTCCTCGCGAAGGTTGAAGGTGTTCTTTTTCTGAGGCTCCTTTTCTTCCAGAGTCAATACAGCTTCCTCATTGACAAGCAGTTCCTTGCCGTGTTCTGTCAATGTGATTTCGGTGCCGCTCTTTTTGAGGTCGTAAACCATTTGGGCGAGGTTAGTGACCTTGTTTTTAGAAAATGCATGTTTCTTTGGGGCATGTAGCATCTTGACGAGCATCAGGAAAACTTTCTCCTTCGGATACTTCGCACGCCCATGCAGGCCGTTCGCGACGCGCAGGAATGCCGCATGCAGATTTTCAGGCACATTGGCCAGAAAAATGATCTCTTCAATAGTGATTGGTGTGTCCATGGACAAATATCGTTACCAGTCTTGCGATTTCAAGCGCAGACTACCCGCCGTCTGCTCATTGACATTATGCCAATAAATCTTTCTTTACATAATACAATACAACTTCTAAAAAAGCCGTACCTTTGCGGGCAATTTGTTGATACAGTTCGCAGTACCTTCTTTAACTTAATTAAAACGTTGCAATGTCCGCAGTAGCAGAGCAAACACGGTTGTTGGCCGACCGCATCAACGCCCTCGAAGAGTCTTCGACGCTGGCGATGACCAAAATGGCCCGTGAACTGGCCGCCCAAGGCCATAAAGTAATCAGTCTGAGCGTAGGAGAGCCGGACTTCAAGACGCCCGCACACATTTGCGAGGCCGCTAAAAAAGCCATCGACGATGGTTTTCATGGTTACTCACCCGTAGCAGGTTACCCTGATCTGCGAAAGGCTATTGCTGATAAGTTAAAGCGCGACAATAATATAGATTGGAAACCCGAAAATATCGTGGTTTCGACCGGTGCCAAGCATTCACTCGCGAACGTGATCCAGGTTCTGGTAAATCCGGGCGACGAGGTGGTGATTTTTGCTCCTTACTGGGTGAGCTACTCCGAAATGGTGAAGCTGGCCGAAGGAAAGTCGGTAGTGGTGGACGGTGCTTTTGAAAACGATTTCAAGGTGACAGCGGAGCAGCTGGAAGCGGCTATTACGCCACGTACAAAAGTGGTGATGTACGCTTCGCCGAACAACCCGACAGGCGCTGTTTATTCAGAAAAAGAATTGAGAGAGATCGCGGCGGTGCTCGAAAAACACGAAGGGGTGTATGTGCTGGCCGACGAAATTTACGAATACATCAACTTTACAGAGGAGGGCCATTTCAGCATCGGTTCCATCCCTGCATTGAAAGACCGCGTGATCACCGTGAACGGTGTAGCCAAAGGTTATGCGATGACAGGCTGGCGGATCGGTTTCATCGCAGCGGCCAAATGGATCGCGGATGGTGTTGAGAAATTGCAGGGCCAGGTTACTTCGGGAACCAACTCTATCGCGCAGAAAGCGGCTACGGCGGCATTCAATGGCCCGAAAGAGCCTTCTATCGAAATGGCGAAAGCATATCACCGTCGCCGCGACCTCGTGGTAGGTTTGCTGAAAGAGATTCCCGGTTTCAAAGTGAATGTACCACAAGGCGCATTCTATGCATTCCCGGATGTGAGCTATTATTTCGGAAAATCGGACGGCGAAACGCTGATCAAAGATTCCGATGATTTCGCCAACTGGCTTTTGAACAAATCTTACGTTTCTACTGTCGCTGGTTCAGGTTTTGGAGCACCAAATTGCATCCGTATCTCGACCGCAGCTGCTGACGAAGCGCTGGAAGAAGCTGTAAAACGTATCAAAGACGCCGTAGCGACTTTGAAATAGTAAAAAATGAAATCATAAAAGCCTCATAGGTGTTACCTGTGAGGCTTTTGTGTTGTAGATAAACGACAACGCACACCATTAAATTAAAAGTAAACGGGCCGAAAGCCGATGGCCGACTGCCGACAGCCAACAATGAGCAAATATTATTTTTTAAAAGTAAAGGAAATAGAAAGGGAAACGGAGGAAGCAGCTACCATCCATTTCTGGCACCCGATCAACGAAGTCGTTCAATACCGTCCGGGGCAGTTCCTGACCTTGTTGCTGCCTTTTGAAGATAAAAAAATCAGGAGGTCGTATTCGATGTCGAGCTCTCCCTATACCGATGTGTCACTGGCGATTACCATCAAACGTGTGCCGGGCGGATATGCTTCGAACCTGCTGCTCGACACGCTGAAAGAGGGTGATGTGGTGGAAGCATTGGAACCCATGGGCCATTTCTTTCCGAAACAGGCGGATGATCAAACCCGCCAAGTCGTATTTATCGGTGCGGGAAGCGGCATTACCCCTTTGTTTTCGATTTTGAAATCCATTCTGATGGTGGAACCCGAAAGTGAAGTGTTCCTGATTTATGGAAGCCGAAAGGAGGACAGCATTATTTTCCGGGACAAAATTGTCGCTCTTCAGGGGAAATATGGCAATCGCTTCACGGTCGTTCATACATTAAGCCAACCGGAAGAAGGCTGGGAAGGCGAAACCGGGCGATTGAATAAAAGCCATGTATTGAAAATCATCGAAAAGTTTCCAACGCTGGACAAAAAGGAAGCGGAATACTTCCTATGCGGTCCTGATGACATGATGGAGGAGGCGCATCGTGCACTTTCGATCCTGGCGGTGCCCGACGGCAAAATCCGGAAAGAAAGCTTTATCACAGCTACCGCGGCCAAACCGGGTGAGGTAACACTGGAGCCGGAAGGTGATGACGACGATTCGCCGAAAACCCGGGAGATCACCTTGTTTTATGAAGGTACGGAATATAAGCTGCCTGTAAAGCCGCATGAGACGGTGCTCGAAGCAGCATTGAATATGGATATCGATCTACCCTATTCTTGTCAGGCTGGCATGTGCACCGCTTGTATGGGCCGTTGTACGTCCGGAAAAGTGCAAATGGATGAGGAGGACGCGCTTTCGCAGGCCGAAATCAATGAAGGTTTCATCCTCACATGCGTAACGCACCCGATGAGCGATGATGTGGTGATCGAGGTGGAGTGATATATTGGTAACGTATATCAATGAAAAGGGCAGCGACCGAATCGCTGCCCTTTTCTGCTAATCTCTGGGGTCTTTTTTGGGTGGAAGTGGCGGTTTCGGCGCTGGTGCGGGTTTGGCTATCTTCGCGGGGCGCGCTGGGACCGGAGTGGGTGGGGGAGGGGCCAAAGCCCGGACACTACGGGCTCCACGTGCACGGCCAGCAATGCGCGGAGAGCCGACGCCTTGTATTTTTTGGTAACTCAATGTTTCCAGCCCGATTTTACCGCCGATTTCACTGATCTTGTAGTTCACTTCCTCTATTTCCCGATCTAGTTTTCTTTCTGGCTCTTCCGCTTTAAAAGCCTCTTTTCGTGCATTGGAAATCTGGTTGTTCAGGTCAGCAATAGCTTGTTCCTGCATCTTGATCTGCTGTTCGAAATCTGCCAGTTGCTTGTCCAGTTCCGAATCGCTGAGTTTCGAGTCCTTTGCATCCTGATTAAAAATAACAGATCTTTTTTCCATCAGATCCATCCGCAGTTCCGCCGCCCGCTGCTTTTTCCATTCAATTTTCTGAATTTCCCGCTCGAAACGTTCGGTTTCAAATCTGTATTTTTCCCGTTCCAGGTGTAAGTCTTCCAGTCGTTGATGCAGAGGTTTTAATTCTTCATGCATCGCGCGGATTTTTTGGTTGATTTCCCACATCTTCCGATCCAGGGTATCATTGCCTGTTTGCCCGAACTCCATTTCAGGTGCTTCAATATCGATGTGCATATCGGCCAGTTGCACTTCGATATCCTCATCGATTTCCTCTGCGACAGCTACTTCCATCATTTCCTCCATTTTACGTTCCGTGAGAACATCTGTTTTTACCGGCTTCCGCTTTTTAGTGGTCATATGCTTGGCGGCCTTCTTTTCTTTGTCTTTCTCCACTTTCTGAGCCACCGCATAAGCTGAAATACCAATCACCAACCCAATAGCAAAGATCATGGCCGGTAGGCTCGAAAACGTACGGACCGGTTTTGGATTTAAACCTAAAACACGCTGTACACGGTGCAGGAGCAATGGTTTTTTGGAGGCAAAAGCCATAGCGAGCCCGGGTGTGGCCTGCCATTCCGCGACTTTTACAAGGGCATGCGCCAGGGACATTTTATCTCCGCAAACAGCCAATGCAATGTCGTCGCAGCAATGCTCGCGTTCTGCACGCACTTTTTCGGATAGCCACCAAATAGCCGGATGGAAGAAAAAGATCACTTCTACAAATGATTGCAGCATGTTGATCAGGTAATCGTTCCTGCGGATATGCGCCAGCTCATGCGCGAGGATGGCTTCGACCTGTGCTGTGGAAAACCCGGAAAGCAAGCCGATCGGGATTAATACCACCGGGCTGAATGTTCCTATTACCATAGGCGTAAGGACTTTGGCAGTTTCACGAAATTCCACGGCTTTGGAGATATTCATTTTCGCAATGATCACCCCGAATCGCGCACGCCACTCCTTATCCATTACGATTTTGGCATTGATCCGAAGCCTTTCCGTGAATATCCAGCCTCCGGCGAAGCGCATGAGGAGAATGCCGGAGCCAATGAGCCAGCAAATGACCAACTCGTGCAAATGGGCAGTAAGCCACATTTGTATTTTAAATGTGATGGGCAAGTCCCGCGAAACTTCCGACCAGGTGCGGGATGCGGACAATGAGGTGTAGCGCGCCAAAGCCTTTGCGTTAGAAACGGCGCTGATGGTTTTAGGATAGCAATAAATAAATGTTCCGACGGAAGCGACGACCTGCGCGAAAAGAAAGCCAACACCCGTCAGGTAGCGCGTATTGGCTGACTTTTTTCTCAAAAAATAGAATGCGGCAACGCCGACCAGCATCAGCAGTGTTCCCTGCCAGATGGAATGAATGAGCGTCCAGCCAAATGCGGAAACGGCCGGACCGGGTAACAGATTTGAGAAAAATTTCATGGCTAACGATTGTTTTCCAGGTTATTTAATAACTCGCGAATTTCATCCAGTTCTTCCTTGGAGGTGGTGTAATTCCCCAGCGCCTGCATAACCATCTGCGCCGCGGACCCCTGAAAAAGGGTTTCAACCATTTTACCTACCAAATTTTGCTGCGTCTCCTCCTTGCCGAGAAGCGCCACGTAAATGTGCGATCGTCCTTGCTCCGTGCGGTAAAGCAGCCCTTTGTCATGCATGATCTGCATGAGTTTCAAAGTCGTGGTATAGCCAACGTCTTTGGTTTCGGAAAGGGCATCGTGCACGGCACGGACGGTACTGGGGCCTGCCTGCCATAGGTAGTTCAGAATTTCCAGTTCAGAGTCGGTGGGCTTGATATACATGATATTTTGGATTACGACAATCTTCGTATCAAATGTCTACGAAAAAAATCGTACTTGCAAGGCCTAACTACGATTTTTTTCGTAATTAGCTTTCCCTCGCTGTTAAGTAGTTGTATTTGAAAAAGTTGCGGCACAAAAAAAGTCCAGCAGAGCCGCTGGACTTTGGAATATCGAATGGTGAATTCTACACGTAAGTGTTCAGCATAACCGGCATCACGAGCATCAGAATGTCCTCATTTTCTTCCTGGTCGACCGGTATAATAAGGCCGGCGCGGTTCGGAGCGGATAATTCGAAGGTGATGGTTTTGCTGGAAAGGTTACCGAGTACTTCAATCAGGAATTTAGCATTGAAACCAATCTCCATATCGTCGCCATTGTATTCACACATCAGGCGCTCGTTGGCTTCGTTGGAGTAATCGAGGTCTTCGGCAGAGATTACCAGGTCGTTCAGCGCCATTTTCATGCGTACCTGATGGGTTGTCCTGTTGGAATAGATCGAAATACGTCTCAGGGAGCTGAGGATTTCCAGTCTGTTAATGGTAAGCGTGTTCGGATTGTTGGTCGGGATCGCGTTTTCGTAATCCGGGAAACGCTCGTCGATCAAACGGCAGATCATGCGGATATTGCCAAAGCTGAAAAATGCATTGGAAGAGGTGAATTCCGCTTTTACGGGGACATCCTCGGACGGCAGACAGCTTTTCAACAAGTTCAATGCTTTCCGTTGAATGATCATCGAAGTATCGACGTCCGATTTGATGTCGGTACGGCGATACCGCACCAGGCGGTGGCCGTCGGTAGCAACGAAAGTCGCACTCTCTGCACCCATTTGAACAAAAACCCCTGTCATAGCGGGGCGAAGATCGTCGGTGCTGGTTGCAAACAATGTGTTCGAAATAGCCGCACCCAACGCGGTGGAGGAGAAGTCAACGGACTGGCCGCGGTTCACAACCGGTGTTTTTGGGAAATCGATCGGGTTTTCGCCCGAAAGTTTATAACGGCCGTTATCGGAAATAATCTCGGTTCCAAATGTTTCACCATTCACCTGCAAGGTAATCGGTTGCTCGGGCAGGCCACGGAGGGTGTCGAGCAGCAACTTTGCGGGAATGGCAATGGCGCCCTTCTCGGACGATTCCACTTCAATTTCCGTAATCATTACGGTTTGAAGGTCGGACGCAGTCACGGTCAATGAATTTCCCTCCAGTGTAAGCAGGAAATTTTCAAGGATTGGCACAATTGGGTTCGTTGAAACGACACCGTTTATAGCGGATAGCTGTTTAAGTAGAACTGATGACGAAACGACAAACTTCATAATTCGTGACGTAAGTGTTTAGTTGATAGATTTATATGCGGAAGATTCCGGAAAAACTTTTTTGTAGGGAACAAAAGTATAAAAAATTACGGAAGCTCCGAGCCGGTTACTAACCAAATTTTCGGATTCTAAGATAATATCTGAGTGCCCCGAAAATACCAAGTAATACTACCGGAAGCAGCAAATTCAGCGCCTGCCAGAACTTCCGGTCCTCCTGGATCTTTATTTTATCCAAAGCACGGATCGCGATCTGTTTGCCGCGGGCATTGATCAAACCGTTCGCGTCGGTCATGTAATCCAAGGCGTGGAGCACGAAATCCTTATTGCCGAAGGTCTGCTTGGTTACCCGGTCGTAACCGAGTGGTAATGGTGCATTCCTTTTATAATCATAATCGTTCACAATCAGGTCGCCGTCAGAGCAGATGATCAACTTTCCGGCGCTGCCGCTCGCTTTGAACTTCGCTGCCCGCGGATCACCGGGCAGAATGCGGTTTTGAAAGAGCGACGTGAATGATCCTTCGAGCAAGACGCCGGCCAACTTGATACCCGAGCGATATTCCGACGGCTGAGGGTCCTTACGTGCCTCATTATAGCCTACCAGCACAGGCGCATTCACGAGCTGCGTATAAGGCGAGGTCATCAGCAAAGGGGTTTTGGTAATGCCGGCGGCCCCTCCGACAGTGTCGATTGAACTTAAAAATCTCGTGTAGACCGCATTCAGGTTGCGGGTCACGGTATGCTGTCCAAAATTATTCAGTAGCGGAAAAAACCGCCATGGCATTGGACGGATCTCCGGGTTATCACCCACATTACCCACATTCAGCAGGATTTGCGCGCAGTTCAGGTCTTTAACCAGGTTGGTATTTAATCTGACACCCCATTTAAAAAACAGGTCGCCGAGATTGAGATCGAGCGGTTGCGCATAATTGCCATCCAGGCTTACGCTGTCTACGCGGGCTCCGTCCACAAAGAACAGCGCCCTACCGCCGCCCACTATATATTGATCGAGCTTATATTTCTCGTCGTCTGAAAATGCGCTGTCGGGTTTCATCACGATCAACGCGTCCAGGCCTTCGTACGATTCCGGATTGTTCATATCCAGAAAAACGTCGTAGCTCTGCTGGATCGTAGCGATAATGTCGCTCAGGCGGGCGGGGGAAATTTTAGTATGACTTACTACGAAACCTACTTTTTTGCGCTGAGGATTCGCCAGTACGCGAATAGCCGATGCCAATTCAAATTCCACGCCTTCGTAGGATTGGTTCAGCTGTTCCTCCGGCGAGCTCGCTTTATTCCCTTTTAATAACTGGACAGGAACCGAAAGTGTATCGGCCTGAACGATAACACCGGGGAAAATGATTTTTTCAGTGCGCTTACCATCTTCATTTGCAAATACATTGGTAGGATTGAGCCCCCGGTCGATGAGGCTCATATATTGTTTCTGACGCTGTTCTTCGCTGGTGGCTTCCGACGGATCGGAATAGTTGACGATCAGGTGACCGTTGGCGTAGGTTTTAAATTCTTCCAAAGTTTCCCGCGTGGCGCTTTCGAGACGTTCGAAGCCGGCCGGAAAATCACCTGAGAGATACACATTCACAACCACATCGTTTTCCAGGTTTCCCAGAAGCTGTTTGGTGGCATCCGATATGCTGTACCTTTTATCTTCGGTCAGGTCCCATCTGAAAAAGAACGACGAAGCCAGCCAGTTGATCCCGGCCAGGACCACCACGAGCAATACAAACCGGGTAATGGTATTTTTCATTAGCACAAGGCTGGTTTTTAAACGGAAAATGGACGATTCAGACGAACCGTCCATTCCTGCAAAAATATAAAAAACCGAAAATCAATCGGGTTTTATTGCCCGGTTCGCGGATGTTATTTCTTTTTATAGGTACAAGCTGAGTTGTCGGCAGCGACGTAATAGGATTTATAGTTGCTGGCTTTCGGGTCCATACAGCCTTTCAGATTCAGTAATTGAATGTTCCGGAAGTCGATCGGGTGGCTTTCTGCCTGTAATGCGATGTAACCGCTACCCAGCTTTGTGCCGTCCTTCTTGATCCATTCAGATTCACTACCCACTTTCCCATCCTTGAAAGTATGGTTCTTGCCCACGTAGCCTCCTCCTATACGCGGATTGGTGTACACGAGGACAGTATCGCCTCCTATCAAATGGTAAACGATCGAATCGCCGAGTACAATCGCTTCGGCATCCACCCACTGGTCGCCATTGTATGTTTTGGAAGAGGAGTTAATGCAATGTGCCTCGGCCAGTTTGCCGTCGATATCGACAATTGTTCCGGGCGTGCACAGGTTACCCGTGTTGCGCTCGCCTGCATTGAGGCCGCCCAGGTATTGCATTTCCAGCGAGATCGGGAAATCCTGGTCGAGGCCAAGGCTAGCCGCCGACTGCGAATGCAGCATAATGCCGCTGTTGCGCACATTCCATGAAGCCCCGCCAGGTACCTGGTTGCCCGTGAAGCGGTATTGCAACCTGATTTTATAATGCGAATAAGGCTTGTTATAGTACATATGCCCATATTCCGTTGTGAATTTATCGTACTCCTTATAATTCACACGGATCATATTGTCCTCGACTAGGAAGGTGTTTTTGTAATTGTCGTTGACCTTATGGCCGGCAATTTTAACATCCCAGCCCGTAAGGTCCTTGCCGTTGAAGAGGGATTGCCATTCCTCTTTGTCGGCAGGTTTTTGGGCGTTGACAGAAATTGAGACAGATAATGTTAGTAATAGGAAGCTTAGTTTTTTGATCATTGGTGCTTTGTTTATTTTAGCGCCACGAAGACACGAATTTTCACTAAGGCTTTTCGTGTTTTATTCGTGCCTTCGTGGCATTAAAAATTAAAGGACAAGTCGCTTGTATTCTAACTTCCCTCTCCCAAAATTCACCAATAGTCCCAGTTTATTCCCCGAAACTTTCAAGTAATTCAAAGTCTGCGCAATGTGCTCGTCGGTCAAATAGGTAACACATTTAATTTCCAAGATGATCTTATCTAACACAACGAAGTCTGCGAAAAACTTATGAGGGAGTAAAATGCCTTTAAAGAAAACAGGATACTCTTTCTCTCTCTCGTAACGGATGCATCCTTGCCGAAAGAGTATTTCCAGGGCATCCTTGTAAACGATTTCAAGAAATCCGTGACCCAGCTCTCTGTGTACCTCAATGCATTTACCAATAATGGAGTACGATTCTTCTTTGTAGATGATTTCCATGTCAAACAAGTTTGATTGTCCTGTTTAGACGTAAAAAATCAAAAAAGTAACAACTACCGCCTCCGCCGCTTAGGCTTCGGCGAGCTGTCCCCGCTTCCACCACCACTGCTGCGTTTCACCCTGCCTGAGCCACGCGGCTCCTTCGGCTTGCGGTCGCGTGGCCTTCTGTCGTTATCCCTGCTGAATCCGGGCCTGCTGAATTCGCTTCTACGGCCAGGTTTTGTACCTGCGAGGTATAAGTCCATGCTGCGGCGCGCGAGGTTGGTTTCCTTTACTTTTACCTTCACCGCATCGCCAAATGCATATATTTTCTTGGTATGCTGGCCTATTACGCGGTAATTGTCCTTGTCGAGCTCGTAATAGTCGTCGCCAAGGTCGGTCATACGGATGAGGCCTTCCGAAGCGGTTTCCGTGATTTCAACAAAAATGCCGAATTCGGTCACGCCGGTAATGATGCCGTCGAATTCCTTCTCGGGATCCATCATGCTCATGTACTCGACCTGCTTATACTTAATGGATGCCCTTTCGGCCTCCGCAGCAAGCCGCTCGCGTTCCGACGAGTGCTTCGAAGCAAGTTCGTAGGTTTCGCTGTCCATGCTGGCTCCGCCGTCCAGATAATGCTGCAAGAGCCTGTGTGCCATCACGTCGGGATAGCGGCGAATAGGCGAGGTAAAATGCGAGTACCGCCTGAAAGCCAGACCAAAGTGGCCAAGATCAGCGGTGCTATACCGCGCTTTGGCCATGGTGCGCACAGCCAGCGATTCGATCAGGTTTTGCTCTGGCTTGCCTTCCACTTTCGCGAGCATGGCATTCATCGACTTGGCGATTTGACCTTCTTCTTCCACTTCCAGTTTCAGACCCAGTTTCGCTACAAAATTCGCAAAGGTTTGCAAGCGGTCCGGATCGGGCGCTTCGTGGACGCGGTACACCATTGTGTTTTTGTCTTCACCTTTGGATAGTGAGTACACATATTCAGCCACGCGCTTGTTGGCGAGCAACATAAACTCCTCGATCAGCTTGTTGGAATCGTGCCGTTCTTTGGTATAAATGCCCAGTGGCCGTCCATCCGGGTCGAGGCGGAAGCGTACTTCCGGCGTTTCGAAGTTGATAGCGCCTTTTTTGAAGCGTTCTTTCCGGAAAATCTTCGCCAGTTTGTTCAGCGTATCCAGCTCCTTTGGGAAATCACCTTCGCCCGAATCGAGCACGGCCTGTGCTTCTTCGTAGGTAAAGCGGCGGTCGGAATGGATCACCGTTCTTCCAAACCACTCTTTCAGCAATTTTCCTTTGGAAGTAATCTCAAAAATAGCCGAAAACGCCAGCCTGTCCTCATTCGGGCGCAGCGAGCAAAGGTTATTCGAAAGCTTTTCGGGCAGCATAGGTACTGTCCTATCCACAAGATAAACGGACGTAGCACGGCGGAATGCCTCTTTTTCCAGTTCGGTACCAGGCAGCACATAATGCGACACATCGGCAATGTGCACCCCCACTTCCACTACATCTCCGTCCAGGTACCTTACCGACAACGCATCGTCAAAGTCCTTCGCATCGACGGGGTCAATGGTGAACGTCAGCACGTCGCGGATATCGCGGCGTTTGGCAATATCCTTCTTGGCAATCTTATCGGGTATCTTCTGGGCCTCTGCTTCCACACTTTCAGGGAAGTGGTACGGTAGTCCGAACTCGGCCAGGATTGCGTGCATTTCCACGTCATTGTTACCCGCTTTTCCAAGTACGGACACGATTTCGCCCTCGGCCTGACTTCTGCGGGTAGGCCATTCCTTTACCTTGACAATGACTTTATCGCCGTGGTGGGCCTCGCCTACCTCGTCCGGTTCCAGGAAAATCGGGTCGAACAGCTTTTTGTTATCCGGCTGAACAACCGCAAAGCGCGGGTTTATCTCGATAATTCCCACAATTTCAGCATTCGAACGCTCCACAATTTCGGTAACGCGACCTTCGGTGCGGTTCCGGCCCGAATCATCGCGCATCTTCATATTCCGCATATTCTTTGAAAGCGGCTGTATTTGAACGATATCGCCGTCCCAGGCGCCATTCAGCAGTTCTGCATCCACATAAATGTCATCGTCGCGACCGTCAATGATCACAAACGCGAACCCTTTGTTGACACGGTCGACACGGCCGGTCAGTCCTGCGGGCTTTGTTTTAAGCGGAACCGCGGCATAGGTGCCATTTTTGTGGTACACCAGCCTGCCATCCTGTTCCAACTCGTGCAATATCTCGTTGAATAGCACCCTTACTTTTTTATCGTGTACCCCAAAATGGTCATGCACATCAAAAGGCCGGAATGCGTGTTCGCTGTTCAGGTCGAAGAATGCGGCAATATCCGCCTTTAAATTATCTATGTAAGAAACAATATGATGAGGTGTGGAAGCCTCCCTTTTTTCAGGTTGCAGTTTCTTTTTATTCTTTTTTTCTCTCATGTATTCAATATTATTCAACCCGCAGGATATTTACCTCGGGTATTTGGTCAAAGCAATGTAGCCGAAGATACAATTGTGCCAGCACGACTACGTCCTCTCTGCAATATCGGGAAATTTTAGCCAGATCATTTTCCTCGTAGTAAACCTTTGTTACCTGGTCGCCGCTCATTTCGTTTTTGCTTCCGGGAATATCAAAAACGGCAGCCAGCAGATCGAGCGAAGTGTAACTTTTGTAATCGCCGAATTTCCAAAGATCCATCGTATCCTGGTGGAGAAGCTCCCAGGGTTTTTTACCCGTGATCTGTAATGCTTTGGGGATTTCAATGCGGTGAATCAGCATCCGTCGGCAAATGAACGGGAAGTCGAATTCTTTGCCATTATGGGCGCAGAGGATCAGCTGTTCGGCGGGATATTTTTCAACCAGCGCCTTGAATTGCAGCAGCAACTGAACTTCATCGTTTCCGGCGAAGCTACTCACTTTAAACGCAATCTCGTCTTTTTCGTTCCAATAGTAGGCGCCAAAGGCAATGCAGATGATCTTTCCAAACTCCGCATAAATCGCACCGCGGTCGTAGAAGTAGTCGGCATTGCTGATGGTATCGTCGCCTTTTTTGAGCGTGAGGGCCTTTTTATCCCAGAGCTTCTGCATTCGCTCGGGGAGCTCGTCATAACTTGGGTGGGAGCAGACAGTCTCAATGTCGAGCAGCAAAAAGTTTTTAGCGCGGCGTTTAAATTCTTCTGTCATAGTGTGGTGCGGTTAAATGTCAGTGGTGTCCGGTATTGTCAGTTGTCGTCAGAAGTTGTTATTTACAGGCAGAAGATTCAAGGATTTGAAAAAAGTAATGTCGTTGATTTTCAATATGAGTGAAAATGTCAAGACTTACAATCCATTGTCCCGCAATTCCAATATTCTATTATCAAACAGCCCTTCTTACTTATCCTATTACTTAAATCAACAAATGACTGCCTACACCCAACTATCTGATCGAACCTGACAATACCTGACCACAAATGACACTTCCAAATCGTCGCTAATTACGCGGCCGTCATTCGTGCAGCACGCCTTCCAGCCCCGGCGGATCGATCGTCATCATGTTTGCTTCGACGATGCTATCTGGAACGAAGATGAATTTCTTATCAAAAATTTGACTTCCAATAAAATAGCTCACCCAGAACTCGTTGTTGAGGTGAAAAACATCCGGCATAATAGGTTCTACTACCACATGTCCTCCGGCAGGTATCTCAGGGAAAAAATGCCTTAGTGTCGACGTCCGCTGATCCGTATTCGTCCCGGATTCACTATTGGCATAACCCTTCGAGGTTACAAAAACGCTGGTTATCGGCGCGTCGTTGCGGTTGATCACAATCACATTCCACTCTTCCACATTCAACTCGTTGGTACTTCTTACGATCGCAACCTGTATTCCCTTCACAGGGTGAAAAATAATATCCTTCTTCATTACGCTACTTCCAGTTCCATACTGAACAAATGCGCCAGATGGTTTTTTAATTTAAATGAAACTTCCTCTAAATCCACTCCCCTGCCCAGCTCCGCCGAAAGCGACGTCACCGCCTTATCATCGATCCCGCAGGGTACAATATTACCAAAATAGGACAAATCTGTATTGACATTCAATGCAAAACCATGCATCGTCACCCAGCGACTGGCCTTCACGCCCAGTGCACATATTTTCCTTGGATTTATCTGTTCCTCAAAATCGATCCAGACTCCCGTTAATCCAGCAATGCGGCCCGATAGCACGCCATATTCAGCCAGCGTTAGAATGATCGCCTCTTCGAGCGTGCGCATGTATACGTGTATGTCCGTAAAGAAATTGTCGAGATCCAGGATCGGATAACCCACAATCTGGCCCGGTCCGTGATATGTAATATCCCCGCCCCGGTTGATTTTGTAGTATTTCGCCTGTTTGGCAGCCAGGTCTTCCTCCGCGAGCAGCAGATGATCGGGCTTACCGCTTTTCCCGAGCGTATATACATGCGGGTGCTGGCAAAAAAGCAGGAAATTGGGCGTCAGTTGCTGGTTTTCGGCATCCAGCCCCCGGTTCTGTGTCTTAATCGCCAACGTCTCCGCAAAAATTTTCTCCTGATAATCCCAAGCCTCCTGATAATCAATCAGACCCAGGTTTCGGAAACTCACTTTTTTATTGATCAGGGTATTCATTTCAATGTGTATCAAAAAAATTTTGGGACCAGGGCGTTACCAATTTGTAGAACTGACGTCTAAATGTCAGACCGGATGCTTCCGGTCATGAAACAGATTGTACACACATGTCCCGGTTTCACAACGCTAATTTATTAGCTAAATGTTCGTTAAATTTGTTAATGCAACTAAATTCTGTGGTTATGAAGCTTTTATTGGATGTCAAAAATGATAAAGCGGAGGCCTTTATGAACATGCTTAAAGAGCTTCCGTATGTCAAAGTGAAGCAGCTTGAAGCGATCCATTTTAGAATTTTGGATGATGCCGTTCAGATTGTTGACGATGTGCATCTGCTCGAACAAGGTAAACTGGAAACCAGGGACGCAAAAGAGTTCCTGAATGAGTTACTTTGTCAGAACGACGCAAAGGTTTGAGTCTGAGTTAAAACGACTTTAAAAAAAGTATCCTTCTCTATCAAATGAGGTTTTTGAGTTGATACTCTTTCTTGAATCAAACCCTGTCCATGGCACTCCCTTGGGTCTGGGTTGCTATAAGTTGAGGCTTGCCATTAAATCCAAAGGGAAAGGCAAGTCTGGCGGGGCGCGTGTCATTACCTTCGTTCACGTGACGAAAAAGTCTGTCGACCTTTTGTCCATCTACGACAAAAGTGAGCAGGATTCCATTAAGCTAACAGAGCTGAGACAGCTTGTATCCGAGCTTGACCAGGATTAGTATTAATACCTAAACCACACACATTATGGCCCAACACAATGACCTCGGCCGCTGGGGCGAGACCACCGCGGCAGCATACCTGCTCGAAAAAGGCTTCAGAATCATCGCCAGAAATTACCGCAGCTGGCAGTCCGAAATCGACCTGATCGTATCGAAAGACAACACCCTTGTTTTTGTCGAAGTCAAAACGCGAACCGGTACCGCATTCGGGATGCCGGAGGAATTCGTGAATGCGACCAAAGCGAAACTGGTCATGCGTGCAGCGGAGCAGTACATTTTCGATGCGGATTGGGAAAATGACGTCCGTTTTGACATAGTTTCCATTCTTATCCTCCCTGACGGCTCCAACGATATCCGGCATATCGAAGACGCATTCAGCCGGTAACGTTCCCAGCGGCATAAGTAGAAACCAAATCACGACATATTTTGAAGATATTCTTTAAGTATTTCAAAATCTGACTGTAATGAATGATGGTTTGGTATTGAACCGACGGGAAATGCTGAAAAGCAGCGCGCTGCTGCTGGCCTCGGCGGCATTTGACGAGGATAATGCTCTGAAAACGGGCCGCGCAGTTGCCCCGAAATATCAGATCGGTGCTTGCGACTGGTCCGTAGGCCGGCAGCTAAGCCCCGAAGCGTTCGAAAGGGCAAAACAGATCGGTTTGGACGGCATCCAGGTGAGCTATAATACCGGGAAGGACGAAAAGGGGCTTTCGGTGCCGGAAACCTTGCAGGCGATTCGCGACGCTTCCGCGCGTACAGGCGTGAAGGTTTCGAGTCTGGCAATCGGCGAATTGAACCGCACACCCTACAAATCGCAACCTAAAACCGAAGAATGGGTCTGGAGCAGCGTGGACGCCGCCAAGGCATTGGGCGTGAAAGTGATCCTGCTCGCGTTCTTCTCCGAGGGCGACTTGCGCAACGACGATGCCGGAAAAAAAGCGGTGATCGGGCGGCTCAAAAAAGTAGCGCCGCACGCCGAGAAACAGGGCATTACACTGGGCATCGAATCGTGGCTGAGCGCAGAGGAACATCTGGATATTATCAACGCAGTAGGCTCCAAAGCGGTGAAAGTCTATTACGATTTCCGCAATTCCACCGACGCCGGTCATGATATCTTCAAAGAAATACCCATGCTGGGCAAAGACATGATCTGCGAAATACATATGAAAGAAAACGGCCAGCGCCTGGGCGAAGGCCCGCTCGACTGGCCGCGGGTGGCGAAAGCCGTTAAAGACATCGGTTACGAAGGCTGGATGCAGATCGAAGGAGCGACGCCGCAAGGCGCGGAAATCGTCCCGACATACCAGCATAATCTTAAATATCTTAAAGGGTTATTTGTGACATAGATAATCAGGGATAAGGGAGGAATGGGAGGAAGGAGGAAAGGGATTTTTCTTTTAAAACTTCTCCCCCCTTCCTCCCTCTCCTCCCTCTCCTCCCGTTCCTCCCCTTAATCCCTTTCTCCCTAAATCCCTTTTATCGTTCAAACAATGAACATTACCAACATCTTACCGCTCCGTAAAACCGGTATTTTCACAGCAAGCATTCTGCTGGCTTCTGTTTTCAGCATTGTTTCAATCCAGAAAGGGCAACCCCCCAGACAATCGTCGGTGCCGGTTACTGTTGCCGACGATTCCTCACGATTGTACGTGCCCGACGATCTTGAAGCTACATTGTGGGCCGAGGCGCCGATGTTTTACAATCCTACCAACATGGATATCGACGCCAAAGGCCGGGTTTGGATCACGGAGGCGGTCAATTACAGGGATTTTAATACAAAACCTGCCGAAAGGCTGAGCCACAGGCAAAAGGGCGATCGGGTGATGATCCTTGAAGACAGGGACGGGGATGGTAAAGCTGAATCTTCCAAGGTTTACGTCGAAGATTCGTTACTGACGGCGCCACTCGGCATTGCGGTTATCGGCAACAAAACGATCGTCTCCTGCGCACCTAACCTGCTCGTATACACCGACACGAATGGCGACGACAAGCCCGATAAACGCGAAGTATTCCTGACCGGTTTCGGCGGTTTCGACCACGACCACTCCCTGCATTCGCTCATTGTCGGGCCGGATGGGAAGTATTATTTCAACACCGGTAATGCAGGCCCGCATAATGTCACAGACAAAAGCGGCTGGACCTTGCGCAGCGGAAGCCTTTACACCGGCGGTACGCCTTACAATAAGAAGAATGAAGGAAATCAGAAGTCAGACGATGGCCGGATCTGGGTCGGCGGGCTTGCATTGCGCATTAATCCCGACGGTACAGGCCTGAAAGTGCTAGGCCATAATTTCCGGAATAGCTACGAAGTGTGCCTCGATAGCTACGGCAATATGTGGCAGAACGACAACGACGACCAGGTGATCACCTGCCGTGTTTCATTTTTGCAGGAAAACGGCAATGCAGGGTACTTCTCAGCCGACGGTACCCGCTACTGGCAGGCCGACCGCCGCCCCGGCCAGGATATTTTCACTACACACTGGCACCAGGAAGACCCGGGCGTAATGCCGGCGGGCGACAATTCGGGCGCGGGCTCGCCGACGGGGATTGTGTTTTATGAGGGAGATGAGTTGGGTAAAAACTATCGCGGCACACTGCTAAGCTGCGAGGCGGGTCGTAATGTGGTGTTTGCATACCAGCCGCAGCCGCAGGGAGCAGGCTTTACATTGAACCGCCGCGACCTGATCAGCTCGTTCCCAAAAGTCTCGGAGCGGTACGAATGGTATGAAACCGACCAGGATTACCGCAAATGGTTCCGGCCGTCGGATGTGGCCGTGGGGCCGGATGGGGCCATTTATGTCGCCGACTGGTACGATCCCGTGGTTGGCGGGCATGCGATGAAGGACAAAAAAGGGTATGGACGCATTTACCGCATTACACCCAAGGGCAAGAAACTGACCACGCCGAAACTGGATTTCACCACGACCGCCGGGCTCATTAGTGCATTGCAAAACCCGGCTATCAATGTTCGTGCGCTAGGTTTTGAAGGATTAAAAGCAAAAGGGGACGCGGTTGTGCCGGATGTGAAGAAGCTGCTGAATGCCGAAAACCCCTACCATCAGGCCAGGGCGATATGGTTGTTGGCACAGTTGGGAGAACCGGGGAATGCAGAGGTAGTGAAGTTGCTGGCGTCGCCCAATGCGGTGCACCGGCTGGCAGCATTCCGGGCGTTGAAATCGACGGGTAAGGCAAATGCCTATTTCGAACAAATGTCCAAAGACACCGATCCCTCCGTGCGGCGGGAAGTGGGGATAGCATTGCGGGATGTTCCTTTTGATGCGGCATTTAACAGTATTTCAAACCTTATTAAAAACTACGACGGCAAAGACCCCTGGATGCTGGAAGCTATCGGAACGGCTGCTGACGGAAAAGAGGAAAAGGTGTACGCTTATGTGCGGGAGGCATTCAAAGCCGATCCGCCTAACTGGAAGCCTCAACGGGCTAACCTGGCCTGGCGCTTGCATCCGCTGACGGCTTTGGAAGAACTAAAAACCAGAGCAGGGTCGGCCAAAGTTACGGAACCTGAACGCCGTAAAGCATTGACAGCCATAGGTTTTATTAAAGACAAAAAGGCTGCCGAAGCGATGATCGTGTTGTCGAAATCCACATTGCCGGATGTTGCCTCGCAGGCTTCCTACTGGATCAATTTCCGGAAAAGCAACGACTGGGCCGACCTGATGAACTGGGAAGAGGCCACCGCGCAGGTAATGACGTCCGCCTACAAACGCATGCTCGACCTGAAAAAGACCGTAGCTGATAAAACGCAACCCATGCCGCAGCGCATTGAAACGGCCCGTCAAATGGCGTCGGATATGAATGGGGGCAACATCCTCGTGGATATGCGTGTGCAGGGCCAGTTACCCGACACGATTGCTAAATCCGTCAGCGAAATCATTTTCAAGAATCCCGATCAAAATGTGCGCGTGGTGGCCAGCCAGTTTTTCCCTAGAAACGGTAAGGTTTTGAAAACGGATTTTATTTCAAGAATGAATGCAGACCCGGCGCACGGCGAGAAAATCTTCTCGACCATCTGCGCGGCCTGTCACAAGCATGGCAAAACCGGAGCGGAAATTGGGCCGGACCTGACGACCATTCATAAAAAGTTCGATAAAGCGGCATTGTTGGATGCAATCGTGAACCCATCGGCCAGCATGGTTTTCGGTTATGAAAGCTACACGATCGTCACCAAGAAGGGCGATACCTATTTTGGATTCCTCATGAGCGACGGCGCAAACGTGGTGCTCAAAGACGCTTCCGGTCAGCAGCACACCATCAAAGCCGATCAGATCAAGACGAGGGAGAAAATGCTCTCTTCGTTAATGCCCGAACCTACCGCATTGGGCCTCAATGAACAGGATCTGGCCGATTTGACGGGTTATCTTTTGAATTTCAAGTGAAAGTACAATGCGGCACTTTTTAAGTGAAAATTCATTCTACTGGATAATAAAAACAAATAATATAACTTTGCCATAATCCCGATACCAGATTCCTAACGAAAACAAGCTGTAATGGTGGATAACGACAAGGCCGGCCACCTTCTCCTCGCATTGCAAAATGGGGATGCGGAAGCATTTACGGCGATTTACAAAGCCTATTGGTACGATATGTTCCTCGTTGCGAACCGCAAACTGCGGAACAAGGAAGCAGCCGAGGAAATCGTGCAGGATATCTTCCTGCGGCTCTGGCGTGAACGCGGCACCCTGCGCATCGGGAATTTGAACTACTACCTCTTTGCGGCCGTGCGCTACGAAGTCATCGACCACATCCGCGCCAAAGGACAGGCGCTCGAATACACGGATTATCACGAATCTTTTAACAGTATCCAGGATTTTAATACCGAAAACCAGCTGGCGCTGGATGAGTTGCTCAGGGTGATCGATGAATGCCTGCATATCCTGCCCGAAAAAACGCGCGAAATTTTCCGTTTGCACAAGTTCGACCACTGGCCGGTTGCCCGGATCGCCGCCCGTTTCGACCTCTCCGAAAAAGCCGTCGAATACCACCTCACCAAATCCGTACGCCTAGTCCGGACGCATTTAAGAGAAGTAATGACACTACTGCTCACCGCCGCAGGATTATTTTAGCTTCCTCTCTTCCCTTTCCTCCCTCCTCCTTTTCCTCCCTTTTATCCTTTTCAAAGGACTTTCACCCCTAAATGCCCCATTAATTGCACAATTCAAATATTTTTTAAATCTATTTAGGGGTTGAGGCCATTTCTACGGCTTATAGGTTAGAAGGACCTGATATACCCCCATTACTACATCAATGAACCATAACGAACGGCAGGCCCTGCTCCTGAAATACCAGGAAGGGAAATGCACGAAGGAGGAAATCCTGAAAATCCACCTGTGGTACGAAGGCCTTAATGCCGACGGGCTTGCGGTGCTGAGTGACCAGGAAAAAGGTGAAATGGAAGAAAGAATGCTGGGCAAACTGGCCGCCGAAACTTCCCCGGTAGAGTATGCCGGGCCGGTTGTGGCGCAGAGCTTGTGGCGAAGGTCGGCGGTATATCTTTCCGCAGCGGCAGCTGTGCTGCTGGTCGTCAGTTTTTGGGTGTTTTTCGGCGACCGTCGTGGCAAGCAGGGCGTAATGCAGGAAAAAATGTTTGTGCAAGCGCCCGACGGCCGACTGATCACAGAAGAGAATACAACCAACGCGCCGAAACGACTGACATTGAGCGACCGCAGTACGGTGACGCTCGAACCGGGGGCGAAAATCGTCTTTCCGGCCTCATTTGCAGGTGATAAGCGCACAGTGCAGCTCACGGGTAATGCATTCTTCGAAATCACCCGCAATCCCGATCAACCTTTTCTCGTGTACAGTGGCAAAATCATCACCCGCGTGCTGGGAACGAGTTTCAGAATTAAAAGCAATGCGAAAGATAAAGCGCTGGAAGTGGAGGTGGTGACGGGAAAAGTATCCGTATTTGAAAACCGGGAGGCATTCAGCGAGAGCGATTCGACTGGTAGCCAGGATAATGGCGTGGTGCTCACTCCGAACCAACGCGTTACCTATTTCTCCGAAAGCCGGCATTTGATGACGGGCCTCGTACCTGAGCCCGTGAAGGCATCTACCGCGACTGCGGAGACTAAAATGAATTTTGACGACGAAAAACTGGCAAAAATAGCGGCCACGTTGCAGGAAACTTATGGCATCGAGATCGTCTTCGCAAACGACCGTCTAGCACATTGCAGTTTCACCGGAGACCTTACCGACATGCAGCTTTACGACAAGCTGGCCCTCATTTGCAAATCCAACGGAGCTGATTACGAAGTGAAAGGTACCCGTATTCTGATCAACGGTCACGGTTGTGACTGAGTCTTACCAAACCCTAAACCCTTAACTATGAACTCATAAACTACTTCCCCGACCCCAAAAACAAAGGAACCGATAGTGTACCACCACTACCGGCTCCGAAAATGCCTGCTTACGTGATCCTGGACAGACGGTAAGCGGGCGGATGTCCTGTTTTTCACAAATAGAACCTTCAAAAATATGCAAAAAACCCAACAGTTAAAATGGTGTGCATCACTGTGCATGGTCATGAAAATAACATTTGCCCAAATCCTTTTTGCAGTGGTTTTCACGACGCTTACCCATGCCGCGAGCGAGGGACGGGCGCAGGAGATCATGGAGAGAATGGTGACGATCCATGCACAGAATGCGGAACTGAGAAATGTCCTGCGGGACATTGAAGAGCAGGCCGATGTGAAGTTTGCATACAGCCAGAAAAACATCCGTGCCGAGCGGACGATTGATGTGCATATCAACCGCCAGAAACTTTCGGCCGCATTAAGCTCGCTGCTCGACCCGTTGCACATTACCTACGAACTGACGGCCGGCCGCATCCTGCTCACCGCCGAAACGGGCGCCCTCGCCGAGCCGCAACAACCGGAACCGACCGTGGCGGCCATCGCAGTGGCCGTCGCGCAGATCAGAGGCAAAGTGATTGACGAGAATAATGCGGGCCTGCCAGGTGTGAGTGTGATTATCAAAGGCACGCAGAAAGGTACTACTACCGACCAGGAAGGCGCATTTGCCCTCGATGTGACTGAACAGAATGCAGTGCTCGTATTCAGTTTTGTGGGTTACAAGCCGCAGGAGGTGACTTTGGGTGGTCAAACGAATATTTCGATAACGATGCAGCCGGACAACCAGGCACTTGAAGAAGTGGTGGTGGTCGGTTACGGATCGGTGCGGAAAAGTGACCTGACGGGCTCAGTAGCGAGCATTAAGGGTGACGCGATTCGTGAAATGCCGGTTACCTCGGTCGACCAGGCGATACAATCGCGGGCGCCGGGCGTACAGGTAACGCAAACTTCGGGTGCTCCTGGTGGCGGCATTTCCATCCGTGTGCGCGGTGCCAATTCGATCAACAGCGGCAGCGAGCCACTTTATGTGATCGATGGTTTTCCGATTTACCCCGACAATGGTGCGTTGGGTACGAGCGGCAACCGCCAGCCCACCAATGCGATGGCGACCATTAACCCCAACGAGATCGAATCCATTGAAATACTCAAAGACGCGTCGGCAACCTCTATTTACGGTTCCCGGGGCGCAAACGGCGTGATCCTGATCACTACCAAGCGAGGCAAGGAAGGCCAAAGCCGTGTGGATTATGACGGTTCCTATTCTTTCCAAACCATCGCACGGGAAGTGGATGTGCTCAATGGTGCCGATTATGCCCGTTACATTAATATGCTCGAACGCAGCCAGGGCGGAAATCCGCGCTATACCGACGCGCAGATCGCGCAAATCGGGGCTGGTACCGACTGGTGGGACGTGATTTCCCGCACCGGCGGACTTTCTAATCACCAGCTTTCATTTACAGGCGGCAATAAGGGGATGCGCTATGCCTTCGTAGGTAATTATCTGAATAACAAAGGGATCATTAAGAACACGGATTTCAACCGCTATGGCTTCCGGATGAACCTTGACAACGATTTCCTGAAAGGTAAGGCGACCTTGACCAATAGCTGGTCGTTCAACCGTTCTGGAAGCAGCAATGTGCCTACCGACCGCGGAGGTCCCGGGGGTATCGTGATTACCGCATTAGGCCTCGATCCTACGGGCCCGGTTTATGACCAGAACGGCGGGTACCAGTATGCGAGCTACGACCAGCGCTTTCTCACAAACCCCTTGGCCGAAGCCGTAGAAGGGTACGACCACGATAACACCAACCGGATTTTCGGTACTTCGGCATTGACAGTCAATATTTTAGAGGGATTGAAATTCCGGACCAGTCTTGGGCTGGACATTGTCAATGCGCGTCGCACGACGTTTTACAACAACTATACTTATCTCGGCCGCCAGAACGGCCGCGAGTTGCAGAAAGCCAACCGTAATTCGAACAACATACTGAATGAGAATATTTTAACTTACAATAAAGAGATCGCCAAAGGGCATTATCTGGACGTAACGCTGGGCTATACTTACCAGAAAGAAGTCAATTTTTTCGAATCGAACGCGACGCGGGGGCTGCCTGCCGACGATGTGGACGCCGTGAATATGCAAAATGGTAGTCGGCCGCTGGTGCCGAATTCCGGTCGTATTGAATGGGAACTGATGTCGATGCTGGGGCGTGTCAACTACAATTTTAAAGACCGCTATCTGCTCACCGTAACGCTACGCCGCGATGGTTCCTCCAAATTCGGGCCCAACAACAAATGGGCCACATTCCCATCGGCGGCGATCGGCTGGCGCGTGGTGAACGAGGATTTTTTCAAGAACTCGGGACTGGCCAACGCATTTGACGATTTCAAAATCCGCGCGAGCTATGGGCTTACGGGTAATTCGCAAATTCCGGTGTACCGTTCGGTAGCTGGTTTGGTACCTTACAATTACGTGTTCGGCGGTGTTCCCACGCTCGTATCAGGTTATGCGCCCAACCGGATCCCCAACCAGGATTTGAAATGGGAAAGCACTTCCATGCTCAATGTAGGGATTGATTTTGCATTGCTGAACAACCGCCTCAGCCTGACGATCGATGCATTTAAAAACAAAACTACCGACCTGCTGCTCGACGTCTCGATTCCGCAGAGCACCGGTTTCAGCACGATTATGCTCAACTCCGGCTCGCTGAGCAACAAGGGGCTCGAATTTTCGGCGAACTATAAGTTGATCAGTACCAATACATTGACTTGGGACGTGAGCGGGAATGTGTCTATTTTGAGAAACAAAATCCTTGATCTTGGAAAAAGCACACCATTCTTTTCCAACAGCACCAGCGGTCACCTCGGTGTGCTGGGCAGCTGGGTGCAGGGCGGCAATCCGATCGGCGTTTGGAGCGGGTACAACTACGTTGGTTTGTTCCAATCCGACGAGGAAGGGAAAAGTTATTCGGCAAGAGCGGGTTATCCCAAATATGAAGACGTAAACGGCGACGGAAAATACACGACCGACGATTTCAAGATCATCGGAGACCCGAACCCGAAACTGACCTGGGGATTTAATACAAGCTTGAAATACAAAGGGTTCGATCTCTCATTATTCTTCCGCGGCGTGCATGGTAACAAAGTCCGCAACCTGCAACAATCGGAGATGGGCGATGGCGTGCAGAAAATCAACCAGATCGCCAACATCCTGACCGATTCGTGGACGCCCGAGAATCCGAATGCTTCCCGTCCGGTAATTGATGGCCGCCGCGACTTCATTTCTTTCCGCCGGTCATCATTCTTCATTCAGGACGGCTCATTCGTACGCCTGCAAAATCTCTCGCTAGGGTACACGCTCCCGGTCAAGAGCACCTACATCCGCACTGCACGCGTGTATGTGAGCGGGCAGAACCTCTTCCTGATCACCAAGTACAAAGGTTTCGACCCCGAAGTGAACAACCAGGGCCAGAATAACCTGAACCGGGGCGACGATTACGACGCTTACCCGCGGTCGCGCATGTTTACAGTGGGCGTTAATCTTGGTATTTAATATTCAAATTGAAAATCAGCTTTTTATGAAAAAGTCATTTTTATATAAAATCAGATTAACGGGCCTTTCGGCGTTGCTGTTCGCGGCTGCGGGATGCTCCGATTTGAAGGAGAAGCCGGATTTTATCAATCCTGATACCTTCTACAAAACGGCAGCTGAACTTGTGCTGGGGGTCAATGCGGTGTACGACGACCTGAACTCGCAATACTCCGGCTACTTCTACGATCGTTATGTGTTTGAATGTCTGATAGGTTACCAGGTGGGATGGGAGAAAGGGCCGCTGCAATACAACCTGGGCAATGTGAACCCGGCCGATGAGTACATCGAGGCCTACTGGGGAATTTGCTACCGTTCGATCAACCGGGCAAATGCGATCATCGAAACTGCCGACGCTATGAAAGATCCAACGAATGAGGCTTTGATCAAGCGTGTCAAGGGCGAAGCGCTGTTTTTACGCGCATTCTACTATTACAGCCTGCTAAGCTACTTCGATAATGTGCCGCTTACGACCAAATCGACGCAGAATATCTCCGAATTGCCATCGAATACAGGCGGCAAAGCGGCTGTCATCGGGCAAATTTATTCCGATACCAAAGCGGCCGCCGAATTGCTGCCGGCCAGCTACACCGGAGCGGATATCGGTCGGGCCACGAAGTGGGCTGCGAAGTCAATTTTAATGAAAACGCAGCTTTGGGACGAAAAATGGGCGGAAGCAAAAGCCACAGGAGAGGACATTATCAATAGTAGTGGCATCGCATTGTTCACCGACTTTTCCCACAATTTTGACCTGAGCCACGAAAACCAGGGTGAAAGGATCTTCGAAGCGCAGGTTTCGGCTTCTGCTAACCCGAACGAATTCAATGTGCATTCTATGCACTTCAATCCGGAAGATTTTCCGAGCGAACTGGGCGGGTCCGGATGGAGCTGGATCAGTGCGACGCAGGAATTCCGTGCTAATTATGACCCAAAGGACAAGCGCATTGCAGGAACGTTCATAGAGAGCTATCCTACGGGCCGTTTCGGCAAGATCAATGGCGCTTATCCGATCGTGCATTGGAGCGAAAAGGCGGACTATAACTTATCCCGTTTCGGTGGCGTGGTAAAATCTGATGCGAATCCGAACGATCCCGCGCAGATGATTTTCGGAAAGGCATGGGCTGCAAAGATCGTGGAGCTGGATAAAAGCAATGCGGCGACGGAGAAAAACACGATTTACATCCGTCTGGCCGACATTCTGCTGGGCCACTCCGAGGCTTGCAACGAGAGCGGACAGGGCGACGCGTTCGCGTCGATCAACAAAGTGCGTACCCGCGCAGGGTTGGCGCCGTTGAAAGGTCTCAGCCAATCGGCATTGCGTGATGCGATCATCCACGAGCGCATGCAGGAGTTTGTCTTTGAGCAGGTTATGTATCCCGAGCTGCGCCGGAAGAGCAAGCTGGACGGAGCGCAGGATTACCTTGGAAAGGAGATCAAACATTTTGCAGAGAAGTACAATCTGGACCGAAAGCCGAAAGAACGCGACTATGTATTGCCATTGCCCCAAAAGGAGCTGCTCGGCAATCCTAATGTAAAGCAGAACGCCATTTGGCAGTAACGGAAATGGCCCGTCGCCGACCGGATTAAGTGGGTAATTTTATTTAAATTCAGTCTTTTACCCATGGAGACAACAGGATAAGTCAAATGTGTTGTTTGTTCATTGGGTCGGGTCGCGACGGGTTATTTCGATTATATTTAGTTGCCTTTCATGCTATATATTTGCTTTTCATGGTTTGTATAAACATTTTGTGAGTTTGTACGAACAATTGTTTCGTATTGATAAGGCTCTTGGTATTTTTGTAATTCTTGTAGAAATAATTATTTAAAATTAAACCAATGCATACCAGATTTTTGATCGGTTTAGTGGTGGTGGCGGTGCCGATAATGTACTTTTCGTGGGCTGGGCTACCGTGGCAGAAGAAGGTGGATTACAATGCCGATGTAAAACCGATCCTCAACAAGCATTGCATGGGCTGCCACGGCGGCGTGAAAAAAGCGGGAGACGTGAGCTTCCTGTTCGAACATGAAATGCTCGAACCCGGTAAATCGGGTAAGATACCGGTGGTACGAGGCGACGCCGATGCCAGCGAAATGATCCGGCGCATTCTTTCGGATGACCCTGATGAAAAAATGCCAAAAAACGGTACGCCGCTCAATGACAAGGAAATAGGTATTCTGAAAGACTGGATCAATGACGGTGCGGAATGGGAGACGCATTGGTCTTACAAAAAAGTAGAAAGGCCCGATGTAC
Source organism: Dyadobacter sp. OTU695 (assembly GCF_038440355.1). Classification (NCBI taxonomy): domain Bacteria; kingdom Pseudomonadati; phylum Bacteroidota; class Cytophagia; order Cytophagales; family Spirosomataceae; genus Dyadobacter; species Dyadobacter sp. OTU695. The sequence continues at coordinate 218,707 of NZ_JASATN010000010.1, read as the reverse complement.
CTTCCCTGAATAGTTTTTCCAACCTGTTCGGCTTGCTGAATACCGGTGACAAGGCCTGGGCCAAGAATGAAATCGACCATTTTGTTGCCAAAAAGCTAAAAGAAGAAAGCCTGAAAACGTCACCCGAAGCAGATCGCGCAACACTGTTGCGTCGGGTAAGCCTCGACATTACCGGCCTGCCCCCGACTGAAAAAGAGGTTCTGGATTTTGAGAACGACAAATCACCGGATGCCTACGAAAAAGTAGTGGACAGGTTGCTCAAATCACCCGCATATGGTGAAAAATGGACCTCGATGTGGATGGACCTTGCGCGTTATGCCGATACGAAGGGGTACGAAAGCGACGGCGGGCGCACCATGTGGCGCTACCGCGATTATGTGGTCAAATCTTTTAATGAAGACAAACCGTTCGACCGGTTCACGATCGAACAGCTGGCCGGTGACCTATTGCCGGAAAAGGAAAAGGGCTTCCCCGTTGAGCAAAATGTGATAGCCACTGGTTTTCACAGAAATACAATGACGAACAACGAAGGCGGAACCGACGACGAAGAGTTTCGTACAGCAGCGTTGATCGACCGCGTCAATACTACCTGGGAAGTTTGGCAAGGTACCACATTCGGCTGTATACAATGCCATAGCCATCCTTACGATCCTATTCCGCACGACGAATATTACAAATACGCAGCCTTCTTCAATAACTCGCGCGATGAGGACGTGTGGGATGAATGGCCGAAACTCCGGTTCTACAAAGGGGAAGATTCAGCCCGTTTCGAAAGAGTGAAGGAATGGATCCAAAAGTATGATCCGAACCAGCTGGAAGCAAAAACGCAGTTCATGAAGGTGATGGAGCCGAAGATCAATGCGCACAATTTTGTGAAGGGAGATCAATCTACCGTACTGGTAATTTCCTATTATGGTGTGAAACACAAGGGCAATGCACGCATTCCGCAGGTGAACCTCACCGGTGCCGACAATGTGCTGATGAATACTGGTACAAAGGCAGAAAATGCCGTATTGACCCTGCATTTGGATAAACTCGATGGACCGGTGCTTGCGACTGTTAAGGTGCCAACCCGCGATACGGTGATCGTGGCGCCAATAGCCAAAACCAGCGGGAAACACGATATTTATCTGTCATTAAACAGCCCGAAAGCACCCGAAGAATGGGTACGCATTACCTGGGCTGCATTTCAAAAAGCGTTGCCGGGGACCGGTCAGCCGGGCTATGAGCAGGTCGTGGCCGATTACGCGACTGCATTGACGCGCCCGACAGAAAGTATGCCGGTGCTTTGGGAAGGAAAAGGTGATTTTGCCCGTAAAACCAATGTATTCGTCCGCGGTAACTGGATGGTAAAAGGCCCGGAAGTGAAACCCGATGTGCCAAAACTGCTTGCACCATTGCCGAAAGGTGCTTCCCGTGACCGGCTAGGCCTTGCCAAGTGGATTGTGAGCCGGGATAATGCGTTGACCGGCCGGGTGGTCGTGAACCGTTTCTGGGAGCAGCTTTTCGGAAGAGGTATTGTGGAAACAGTGGAAGATTTTGGCTCGCAGGGAGCCGAACCATCCCATCCCGAGCTGCTCGACTGGCTGGCGGTGTCGTTTATGGAAGATTATAAATGGAGTGTTAAAAAACTGCTGAAAACGATCGTTATGTCGGCTACTTACCGGCAGGACTCCCGTTCCGATGAGCAGAGAAAGGAAAAAGATCCGTACAACGTCTGGCTCTCGCGCGGCCCGCGCGTACGCCTGAGTGCCGAACAGGTACGCGATCAGGCACTCGCATGCAGCGGACTCATTTCAAACAAAATGTACGGCCCGAGCGTCATGCCGCCGCAGCCTGACAAGATCTGGCAGTCGCCATACAGCGGGGAAAGCTGGGTGGTGAGTGCGGGCGAGGACAAATACCGCAGGGGAGTTTATACCTATTGGAAAAGAACGGCACCCTATCCTTCCATGACCACTTTCGATGCCCCGAGCCGCGAGTTCTGCCAGTCGAGAAGGATTATTACCAATACGCCATTGCAGGCACTGGTAACCCTCAACGACCCTGTGTACCTTGAAGCGGCCGAAAAACTGGCCTCCAAAATGAAGACGCGGGGTAAGACACCCGAGCAACAACTCAAAGAAGGGTACCGTCTGCTTACGTTCAAAACCATAGAGCCGAAGAGCCTGAATGTGCTCATGAAAGTATATAAGGATGCGCTTAATGAATACCGGCAAAAGCCCTCGGAGGTCGACAGTATTTTGGTATATGGAAAAGAAAAATCCCCGGAACTGGCCGCATTGACGATTTCAGCGAATGTGCTGCTGAATCTCGACAACGTCGTGACAAAAGAATAATCCACATGGAAAAGCTACTCAAAGAATTACAACACGCGGAACTTCATCGCCAGACGCGCCGGCATTTTTTGCAATCTGCCGGTTTCGGGCTGGGCGCATTGGGTCTGGGCTCACTACTCGGCTCCTGCGGCTCATCGAAAGCCGGTGAAGCAGCAGGTGCTTCGGAATCGCTTGCGGGAGGCGGTATTCCGCAGTTTGCTCCGAAAGCCAAGCGGGTGATTTACATACACATGGCCGGTGCACCGTCGCAGCTTGAACTTTTTGATTACAAGCCCGAGCTCGTTAAATACCACGGAAAAGACTGTCCGGCTGAATTTTTGGAAGGCAAGAAATTCGCATTCATCCAGGGCGTACCCAAAATGCTCGGGCCGCAGGGAAAATTTGCACAATATGGCCAATCCGGAGCGTGGCTATCGGACTATCTGCCCTATCTGCAGACCGTCGCCGATGAGATAACCTTCCTGAAAGCCATGCATACAGACCAGTTCAACCACGCGCCTGCGCAGTTGCTCCTGCATACGGGCAGCCCGCGGCTTGGACGCCCGAGCCTGGGCGCATGGGCGGTGTATGGCCTCGGCTCGGAAAACCGCAATTTGCCCGGGTTTATCGTGCTGGCTTCCGGTGGCCGCCAGCCTGATGCAGGGAAAAGTGTTTACGGGAGCGGCTTTCTGCCGTCGGTATACCAGGGCGTGCAATGCCGCACGGGCGGTGATCCGGTTCTGTATGTGACCGACCCGAACGGAATGAACCGGAATATTCGTAAAAAGACGATCGACGCGATCAACGAAATCAACCGGCAGACTTACGAAGAGGTACAGGATCCCGAGATTTTGACGCGGATCAGCCAATATGAAATGGCTTTCCGGATGCAGATGTCGGTACCAGAGGTAATGGACGTTGCCAAAGAGCCGCAATTTATTCTCGATATGTATGGAGTAAAAGCAGGCGAGGGAAGCTTTGGTATGAATTGTCTCCTGGCACGAAAACTCATCGAAAACGACGTACGTTTTGTGCAGCTTTTCGACTGGGGCTGGGATGGGCACGGTACCAATGCCACCGACAATGTCGAGGGCGGGCTTCGTTCCAAATGCCAGATTTCCGACAAACCCATTGCTGCATTGATCAAGGATCTGAAAATGCGGGGGTTACTCGAAGAAACGCTGGTGGTATTCGGGGCGGAATTTGGCCGGACGCCTATGCAGGAGAACCGTAACGGCGTGGTAATGCCCTACATGGGTCGTGACCATCACCTCGAAGCTTACACGATGTGGATGGCCGGTGGCGGTGTGAAACGTGGACACAGCCATGGCGAAACAGACGAACTGGGTTACTACGGCGTGAAAGACCGGGTGCACGTCCACGATTTGCAGGCCACGATCCTGCATTTGATGGGTTTTGATCATGAAAAATTCACCTACCCATTCCAGGGCAGGAATTTCAGGCTGACGGACACTGAGGGCAAAGTCGTAAAACAGGTAATCGCTTAATGCATCTTAGCAGCATTCAATTCAACCTTATGGAGCAGGAAACAGTAAAGGCCTTCCGGATGCAGCTCAAACCCGGATTTGAAGCAGAATACAAAAAGAGGCACGATGAAATCTGGCCCGAACTGAGCCAGTTGCTCAAAGAAGCCGGGATAACCGAATATTATATCTTTCTCGACGAGGCAACGCTCGCCCTTTTTGCATTTCAGAAAGTGGGAAGCGATGACACGACGGCCAGTCTGCCCGCGCTGCCCATCATGAAAAAATGGTGGAACCACATGGCCGACATTATGGAAGTGAACTCTGACAACTCTCCCGTGGCCATCCCGTGCCCTGAGGTTTTCAGGTTGTAATGCATTGATTTTGAATAATCCTAATCCCTAAATATTAATTTTCGGTATGCTCATTCCTCTTCTTCAGGCGTCGCCCTGGGCACTTTTTATCGGGCGTTTCCACCCGGTATTGGTGCATTTACCCATTGGTTTTTTACTGATTGCAGCCATTATTGAAATAGGCCGGAGGACAGGCAAGATTTCGGTGGGTGAATCTACGGTGGTATTTGTGCTGTTCTGGTCGGCTGTGAGCGCCACTTTTGCCTGCATTGCGGGTTATTTGCTGTCATTGGGTGGGGGGTACGACGAAGATTTGCTGGGTGCACATATGTGGAAGGGCATTGGCGTGGCTGTTTTCGCATGGGTAGCCTGGCTCGTCAAATCGGACAGGCTCGCAGGTAAACTATCATTCGGGAAAGCGATTTATTTACCCGCATTCGCGGTTGCTGTTGTATTGACAATGACGGCAGGCCACGACGGCGGCTCGCTTACGCACGGCGACGGATACCTCACACAATATACACCCGAACCTTTCCGCAGTCTGGCCGGAATGGACCCTATTGAAGAAAAAACAAAGGAAACAAAGCCTATTGCCGACGTACAGCAGGCTATCGTTTATAAGGATATTGTCCAGCCGATCCTCGAAGCACGCTGTACACAATGCCACAATGCCAGCAAGAAAAAGGGCGATTTGCGTATGGACGAGCTCGCATTGCTCATGAAAGGCGGCGAAAACGGCCCTGCATTCGTGCCTGGCAAGGGCGCTGAAAGTGATATGATTAAACGCTGCCTGCTCGACGAGAGCGACGATAACCATATGCCCCCCAAAGGCAAGCCGCAGCTGAGTACAGAGCAAATCGCATTGCTTTCGTGGTGGATCGATCAGGGTGCGCCGGCTGATAAAAAGGTGTCGGAACTGACGGTGCCCGATCAGGTGAAACCGGCCCTGGCATCGCTGGGAGGCGGTTCAGCCGCGGGCGGATCGGGCAATGCCAAGCAGAAAGAATCGGCGATTGCGACATTGAAAGTAGCTCCTGCGAAAGAAGCTGATATCCAGGCATTGCGCAAAGCCGGGCTGATCGTCAATACCTTATCTCAGGATCAGAACCTGCTGGAAGTGAGCGCTGTAAATGCCCCTCAGTTTAGTGATAAGGATATCGCATTGCTTTTGCCCGTTGCCGAGCAGGTAACCTGGTTGAAACTGGGCGGTACTAAAATCACCGACAACGGATTAAAAGAAATCGCCAGATTGAAAAACCTTACAAAACTTCACCTCGAACACACAGGCATCACCGACCAGGGTATTGCGCAAATTAAGGCTTTGCCGCATTTGGAGTACCTGAATATTATCGATACTAAAATCGGCGACGTCGGCCTGAAAAGCATCGCCACCCTGAAAGGCCTTCGTTCGATTTACGTCTGGCAATCCGCCGTTACCGACAGTGCCGTAGCACAAACAGCCCGGCAGAATGCAGGCCTACAAATCGTAAACGGTTTCAGCGAAGCCGAAGTAGCTCAATTCCTGAAAGCCGGCGACACTACCGCCGCTACCAAGCCAGTGGCTACGAAGAAGTAGGCAGGAGTGGTCAGGTATGTTCAGGAGTAGTCAAGTATGGTCAAAGGTAGTCAGGAGTGGTCATTGGTAGTCAAGTATTGCCAGGAATAGTCAGTAAATGCACTACCACAACACCTGACCCCATGACAATTCCTGACTAAATATTCACTCATTCCCCGTTCCACAGCGGCTCATTCAATCATTCAGTCATTCAATCATTCAAAATTCAAACTAAAAATGACCCGCCGGGATTTCATCAACACCGCCACCGTCGCCTCTGCTGCGGGTGCATTAACCACCTTCGAGGCCATCGCCGATTCAAGTCAGGCGCCCGCAAAGTTTGCGGACAAGCTTTCATTGAAAGTACTCGGCACTAACTGGGGTTTTCAGGGAACAACCGATCAGTTTTGTGCAGCGGTAAAAAAAGAGGGGTACGACGGCATTGAAATGTGGTGGCAAGGCTCGAAAGACAAGCAGAAGGAGCTTTTTGACGCATTAAAAAAGTATGACCTCGAAGTCGGGTTTCTCTGCGGATCGGGTGAACGGGATTACAAGACGCATTTGAATGCATTCAAATCCCAGATCGACGCGGCAACTACACAATGGCCGGTTAAGCCGCTTTACATCAATTGTCACAGCGGCCGCGACCATTTTACCTACGAGCAAAACAAGGCATTTATAGACCATACCACCGAGGCTTCGGCCAAAAGCGGTATACCCATTTATCATGAAACCCATCGCGGACGCATGCTTTTTGCTGCGCACATAGCACGGAATTTCATCGAGAAAAACCCGGCATTGCGGCTAACGCTGGATATTTCGCATTGGTGCAATGTGCATGAAAGTCTTTTGCAGGACCAGGAAGAAACTGTTCAACTTGCGCTCGCACGGGTAGGGCACATCCACTCGAGGGTAGGACACGAGGAAGGCCCGCAGGTGAACGATCCGCGTGCGCCGGAATGGGAAGCTGCTGTAAAAGCACATTTGGCATGGTGGGACAAAGTGGTGGAATATAAGGTTAAAAGTGGTGAAACACTGACCGTCCTAACGGAATTTGGGCCGCCGAATTATCAGCCTACCGTGCCGTTTACGCATCAGCCGCTGTCGGATCAGTGGGGGATCAATGTGCATATGATGCATTTGTTAAGAAAACGGTATTTGAAATAAAACACTACTGAAAGGCTGGACTTGCACATCCATTTTTCTCTAAATTGCAGTGTTTTAAATCAACGACTCTATGAAAAACACACACTTCCTGCTCGCCCGGGAAGAATCTGATGTCCGTAAAACATTCCTGGGCGCATTCATAGCCCATATTGACGGAGGCAAAGCTACATCTGTCAAAGATTTCCACGAGGCGATCGCCGCAGCGATGCGTTTCCCCGATTATTCCGGCAAAAACCTGGACGCACTCGACGAAATGCTGAACGACCTCGAATGGATCGACGAGAAGAAAGTAGTGATCTACATTGACCGGTCGGCTGAATGGCTTTCCAAAGAAAAATCGGACGACAAGCTGCTGACTATTATCGACATTTTTGACGCCACGGCCGAAGACTGGAAATGGCTCGACGAGGAGGAAGAGGGTGTGGAGAAAAAAGAACTGCAAATCGTTTTCCAGGATTCGCCTCGCATTCGCACCTTGCTTGAAGATCAGGAAATTCCGTTTGATGCGCTCGACTGAAACGTCATTGGGGTATTCGTCAGGAGTAGTCAAGTATTGTCAAGTATAGACATGAATGGAGGAGATTTAAACTGACCTTGCGACAGTAAATTCCTGACTGTCAATGGGTACACTAGACAATTTAGTGACCACAAATGACTATTCCTGACCACAACTGACTACATTTGACGAACAACGTCTCGCCGCCACTGAATGTACCCAATGACTGCCAGAATGAGGAACACACCGTACAGAATCGCGGTGAGATGCAGGTCTTTGTAGAAATACATGACGACGTACGCTGCGTCGGCGACGATCCAGATGATCCAGTTTTCGAGGTATTTGCGGGCCATCATCCATTGACCGATCAGGCTCGCGATGGTGAGCGCGGAATCTGCATAAGTCAGGCTGGCGTTGGTGAACTTACCGAGTAAAAAGCCCCATGAGAGCGTAATTGCCACAAATATCAAACCAAAAGCCGGGTAGAGCTTAATGGGGGTGCGGGTAACGCGCAGGCCATCATGATTTTGTCCACCGAATTTCCACATCCACCAGCCGTAAATGCTTGTCAGGAAATAATAGCCCTGCAAACCCATATCGGCGTACAATCTTACCTGCCAGAAAACGATTCCATACAAAACCGCATTGACGATACCGAAAAACCAGCCGAGTACGTTTTGGCGGGTGTTGAGGTACACGCAGATCGCGCCGGTGATAAAACCGAGGATTTCGAGCACTGTTGTTGGCAGGCCTGCCAGGGAAACGGGTTGATTGAGCCAGTCGGTCATGAGGGAGAATGGTGTGAAAGGTAAAAATAAAATGATATTCCGGATTTTCGCGCTGGGGCATTTCGGGCTATTTTTGCAATTCGAACAGCGTGGCAACAAAATTGGTACGACTGTTGTTATCTTTTTTGGCCGGTCGGGAAACTCCCCGAAACGGCTTTTTGCGTTTACATTTCACTGCGGCCAGGGCCGCACAGCATTCGATATAATTGGAAGTTAAAGACTTATTGACACTATATGGGGGCGACAGCTATCTGGATGTGCTGAGCACGCAGATCGCCTCCAAAGATGCTGAGGCTGCGCACATACAGATCAAGGGATTGGTAGGAAGCCTCGACGCCGTCGTTGCGGCCTCATTGCAGCATAAAAAGAAATCGCCGGCAGTATACATCCTCAGCGATCGCGAGGAAGCAGCCTATTTCCAGAACGACCTGCAAAACCTGCTGGGTTCCACCGAAGTGCTTTTTTATCCGACATCTTATAAAAGGCCGTACCATTACGAGGAAGTGGATAATGCCAATGTGCTGATGCGCGGCGAAATTCTCAACAAACTCAGCGCTGGCCGTAGCTCGGCGGTGCAGATCGTCACTTACCCGGAGGCATTGTTTGAGAAGGTGATCAACAAGCGTTCGCTGAAAGCCAACACATTCTCCGTCAAAGTTGGGGAGAAACTCGATCCGGCATTTCTGACTGAATTTTTGAATAGTTACGGTTTCGAAATCACCGATTTCGTATTCGAGGCGGGGCAGTTTTCGGTGCGTGGGGGTATTCTTGATGTATTTTCGTTCGCCAACGAGCATCCGTTCCGGATCGAGCTTTTCGGCGATGAAGTGGAAAGTATCCGCTCATTCGACCCGGATACACAGCTTTCGATCGAGAGCGCGAAGCAGATCAATATCGTGCCGGATATTCAGCAAAAGCTCTCTCACGAAACTCGGGAATCTTTCCTCAATTTCTTTGCGGATGAGACCGCTATCTGGTTCAAGGATGCGGAACTGACATTGGAAGTGATAGAAAAGTGCTTCGAAAGAGCGGAAAAGGCTCTCGAAGAAGTGACAGGCGGCGGGGTACAGATCGTTTCCAATCCACAAGACCTTTTTGAAACGCGACGCGGGTTCCTGAACCAGGTGAAGAAGTTCAAAACGGTTGAGTTTGGCAAGAAATCGTATTTCAAGACCGAAATGAAGTTGCCTTACTCTTCCAAACCGCAGCCTTCGTTCAATAAGGATTTTAAAAGGCTTTTGGATGATTTGTCTGATAATCAGAACAAAGGCTATGTCAATATCATCGTTGCCGAGCAGCCCAAGCAGCTCGACCGGTTGGAGCGCATTTTTGAAGACCTCGACCCGTTTGTGAAATTTCGACCAATGCACATTTCGCTGCGGGAAGGTTTCGTGGACGACAATATGAAAGTGGCGTGCTACACGGATCACCAGATTTTCGCCCGTTTTCATAAATACAGGTTGAAAGAGAAGTTCAGCAAATCCAAGGCAATGACCTTGAAAGAGCTGAAATCCTTGCAGGTAGGCGACTTTGTGACGCACGTCGATTACGGGATCGGCCGCTTTGCCGGGATGGAGCGCAAAGACGTGAATGGGAAGGAGCAGGAAGCGGTCCGGCTGATTTATCGCGATAATGATTTATTATACGTGAGTGTTCATAACCTGCACAAAATTGCCAAGTATACCGGCAAAGAAGGTACGCCGCCGGCTATGAGCAAGCTGGGCTCGGGAGAATGGGAGGCTAAAAAATCGAAGGTTAAAAAGCAGCTCAAAGACATTGCCCACGAGCTGATTGCATTGTATGCCAAACGTCGCCAGGCGCCTGGCTTCCCGTTCTCGAAAGACAATTACCTGCAAACCGAGCTGGAATCTTCCTTTATATATGAAGACACGCCCGACCAGGCGACGGCTACGGCCAATGTGAAGGATGATATGGAAAAAGGGCATCCAATGGATCGTCTCGTATGCGGTGACGTGGGCTTTGGCAAAACCGAAATCGCGATCCGGGCTGCATTCAAAGCGGTTTGTGATAGCAAGCAGGTGGCTGTGCTGGTTCCGACGACCATTCTGGCCATGCAGCATTTCAAAACATTCAGCGACCGTCTCGCCGATTTCCCGGCCCGGGTGGGTTATATCAACCGTTTCAAATCGGCGAAGGAGATTAAGGAGACTTTAAAGGACGCTGAGGAAGGCAAGATCGACATTCTGATCGGTACGCACCGGATTTTGAATAAAGACGTGAAATTCAAGGACCTGGGGTTGCTGATCGTCGATGAAGAGCAGAAGTTTGGGGTAAAGGCCAAAGACCGTTTGAAGGAAATGCGCGTCAATGTGGACGTGCTCACGCTTACCGCGACGCCGATTCCGCGGACACTGCATTTCTCGCTCATGGGTGCGCGCGACCTATCGGTTATTGCCACCCCGCCGCCTAACCGCCAGCCTGTTACGACGGAAGTGCATACTTTCAGCGAGGAATTCATCCGCGACGCGATCAGTTTCGAAGTGCAGCGGGGCGGACAGGTTTTCTTCGTGCATAACCGTGTGAATGATATAGAATCCATCGCGAATATCATTCTCCGCCTGGTACCCGACGTCCGCATAGGCGTGGCGCACGGACAAATGGATGGCGACAAGCTGGAAAAAGTGATGCTGAATTTTATTGAAGGCGAGTACGACGTCCTGGTATCGACGAACATCATCGAATCGGGGATCGATATTGCCAATGCGAATACCATTATTATTAATTCCGCGCACATGTTCGGACTCTCGGACCTGCACCAGATGCGCGGCCGCGTAGGGCGCTCGAACCGGAAGGCATTCTGCTACCTGCTCACGCCGTCGGTATCGACGTTGGCCAGCGATTCGCGTAAACGTTTACAGACCCTGGAAGAGTTTTCCGATCTGGGCGACGGATTCAAGGTAGCAATGCGCGACCTGGACATCCGCGGTGCCGGTAACCTGCTGGGTGCGGAGCAAAGCGGTTTTGTGAATGACCTGGGCTACGAATTATACCATAAAATGCTCGATGAAGCTGTTCAGGAGCTGAAAAGCAATGAGTTTAAGGATCTTTTCGAAGGGGTATTCAGCCTGCCGAAAAAACTGGTGCCGGACACGCAGATAGAGACCGATTTCGCGACATTGATACCGGACGATTATGTTAAAAATATTTCCGAGAGGCTGTCGTTATATACCCGCCTCGATAATATTGCGACAGAGGACGAGCTCAGTAAATTTGAAAAGGAAATCCTCGACCGTTTCGGACCGGTGCCCCATGAGGTGCAGGATTTGTTGAAAACGGTGCGTTTGCGCTGGGAAGCAGAGGCTTTGCAGTTTGAAAAACTGACTTTAAAAAGCAATACGATGAAAGGCTACTTCGTTACTTCGCAGAATGACGAATTCTTTCAGTCGGCAAAGTTCGGACAGGTGATCGATTACATTAAAAAACACCCGAAGCAAATTTCGCTTAAAGATCAGAAAGGCAAGCTGATACTGATTTGTGAAGATGTCAAAAGTATTGATCAGGCACGCCACGTGCTCATGGAAATGACCCAGTAGCAAACAGGCCTCCGTTACCTGATAATTGATTTTTAAAAATAATATCGATTGATTTCATACATTTGCGGTTTCGCATACTATAAAATACCAAACACTTAAGTCACTTTAAAGCAATGATTTGCATGCAAAAGATGGGTACCCGGTCGATCGCGCTGATTCTGATTGTGTTATTAGCGGCAACTGCGTGTAGTAAAAAGAAGCCAACCAGCTTGAAACCTGGCAAGACCAGTTCGAAAACAGGTTTGGCTTACAACGGAAAAGACGGGTTTGAAGTAAAGCAATACAAAGCTTTGCCAGCCGGTCCCGACCTTGTCTACATCGAAGGTGGCCGTTTTACGATGGGTTCGCTGGAAGAGGATGTAATGACGCGCCGGGACAACCCGAAAAGAACCGTCAGTATCCAGTCATTTTACATGGACCAGACGGAAGTGGCGAACGTTCACTACCTCGAATACCTGAATGCGGTCCAGAAAGATTCTTCGGAAGAGTTTTATGCGAAAGCACTTCCTGATACTAACGTTTGGTATAATGAACTGTCATTCAACGACTCTTATGTAACTATGTACCTGCGCCACCCTGGCTTCCGCCTCTACCCTGTGGTAGGTGTTTCGTGGGTTCAGGCTAACGACTACTGCGCATGGCGTACCGCTGCAGTGAGCCAGGCTAACAACGTTAAAGGCGCCGCTGCGGCAGGTGGTACTAAAAAGAAAAGAGGATTCTCTTTCGGCAAGAAGAAGAAAGCCGAAGGTGAAGCGGTTGCAGCTACCGATGCTCCGGCACCACAGCTCCGCATTGAAAGCGGCTATGTAATGCCTCCATACCGCCTTCCGACAGAAGCGGAGTTTGAATACGCTGCTATGGCGATGATCGGAACACAATATTCTGACGAGAACCAGGCTAATTCAAGAATTTACCCGTGGGATGGTTCTACCATGCGCCAGCCACGTGGCCGTAAGCAGGGAACAATGCTCGCGAACTTCAAACGCGGTCCTGGTGACTACGCGGGTATCGCAGGCAAATCCAATGATGGAGCGATTATTACACAAGAAATTCGCTCTTATCCGGCTAACGACAACGGTCTTTATGATATGGCAGGTAACGTGAGCGAATGGGTTTACGATGTATACCGTCCGCTTTCCAACTCTGATGTAAACGACTTGAACTCGTTCCGTCGCGACGGCTATCAGGATGAGGCTAAAAACTACGATACCAAGAACAACAACTCAATGGTTGATGATAAGCTGAGAGTTTACAAAGGCGGTTCATGGGCTGATGTAGCTTACTGGCTGTCTCCGGGAACACGCCGCTATATGGACCAGGACTCCGCAACCGCTATGGTAGGTTTCCGTTGCGCGATGATCGCCACCGGAACTCACAAAGAGTAAGGTTCTAAATAATATCAATTCAAAAGCCGCTGTTCTTCCGAATGGCGGCTTTTTGATTTTAATGCTGTGCCAATGCGATGGTTAGGATATAGAAGCGCCGGCAGCCGGTTGACAGGAGGGTTCGCGCACATTCTTCGAGTGTAGCACCGGTGGTAAGCACATCATCTATCAGGATCGCGCTCTCGGGGTGGAATCCCTGTTTGACGGCAAATACGCCCTGTACATTCTCCCGTCTTTCCAATTTGCTTTTGCCGGTTTGCGTAGCCGTATATCTGGTCCGTTCCAGCATCGTTCCCGACCACGGAATGCCGGTAGCTTTGGAAAATCCTTCGGCCAGGAGGTCGCTTTGGTTATAACCCCGTTGCTTCCGCTTTTTATGGTGCAGAGGGATGCTCAGGATGATTTCGGCTTCCGGCAAGTGGCCCGATGCTTTTAGTTCTTGACCGAACATCTGTCCGAGCAATATTCCAACTTCCTTATTCCCTTTATATTTCAATGCGTGCAAAAGCTTTTGCACCTTACTTCTTTTTGTAAACAATAAAAATGAATGCGTAGAAAGCACTTCCGGCAGGTTCACAAACTTGAATTGCAGAAGGTCGCTATTCAGGCCGTCGGAGCCCACCCTTGGCAATGTAATGCGGCATAGCGTGCAGATAGTAGCTTCATTGCCTTGAAGTACCCGATCGCAGCTTTCGCAGCAGCGGGGGAACAGCAAGTCGGCAAAATCGCGGAGGAGTTGTTTCAGGTTCATTTTTGTGTGTTTTGATGAGTGAATTTCAACCTGTCTGAATACCTTTGCACGACAACAATCAATCGCCGCCGCCTATGACAACGCTGATCGTAAATGCCCAGGTCGTAAATGAAAACCAGGTTCAGTATTTAGACGTATTAATTGAAAATGGTCACATTAAAAAAATCGAACGGGATTTACAGCATGTGCAAGCGGACAGGGTGATTGATGCAAAGGGCCTTTTCCTGATGCCGGGCGTGATCGACGACCAGGTACATTTCCGCGAGCCGGGGCTTACGCATAAGGCGAATATTTATACGGAATCGAAAGCTGCTGTTGCCGGAGGGGTTACGTCGTTCATGGAAATGCCGAACACCGTTCCCAACACGTTGACGCAGCAGTTGCTGGAAGACAAATACCAGATCGGCGCCAACACTTCTTTTGCCAATTACTCTTTCTTCATGGGCGCCTCGAACGACAACTATGATGAAGTAATGCGTACCGATCCTACAAAGGTGTGCGGCATCAAGATATTCATGGGCTCTTCGACAGGTAACATGCTCGTAGACGCCCCCGAAGTACTTGAAAGGCTCTTTGCCAATGCGCCCTGCATTATCGCCACGCATTGCGAGGACGAACCAACAGTGAAAGCGAGAATGGCCTACTTTAAGGAGAAGTATGGAGATGATGTTCCCTATGACATTCACGCATTGATCCGGAATGAAGAGGCCTGTTTGATTTCTTCCACTTTTGCGAGCTCATTGGCACATAAGCATGGAACGAGGCTGCATATTTTACATATTTCCACCGGCGACGAGGTACACTTGTTTGAAGTAGGAACCCGTAGCAACGGCAAAATTCTGCTCTCGAATGGCCAGCCTAAGCTCGTAACCGCCGAGGCTTGCGTGCATCATTTGTGGTTTGATTCGGAAGATTACCGGAGACTGGGCAACGAAATTAAATGCAATCCGGCTATCAAGGCGCCGCATCACAAGGAGGCAATCCTGCAAGCCGTGTTGGATAATCGCATTGATGTGATCGCCACGGATCATGCTCCGCATACCATCGAGGAAAAAGCGCAGCATTACTGGCAGGCACCATCAGGTTTGCCGCTCGTGCAGCATACTTTGAATGTAATGCTCGAACTGAGCAAGGCAGGAAAAATTTCGATTGACCGTGTTGCCGAAAAAATGAGCCATGCGGTAGCCGATTGCTTCGATATCCGCGACCGGGGATACATTCGTGAAGGTTACTGGGCAGATTTGATTCTCGTGGATTTAAATGCCAGGACGCAGGTGGAGCCTGCAAATATCTATTCCAAATGTGGCTGGTCGCCGTTTAACGGGACGGAGTTTCATTCACGCATTACCCATACATTCGTGTCGGGGCACCTGGTTTATGAGAACGGCAAGTTTGATGAAACGGTGAAGGGAAAGCGATTAACTTTTAGCCGCTAGGTAATCGTAGTAGTTCTGGATTACGTTCAGATCGGCCTCTGTCCAATCGAGGGTAGGAAGGTCTTCGGGGTCCAGCCAGAGGATTTGCTCGTGCTCGGTCAGAACAAAATCAGTTGTATTTACTTTACAAATGAACGGTACCAGCACAATTTCCCGCCAGCCCTGATCTTTGGAAGTTTCGGGAAGTTTGTCGATGATCTGAACGGCCACGTTCAGTTCTTCCATGATTTCACGGAAAAGAGCTTGCTCATCTGTTTCGCCTTTTTCGAGCTTTCCACCGGGAAATTCCCATTGGAGGGGGAAAGATAAAGCGGCGCTACGCTGCCCGGCAAGTACTTTTCCATCATGTTCAATCACTGCACAGGGCACTCTCACTACCAACTTTTCGGAAACCAGTACTTCGATCATAGGAGGCGGTTACGCTAATTCACCGCAAAATTACCATTTCTAGACTTAACTTGTATCCGATTGTTTAAACTTCTTAAAAAGTTAACCCTCAGAACAGTTCCCCGGATCGGTGGCGCGGCAGAATACCGAGGTGTTTGAATGCTTTTTCGGTCACCTCACGGCCGCGGGATGTTCGTTTAATATATCCCTCCTGGATCAGGAATGGCTCGTATACCTCCTCTATGGTATCGGCCTCTTCCCCGCAGGCGGTAGCAATGGTCGATAAGCCTACCGGCCCTCCTTTGAATTTTTGAATAATGGTGCTCAGAATGCGGTTATCCATCTCATCGAGACCGTTTTGATCCACATCCAATGCTTGCAATGCCATTTCGGCAATGGTCATGTTTATGCGGCCGTCACCCTTTACCTGTGCAAAATCGCGGGTTCGGCGCAATAGGTTATTGGCAATACGCGGTGTACCCCGACTGCGCCGCGCAATTTCAAAAGCCGCGTCTTCTTCCAGCGGAGTTCCGAGGATAAAAGCCGAACGCTTCAGAATGGACGACAACAATTGTGCATCATAATATTCCAGCCTCGCATTGATACCGAACCTCGCCCGCAGGGGAGATGTGAGCATGCCCGCTCGCGTGGTAGCGCCTATGAGTGTGAATGGATTAAGGCCTATCTGAATGCTGCGTGCATTAGGCCCACTGTCGAGCATGATGTCGATCTTGTAGTCCTCCATGGCCGAATAGAGGTATTCTTCCACAACCGGATTCAGGCGGTGGATTTCATCGATAAAAAGAACGTCATGCTCCTGCAAGTTGGTAAGCAGGCCAGCAAGATCGCTGGGCTTATCGAGCACGGGGCCCGAAGTGATTTTTATCCCCGAACCGAGTTCATTGGCGATGATATTCGATAATGTGGTTTTCCCCAAACCCGGAGGGCCGTGCAACAACACGTGGTCTAAGGCATCTCCGCGCTGGCGGGCTGCCTGCACGAAGATTTTCAGGTTTTCAAGAATCTTGTCCTGCCCGGTAAAATCCTCAAAAGACAATGGACGCAATGCGCGTTCGATGTCTTTATCAGTGTTTGAAAGGTTTTCTTTATCTCCGGACAGATAATCCTGGCGCATAGTCGGTTGAACAGATAGTGAAAACCAGCCGTCCGGTTCACTGGCGGCTGGTTTGGCATTATTAAACCAAAAATAACTGTTTTAATCTGCAAAAGGAAGGCTTATCGGATCACCATCACCGATCCGCGCTTTACGATCGGGTTGCGTTCGGGATAATAGAGGGCCTCGTAGGAAAGTACATAAGGATAGCTTCCCGGTTGTACTTTTACGCCCTTGTAAGTTCCGTCCCAGCGTGCTTCGATATCGGTGGTGGCGTAAATAACCTCACCCCAGCGATTGTAGATGCGTATTGAGAAATTGGTATAATAAGCCCCGAATATTTCAAGGATCTCATTGTGGCCTTCGCCGTCGGGCGTGAATGCGTCGGGAATAAAGAACCGCGGTTCGCATTTGTCGACGACCTCTGTCGTTTGTTCGGTCACGCAGCCTTCCTTATTGGTAGCACGCACAACGTATTTGCCTTCCTGGTTAACAGTAATCGTCCGTGTGGTATCACCCGAATGCGGCCAGAGGTATTCATAGGGCTCTCGTCCGTTGGCGTCTAGTATGACAGATTGGCCATCAGGAATACAGATGTAATTTTCAGGCGCCAGACCGAGGATCGGTGAGGGTCGTTCGCCCACCTGAATCGTATCGGAGTTGTAGCAATCGTTCCGGTCTTTCACAATTACGTGATATTGGCCAGGTTGGCTCACGGTAATGTCGGGAGTTGTTTCGCCGGTGCTCCATTTAGACTCGATCCAGCGAGGGCTTCCAACGCTCAAAACAATAGAACTGTCGCGGCATAACGTGGTGTCGGGACCGATGGAGAAAGCCGGTGGCTTACGTAAGGTGATCTCAATCGTATCGGCCGCATAGCAATCGCCCTGTGGTCCGTTGAATGCAATGGCGATATACCGGCCGGTTGAAGTTGCGTTGTAAGTCCTGCCACGGCCGACAACCCTTCCTCGGTTAACCCAGGCATAGACCTCCGCATTTACCTTCATATCCAATGGCACGTAGGCGCCACAGGTATCTTTGTCAGGCCCCAGATCGATGTTTGAAGGTGTTTCATAAATGGTAATCTCCTGCACGATCGTCGTGTCCGTACATTTATTGGTTGCGCGCATGGCTACCATGTATTTGCCGGGCTGGGTATAAGTGTAAGTCGCCTGTTGCTGCTTGGAAGGTGCCGTGAATTGTCCGTTTCCAAGGAAATCCCACGAATAAGAGTCCTCGATCGGGTCACACATCGGGCTGGCCTGGAATGTTGTAGGCTCGTTCGTACAGAATCCGTCCGCCTCAAAGCCTGGGCCTTGCGATTCCTGCGTGAAATCCTGAACCATATTTGGAAGGCCCAACTGGCTTTTTTTGCCTCCAAGGTTCGCTCCGTCGCGCTCATAATCGACGCCGGTTAGTGAATTTCCTTCCGGCTCGCCTATGGTTGCCAGATATTCACTCCCCTCGATGGCCATATAAATGCGCCCATCCGGCCCGAACTGCAACGCGCCGTATTTCTGCGTGGCGGAGCTGTCGATGGTAATGGCGGTTTCTATGACCAGACTGTCCGGAAGCGAAAGATCGTATTGTTTTAAGAGCGATTTTGTTCCGTTTTCTCCCTGGAATGAAACGTACATTTTTTCGCCGCTCGGAGAGAATTCGATACCGTAAGCAATGGGCGGCGCAGGACCGAGGTCCATTGTTTTTTTGTAAGTCAGCACGCCCGTCGAGTCATTGAAACTAAACAGTTCGACATAATTTCGGGCCGGACCCGGGATTACCACCGCTAGCTGTCGTTCACCCGTAGTGCTGTCCGGGGAGGAGAATTTCATATAACCCTCCGCTTTGTTGAGGCTATCGTGCGCCATGCCCAGTTCGGGAGCGCTTACCTCTACGAGCCCACCCGTAGTAGCGTGGAAAATGCGGAATTTATTGGTGCCGTAGTCGTGTGAAACGACCCAGTAGGTACTGTCACGATCATTGCGTACCGCGGCAATGCGCTCGGTGGTGGGGGTTTGAAGCGTTGTATTTTGTTCAATAATCTGGCCCAGACCATTATTGCGGCGCATGTCTACGACGCTTACAGTAAGTAGCTTCTGTCCGTTAATATCCGATGTTGTGAATACATTATATAAGTACTCGCAGCCTCTGCAAGTGGGTTGCGGGACTATCAGAACCGATTGCGTGGAATTCGGGCTACCCTTCATGGGCGCGCACGGCCCGAATGTACAGGTCATTTCGTCACCATTTTTGTTCCAGACCTTGATACCGTCGGAGTAGAAGAGCAATTGCCCTTTGGAATTGGCAATGGACGAAGTTCCCTCGGGCGTATTCAGCTTGCCGTCGGTCAATGGACTGGGTGGTGTATTCGAAAAATCAAGGCCTGCATTACCACCAAAGTACCATTTCGATCCTTCCTGGGCCTGCGGTTCCATACAGATCTTGACATTGATCCGGTTCTGGATTTTGCAGCCATTAGGCATTATCACTTCCACAGAATAACATCCGGAGCTGTCTACGCTTAAAGTCTGGGTGGTGTCGCCTTTGGGATACCAGATATATTTGGCACCATCGGGTGCACCGTTAGGGTATGGATCGAGAATGAGGGTGTCCCCTTTACAAATTGTTGTATCTATTTTCCATTCCTGGAATTCAGGGGGAAGTTCGCCGATTTGCACCGTTTGTGGAACCGTTTCAACTGCGCCATTTTTCAGAGTGCGAACGAGCGTCACCGTGTAAGTACCAGGCGACATATAAGAATGCTGGGGATTGCGCCGTGTATCGGTCGCGCCGTCCCCGAAACTCCATTGCCACTTGGTTGCAACGCTGACCGTATCTCTGAACGAAGTTGAATCCGCTTCGCAATCGGGGTTCTGCATGCATTGTCCTTGTACCAGAAAGGGCGTCTGCGCCATGGCACTTGCCCCAAGGAGGAGCATGAGCAGGCAGAGGACATAAAAAAATCGGTGATATCTATTATAAAATCGCCCCATGTTTCGTTACTTGTTCAAACACCCCTAGCCGCCTCATAAAATATTCAGGTTACCCGACATTACTAACGAAAATAAAATGTTAAAATTTTGTGCGGTAATGTCGTAAAAACCACTCTAATTTGAATATTAATACGCAATTTGAGGATAATTTGTGAAATTAATCAGGTAATTTTTTTGAGCCCGGAACGGGGCCGTTTTTCGGTAAGCGGCAAGCCAACACATCTATGACCAAGCGTTTACTTCTTCTCTTTCTACTGACACTGCTTTGCCTGAAAGGTTGGAGCCAGGATCCGCAATTCTCGCAGTTCTACGCGAACCCATTATACCTGAACCCGGCACTGGCTGGGGGGGCGCTGGCTCCCCGCGCAACGATCAATTACCGTAACCAATGGCCTTCGTTGTCGGCCAACTTTGTGACGACTTCGATAGGCGCAGACATGTTCCTGCCCAATTTCAACAGCGGCATCGGGGTACTTGTAACGATGGACAGCCAGGGACTTGGTAACCTCAAATCGACCGAGGCCGCGTTACAATATTCGTATCAGATCCAGTTCAATGAGCTTACGTCGTTGCGTCTCGGAATCCAGGGAGGTGTAGCTTCCCGGAGCCTCGATTATTTCGGGCTAACCTTCGGTGACCAATATAATAATGGCGGGCTGACAGGCCAGCCTTCGGAAGACCCATTCGCGAAAGGCGGCCCTAATGTGTTCTATGCCGATTTTGGCGCAGGTGCGATGCTCTATTCCGATTGGTACTGGGCTGGCGTTTCTGCACATCATTTGAACCGCCCTAATCAGGCATTTTCGGAACTTACCGAGGCCCGGCTCCCCGTGAAAGCCAGCTTGCAGGCCGGTTTGCGGATCCCATTTGCAGGTTATACATTCCTGGGTGACGAAATCGATAAGGAAAAAACGATTTCTCCGGCCATCATGTATAAAAAACAAGGCAAATACGATCAGTTTGATGCCGGAATGTACGTGACCATAGAGCCGCTGGTAATTGGTGCCTGGTATCGTGGTATTCCCTTCAAAAAGTACGAGCAGAATATTAATAACCACGAATCTTTGATATTCCTGGCAGGGTATCGTCAGGATAAGTTCTCAATCGGTTACAGCTACGACCTTACCATTTCTACATTGGGTGCGGGTAGCGGCGGTGCGCATGAAATCTCCCTGTCTTACGTGTTCGCGCCCCTCGATTCGAAACCGAAGCGGCCGAAAACCCGGAAACGGCAGCTTTCATGTCCGAAGTTCTGATACGCTTCGAAAAAAATTAGTGGGAATGGAAGTAGGGTAAAGTTTGCGGGCAAAAGTCTTTTTTAGTGGTTACTTCACTATTTAAAGTCTTTTTGACGATTATGTCCAACTACCGAAACCTTAATTTCCTTTACACGTTATTGCTGCTTGTTGTTGCATTAAGCGCCGTAGCGGCAGCCCCCAAGAGGGAATTTTACGAAATCAAGATCTACCATCTTAAAAATGCCGAGCAGGAGGCACGCGTAGAAGCTTTTCTGAAAGACGCTTATGTCCCCGCCGCTCACCGGGCCGGTATCAAAAATGTGGGTGTTTTCAAGCCTGTCGCGACTGATACCATGGCCGGAAAGCTCATTTACGTACTAACTCCTTTGAAATCCCTCGATCAGCTTCTGAATTTGCCCAAAACTTTGGACAAAGATGCCGCCTATGCTTCTGCCGGAAAGGATTATATCGAGGCGAATTACAAAACACCACCTTACGCGCGCTTCGAGTCGATCCTGTTGCAAGCTTTTACGACCGCGCCCGTACACATGACGCCTAACCTGACCGGTCCAAAGAGCGAAAGGGTCTACGAGCTACGCAGCTACGAAGGCCATACCGAGAAAATTTACCAGAACAAGGTGAAGATGTTCAATGCAGGAGGCGAAGTTCCTTTGTTCGCGCGCCTGGGTTTCAATGCGGTATTCTATGGCGAGGTGATCGTTGGAAGCCACATGCCGAACCTGATGTACATGACCACTTTCGAAAACAAGGCGTCGCGCGATGCACATTGGAAATCATTCACGGAAGATGCGGAATGGAACAAACTGAAAGTAAATCCGGAGTATCAGAATAACGTCTCAAAAAACACCAGCTTCTTCTTGTATCCCACCGAATATTCGGATATATAGCATCCGAAACGGTTCAAGTCATTTGAAATGATGAACCAGGGCCGTTCCGTTTCGGGAAGGCCGGTTCATCATTTTTTTGTTTAAAAAACTAACATTATGAAAGCCGCTATTTTAAAAAACCTTCATGAGCCGCTAGTCATCGAATCAACCCAGAAACCCAATCCGGGTCCGGGAGAAGTGCTTGTAGAAGTGAAAGCCGCCTCGCTCAACCACCGCGATGTGTGGATACAAAAAGGTCTCTACCCCAGGATCACAACACCCATAATCCCGGGCTCGGACGGTGCAGGCACTGTGACAGAAGTGGGCGATGGGGTTGCTAAAAGCTGGATAGGGAAAGAGGTGATCATTAATCCATCTCAAAACTGGGGCGACAATCCTGATTTTTACGGCGAAGACCACAAAATTCTCGGTCTTCCTGACGACGGGACATTTGCAGAATATGTGAAGACCGAAGCTAAATACCTGGCCGAAAAGCCGGCGCATTTGTCATTTGAAGAAGCGGCGGCATTGCCGATGGGTGGGCTGACTGCCTGGCGCTCGCTCGTGACGCGTTGCCGGTTCAAAGAGGGCGATCGCGTGCTCGTGACGGGCGCAGGCGGGGGTGTGGCGCTTTTTGCTGTTCAGTTAGCCATCGCGGCGGGAGCCGAAGTGTGGGTAACTTCCGGCTCCGACCAGAAAATACAGAAAGCCATTGAAATGGGGGCGAAAGGCGGGATCAATTATAAAAATCCGACCTGGTTCCGTGACCTGCTCGTAAAAGCCCGTGGACCTAAAACGGGTTATTTTAATGTCATTATCGATAGTGCCGGCGGTCCGGGTTTTGCAAAACTGATAGATATCGCTGCGCCTGGGGCCCGCATTTGTTTCTATGGAGGCGGAACGGGCAATATCACAGACATCGTCCCGGCGAAAGTGTTTTTTAAACAGCTCAATATCTATGGCAGCACGATGGGTACCGAGCAGGAATTTGCTGATATGGTGAAGTTCGTAGGCGAAAAGAAGATCGTACCGGTAATAGATAAGGTATTCCCGCTGGAAGAAGCCGAACAGGCACTCCGCTACATGGATTCCGGTCAGCAGTTCGGTAAGATCGTCCTTTCGATATAAGGCTATTTCCTTACGGCATCGATCGCCGCACGGACGCTTCCGTGTTCATCGAGTAGCGATTGTGCCTCGTCGGGGGAGATATTCAGCTCATCAATGATCATGTGCAACGCCCTGTTGACCAGTTTTTCGTTGGTGAGCTGCATATCGACCATTTTATTACCCTTCACCTTGCCAAGGCGGATCATGACCGAAGTTGAAATCATATTCAATGCCAGCTTTTGGGCAGTGCCGGATTTCATTCTTGTGCTTCCTGTCAAAAACTCGGGTCCAACCACGATTTCGACTGGGTAGTCACAGGCTTTGGCCACTGCCGAGCCGTCGTTGCATACCACGCAGCCTGTCAGCAAACCTGCATTACGCGCCTCATTCAAACCGCCGATCACATAAGGAGTACGTCCCGAGGCTGCGATGCCTATTAATGTATCGTTCTGATCGGGATTATAAACAGCGAGGTCTTTCCATGCCTGGTTCCAGTCATCCTCCGCATTTTCGACCGCTTTGCGAATAGCCGTGTCACCACCCGCAATAATTCCGACAACCAGATCGAACGGTACACCGAACGTTGGCGGGCACTCCGAAGCATCCACGACGCCCAATCTACCGCTTGTACCCGCGCCGATGTAGAATAGCCGGCCGCCGTTTTTCATCCTCGGAACGATCTGTTCCACCAGCGCTTCGATCTGCGGAATCGATTTCTGCACAGCGTGAGGTACGGTCTGATCCTCGCGGTTAATGGAAGTCAGTATCTCGTGGACACTCATTTTTTCAAGATCATTATAGTTCGAAGACGATTCGGTAGTCATCATTGTGGTTAGTGGTTTTTGGAATTCAAAAATAAATGTTTTCCCATAACGATGTTGCACCGTCAGGAAATTTGGTATTTATCATAGATTAATAACAAAAAAAGCTTTGAATGTTTGGAAAATAAAAAGATTGGCTCCTAATTTGTAACACCAAGTCAAAAACAGCGAAATTTCGCTAGACTTAAATGTTACGCTAAAATGAAATTGACTCTTATCGTCCCGGTCCTAATTATCGTCACGCCCCAGGCGTGAGTGGGATGATAGCACATATCTGGCACCTCACTCACGCAAGCGAGTGGGGTGTTTTTATTTAAATACAATCATTCACCAATGGCGACAGAATTAAACAGATTTTCGAAGACCCTAACCCAGGAAGTAACCAATCCGGCCGCGCAGGCAATGCTTTATGGAATTGGTTTAAAAGAAGAAGACTTTGTTAAACCGCAGATCGGGATTGCCAGTACAGGTTATGAAGGTAACCCGTGTAACATGCACCTGAACGGCTTGTCGGTGTATGTAAAGCAAGGGGTAACTGCGAATGATATGGTCGGTCTGATCTTCAACACGATCGGTGTTTCGGACGGGATGACCAACGGTAACGACGGTATGCGTTACTCGCTGCCGAGCCGTGACATTATCGCGGATTCGATCGAGACGGTAGTCGCTGCGCAATGGTACGATGGCGTGATCGCGGTGGTGGGTTGTGATAAAAACATGCCAGGCGCCATTATGGCAATGGCGCGCCTTGATCGCCCTTCTATTATGGTGTACGGTGGAACGATCCGCTCGGGACATTATAAGGGACAAAAACTCGATATCGTTTCGGCATTCGAAGCATTAGGCAAGAAGTTCGCCAACAATATTTCTGACGAAGATTATAAAGGAGTAATCCAGAATTCGATTCCTGGCCAGGGTGCTTGCGGCGGTATGTACACTGCCAATACCATGGCGTCTTCGATCGAAGCAATGGGATTGAGCCTTCCATTCAGCAGCTCTTACCCGGCTACGCACGAGGGTAAGCAGGAAGAATGCAAGAAGATCGGAGCGGCAATGAAAAAGTTGCTCGAACTGAATATTACCCCGAAAGATATTATTACCAAAAAGTCGCTTGAAAACGCCTTGACAGTGGTAATGGCGCTGGGCGGTTCTACCAACGCGGCATTGCACTACCTCGCCATCGCACGTGCAGCCGACATTCCGTTGACATTGGACGATATTCAGGCGATTTCGGACCGTACGCCATTTATTGCCGATTTGAAGCCTAGCGGTAAGTATTTTATGGAGGACATTCTTGCAATCGGTGGTGTTCCTGCCGTGACCAAATATTTGTATTCCAAAGGACTGATCCACGGAGATTGTATTACTGTAACCGGCAAAACGGTTGCTGAAAACCTCGCAGAAGCTCCTGATTTGAACTTCGAAACCCAGAAAATGGTGTTTCCGATCGAAACGCCAATCAAGCCGAGCGGTCATATTCAGGTGCTTTATGGTAACCTGGCGCCAAACGGAGCGGTAGCGAAAATCACCGGTAAGGAAGGTCTTACGTTCGACGGCGAAGCGAAAGTGTGCGAGCACGAATCGGAGATTATTGAAATGCTTGCGAAAGGCGAAATTAAGGCAGGTCACGTGGTAGTGATCCGTAATGCAGGTCCGAAAGGTGGTCCGGGCATGTCGGAAATGCTGAAACCAACTTCTGCCGTAATGGGCGCAGGGCTGGGCGACAAGATCGCATTGATCACCGACGGTCGTTTCTCGGGCGGTACCCACGGTTTCGTGGTCGGCCACATTACCCCGGAAGCATTCGACGGCGGGCCGATCGCCCTTGTGAAAGACGGCGACCGCATCAGCATCGATGCCAACACCCGCGTACTGACCCTGCACATTTCTGACGAAGAAATGGCATCTCGCAAAGCAGCCTGGGTACAACCTGCGCCACGCTTTACAAAAGGTATGCTTGGAAGATATATCAGAACCGTGAAGTCAGCCAGCGAAGGTTGCGTGACTGACGAAGCGTAAAATTAAAGCATTATGTCGGAAGGGAAATTCAAACTGGATAGAACAGCCTTCCATGCCGGGACGCATTCGGAGACTGAGAAGTATTATGCCGAAAGCCAACCTAAAGCCTGAAAGAAAGGCTAGAAGTTGCGCAGTACCTCAATAGCATAGCTTTTCAGTTTGATTTGCAAAACCCGCCCAGAATGGATAGAAGTGTTTTTTCAATGAGGAAACACGCGGAATAAATGACATTGAAAATCTTGAAAATTCATCCGACTAAACAATACAGAGGTCATGGGATTTAATGAAAATCAAACTGCAACAATTCAGGCTTCGGAACCGGTGGTTTCGGTAGCCAAGCCGGAGTTGATCAACGGGTCGCATGCGGTGATCCAGTCGCTGATCGCGGAAGGGGTGAAAACCATTTTCGGCTATCCGGGCGGCGCGATTATGCCGGTGTATGATGCGATTTATGACTATCAGGATCAGGTCAACCACATTCTCGTGCGCCACGAACAGGGCGCTGCACATGCGGCAGAAGGGTTTGCGCGCATTACGGGTGAAGTCGGCGTTTGTCTGGTAACTTCCGGACCGGGCGCAACTAACCTCGTTACCGGTATCGCCGACGCGATCATCGATTCTACACCGATGGTCTGCATTATCGGTCAGGTTGCCTCGCATTTGCTGGGTACCGACGCATTCCAGGAAACGGATGTGATGGGTATCACCATTCCTATTACTAAATGGAATTACCAGGTTACCAATGCGGACGAGATTCCTGAGATCATCGCCAAAGCATTTTACATAGCGAAATCAGGTCGTCCGGGGCCGGTTTTGATCGATATTACCAAGGATGCGCAGCAAAAACTGATGACGAAGCCTTTTGTACATAAAAAGGTGGAAACGTTGCTAAGCTATCACCCGCGGATGGCGCCGAAAGAGGACCAACTGGCGGCGGCTGCGAAACTGATCAACCAGGCGAAACGTCCGTTCCTTTTTGTGGGCCACGGCGTGCAGATCGCAGGTGCGGAACAGGAGCTGATCCGGTTCGTTGAAAAAACCGATATTCCTGTTGCTTCTACCTTGCTGGGGCTTTCCTCCATGTCGGTTGACCACCCTAATTATGTAGGCTGGCTTGGAATGCACGGAAACTACGGTACCAATGTGCTCACCAACCAATGCGACCTGATTATCGCCGTCGGAATGCGTTTCGACGACCGTGTAACCGGTGATCTGAGCCGTTATGCGAAGCAGGCAAAGATTGTTCACATTGAAATCGATCCGGCTGAGATTGACAAAATCATGAAGGCGGATGCACCGGTGGTTGGCGACGCAAAAATCGCGCTGGAATTGCTGCTTCCATTGGTGAATGAGAACAATCACGAGGCTTGGAAGGCAGAGTTCAAGAAATACGATGTGATCGAAGACCAGAAAATCACCCAGCCGGAACTCGCGCCTACGACTGAAAAAATCAAAATGGCGGAGGTAATCCGCACACTCTCGGATAAAACCAAGGGCGAAGCGGTGATCGTGGCCGACGTAGGTCAGCATCAGATGATGGCTGCGCGTTACTATCAGTTCAAAAAGCCAAGCTCGTTCATTACGTCGGGCGGTTTGGGAACAATGGGTTACGCATTGCCGGCCTCGTTCGGAGCGAAAGTAGGAGCGCCCGACCGTGAAGTGGTGGCCATTATCGGTGATGGATGTTTCCAGATGACGATCCAGGAGCTTGGTACCATCGCTCAAAGCGGTTTGCCGGTGAAGATCATCATCCTGAACAACAACTTCCTTGGAATGGTACGGCAGTGGCAACAGCTTTTCCACCAGAAACGCTATTCGTTCGTGGAGCTGCAAAACCCTGATTTTATCACCATTGCCAAAGGTTTCGGAATTGATGGCCATACCTGCGGAAAGCGCGAGGACCTGCATGCGTCGCTGGACAAAATGCTGGCTTCCGACAAGCCTTACCTGCTGGAAGTGTTGGTGGAAAAAGAGGAAAACGTATTCCCGATGGTGCCAACAGGCGCTTGCGTAGCGGATATTCGTTTGGAATAATATAAAAGAGGAAGATATTATGACATCATACACCATTTGTGTTTTTACTGAAAACACGATAGGCATTCTTAACAAGATCACGACGATTTTCACGCGGAGACGGATCAATATCGACAGTCTGACCGTTTCGGAAACTGAGCGTAAGGGTATTTCCCGCTTTACGATCGTCATTCGTCACGAGTCGCGCGACGCGGTGGAGAAACTGGTTCGCCAGATCCGGAAGATCATCGAAGTGCTCGCTGTTTTCGGGTATCTCAATGAGGATATCGCGTACAACGAGATCGCATTGTTCAAGGTTTCTACGCCGATCGGCGCTAAGCCGCTCGATATCGAGACGATCAACAAGACTTACAAGGCTTGGGTCGTGTACTGGCACCTGACGTACGTGATCATCCAGAAGACCGGTACGGAAGAGGAGATCTTTGAATTTTTCGACTATATCAAACCCCACGAAATCCTTGAATTTGTGAGATCGGGAAGGGTTGCGGTGAGCAAATCGCCTCAGACTCTGGTAGATTATCTGCCGGAAGCCGAATGGGAGTATTACCAATAGTCTATAAAGTTTTAGTAGTATTGCTGTTTAATTCGTAGTAAATCAATAATCCAATCAATAATCAATGGCAAAATTAAATTTCGGCGGGGTCGAAGAAGAAGTAGTAACCCGTGAAGAATTTCCACTTGAAAAAGCACGTGAAGTACTTTCTACTGAAACTATCGCTGTAATTGGTTACGGCGTACAAGGCCCAGGCCAAAGCTTGAACATGCGTGACAATGGATTCAATGTAATCGTTGGTCAGCGTAAAGGTGGTAAGTCTTGGAACAAAGCCGTTGCTGACGGATGGGTACCAGGCGAGACGCTTTTCGACATCGAAGAAGCGCTTTCAAAAGGAACTATCATTTGCTATCTTCTTTCTGACGCTGCTCAGATCGAACTTTGGCCGACTGTTAAGAAACACCTTACTGCCGGAAAATCATTGTATTTCTCACACGGTTTCGGTGTAACTTATAAAGATCAGACTGGCATCGTTCCTCCTGCTGACGTTGATGTATACCTCGTTGCGCCAAAAGGATCGGGAACATCGCTTCGTCGTCTGTTCGTAGAAGGAAAAGGCTTGAACTCTTCTTTCGCGGTATTCCAGGATGCAACTGGCAAAGCACGTGAAAAATGTATCGCAATGGGTATCGGTGTAGGTTCAGGTTACCTGTTCGAAACTGATTTCTACCGTGAAGTAACCTCTGACCTTACCGGTGAGCGAGGAACTTTGATGGGTGCTATCCAGGGTATTTTCGCCGCACAATACGAAGTGTTGCGTTCAAATGGCCACACGCCGTCAGAAGCATTCAACGAAACGGTTGAAGAATTGACCCAGTCGTTGATGCCATTGGTTGCTGAAAATGGTATGGACTGGATGTACGCTAACTGCTCTACTACTGCGCAGCGTGGTGCTTTGGACTGGTGGAAACCTTTCCGCGACGCTACCAAGCCTGTTTTCGAACAACTTTACAACTCTGTAAAAAGCGGCGAGCAAGCTACAATCTCTATCACCCGCAACTCACAACCTGATTACCGCGTGAAACTGGAAGCTGAATTGGCTGAGCTCCGCGAATCAGAAATGTGGCAAGCTGGTACGACTGTACGTGGTCTGCGTCCAGAGCGTAACTAATTTGCATTACTTTCGACTTCCCGGGTTCTCCAAAACCTGGGAAGTCCGATAAAATACCGGGCTTTACGATCCATCGTAAAGCTCTTTTCTTTCATACTCATGAGCACTTCACATTCCGTTCCGACTCTCGATAACATATTCCTCGCCGCCGAACGCTTGCGCGGCGTTATTAACCACACACCAATCTTTTACAATGCACATCTTTCGGAGCAGTACGGAGCCAATATTTACCTTAAAAGGGAAGATTTGCAAACGGTACGCTCTTACAAGATCCGCGGGGCGTACAACAAAATGGCGAGTATGACGCCGGAGGCCCTCGCGGGTGGGATCGTATGTGCGAGCGCGGGCAACCATGCGCAGGGCGTCGCATATGCATGCCGGAAAATGGAGGTAAAAGGGGCGATTTTCATGCCCACTACCACCCCGGCGCAGAAGGTGAAACAAGTGCGGCTGTTTGGTCAGGAATGGATCGAGATACATTTGGTAGGCGACACTTACGACGATGCTTACCACGCTTCGATGGCCTATCGCGACAGTACTAATGCCGTTTTCGTGCATCCATTTGACGATTTGCAGGTCATTGAAGGCCAGGGAACGGTAGGCCTTGAAATTTTCAAAGATGCCGATTTCAAGATCGACTACCTGCTGATGGCCATTGGCGGAGGCGGATTAGCGTCGGGCATTTCAACGGTTTTTAAACAACTTTCCCCCAAAACCCAGCTCATAGGCGTCGAACCGGAAGGCTCGCCCACGATGCACCGCTCGATCCAGGAAGGGCATGTGGTGACGTTGGATAATATTGATAAATTCGTCGACGGAGCAGCTGTGAGACGTGCGGGCGACATCACATTTGATATTTGCAGTAAAAGCCTGAACCAGATCCTGCTCGTGCCGGAAGGAAAAGTATGCTCGTCGATCCTGCAACTTTACAACGAAGAGGCGATCGTAGCCGAACCGGCTGGTGCATTGACGGTGGCTGCATTGGACCTGATCCGCGAGGACATTAAAGGTAAAAACGTGGTCGTGCTCATCAGCGGAGGCAATAATGACATTACACGCACGGAGGAAATTAAGGAACGGTCGCTCCTTTATGAAGGTTTAAAGCACTATTTTATCATCCGGTTCCCGCAACGCTCGGGCGCATTCCGCGAATTTTTGAATGTACTCGGGCCGAACGACGATATCGCGCGTTTTGAATACGTCAAAAAGACCAACCGCGAGCAGGGACCTGCATTGGTAGGCATTGAGTTGAAAAGCCGTGAGGATTTCGCGCCGCTGATCGAGCGAATGGATGCCAACCGGGTGGTTTATGAGTATCTGAACGATCAGCCGGATTTGTTTCAGTTTATGGTGTAGTCGCGCTGTGCTACATTGACGCAAGATTTTTTTAACTTGGTAAAAAAACGCATGCTATCATGGTTAGGACAAAGGAAGACATCTTTCCACTGATTCAAAGCAATGCTTCATCCATCAAGGCATTGGGCGCCGAGCGGATCGGCCTTTTCGGTTCGTTTGCGCGAGGGGAACAAAAGGAAACCAGTGACATAGATCTTGTGGTCGAGTTTCGCCCTGGAATGAAGACATTCGATAACCTCTTCGACATGATGGACTTGTTGGAAGCATTATTTCAGAAGAAGGTAGACTTGCTTACTTGGGAAGGCATGGCAGGCTTTGTTCAAACAGAAGTGAAAAAAGATATTGAATATGTCTCCTTCGTTGATTGAATTTTTAAGGCATATCCAAAAGGAACTCCATTTTTTGGCAGATCGCTCAGTGGGATTGACATTCGAGCAATTTTCTGCTGATGATCTTTTATCTCGTGCATTTATTCGCAGTTTGGAAATTGTCGGTGAAGCTTGCAAAAAGGTCCCCGATGAAATCCGATATAAGTATCCGGAAGTCGAGTGGCGAAGGCTTGCCGGCTTGCGGGATGTGCTCATACACCAATATTTTCAAGTTGATTATCATATCGTCTGGCAGGTAATTGAATACCATGTGCCCGCTGCAAAAGATTGGCTCGATCATATTATTGAAGCTGAGCAGTCAATTTCTTAACCAATGCTCCGCGTACCATCCGATATCAGCTCCCAGGAATTCGAGTCCCTGAAAATTCAGGATATGACCTTCGTGGCCTATCGGAATGAGGTGTATCCTTCCAAATATGATGTCTTTTTCGAGGAACATGCGGTGATAGTCGTGCTCGAAGGCGAAAAGAAATTCACGAGCCCGACACAGGAAGTGCATGTCGAAAAGGGTGATATCCTGTTCATTCAGAGGGGTTTTTACCTGATGTCGGAATCCATTCATGAAGCTTACAAGAGCCTTGTTTTCTTTTTTGATGAGAAACTGCTGAAAGAATTCGTAGGGCTCCATCCCGAACTTTTCGATGCGCAGAACGAATCCGGAACGGTCGAATACCCGATTTTGCTTTTGAAGTCGGATGAAAATTTCGAGAAATTCATCCAATCCGTATTCCCCTACTTCCGCTCGCGGACGGAGTTGAAGAACCATTTTTTGCGACTGAAATTCCAGGAGCTATTGCTGCATTTAATGGAGCTGGATCATTCAAGCCAGCTGCGGGGTATTTTGTACAGTTTATATAAAGGTGAAAAGGTCGATTTGTCGTTTTTGATGAATAGCTATTACCTGAAACCGCTTACGCTAAATGAACTGGCGCGGCTTTCCGGCCGAAGCCTTTCTGCATTCAAGCGCGATTTTCAGGATGAATTCAATACTTCGCCCGCATTGTGGTTGAAAAACAAGCGACTCGATTACGCAGATTTTTTGTTGAGGAACAGTACCAAAAACGTTTCAGAAATCAGCACGGAGATCGGTTACGAGAGTGTCTCGCATTTTATCAAGACTTATAAGGAGAAGTACGGAACGACGCCGAAGCGGCAGGGGTGATCGAGCATCAGCTAAATGCAGGCAATTCGTTATATTTGTTTACAATAAACTGTTAATCAACAAATGGAAGCGAGCAGCGTATTGAACAAGTTGCAGACTGCGAAACGGCAGCTGTTTGAAAAATATCCGCTGAAATCCATGGCGTTATTTGGGTCTTACGCCCGAAATGAGGCAAGGGGAGATAGTGATATCGATATTCTGGTGGAATTTGCAAAACCGGTTGGTTTCGAATTTGTCGATTTGGCAGTCGAATTGGAAGAAGTGCTTCAACAAAAAGTGGATCTCGTCAGCAAGAGGGGAGTTAAACCACAAATGCTTCCATTTATCGAAAAGGACCTCATTTATGTCTGAAAGGCATTCCAGTATCCTGCTGGCCGACATGCTGGACTCCATTGTTGCCATTTTGCAATATACAAATGGCATGGACTACGAAGCATTTCTTGAAGATCGTAAAACAAGGGATGCGGTTATCAGGAATTTACAGGTTCTGGGAGAGGCTGCCAACCGGGTTCCAAAGTAACCCGTGACGTATATCCCGACATCGAATGGATGAGAATAATCAGATCAAGACATATTCTTGTGCATGACTATGCGGGTATTGATTTCGAGATCGTTTGGCGGATAATTACTGCGCATTTGCCTGCTCTAAAATCAGCGTTGGAAAATATCGCCGACAGGCGATCTGAATGAAGATTTCCGACCAAATATACTCCCCAAACCAAAATCACTATTTTTTGAACCTTTACCGTTATACTTATTCCTTTAAATATGCGGTAATTTGTAATGTCGGTTCTCCTTTTGAGAAAAGCATTGATTATCAGCTCTTTCTTGGAAGCCAGAACGACGAGGCGAAATTCTAATTTTAATCAAAATGAGTAATCAAGCGAGTACCCTTTTCGACAAAGTGTGGGATGCCCACGTTGTCCGTAAAATTGAGGACGGTCCGGATGTTTTCTTCATCGACCGCCATTTTATCCACGAAGTAACAAGCCCTGTTGCTTTCCTAGGACTCGAAACCAGAGGGATTGGTGTAATGTATCCCGAGCGTACTTTCGCAACGGCGGACCACAACACACCGACCATCAACCAGCACCTTCCGGTAGCCGATCCGCTTTCTGCCAACCAGCTGAAAGCCCTCGAATCGAATGCGGCGAAATACGGCATTTCGCACTGGGGTTTGGGACATGCCCGCAATGGTATTGTGCACGTGGTTGGACCAGAAAATGGTATTACGCTCCCGGGTATGACCATCGTTTGCGGTGATTCCCACACTTCTACCCACGGTGCATTCGGCGCTATTGCGTTCGGTATCGGTACTTCAGAGGTGGAAATGGTGCTTTCGTCGCAATGCATTATGCAGCCTAAGCCTAAGAAAATGCGTGTAAATGTAAATGGCACGCTGGGCAAAGGTGTAACCCCGAAAGACGTGACGCTGTACGTTATCTCGAAACTGACAACCGCCGGCGCGACCGGTTACTTTGTTGAGTATGCAGGGGATGTGTTCGAAAATATGTCGATGGAAGGCCGTATGACCGTCTGCAATATGAGTATCGAAATGGGTGCACGCGGCGGTATGATCGCGCCCGACGAAACTACTTTTGCCTATATCAATGGCCGCGAACAAGCTCCAAAAGGTGAGAAATGGGACAAAGCCCTGGCTTATTGGAAAACACTGAAAACGGACGAAGGCGCTGTTTTTGACAAAGAATATAACTTCGATGCAGCCGATATCGAGCCGATGATCACTTACGGTACCAACCCGGGAATGGGGCAAGGTATCAGCAAAGCGATCCCAACTTCGGATCAGGTGGAAGGTGGCAAAGCTACTTACGACAAGTCGCTGAATTACATGGGTTTCCATGAGAATGAGAGCATGCTGGGCAAGAAAATCGACTACGTTTTCATCGGTAGTTGTACCAATGGCCGTATCGAGGACTTCCGTGCATTCGCTTCGATCGTGAAAGGTCGTAAAAAGGCTGATAATGTAACAGCGTGGATCGTTCCGGGCTCACACATTGTGGAGGCTCAGATTAAAGAAGAAGGTATCCTGGATATCCTGACGGAAGCTGGTTTCGAGCTTCGTCAGCCTGGCTGCTCTGCTTGTTTGGCGATGAACGACGACAAGATCCCTGCCGGCAAATACGCGGTAAGTACTTCCAACCGTAACTTCGAAGGTCGCCAGGGCCCGGGCGCACGTACCCTGCTCGCGAGCCCGCTCGTAGCCGCCGCAGCCGCAGTGACGGGCGTTGTGACGGATCCGCGGACGTTGCTTTGAAGGGGCGCTTTAGGCAATAAGCAATAAGCTTTAAGCTATTTTGATCACACACTTGTTTATGAGAGATTTCAGGAAGTATGAAGTATGGCGAATAAGCCATGAATTTGTTCTTGATGTTTACGCCATGACGCGCAAGTTTCCGCAGAATGAAACTTATGGCATTACTTCTCAGATAAGAAGGGCCTCAGTATCAATTCCAACGAACATTGCAGAGGGCTGCGGCAGAACAACAGATTCGGAATTCGCAAGGTTTATACACATTTCGCTAGGCTCCGACCACGAAGTTGAATATCTCTTACAGCTCTCAAAGGATTTGAAATACCTTTCAGAAATTGATTATTCATCATTAAATGAAAGAGTTAATCTAATCAAGAGAATGCTGTATCACCTGGAAAAAAGCATTACAAAAAAGGCCTAAAGCTTAAAGCTTACGGCATAAAGCATTAAAACAATGGCTTACGACAAATTCACCATACTGAAAAGCTCGGCAGTTCCTTTGCCGATTGAAAACGTTGATACCGACCAGATTATCCCTGCGCGCTTTTTGAAAGCGACCAAACGGGAAGGTTTTGGCGACAACCTGTTCCGCGACTGGCGGTACAATGGCGATGATACGCCTAAGCAGGATTTTGTATTGAACAATCCGATCTACTCCGGAAAAATCCTCGTAGGAGGCCACAACTTTGGCAGCGGTTCAAGCCGCGAGCACGCTGCGTGGGCGATCTACGATTATGGTTTCCGTTGCGTGGTTTCCAGCTTCTTTGCCGATATTTTTAAAGGTAACTCATTGAATATTGGTATTTTGCCGGTGCAGGTGAGCCCTGAATTTTTGAATAAAATTTTCGAAGCAATCGAGGTGGACCCTAATGCGGAACTGGAAGTGAACCTGCCTGAGCAGACCATCACGATCGTCGCGACCGGCGAAAAAGAATCCTTTGACATCAACGGTTATAAAAAGCATAACCTGATGAATGGCTTCGACGATATCGATTATCTGCAGGCTATGAAAGGAGAGATCAAGGAATTTGAAGCAGAAAGAATTTTTTAATGGCTTTCGGCTATCGGCTATCGGCTATCGAATTTTTTCAGCCGGTAGCCGACGGCCGACAGCCGATAGCCTATGAACAGCCGCTACATTGAAATAATGGATACGACACTCCGTGATGGTGAGCAAACCAGCGGAGTGTCGTTTTCCGCATCGGAAAAACTGACCATTGCCCAGATCCTTTTGCAGGAGGTGAAAGTCGATCGCATTGAAGTAGCCTCGGCACGGGTGTCGGAAGGTGAATTTCAGGCAGTTAAGAAAATCACGGATTGGGCTGGTAAGAATGGTTTTCTGGATAAAATAGAAGTGCTCACGTTTGTCGACGGCGATGCGTCCATCAACTGGATGGTGCAATCCGGCGCGAAAGTGATGAACCTCCTCACAAAAGGGTCGCTGAACCATTTGACCCACCAGCTGAAAAAATCGCCGCAGGAGCATTTCGAAGACATTCGCAATGTGATTGAATCAGCGGAGCAGAAAGGCATTCAATGCAATGTTTACCTGGAAGATTGGAGCAACGGAATGCGCAGTTCGCATGATTACGTATTCCAATCCCTCGATTTTCTGACCACATTGCCGGTTAGGCGCATATTGCTTCCCGATACGCTGGGGATTCTGACGCCTTTCGAATCGTATACCTTTGTGAAGGAGATCGTTGACCGCTATCCCAACCACCATTTCGAATTCCACGCGCATAACGACTACGATCTGAGCGTTGCGAACGTGATCGAGGCGCTTCGTGCGGGTGCGCACGGGCTGCACCTGACTGTGAACGGCATGGGCGAGCGCACAGGTAATGCGCCGCTCGCGAGTACGATCGCGGTGCTGAATGACCTCGTGCCTGAATGCACGACGTCCGTGAATGAGAAGTCGTTGTACTCGATCAGCAAGCTGGTAGAGACGTTTTCCGGAATCCGCATTCCTTCCAATAAGCCTATTGTAGGGGAAAGTGTTTTTACACAAACAGCTGGTATTCATGCAGATGGTGATAAAAAAAATAACCTCTATTTCAGCAAACTGATGCCCGAGCGTTTCGGTCGTCAGCGTTTGTACGCATTGGGAAAAACTTCCGGGAAAGCGAATATCGAGAACAACCTGCGCGACCTGGGGATCACGCTTTCAGATGCAGATCTTAAAAAGGTGACGCAGCGGATCATCGAGCTTGGCGACCGCAAGGAAGCGGTAACGCCGGAGGATCTTCCTTACATTATCTCCGACATTCTCGACAGCGATGCGATCGAAGAGAAGGTTGTGATCACCAATTATGTACTTACGCATTCCAAAAACCTCAAACCGTCTGCCACATTGCAAATCTGTTTTGGCGAAGAGGTTTTTGAGGAAAATGCACAGGGCGACGGGCAGTATGATGCATTTATGAATGCGTTGAAAAAGATTTATGTAAAAAAGGGAATCGAGCTGCCGATGCTGACCGACTATACCGTTCGGATTCCGCCGGGAGGTAAAACGGACGCATTGTGCGAAACGATTATTACCTGGGAAATCAACGGAAAGGATGTGAAAACGCGCGGTCTCGATTCGGACCAGACATTCTCGGCGATCATGGCCACGCAGAAAATGCTGAACCTGATCGGTGTTCCCGAAAACAAGGTTACTCCCGAACCATTAGCTGACGCATTGTCGTAAGGCAATGCCTCAATTTTATTTATAATTTACTGATTATCAATTAAACCACTTGATGAAAAAGCATATCCTTATCGTTCCGGGCGATGGAATCGGACAAGAAGTTACAGAGGTAGGAAAGGCAGTGTTGGTAAAGATCGCCGAGAAATTCGGTCATGAATTCACTTACGACGAGGCATTGATGGGCCACGTTGCTATCGAAGCAACTGGTAACCCGCTTCCTGACGAAACACTTGAGAAGATGCGGAATTCCGATGCGATCCTGTTCGGTGCGGTAGGTCACCCGAAATACGACAACGATCCTACGGCCAAAGTTCGTCCTGAGCAAGGCCTGCTTAAAATGCGCAGGGAGCTGGGTTTGTATGCTAACCTTCGTCCGATCAAATTGTTCGATGAGCTTTTGGGTGCATCTTCTATCCGTCCCGAGATCCTGAAAGGCTCGGATATCCTTTTCTTCCGTGAGCTGACAGGCGATATTTATTTCGGTGAAAAAGGCCGCAAAAACGACAATAATACCGCTTATGATATTGCTGAATACAGCCGCTATGAAGTAGAGCGCATTGGTCGCAAGGCATTTGAAGCTGCCCGCACCCGTGGAAAGCGGCTTTGCTCAGTGGATAAGGCGAATGTTTTGGAAACGAGCCGCCTGTGGCGCGAGGTGATCCAGGCTTTGGCCCCTGAATATCCTGACATTACGGTTGAGCACCAGTTTGTGGATGCTGCCGCGATGATGCTTATCAAAGATCCTAAGCGTTTCGACGTCGTGGTGACCGCCAACCTGTTCGGGGACATCCTTACCGACGAAGCAAGTCAGATCGCCGGATCAATGGGAATGCTCGCTTCGGCGTCTGTCGGCGACAGCACGGGTGTTTACGAACCGATCCACGGCTCGGCGCACGACATTACAGGCAAAGGTGTTGCAAACCCGTTGGCGTCAGTACTTTCGGCTGCACTGCTCCTCGATATTTCATTTGGTTTGAAAGAAGAATCGGAAGCGATTATTTCGGCAGTTGACAAGTTGTTGAAAGATGGTTTCAGGACCCGCGATATTGCCGATGCAAGCACTCCTGCAGACAAGGTTGTGAATACCCAACAGGCTGGTGAAGAGCTTTTGAAAAGAATCTAAAAAATATCAAAGTTTTGCCAAACAATATTTGTTGCAATCAAAACTTATGCTTTCTTTGCAGAAGAAACTCGCGGCTAGCGAAATTTCGCAACTAGAATATGAACCAACAAAATAACCTCATTCTCATTCTCCAACAGCTACCTTGAGACCGGGAAAGGTTATGTTTTGATAAGTTTCAAGCCCTTTCCCTCACACGGAAAGGGTTTTATATTGCCTGAAATATTGTTAAATTCGTGTCCCATAAAAAAATTAATACCCACCAATGAGTAATCGAGTTCAAATCTTCGACACTACTTTACGAGACGGCGAGCAGGTACCGGGCAGCCAATTGACCACAGAGGAAAAGATTGTTGTTGCCACACAACTCGAAAAACTGGGGGTAGATATTATCGAAGCAGGTTTCCCGGTTTCAAGTCCCGGGGACTTTCGCTCTGTGGTAGAAATTTCCAAAGCAGTGCGTGAGCCCATTATTTGTGCGCTTTCCCGCGCGGTGCAAGGCGATATCGATG
This sequence comes from Dyadobacter sp. OTU695, assembly GCF_038440355.1. Lineage (NCBI taxonomy): Bacteria > Pseudomonadati > Bacteroidota > Cytophagia > Cytophagales > Spirosomataceae > Dyadobacter > Dyadobacter sp. OTU695. The sequence goes on along the minus strand of NZ_JASATN010000010.1, from coordinate 179,653 downwards.
CTGCTGCGGATGCACTGCAATATGCGAAGCGGGCACGGATCCACACGGGAATCGGATCCTCGGACATTCATATCCAGCATAAATTCAACACTACCCGCGAAAAAATCATTGAAAGAGCAATTGCGGCTACGAAATATGCTAAAACCAAAGTAGAGGATGTGGAGTTCTACTGCGAAGACGCAGGCCGTGCAGACCTGGTTTTCCTTTCACAATTGGTAGAAGCCGTGATCGGCGCCGGAGCAACGGTGGTAAACATTCCGGATACGACTGGCTATTGCCTTCCAGACGAGTACGGAAACAAAATCAAATACATTTTCGAACACGTTTCGAACATTCATAAAGCCACAATTTCCATCCACTGCCACAACGACCTCGGTCTGGCCACTGCGAATTCCATCGCAGGTATTAACCAGGGTGCACGCCAGGTGGAGGTGACGATCAACGGTATCGGCGAGCGCGCGGGTAACACTTCGCTCGAAGAGGTGGTAATGGCATTGAAAGTGCATCAGGAACTGGGCCTGGAAACAGGTATCAATACCCAGCACATTTACCCTACAAGCCAGTTGGTTTCAAAAATGATGCGTATGCCGGTGCAGGCGAACAAGGCGATTGTTGGTCGCAATGCATTTGCGCATTCATCGGGAATCCACCAGGACGGCTTCCTGAAAAACAATCTGAATTACGAGATCATGAACCCGCAGGATGTGGGTGTGGATAAATCCGATATCGTTCTCACTGCCCGCAGCGGACGCCATGCATTGAAGCATCGCCTTGAATTGCTCGGTTTCAGCTTCGAAAAAGCTGCGCTGGACGAACTGTATACACGGTTCCTGGAAGTAGCCGATATTAAGAAAGAAGTAAACGACGGAGATCTCGTTGAACTGGTGCGTACAGCAGAAGCAGTTTAATTAGAATATCCTTAGAATTAGTTAACAGCTTGAATCTGAATTTGATGTTTTAAAGAATTTTTTGTAAGATTACATATTCAATAACATCCATCAGATTGCAAAAAGCCCTCGGTGATTCTGACTAAGGGCTTTTTCTTTGTTTTACAGTATAATGGTGCGGTTGTGGTGAATGAAAACCCGGTCGTTGAAAACCAGTTTCAACGCCTTTGAGAGCACCGCTTTTTCAGTATCTTTTCCCAGAGTTGCCATATCCGAAGCGGTCAGTTTGTGATCGACTTCCTTCACATCCTGCGCGATGATCGGGCCTTCGTCCAGGTCGTTGTTCACAAAATGCGCGGTTGCTCCAATGATCTTTACGCCTCGTTCGTAAGCCTGCCGGTAAGGGTTTGCCCCGATAAATGCTGGTAAGAATGAATGGTGGATGTTCACGATCCGGTTTGGAAAATGTTCGACAAATTGTGGGGTGATTATGCGCATATATTTGGCCAGTACCACATAGTCGGGCCGGTAAATGTCCAGCGTTCTCAATATTGCCTCCTCGTGCTCTTCACGCGTTTTGTTTTCATGGGAAATAAAATGAAAGGGTATCCCAAACTTGCTTACAAGCGGCTGCAACGTATTATAATTGCTCACGACCGCCAGAATCGTCGCATCCAGCTCATTGAATGCATAGCGAATCAGTAATTCGCCGAGACAATGGTGCTCTTTGGTGACCATTAGCACAATATCCTTGTTCTTTTTAGGATTAATGCGAAGGTTCAAGCCCGCCGGTAATTCAGATTGGAGTGCTTTCAATAACTCGGGAATATCGGTATCGCCTTCGAATTCGGTACGCATAAAGAAATACCGTGAAGGACTCACATATTCATCGTTGCTGATAATGTTCTGATTGTGGGCAAAAAGAATGCGGGTAACGTGGTAGATCAAACCCTTGTGGTCGGGGCCGTCCATTAATAAAATATGTCGTTGATTCATGAAGGGGGCTTGCTTGTAGCACTTTTCGAACCTCAAATATAAACATAAGCGGTGGTATCAGGGCTCGGTCAGCGGGCATTTTAATATTTTTGTAACTATTAAAAACGCATTTGTGTTAAGCAAAAACCGAACTGTATTTCAAGCTATGGCAGAGACATTATTTATACCAACAGATACCAGCAGGAGGGAGATTTATAAAGCGCTTTTTCCGCAAATTGAGGCTCTTATCGCAGACGAAAGCGATGTCACAGCCAACCTTGCGAATATAACCGCAGTTTTAAAGGAGGCATTCGGTTTTTTCTGGGTAGGATTTTATTTGGTGAGGGAAGGACAGCTTGTGCTTGGCCCATTCCAGGGGCCTATCGCATGTACGCGCATACCGTTCCACAAGGGTGTGTGCGGCGCGAGCTACACGCGGGCCGAAACGATTATCGTGCCGGATGTAGAGCAATTCCCGGGCCATATCGCATGCAGTTCGGCATCCCGTTCGGAGATTGTGGTACCTGTTTTCCACAGAAATGGAACGGTAGCAATGGTACTTGACGTAGACAGCGACCAGCTCGACGATTTTAGCGAAACGGACCGTATAGAACTGGAAAAAATCACAGCCCTGATTACACGGAAACTCTGAACAATCATAAAAAAGCCTCGCAGACAACTCTGCGAGGCAACACAATGCATTATAAATGGTGTCAGTTCAATGAGAACATGGGCAAGCGAAGCGCTACCACATTATTGAACATAAGCTTGGTTATTTTGGGATCCATATAATCGATCAGCGGAAATTCCGAGACGAGCGACATGACTTCAAATTCGGTTTCTGCTCTTACCACACACCAGAGCCGGGAGTAATCATCGGATAAAGCATAAGACATTAGCCTTCCTTGCTCCATCAGTTCATTTATCTTTTTTCTCTGAGCAGGTATTTTTGCTGTGAAATCTTCCGACATGACAGCCGGCAGCTGGATTTCAACCATATATTGGCTCATGGGCGATAGATTTTAGGTTGTGCTTATTAAATGATATGCGCCGCGGAATAGTTCCTTGGTGTAAAGTACCCAACATTTGGCAATAGTTTTCCGAATTGTTCCAACCATTTTGATAATGAACGTGTCAGACAATTTACGACGGACCTCAGTAAGCGAGCCGGATCATAACGCAACAGTAATCGGCTATCTTATGGGTAGAGGTGCTGAAATTTTTTACAAACCGAACGAAGCACCCCTAACCTTCGGATGACGTTTAACGAACAGGAACTGGTGAAAGGCTGCAAGCAGCGCAACCGAATCGCCCAGAAACAGCTATATGATGTTTTTGGGGGTAAGTTGTTTGCTATCTGTCTGCGCTACACAAAAAACCGCGCCGATGCGGAGGATGTGTTGCAGGATGCCTTCATCAAGATTTACGAGAATATCGATTCATTCAGGAGCGACAGCCCGCTGGAATATTGGCTCAGGTCGGTGGTGGTGAACACGGCACTGAACCATCTGCGGCAACAGAAGTACCTGAAAGAACTGGATGATATAGATATACACCATAATGGTTTGTCCGACAGAGAGTTTACACTTGGAAATTTCCAGATGCAGCAGTTGATGGAAATGATCCGGGAGTTACCGCCCGGCTGTCAGACGATCTTCAATCTTTATGCGATTGAAGGTTACCAGCACAATGAGATCGCCCAGATGTTGGGTATCTCCGAAGGGACGTCCAAGTCACAGTATTCCCGTGCAAGGATGTTGCTTCAACAAAAGTTGAACAAAGAAAAAAGATTTGATGATGGATCCGTCCAACATAAACAATTTTGAAGAACAGTGGAGAAAGGCCTTGAAAGAGGCTTCCGAAGCTCCCCCGCCGTCTGTGTGGGAGGGTATCGAGGCGCGTCTTGACGGGGAGCAGGAAAAAGTTGTACCCCTTTGGTGGCAGTCTCCGAAAATGTGGTTTGCCGCCGCGTCCATCGCAGCATTATTGCTGGTAGGTAGTGGAATTTGGTATTCAGGTGGTAAGGAAGGCAAGGTTGAGGTTGCCGTGACCACAAAACCGCTTCAAAAAGTAGAGACAGAGCCTGCAAAACCCATGCAGGAGCAGACGAAAATAGGACAGGGTCAGGATAAGGAGCAACTCGCCGCAGCTACTGAAAAGAATGAAGCCGCCGGAACAAATAGTAAGCCGGCTCACATCAAGCCTAATGGTGAAATCTCAGGAGCCGGCAGTACCGGTATCGCGGCGCTTGACCAGGTAAATGCACGTAGTAGACGCAATCAGCCGCGTTCGGAGGATAAGTTGCCAGCGACGAGTGCTATTCAAGAACAGCCTGAAATCAACGATCAGGAAAAGATTGCAAGTAAAGAACCGGTTAGTGTTGCGGAAAATAGCCCTATCGCGACCGCATCGGTGCAAAATCAAGCCGTATCAGCGGAAATGCTCGCTTCTTTGCCATATAGTGATCTTGATGTTTACGTCCAGAAACGACATGTTTTTTTCCGGCCCGAGGTCAAAATAGAAGAACCGGTTAAAGCGGCAAAACCCAAGGAGTATTACGCCGGTATAGGGATCATGCCTGCTTCATTTAATCCGAATGTGAAATTGAGAGAGGCTCCGCAAGCTTTCATGGCGCAGTCGGTGAGCCAGAAACGCTCGGTCTCCGGGACCAGCGAGGCGCGTGCTTCCTATGCGGTTCAGACGCAGGGAGGGTTACGCTTGTCAAAACACTGGTCTGTGGAGACGGGAATAAGCTATCTGCGTGGGAATTCGGCTTACGAAGGTGGTGGATACGTTCTGAATGCGTATAACAGCTTGACAGCTAATGTACTGGAAAATGCATTGGCAGGTAACAGTCCTGCTTTTGCGGATAAGGCGTCCGGCTTCAACAACGGTGCGTTGTACATTGACGTGGCCAAAAAGGTTAGCAATAATTATCAATATCTCCAGTTGCCGGTTCAGGCAGGTTTCACATTGAATCCCGATAAGAAATTCAGCTATTCTGTATTAGGCGGGATGATGGCGAACTTCTTTTTGGTTAATGAACTCGAATCGGCTTCCGGTGAGATTATCAGAACGACTGCCAGCGATGAAATATACCGCGGTACGAATTGGGCTGCGACAACAGGATTGCGGTTGAATTACAAGCTTTCTGCAAAATGGGGCGCAAACCTGACAGGCTCTTACCAAAAAGCAGTTTCATCGGGCTTTAAATCCAATGAAAGCCTCGATTCCCGTCCTTATTTGTACGGCGTATCATGGTCGGTTCGCTATTCTTTTTGAGATAATTTTCAAAAGTTTCCAACCATTGCCGGTTGATTTGAATCTATCGATTTGTGGGTTGATTGTGGAGAAGGAAAATGTCCTTGCATCTGTTAGCCATGAAAATTTTAAAGAAGTCAATTATTATTCCAATGCTGGCAGCGGCGACGCTGTTTGGCTGCACAAACGATAATGTAGATCCTGGTAATGAAGTGAATCCGGTGGTTATACCGGCCTCGGTTTCGAACGGGACTACCTCTTTCGCATTTGACTTTATTCATGCGTTACAGAAAACGCAACCTGCTAATGAAAATTTCTTTGTTTCACCGCTTAGCCTGCATATGGCTTTGGGAATGCTTTTGAATGGAGCAGAAAAAGAAACAGCCGCGGAAATTCAAAAAGCATTAAAAATGGATGCAGTCGCATTAGCTGATTTAAATGCGGCATATAAAACATTGATCAACGATTTGCCGGTTGCTGATTCGAAAGTGAGTTTAGGATTAGCGAATTCGGTTTGGTACAGAAATGACTTTTCCGTTGAGAATGATTTTCAATCTGTTTTGAAAAACTCATTTGAATCAGAAGTCACTGGTTTGCCTTTTGACGATGCCGCGAAAGATCGCATAAACAAGTGGGCGAGCGACAAGACGAACGGAAAGATCAGGCAGGTAATCGACCAAATCAAGCCCGACCATGTGATGTTCCTTTTGAACGCGCTGTATTTCAAAGGCGACTGGAAAACCCGGTTTGATTCGAAGAAAACGCAGGATGTCTCATTCAAGCTCGAAAACGGACAGAGTAAGAATGTCAGAATGATGTATGCAGAATCCGATTTCGAAGTGGGGGCGGGAGTTGGCTACAATGCGGTTCGTCTTCCATATGGAAATGGCCAGTTCAACATGACATTGCTTATTCCAAACGGTTCTAACACGATAGATCAAGTCTTCAAAGACATAACAAGCGATGAGTGGAGCCAGCTCAACACAGTTAGAATGGCTAAACGGGGCATCACAGTTGGTCTGCCAAAATTCACACTCGAATACTCAGCTCAATTGAAAGAGACTTTACAGGCGCTGGGTATACAAACTGTGTTCGCAAAAGGTGCCCAGCTCGGTAAGATCAACAAAGCGGAAAGTCTTATGGTCGATTTCGTCAAACAGGATACCTACCTGGGCATTGATGAGAATGGAACTGAGGCGGCAGCTGTAACATCAATTGGTATGGTTGCGACATCAGCCGGGCCAGAGCCTCCGAGATACATTTGCGATCGTCCGTTTGGCTTGGTGATCAGCGAAAATACTTCCAACAGTATTCTTTTCGTGGGAAGGATTAATAATCCGGAATCTAAATAGTAATGCCAGAAAGCATTTAAAAATATTAAAGATAAAAAATGCCGGTTCGCCGGTATTTTCGGGGTGCGTTATCGTCCGAAGGCCTTGCTTTCGGACGATTTTGTTTTGTATTCCAACTAATTACGAAAAATAGTGTCCTGTACTTACCCAAGTACTAACATCATTTTTACTAGCCTCTAAAAACCTAACCGCATGAAACCTAAACTTTTACTGTTATGTGTTGTGGCGTGGCTATGCTGGTCATGCAACGATCAATGTAAGGAAACACGCGTTGTGCGTCGTTTCAGCAACGTTACGCATTCCCTGATGGAGCTCAGGACACAGGTAAAGGCCGAATCGCCCCGTACTTTGGAGCAGCCTGGGAAGATGTATGTGAAGGGTAAATATTTGTATGTGAATGAAATTAAAAAAGGTATTCACATTATCGACAACGGAAATCCTGCCAGTCCGAAATTTGTAACTTTCATCAATATCCCGGGAAATGGTGATATCGCGGTGCGTGATAATATTCTCTATGCCGATAGCTTCTGCGACCTTGTCTCGATCGACATTGCAGATCCTACGGCACCAAAAGAAGTAGGCCGGGTTAAAAATGTATTCAAAACCGGTCTTTTCGATGGAGGAGGGTGGTCGCTCAACGAATCCGTAGGCTCCATTACCGATCAGAACGTTGAATGGGTGACTGAAACGGTAACGGTTAACTGCGAGGAGAATGTCACACCAAACTGGTGGTGGAACGGTTTTCTGGTATTCGCCGACCGCGCTTTTCTAAGCAGCTCTTCCTCGGCTTCCCCACAATCTTCGGGAGCTACCAATGGACAAGCCGGCTCTATGGCTCGTTTCGCACTGGACCGCAATTTCCTTTATGCAGTCAGCCAGACCCAGCTGCACCTCTTTAATATCGCCAAACCGGCTCAGCCCATCGATTTCACTACCATAAATCTCGGCTGGGGCATCGAAACCATTTTTCCATACGGGAACAAGCTCTTCATCGGTTCTTCAACAGGGATGTTTATCTACGACAACACCAATCCCGCAGAGCCAAAACAACTCTCGAATTTCCAGCACGGCCGCGCCTGCGATCCCGTGGTAGTGCACGAGAACATAGCTTATGTGACGTTACGTACGGGTACCGCGTGCGGGGGCGGGCAAAATCAGCTCGACCTCGTAGATGTAAGTAACCCGTCCTCGCCACAGCTTATCAAAAGTTACCAGATGGAGAACCCTCATGGCCTGAGTATCGATTTTCCGACACTTTTCCTTTGTGAAGGCGAACATGGTTTGAAGGTATTCGATGTGACGGACAAGTTTTCGATTGACCGGAATCAGCTGGCACATTTCAAGGATATGCACGCCTATGATGTGATTTCCCTCGGTAAAACTTTGCTCCTGATCGGTGAAGACGGATTTTACCAATATGATTCGTCGAACCCGAAAGATTTGAAAATGCTGAGTAAAATTCCGGTGGGAAAAGCGAACTGATATGAAAACGATCGCATTTCTGTTGCTATTCCTGGCAACTACCGCGTCTTACGCGCAGATGGGTAAGAGCGTGAGGTTTGTCAACCATACCGAATTTGGTGGATTGTTCGGGAGGGTGAAATACCAGAACCCGTATGCCGGAAATTCAGATCAGGTCGATAGTAAAACCAGTCTGACGATTCAGACATTCAACGGGGTCCAGGTTCATCGGAAGCTATCGGCAGGTGTGACGCTCGGGATGGATTGGTACAAGGCGGCATTGCTTAACCCGGTTGCCGGAGGTCTGAGATATGATTTCCTCGGCCGCAAAAACGTGCAATTGTTCGGTACCGTCGACGCCGGTTATGGATTCTCTTGGTTTCACGACGATCCGGAAGGATTTAGTACAAAGGGAGGGCTTATGGTAAACCCGGGGCTGGGAATGAAAGTGGGAAAGCCGGGAGTGGCTGCATTTACCATTACATTAACCTACAAACGGCAAGAAGCACATATTGAAAAGACGCCTCTGTGGGATCAGAAGCAAAGGTTTGAAGACCGGGTCTACAACAGGCTTGCATTGCGGTTAGGAATCAGTTTTTAAAATCTATAAGTCATGAAAAAGATTGCGTATTTGTTTGCCTGGGCGATTTTGTTCATTTTGACGGCGTTTCAATGCGATAACGGCAAGGATTGTTGCGCCATGCCACCATGCTCGGAAATCGGTTCATTGACCGGTACATGGCGCTTGGATCACTTCCAAAATACCACAACGGGCGCAGTGGACACTGATCCTGAAATCAGTGGTAAAAGTGTCGTTTTCAGTTTTTCGGACGATCAAAAGACCGGAACTATCTCGGGGCATACTTTCGTGAACACGATCAGCGGGGCTTATACGCTAGGCGCGAATTGCACTTTTAAAATAACCAGTTTCGGCGGAAGTAAAGTAGGCGAGCCGGAATGGAGCAGGAAAGCATGGTTTCCATCGGATTCTGCAAACGGCCGGGGAACTTATCAAATATGGTCCGACAAATTGATCCTCAAATTCGATAAAAACCCCGAACAGCTTGTTTTCAAGAAGGATAAGTAAGGTATTCGGGCGGAAAATTTCAAATTTCCGACTGTATTTTCCGCCTGATATCGATTGATTTTTCAAATTCCGCAATTTCCCTCACAAATAGCTGGTGCCCGCGGTGGTACCAGTCCCGAAATTTCTCCGATTGGTCAATATGCTTCGGTAAGTAATCAAAAATTATCGAAAGATCGAACGTTTTGGACATTACTCCTGCTCCGGATATCACCCCGTCGATCGCATTGCATTCCTGCTCGAAATGGTTGGGAACCGGCACCATCATCACAGGTTTTCCCAGGTACATCGCTTCGCAAACCGATTCAAAACCGGCTGTTGTCACCAATGCGCGACAGGTAGCGAGCATCCGCAAATATTTTTCGCTGTTGATCTGGTGAAAAGTAAGTGTACTGTCAAAAACGAACTCCTCCAAAGCATCCGGATTGTCCCAAAAGCAATGTAGCTGCACATCCTTGTGTTTCCGGTGCCACTCGACTACCTGCGTGCTAAGGCTGTGATGCGTCATGTAAACGAGTATGAACGAGCCCTTCTGCGGGATAAGGCGGGTAACTTCCTTGCGGAGCAATGGCGGCACCACCGTGATTTTCAATTCGGGAGCGGAAGGCATTTCGCGAAACGACAATGCAAGCCGGTTGGCTGAAAGCCACGATGTCGATTTCGAGTTGAGGTTGATCAGGAATTGGCTAACCCGACTTTTTTCCGGAAAAATAAATTTCGGGTGAAGCAAAAGATATTGATGCGCAATGCAAACCATCGGGATACCCGAGCGGTAGATCATATTATAGAGCCCGCCATAGGTATCGTAGAAACTTACGATCAGGTCGGGGTTGATTTGCCGGACCGTTTCGTGAATGCGGCGTAGGCTTTTGAGGTATTTGGGCAAATGTGCCAAATGTGTGGCGATCGTGCGGCGTACGTTCATGCCGCCGCCTTGTGCTTTGTAAATGATATTTGGCGCGGCGAAATGATGCACCGGCGCAAAGATCTGCTCCTGGAAAAATGAAGGGATATTCCGGCCAGGAGACGTTCCCACCATCGCGCCCACAACCTTATGTCCCGCACTACGCAAGATCTGGCCGAGCGAAATGGCTTGCGTCAAATGCCCCCGGCCCTCTCCCTGAACCAGAAAAAGGATTCTCATGATTATAGATAGCGCTGATTCCGCCCCGTCAGAAAACCGGTGAACGCCACCTGCTTTTCCATGCCGGGGAAGTTTTCAACGACTTTTTTAGTACTCGTTTTTTTTACCGGCTTCTCGACGATAGACTGCTGGTCGTAATAGAGCAGGCTCCAGTTGCCGTCGAAATCCTCTACCAGCGCACTCAGGGTCTCGACCCAGTCGCCGGAATTCATGTATTTGATGCCATCGATCTCGCGGATCGCCGGGTGGTGAATGTGCCCGCAGATCACCCCGTCGCAGTTGCGCGAGCGGGCGAGTTCGGTAAGCTTCTCTTCAAAATCGGTCATGTAATTGACAGCCATTTTCACCGACTGCTTCACACGTTGCGATAAAGAGTAATAGGAGAGACCGCGCCATGCGCGATATTTATTGTAAAATTTATTGACCCATAGCAGGAACGTATAACCGATGTCGCCGAGGTAAGCCAGCCATTTCAAATGGGTGGTAATGGAGTCGAAAACATCGCCGTGGGTTACGTAGAACCGCTGGGTACCGGAAGTCAATATGTAGTCCTTTCGGATCTGAAAATGCTTACCGAGCCGCAGCGGAATGATTTGATCAAGGAAATCGTCGTGGTTACCGCGGATATAAATCACTTTCGTTTTGTTGTCCTCTATCATTTTCAGGACACGCTTGAAAAACAACGTATGCTTCCGCTTCCAGACACCATACTTTTTCAGTTGCCAGGCATCGATAATGTCTCCATTCAGGATAAGCTTTTTGCAAGAATAGCTTTTCAGAAAATTGGTGACTTCTTCTGCCTTCGAGCCGCCGGCGCCGAGGTGAATGTCGGAAATGATGATCGTGCGAAAGTGAGTTGTATCTCCCATGATACAAATTTTCTCATTTTATATTAACTGGATATTACTGACAGGTTATCAGTAGGTTAAGTTTATCTTAAAAACTACTTCTACAAGTCAATTTTGAAATAATTACGGAGTAACTATGAGTTTCTTTAAAAGAAAAACGTCATTTTTACTGTTAGCATAACTCATCAACCCTAATGAAAAAACTGTTTACGCTTCTGTTGTTTTTGAGTGCGCCTGCGCTGGCGCAGCAGGTTTATCTGCCGCACGAAGTAGAGAATAAGGCCGAACCGGCCGGAGGTCTTGTTGCACTCAACCAATTTATCAGTTCCAACCTTCAGGTTCCATTTTCATCATCGGTAAAGGGTGTAAATGGCCGGGTTTATCTCAAGGGCATTGTGCAGCCCGATGGCAGTATAAGCGACATCGAGGTGACCCGCGGGATCGATACTTTGTGCAATGCGGCGGCTGTGAATGTGCTCCGGATGTATCGCGCATGGAAGCCCGCGACGCTGGGAGGGCAAAAGGTGCGGCAGACGGTGTTTTTTCCGGTCGCATTCAAGGCGGAGGCTAAACCTACATATGACGAAACCCGGCATGCTTTCGTAGACTATTTCAATGAGGCATTTGTTCCGATCGATTCCGCCCGTGCTAAATACCGGCGGACGTTGCCGGTTGATGAACGCGGCTTTGTGGCAGGCAACGTTGCTTACGAGGAGTCAAAAGGAAAGAAATGGAAAAAGCTTGGCGAGGCGAAATTTGCCAAAACGCCTATTCGGTACAAATCACGTTTCGTGAACCCGGATGCGGATTCAATAATAGCCTACCGAATTGCAGCGCGCGATTTCAATGAGGCCAGCCATGCTACCGAAGTAATATTCGATGCAGAAGGGCGGATGTTGTCTTACGTGGAATATGGAGTCGACGCAAAGGCATCGCTGATCAAGGATTATGACTTGAATGGAATGGTCCGGCGCCAGCAGCTACTCACCGACTCCCTCATTACCGACGTTTACTGGGATCCGAGCGGGCAAATCAGGGCTCACAGGGAATTTCCTGTAAATAAGATGGGGGTGAAAGAAGAACCCCTTTTGATGAACGCCTGGGGCCCGGATGGTGTGCAGTATGCGAAAGGTGGGGAAGGTTACTGGCAGGCTGTGGGCGAGACGCCCAATGGCAAGTGGCTGTTCGAGCAAGGCAGAGTCGTGAATGGAATTAAAGATGGCAAATGGATCGGAAAGCTGGCGGACAGCACGCAGTTCTACGAGGAGGTTTATGATTTAGGTCAATTTAAAACTGGTGTATCGTGGGTAAATGGTACGAAAAGGGAATATGATAAGCCGCAGGTTCAGCCCGAATTCAAGGGCGGAATGAAAGAGTTTTATAAATTTCTCGCATCCAATATCCGATATCCGCCTAACGCGGCAAAAAACGGCGTTACCGGGCGGGTAATGCTGTCATTCGTGGTTTGTGAAGATGGTTCGATGTGTGATTATAAAGTTGAAAACCGGGTGGGTTACGGAATCGACGAGGAAGCATTACGGGTAGTTAAACTTATGGACGGGAAATGGCAACCGGGCGTGTTGCGCGGCCAGAAGGTTAGGGTCAAGTATAACCTCCCTGTCAACTTCCAGATGGAAACCCGCACACAGGTGAACATAATCAGATACTAACGAACGTTCAACCGCTTATCACATCCCGGAGCCGATCAAAAGCTCCGGGAATTTTTTGTACTAAATACCTTAGAAAGTACCGGGAAGTTTGATAATATTATGATATCAATTTAATATCAAACTAAACCAATTATGATCGAAAAAGAATTACGCTCCATGTCTGGCTATCTGCTATTTGTGATAGGCCTGCTTCTGCTTTTCGGCGGCTTTTTATATGTGGTCACAACCGGCAGCCCGGTTACTGGGATTATCATTGCCCTGGTCGGTTTTATCATTCTGATCGGTCTCACGGTCATCAACCCGAACGAAGCCGTAGTGACCACTTTTTTTGGGGATTACATGGGTACGATGAAGCAAAATGGTTTACGCTGGGTAAACCCGCTGTTCCGGAGAAAGAAAATCAGTCTCCGCGCCCGTAACCTGAACGGACAGAAATTGAAGGTGAACGACAAGCTTGGTAACCCGATCGAAATCGCAGCCGTAGTTGTGTGGCGTGTGGGCGATACGGCCAAATCCTCTTTTGAAGTGGATGATTACGTGAAATATGTCGAAATCCAGTCGGAAGCAGCCGTACGGCATTTGGCGGGTATCTACGCTTACGATTCGATGGAAGACGAAGAGGCGAGTACCCAGGAGGTAACTTTACGGGACGGCAGCGGAAAGATCAATGAAATGCTCGAGGCCGAGCTTACCGAACGTCTGAGCCGGGCGGGGATCGATGTGCTTGAATCCAGGATCAGTCACCTCGCGTATGCGCCTGAGATTGCGGGCGCGATGCTGCAACGCCAGCAGGCGTCGGCCGTGGTGGCGGCCCGTCGCCAGATCGTGAACGGGGCCGTTGGAATGGTGGATATGGCGTTGGCGATGTTATCCGAGAAGGGCATTGTGCATCTTGACGAGGAGCGCAAGGCCGCAATGGTGAGTAATTTGCTGGTGGTTTTGTGCGGTGAGAAAGCGGCGACGCCCATTCTGAACGCCGGTACTTTGTATCCATGATATGGCGGAGAAAAAAGCATTTGTTTTGCGGATCAATCCTGATATGCTACGGGAACTCGAAGCCTGGGCACAGCAGGATTTCCGTAGTTTGAACGGACAGATCGAGTTTTTACTGAGTGAGGCATTGAAAAAACAAAGGCGCTCAAAATCAAAGGGAAACGACGGGGACGGTGTAAAAGACTAATTAAAATGTTAAAATTGCACTGAGTATATAGTTGTCGTACTAATTTTTAAAGCTCACATGAAGCAATTATTCAGGACACTTTCATTAACAATCCTCTCTTTTCAGCTTTTTGCGCAGATTCCCGACACATTTCAGTGGCTACCCGACGGCAGCGGCTATCGCGATGTAAGCGATGGCCAGATCGTGGAGGTGACATTGCCTGCCAACCAGGAAAAAGTGATCGTTTCAAGCGCACAACTTACGCCCCAGGGCGGTGCAGCCCTCCCGATCCGCAGCTATTCGATCAGCAGTGCGGGTGACAAGGTCCTGATTTATACCAACACCAAACGCGTTTGGCGGTATGATACCCGTGGAGAATACTGGGTAGCCGACCTTACGGGCAAAACCTTAAAGCAACTTGGAAAGGGATTACCGGAAGCCTCGCTGATGTTTGCAAAATTTTCGCCCGACGGCAAAAAGGTAGCGTATGTGAGCAAGCATAACGTGTATGTGGAAGACCTCGCGACCAATGCAGTGAAGCAGCTGACTACCGATGGCACGGATCGCGTGATCAACGGGACTTTCGATTGGGCCTACGAAGAAGAATTCGATTGCCGTGACGGTTTCCGTTGGAGCGGCGACAGTAAATCGATCGCTTACTGGCAGCTCGATGCGCGCAAGATCCGTAACTTTTTGATGATCAATACCACGGATTCGATCTACTCATTCAATGTACCGGTGGAGTATCCGAAAGTAGGAGAAACGCCTTCGCCCTATAAGATCGGTGTGGTGGACGTTGCTTCGGCACAGACGAAATGGATGAATATCCCGGGCGATCCGCAGAATACCTACGTGCCGCGTATGGAATGGTCGGGTATGCCGAACGAACTGGTAATCCAGCAGCTCAACCGAAAGCAGAATGAGAGCACTTTGTTCTACATCAATACGACGGATGGCAGTGCCAAGCCATTTTATACTGAAAAAGACGAAGCATGGATCGATATCAAAAGCCGCTGGGAGAGTGATCCGATGGGCTGGGATTGGATCAATGGCGGGAAGGAGTTTTTGTGGGTAAGCGAAAAGGACGGCTGGCGCCATACTTACCGCGTGAGCCGCGACGGTAAAAAGGAAACCCTCATTACTGCGGGAAATTTTGACATGATCAACCCCGTCCGCATCGACGAAAAGAACAACACATATTATTTTATGGCTTCGCCCGACAATGCGACGCAGAGCTATTTGTATAAAACGTCGCTGGACGGCAAAGGAACGCCGGTCCGCATTACCCCGGCCGATCAGGCGGGAACGCATGCCTACGACATTTCCCCGCTCGGGAAATTCGGCCGCCACCAGTTCTCGAACGCCAAAACATCGCCGCTGGTAGAATGGATTTCGTTTCCGAAACACGCCTCCATTGATCCAAACAACTCGATCGCACAGTCAAAAGACAAGATCAATTCGTCAAAAGCAAATATCGAGTTTTTCAAGGTTAAGACTGACGAAGGTGTCGAAATCGACGCGTGGATGGTGAAACCTACCAATTTCGATGCAAGCAAGAAATATCCGATCGTCTTCATGGTGTATGGCGAAGCTGCTGGAAGTACTGTAAGGGACGTTTGGGGAACCGGCAGAAACCGTTTGTATGCAGGCAGCATGGCTGATGACGGGTACATCTATGCTTCCATCGACAACCGCGGAACACCTTCTCCCAAAGGAGCTAAATGGCGCAAGGCGATTTACCGTAATATAGGCCGCATTAATATCAAAGATATGGATGGTGCTGCTATGGCCATGTTCAAGCAATTTGCATTCATCGACACAAGCCGCGTGGCCGTTCACGGATGGAGCGGTGGTGGTTCGTCGACTTTGAATTTGTTATTTCAATATCCACAGCATTTTAAAACCGGTATTGCCGTAGCTGCCGTGGCCAACCAGCTTACTTACGACAATATTTACCAGGAACGCTACATGGGCATTCCGCAGGAGAACCGTGAGGATTTTGTGAAAGGATCGCCGATCACTTACGCTAAAAATCTGCGTGGAAACCTGCTGTATATTCACGGGACCGGCGATGACAATGTGCATTACCAGAATGCTGAAATGCTCGTCAATGAGCTGATCAGGGCCAATAAGGTGTTCCAGTTTATGCCTTACCCGAACCGCTCGCACAGTATTTCAGAGAGAGAAGGTACTTCGCGGCATTTGCAGTCGCTGTTTACCGACTATTTAAAGAAAAATTGCCCTCCGGGAGCGAAGTAATGCTGGGGAAAATATTATGTGCAATCGGCCTGGCGGGATTGATCCCGCTCGGTTGTCTCGCGCAGGTGAGTGAGGGCACGAAGGTGGGAATTAACACAGGTACGGGCCTTAATGCGCCGAGATCCGGCGTTTTCTGGACCTCGCCAACCGAACAACCGGGCGTGATCGGTGATTTTTATATCGATTCACTGTGGCGTGATGGCGATGTGAAACTGATGAAGCCGATCGCGCAAATTGGCGGGCACGAATCAGACACGATCGCGGGTATCAGCATTCGCTACAATGTGCTTCGGGATGAGCTGGAAGTACTGGCCGACAAAGCGAAGAAAGACATTCGTGTGATCCGGGGGAGTCAGATCAAAAGTTTTAAAACCAATAATGGCCCCGGGGATATCGAATATATAAACCTGGCGGCTTATGATCCGAAAGGTGAGTCAAAGGGTTTAGGGGCTGTACTTGCTGCGGGCAGGGTTATGTTCGTGAAAGTGTATAAGCCGAGGATCATCAAACCGAGCTATAATCCCAGCTTTGGTACGGGCGAAAAGAACACGATTATTCGGCTTTCGGCAGCTTATTACCTGATTTCAGATGCCGCAGTGCAAAAGGTTAATCTGAGCAAGAAGAGCATTCTGCCCCTGATGGCAGATAGGAAGCAGGAAGTGGACCACTATTTAAAGGAACACGACCCGGACCTTAAAGACGAAACACAGGTCGCAAGCCTTATCCAATATTACAATTCCAAATAGAAAAAGCCTTCCGAAACTGCTCCGGAAGGCTTTTTTCTTTTATTAAACTCATTTACTTCCCATACAGCTTTTTAGCGGCCGGCTCATATTTGTCGCCTGCGCTCCATTGTGGGGCCGTTTTGCGGTCGGCGATCAACCGTGTCGCGTAGGTGTATGCCTGGCTGAATTTGAGCAGGTAGTTGAAATCGACGGTTTCAGGGTGGTCGGTTACCTGGTGATAGTTTTTCATAATATCCCCGTTGAACTCTTTGAAACCTGGTGTGAAGGTAGGTGCAGGAATGCCTTCCTTGGCAAAACTCACGTTATCCGACCGGTCAAAAAGGCCTTGCTCCGGTGAAGGATCAGCGAAGACACCCAGGCCGAATGCCTTGCACGCCATTTCGATTTCCGCGCGTGCACCGGTGCGATCGAGGCCCATTACCGAAACGATGGTAGTGTCATTATACCCTGCGCCATCGGAATTCATGTTGAAAATGCATTTGTTTAAAGGCATAATCGGGTGTGAAGCATAGTATTTACTGCCTAGCAAGCCTACTTCCTCGCCGGTCAGCGCTACGAGAACGATCGAACGTTTCGGTGGGTTCTTGGCCAATGCTTCCGCCGCTGTAAGCAATGCTGTTGCACCAAATGCATTGTCTCGCGCACCGTTGAAGATGCTGTCTTCAGGCGTGTAGGCCTGCCCGCCTTGCTTGCCTACCCCTACGTGATCGTAATGCGCGGAAAGGAGAACATACTCTTCTTTCAGTTTAGGATCGGTACCCGGAATATAGCCGGCGACATTATAGCTGACAATAGGCTTGGCAACTCTTCCCGAGGTTTTGAAAGTAACTTCTTTCACGGCGCGCAATGCACGCGCGAACCTGGCTTCCTTGCCGTTCACCCAGGCATGCGGGATCGATTTGGTGGCAGAACCCTCGGCTAATGATATTTTCTCACCTGCAAAAAACTTGCTTGCCACATTCCAGGGGATTGGCGCGTTGAAAAGCTCGATCACCGCGATCGCACCCTTATCGGCAGCGATTTTCCGTTTTTCGGCAGAAGTAGCAAAGATTTCGGAAGGCGTCTGCGTCTCCGGCGTTCCACTTTCTACCAATACAATTTTCCCTTTTACGTCCAGCCCTTTATAATCGTCCCAGCTTTTGGCTGCATTTTCCAGGCCGAAACTTGCATATACGATTGGCGCTTTCAAATCCACCGCGTCGCCGGCCATCAATATCCAGTCGGTACCGCTTTTCATGATTTCGGCATCCGCGGCGATCTCGCCAGCGCCATTAGCCCCCATTTTTTCGAAGGGTACGCGCTGGAAATAGCTGGATGTACCGCTTTCGGTGTTACCCGGAACAGGCACGACTCCCATTTTGCGGAACTGCTCGGCAATGTAGCGGGCGGCTACGAAATTGCCCTGCTCGCCGGTGCGCCTGCCCATAAGCTCGTCACCTGCGAGGAAGCGGATATGTGCCTCGGTTTCGGATTTTTTGATTTGAAATTCAGGTAGTGAAGAAGTCTTTTTCTGCGCATCGGCGGGAAGGGTAAAGGACAGACCGAGCGGTATGAGTAGTAATGATAGTTTCATGACTGTTTTGTGAAGATTTTAAACAGAAAATGTGAAGACGTAAGTTAATCAGACATCTTCACATTGTGTGTTGGAGTAACCGGAATTCGCTACCGTTTATTAAGTATCACAGCTGCTTCCTTCGCGAAGTAGGTAAGGATGCACTTGGCGCCCGCACGACGGATGCTCGTAAGTACCTCCATCATCGCACGCTCGCCATCGAGCCAGCCGTTCTGTGCCGCGGCTTTCACCATGGCATATTCGCCGGAAACGTTATAGGCCGCGATCGGAATGTCAAAGTTCTCGTCCAGCAGGCGGATAATATCGAGGTAGGCTAATGCCGGCTTCACCATCAGCATGTCGGCACCTTCTTCAAAATCCAGTTGCGCTTCGAGCAATGCCTCACGCTTGTTGGCGGGGTTCATCTGATAAGTCTTTTTATCTCCGAATTTCGGTGCAGATTCCAGCGCATCGCGGAACGGCCCATAGAATGCGCTGGCATATTTGGCGGAGTAGGACATAATGCTCACGTCGGTGAAGCCGTGGGAGTCGAGATGTCGTCGGATGTGACCTACTCGGCCGTCCATCATATCGCTTGGCCCGAGAATGTCGGCTCCGGCCTTGGCCTGCGCCAGCGACATATTAGCGAGGATTTCGAGGGTGGCATCATTCAATATCCTGCCATTTTCAACAAGCCCGTCGTGGCCGTCGGAGCTGTATGGGTCCATCGCCACGTCGGTCATGATCACGAGTTCCGGAAATTGTTCCTTAATGGCCGTGATGGCTTTCAGGTAAAAGGTTTCTTCGTGATAGCTTTCCGACGCGAAGCGGTCTTTTTTACTTTCAGGATAATTGGGAAAAAGGTCGATGGCCCTGATCCCGAGGTCGGTCACTTCTTTGAGCTCTTCCAGCAGGTTATCCAGCGAATACCGGTAAATGCCGGGCATCGATTTTACCTCGGATTTCTGCCGCGTTCCATCCACGACAAACATGGGAAAAATGAAATCGGATACCTGCAAATTGGTTTCCTGAACCAGGTCACGCACTCCTGCGGATTTTCTATTGCGTCGGGGACGACGGGATAATTCGGTCATGATATTGGGCAGTCGGCGATCGGCTTTCGGCCGTCGGCTTTTTATAGAAGTTTATTGAGATACTTAGAGGAAAACCACGCAAAGAAACGCAGAGTTTCCCGGACAGCGCCTTTTTCGAAGACCTTAAACCCAAAT
This sequence comes from Dyadobacter sp. OTU695, assembly GCF_038440355.1. Lineage (NCBI taxonomy): Bacteria > Pseudomonadati > Bacteroidota > Cytophagia > Cytophagales > Spirosomataceae > Dyadobacter > Dyadobacter sp. OTU695. The sequence goes on along the minus strand of NZ_JASATN010000010.1, from coordinate 160,026 downwards.
TCCATCCTCCCTTTTCTCCCTCCTCCCATTCCTCTCTCTTCCTTCTTTACCCCACCATCAACTTAAAACCCTCCCCATGCAAATTCATGATCTGGATCGACGGGTCTTCGCGGAGGTATTTGCGGAGCTTGGTAATGTAAACGTCCATGCTGCGTGCATTGAAATAGGAATCGTCGCCCCAGATGGTTTTCAATGCAAAACTACGACTGATGGGTTGGTTGAGGTTTTGGCAAAAAAGGCGGAGCAGCTCCGATTCTTTGCTCGTAAGGCGTGCGGAATGCTCGCCGATGGATAATTGCTGGTGATTGTAATCGAAGGTATATTGGCCAATCCGAAATACTTTGGGGCCCTCTTGCTGGTCGGATTGCCGGGTATAGCGCCTCAAAATTGCCTGAATGCGCATAAGCAATTCTTCCCGGTCGAACGGCTTGGTGACATAATCGTCCGCCCCGACCCGGAAGCCCTGCATCGTATCTTCCTTCATCGACTTCGCCGTTAGAAAAATAATAGGCACATCACGCCCACTCATCCGTACCTCTTTTGCCAGCGAAAAGCCGTCCTTTTTGGGCATCATCACATCGAAAATGCACAAGTCATATTCTTTATCCACAAAATGCTGCCATCCCTTTTGTCCATCAGTAGCAAGGTCGGTAGGGAAGCCTTTATCGGTCAGATATTCCTGAAGAAGCATTCCGAGGTTGGCGTCATCTTCAACGAGTAAGAGATTGGGCATTTGGTAACAGGTAAATCGGTTAGGTGTGCAAGATACAATATCTGACCAAGGGGTGAGTAGGCCTATGAATAACAGAATTCAGGAAAAATTGCTGAATGGTTACATCCTGTGTAAATTAACCCGATAAAACTAGCGATCTTTCGTATCTATGAAACCTTCTTAATTCATAAAAAATGTTAAAATTCATCCTATGGGTCGCTGCGATCCTCGTGATCCTCGGTGTGGTTTACATTGCCGGCCCGAAAGTGCCGGGAGCACGCCTCACACCGGTTTTGCCTACTGTTACCAGTGACCTTGTGAAGCTGGAAGAAGAGATAAACCGTTCGGAAAAAGCTACGCCTCTCCTGAAACCGGACAATGAAGCACGCATTGTGTGGGCTAACGACAGTTTGAAGCAAAAAACAACTTACAGCATCGTGTACATCCATGGTTTCGGTGCGAGCTGGGCGGAGGGTGATCCGGTCCACAAAGACCTTGCGAAAAGGTACGGAGCCAACCTTTACCTCGCACGTATGTACGATGCCGGTATCGCCGATACCAATGCGTTCGACGACCTCACACCCGCGAATTTCCTGGCCGGAGCAAAAAGGGCACTGGCGATCGGGAAGGTTTTGGGGGATAGCGTCATTGTGATCGGGACTTCCGCGGGGGGCTTGCTTTCTGTTTACCTGGCCGCGACTCATCCGGAAATTAAAGGATTGGTGCTCTATTCACCTTGTATAGCTATTGCAAATCCTGCAATGAAGCTTGTGACGGGCCCGTGGGGTCAGCAGATTTTACATAAAGCGATGGGTACCCACAATATGGGCAAAGATTCCATTCCGGCGCAGGCGCAGTTCTGGTTACAGGGATATCATACCAATGGGTTGATGACTTTGCAGCAGATGATTGACGCTATTGCCCGGCCGGAGGTTTTTGCAGAGGTGAAAATGCCCGTTTTTGTGGGGTATTATTATAAAAATGAAGAGGAGCAGGATAAGGTGGTGTCGGTGAAGGCTATCCGCAAAATGTTCGAAGGGCTGGGAACGCCTGCGGGCCTGAAAGAGGAAAAGGCATTTCCGGAGACTGGCGACCACGTGATCGCTTCCCGGTTGCGATCGAAAGACGTAAAGAGCGTGTACGAGGCCACAGATCGGTTTTTTCAGGAAAAGCTGCATCTGAAACCAGTAGAAATGCCTGTTGCTCAGCCTTGAACGAGTATCCAAAAGGCGTCGCAGAGTGGCATATTGTGGTTTAAGCCGTTAAAAATGCTTTACTTTGCCGCCTTGAACGGACATCCGAATTAATTAACAATAAAAGGAAACATGGCTTACGGTTTATTAAAAGGAAAGAGAGGAATCATATCAGGTGCATTGGACGAGAACTCCATTGCCTGGAAAGTAGCGCTGAAAGCAAAGGAAGAAGGTGCGACATTTGTACTGACCAACGCGCCTATCGCGATGCGCATGGGTGCTATCAACGATCTTGCAAAGCAATGCGATGCCGAGATCATCCCTGCCGATGCTACCTCCCTGGAAGATATCGAGAACCTTTTTACCAAATCGACCGAGATCCTGGGCGGCAAAATCGACTTCGTATTGCACTCGATCGGTATGTCGCTGAACGTGCGCAAGGGCAGATCCTATGGCGACCTGAACTACGAGTGGTTCCAGAAAGGCGTGGATATTTCGGCGCTGTCGTTGCACAAGTTTCTGCAAGTAGCTGAAAAGCTTGACGCGATCAACGATTGGGGATCGGTTGTGGCATTATCCTACATTGCAGCCCAGAGAACGTACTCTTTTTACAACGATATGGCCGAGGCCAAAGCCATGCTCGAAAGCATTGCGCGGAGCTACGGCTACCGCTACGGAAAAGCCAAAAATGTGCGTGTAAACACGATTTCGCAATCGCCTACCAAAACGAAGGCAGGCTCGGGTATCGAAGGTTTCGACGCATTCTATGATTTTGCTGAAAAAATGAGCCCGCTGGGCAATGCTTCGGCAGACGATTGCGCAAACTACGCTATTACATTGTTCTCCGACCTCACCCGCTTTGTGACTATGCAGAACCTGTATCACGACGGCGGCTATTCATCAACCGGTATTTCCGAAGAACTGGTAACGATGATCCAGCAGCAAGCGCAGCAGCAATAACAGTTGGTTAAGCATTTAAGAAAACCCTTCAAGGCACGCGTTTTGAAGGGTTTTCTTTTTGTATTAAAATAAATGCGTATACACACCGTTTCGCGTTGTGTAATATTTGTGAACCAATTAGTTTAGCCAAATAATTTCCATTTATGAATCATCAGACCCATCACCCCTTTTTCAGCAAACTCGGGGCGCAGGTAAGCAGCCTGTTGCTCGCAGCCATGTTCCTTACATTATTCTCATGCGGAGGCGAAAAAGAAGCCACGAAGGAAGCGGCACCCGACGCACCTGTTTATACGCTCGTGTTCCTGGATAAAACCCAAAGCGTGCATGTCGACAAGCGTTATGTCAATGACAAATACCGCCAGGCGCTGACGGACATTATAGAGCAGAACATGAAGAACAAGGGCGATAAGCTGGAAGTCTATTTCATTCACGAAAACACCTCCAAAGCCCGCGCTTTGTCATTAACCGTTCGGAGTGAAAAGGATAATCTGGAAGGAGCGAATGCTACGGACCGTGAAGGCATTGAAACAGCCTTTCAACTCGCATTGCAGAAGGAGAAAAGCATATATCTACGTCAATTGCTTGCGAAGCTTAACCAGCAGAATACCGGCGCATCCAACCTCTCAACCGATATTTGGGCGAGCTTGCCTGTGATCGCTAAGGCGGGCGAAAGTGGTTCCGAGGTAAAAGTGTACTATTTCAGCGATATGGTAGAAAGCGTAAAAGGTGCCGACCGCCGCGATTTCCATATCAATCCGCCAAAAAGCGACGCGGAAGCAGAAACGGATGCCAAAGAAGATACCAAAAAGCTGCAACGTTACGCCATTGGCTCACCGCAGGTGACGATCGTGTCGCCATTCGAGCCCACTGCTTCGAGCAAGGAGAATAACCCGCACGTGACGCATTACTGGCAGACGTTGTTTCAGGAACTGGGCGGGGTAAGTGTAGAGGAACTTTGAGTAGGATATTATAGATTTTGAATGGCTTTCAGATTCTCGGCGTAGTCAAAAATGGCGCGAATGGGAATCTGGAAGCCGTCGATTGCAAAGCTTTTTACGTCAATGCTTGGAGCTTTAAGAATCAACTTATACTCTTCACCGACGAGGTGATACTGTTCGAGCGTTTCGTTCTCCGGATCAATGATCCAGTATTCTTCGATTCCGTGTGCCTGATAATCATCAAACTTTACACCGCGGTCGCGGGCTTCTGTCGATGTTGACAGTATTTCCACAACCAGATCAGGCGCCGGGAAAAGAGTTTGATCAGCTGAAAGCATCACGGCCTTCTCTTTACGAAAAAAGCAAATGTCTGGTTCGTAATCGTTTCTGGTCAATGTTATCATGATCTTTTCTATTCCAACAAAGCCCAGATCGTATTTGCTAACGTAAATGTTCATGAGCTGAGCCAGATTAAGCGAAGCTTGATTGTGCTTCATCTTGACCGGAGAGTGGACCACAATTTTACCATTAATAAATTCTACTTTCTCCTGCTCCGTAATGTCATTATAAAATTTCAACCGACGCTTCCGCTCTTCATCGAGCGCTTTCTGCACGGCGTCCAGCACCAGATATGCATCTGGCACATTCATGATTTCCGAGACAATACGGTTACTCATCTCTTTTGTCAAAAGTTGTGTTTCCAAATTTAATAAAGTTTAAGGTGAAAAGATAGACTAGTGCATGGTCATCCGGCCCAATTCTCCCGATCCAGGCTCCGGTACTGAATCGCCTCGGCTAAATGTTCGATCTTAATATCGTCGCTATCGGCCAGGTCGGCGATGGTGCGGGAGACTTTGAGGATGCGGTCGTAGGCACGCGCGGAGAGGCCGAGGCGCTCCATGGCTGTACGGAGGAGCATTTTGCCGGCTTCGTTGATAACACAGATCTGTTTGACCATTTCAGGCGTCATCATCGCATTGGAGTAGATTTCCTTATGATTTTTGAAACGCTCGGTCTGGCGCTGGCGCGCGTGGATGACCCGCTCACGAATGTCCTTGCTGCTTTCGGACTTCCGGGTTGAAGAGATTTGATCGAAGGATACGGGCGTTACTTCGACGTGCAGGTCGATGCGGTCGAGAAGCGGACCGCTGATTTTGTTGAGGTACTTCTGAACGACACCGGGGCCGCATACGCATTCTTTTTCAGGATGGTTATAATAGCCGCATGGGCAAGGGTTCATGCTGGCGATGAGCATAAAGTTGGCAGGGTACTCAACGGCCATTTTTGCCCGTGAAATACCCACTTTCCGTTCTTCTAATGGTTGCCGCATTACCTCCAGTACCGATCTTTTGAACTCCGGCAGCTCATCCAGAAAGAGTACGCCATTATGCGCCAGAGATATTTCGCCAGGTTGCGGATAACTTCCGCCACCTACCAGCGCAACGTCGCTGATGGAATGGTGGGGCGAACGGAACGGTCGGCGGGAAACTAACGTGGCTTCTTTGCCCAATTTACCTGCTACTGAATGGATTTTAGTCGTTTCCAATGCTTCCGGCAGGCTGAGAGGGGGCAATATGCCCGGAATGCGCTTCGCCAGCATGGTCTTGCCGGCTCCCGGCGGGCCGATCATAATGGCGTTATGTCCGCCTGCCGCACTGATTTCCAGTGCGCGCTTGATATTCTCCTGCCCCTGCACATGCTCAAAATCGGCTTCATAGTCGTTTTGAGAAGAGAAAAAGAGGTCGCGGGTATCTATGACAAGCGGCTCGATATCCACGGTTCCCTTGAAAAAGCCGATGGCATCCGCCAGTGTTCCGACGGCGATCACGTCGAGGTTGTTGACAATGGCGGCTTCGGATGCATTTTCGGCGGGTAGTACGATTCCTTTAAATCCCTGTTTACGGGCTTCGATGGCAATAGGAAGCACGCCCTTAATGGGCCGGAGAATGCCGTCGAGCGAGAGCTCGCCGAGGATGATGTAGTCTTCGGTATTGCGGATGCAAACCAGCTGATCGGAGCATTGCAAGGTACAAATGGCAATGGGCAGGTCGTAGGCTGAACCTTCCTTTCGAATGTCGGCAGGCGCAAGATTGACGACCAGTTTCTGGCGGGGCATTTTGTAGCCGAAATGCTTCAGGGAGGCTTCCACCCGCTGCTGACTTTCCTTGACGGCGCTATCGGCAAGACCGACCATGTAGAATCCCAATCCCTGGCCTACATTGACTTCGATGGTAATGATGGTTGCGTCGACACCGAAAACGGCGCTTCCGTAGGTTTTAGCAAGCATAAGTGTGTGCTTTGAGTAGTAGAAATATTTTAGGCAAAAATAGCAGGAAAAAGGATAAAGCAGGGAAACCGTCGGGAAGGCTTGCGCAACCGCCTGATCATTCCTAATTTATGAATCCAATTTATTGATCCGCATGAACCGTATTCTCCTGACCTTTTTACTGCTTACTGGCATTGCTACGTTGGCCTTTTCGCAAACCAAACGAAAACCTCTGAAAGGAAAGATCATTTGCATTGATCCCGGCCACGGTGGTACCGCTGCCACGGACAGTTACCGAGTGGGCCCAGGGGGTGAACGGGAGGAATGGATCAACCTGCGCGTTGGGCTTTTACTACAAAAAATGCTTGAAAAGAAAGGAGCAAAGGTGGTAATGACGAGGATCGAGGATGTTCAGGTGCCTTTGCCCGATAGGGCGAAGCTTGCCAATGACCGTAAGGCTGATCTTTTTGTGTCGATCCATCACAATGCAACTGCCGATTCGTCGGTTAACTTTCCGATCATCTATTTCCATGGAAATATGTCGGAGAATGTGGCCAGTGTGGATTTCGGCAAAGAGCTCGCCGCCAGATTACTTACGCATTTACATAAACCCGCTACGCCTGTTTCGCTGGTTTCGGATTTTACAATTTTTGCGGATGCCGGGGCATCAGTGCTCAGGAACACTTACGGCATACCGGCGCTTCTGGCAGAAGCATCGTTTTTCACAAATCCTTCCGAAGAGCAGCGGTTGAAACGGCCTGAGCATAACCAGAAAGAGGCAACTGCTTACACCGAAGCCATTATTGCGTTTTTTGCCAAACCTGTTGCCCCGATTGCCGCTAAAAACTCCAAGGTCCCCGTTATCCCGGCATTCAAAGTTTTTCAGGAAGCTGAGCGTATGACGCCGATCGCCAGACGCTGGCGGCAGGATTTTGAAGAGGGAAAAGTGTTCATGACTAAAAAGGATACTGCATTACTGAGGGAATCCTACGAGCTTTTCACACGTTCGGCCCGCTCTTTTCCCGACTCTCCAGTGGCTGGGCAATGCCATCAGAACCGTGCCGTCTTGCTCCGAAAACTCGGCAAGGCCGTCGAGGCGGGCCAGGAAGACCAGCGTTTCAGGGAATATTATGTGCCCGTCCCACCTAAATAGTTGTCCGGTTCTGCGCAATCTATGTCCATTTGCGGACGAAAATTCAAGAAGATAAATATGTAAATAATTGATATATAAGTATCTTTAAGATTGGCATGATTATTTTATCTACAAAAGTGAAATATATAAGTATGAAACGCACATATCTCGGTGAATTTGAGGAATTGGTATTGCTTACCGTGGCCGTACTCAATCAGAAGGCCTATGGTGTAGCGATTGCCGATGAGCTGGAAAGCCAGACGGGTCGTTCCGCCAATATCAGCGCCGTGCATGCGGCATTGCATCGGTTAGAGGAAAAAGGCATGCTTGTGTCGCACCTCGGGGAAGCTACGGCCGAGCGTGGTGGTAGACGCAAGCGCCTCTTCGTAGTGACAGCGCTTGGCGGTGTTACTTTATCTGAAATCAAGGAAATGCGGAACAAGCTCTGGGATGCTATTTTACCAGGCGTTTTAATAACTACCATATGAAAGCGCCCCGTCCTCCCCGCTGGGCCGATGGCCTGCTCAAATTGCTCTGTTCCCCTCATTTGCTGGAAGAGATCCAGGGCGATCTCTATGAGCGTTACGATAACGACCTTACGGCATTTGGCCGGCAGGAAGCCGACCGGCGTTATATCTGGAACGTCATAGGCTTCATTCGCCTCCGGTTTGGTTTCGAGCGGGCAGGATGGTCGAAAGCATTGAAAAATCATACGAAACCAAATACCCGAAACCTCTTTTCCGCTATGTTCACGAGTTACTTCAAAATCGCTTTGCGTAACATTTGGCGCAATCGCACCACCAGCACGGTGGGCATTCTCGGATTGTCTGCCGGCCTGGCAAGCGGGCTGGTGATTTTTCTCCTTGTGGGTTACCTGTTCAGTTTTAACCGGTACCATTCGAAAGCGGACCGTATTTACTGGATCGTTACCGATGTACTGACGGATCAGCCACGGCCAACCGATGTAACACCCAGGCCATTGGGACAAGTTCTCCGGGACGAATACCCTTTCGTGGAAAGTGCCGTGCGGCTCAACAACCTGTTCGGTACCATCGTGGGCATTCCGGATGGGAAGGGACGCATGGCTAAGAAGTTCGAAGAATCGAGGAATATCTGTTTCACGGAGCCTGAGTATTTCAAAGTTTTTGATACGAGATGGGCATCCAATGCTCCTCAAAATGCATTGAGCGAGCCGAATACGGTGGTTTTGTCACGGGAATATGCGGTCAAATATTTTGGTACGGAAAACGCCGTCGGCAAAACCCTCCGATTTGATAACAAAGCCGATCTGACAGTCACAGGGATCATTGAAAACCCGCCGTCCAATACCCAGCTGCGGTACGATGTGCTCGTTTCTTATACAACGTTGCCGGGATTGATGGGCGAGCCGGATATGTTGCAGGCCTGGGGTGCGCCCAATACGATGTGCTGGGTGGCATTGAAGGACGGGGCACACTTGTCGCAGCTTGAAAATAGCTTCGCGGAGATTACGCGCAAGCATTTCAGCGCAAAAGAGGCACGTACCTATCAATTCAGGACAATTGCGCTGAACGAAATGTTCCATATGCCCGGATACGGACCAGCGCCTCGCCCGATATTATACGCGCTGATAGTCGTAGGGTTATTTCTCGTGATTGGTGCCTGTGTGAATTTTATCAACCTTTCGACGGCGCAGGCAATACGGAGGGTGCGCGAGGTGGGGGTTCGCAAGACAATGGGCAGCTCCAAAACGCAGCTGACCGGACAGTTTATGCTGGAAACGGCGCTGTTGTGCGCAGCTGCGTTCGTAATAGCGCTGATATTGGCACAATTGAGCTTTCCTATGCTTAACCGGGCATTGTGGATGCTCCGCGCGGATATTTCAGTACTGCATTTGCTGAAAGGTAACGGCATACTGTGGTTTGGAGGATTGGTTTTGGGCGTCATTTTGCTGGCGGGGTTCTATCCGTCGGTCGTGCTGGCACGTTTTAATCCAGTAACTGCATTGAAAGGAGCAGCGGGGAATCAGAAGGCAGGCCGTTTTTCGGTGAGGAAAAGCCTTGTGGTAGTGCAGTTCTTTATTACCCAGCTTTTTATTATCGGCGTGATTGTCATGTCCGCCCAGGTGAAGCACCTGAAAACCGCCGAAACGGGATTTGATAAGGACCATATCCTGATGGTCAAAATGCCGGGCGATGATCTGGCGCGACAGAGTACCTGGGTCAACGAACTCAGTGCGATGCCGGGGGTAAAGCGGGTCGCATTGGCCGCGGAACCGCCCATGTCGCAAATGAAAACGGACGAGCTGTTCACATTCAACCACAGGGATGAGCAGGAAAAATTTCCGGTCAATGTACGGATTGGCGACAGCCGTTATGTGGAGGTTTTTGGCTTGAAACTACTTGCAGGCCGAAATTTGGGGTCCGACGATACGACCCGTCGGGAAGCATTGGTGAACCAGACTATGCTAAAACAGCTCGGTATTGCCAATCCAAAGGATATCCTCAACAAAAGTATACGGCTTTGGGACCGTGACCGGACGATCGTGGGTGTTGTCGGGAATTTCAGTCTGGACCCGCTGAGCGCCGGCGTGCAGCCCGCCGCGATTGTGAACGAGGCCCCAGCCTACACGATGGCCGCGGTGAAACTGCAACGTGCCGACCTGCATCCAGTGCTGCCGCGCATTGAAAAAGCCTGGAATAAGCTATTCCCCGAAAACGTCTATCAGGCGGGTTTTCTGGACGACAAAATCAACGAATACTATGCTACGGAGCATATCCTGCTGGGGCTGATCCAGGTTTTTTCCGCCATCGCCATCGCAATAGGCTGTCTGGGCCTTTATGGGCTGGTAACGTTCATGGCAGCGTCGCGGTCGAAGGAAATCGGGGTTAGGAAAGTGCTGGGCGCTACGGAAAAGCAGGTGGTTTGGATTTTTGGAAAGGAATTTGGTCGTTTGCTGGCGACGGGGTTTTTACTCGCGGCACCGCTGGGTTGGTTTCTGATGAAAAACTGGCTTCAGAGGTATCCCCGTCAAATCGAACTGGGCTGGTGGGTGTTCGCCGTTACAGCCGGGTCGGTGGTACTGATCACCGCGCTGACAATCTCTTTCCAGTCCCTCCGCGCAGCGCGGAGGAATCCGGTCGTGAGCCTGCGCAGCGAATGAGGGTTATTCCACCACTGCCGACACGCTGATATAAGTGGGGATAATGCCTGTCGCACGGATGCGTACCTCCGCATCTTCCGCCTGCGTGTTGCCGGTGAGGACGAGCGCGGTGTCGAGGCCGAACTTGTTGCCGCCCAGGATGTCGGTATTCAGGGTGTCGCCCACCATCAGAATTTCCGTTTTACTCACATTTGGGTAGTTTTTGATGTGTTGGTATGCAAAAATAAACATCTGCGGATCAGGTTTACCGAAGCGGATAAACTGTCGACCGATGGTATCTTCAATCATTTTGGCCAATGCCCCGATGGCGAATGATACGCGGCTTTTAGATGCCGGGTAGGTCTTGTCAGTATTCGCAACGATCACGGGAATATTACGCTTGCGGAGCAGGTTGAGCGTTTTGGTTAAATCAGTATTCCAATCGAAACCTTCATCGTCCAGAAAAACCAATGCATTGATATCGGAGACATTGGCGAGGTCCAATTCCCGGATTGAGAGCGTTTTGAGGTCGGCGGTTTCGATATAATGGGCAGAGTTTTCGGTTCCGAGGTAGGCAACAGTTCCTTTTCTCACTTTCAATTCCAGGTACTCGCGTGCGAGCATGCCCGAGGAAATGATCCGGTCGGGTGTCACGTCATCAATGCCGAGGTTCACATAACTTTGAGCAAGCTGCTCGGGGCTTCGTGAGGCGTCGTTGGTAACCACATAAAAATCCTTCCCGTGCTCGCGGAGGTAGGCAAATGTGTTTTCGATACCGGGGATCAGCCCGTTATATGTTTTGAGTACGCCAAATGCATCAAAGAAAATGACATCATATTTTGAAATAACAGATTTGAAATTATCGAGTACCATAGGTTGGTGTCTTTGGAGTGAACTGAATTAGGAGGTTGCTAGATTTTAAGGGCTCGGAGGATCTTGTCGGCATCGAAACCGTCTATCGACGGAAAATAAAGCTCATAAGCCTCGCGCTGCAACTTGGTGCAATAGGAGCGGTGGAAAAAGTATTTACCGTATTTGATCACATAATTCAATATAAAAAACCGGTAAGCCTCTTTCATGAAGCGTACTTCATTCTCTGTAAGCGGGTAAACTTTGTGGTATTCCTGCAAAAAAATCATAAAGCGCTCTTCCATCAACGGCCCGATGAGATAGCTGAAAACCGTGCGGTCGCCGACATTGGAGCATACCCGGCTGAAAAAATAGAAATCCATCACCCGCGACGATACCCGGAACCAGTCGTAATCCCAGCGTGAAAACAGCTTCAAATCGTCGGTAACAGAGAAATTTCCGATGTTCCAGTCCACAAAAACAGGCATCAGGTCGAACGAGCTGACGTTGAGGCGCTGGATATTCTTCATGAAAATATCGCATTGCTTTTTGAGGATATTGATATACCCGCGGTGCTCGTACTGGCCGGTATCGGTTTCGAGGATTTCCAGCAGATGCTGAATGTCGGTACGGAGGTTTTTGGATGATTTTGGAATAGACCGGCTCGCGCGGAAACATGCCTGATGGAATTTCGCGGTTTCGGTACCCAGCTTTCGGATATGCTCTTCTTCAAGCCGCCGCGGAAGCCGGTTCATGGCCCGGATCGGGTTATAAAAAACGACCCAGGTATCCACAAAATCCTCCTGGTAACGGTAGGTATAAACCTGGTTATTCTTCACCAGCGACTTCGCAAGCACATTTTCGAAGGGATAAAGCAGGTTATTGGAAAGGGCCTGGATGATCCGGTGGTCCTCCTTAAAATGTTCGTATTTACCGAAATAGGAAAGCTTGGCAACCACCTTGTCGTCGTTGTCGAGCGTGACGCGGAAGACGTGGTTGGTTGAAACTTTGGCACTGATATCTTCTACAAATTTGACCCCGATCGAATTATCAAACCCTGCCCAGGCCTTCCTGATAATTTCGGGATAATCTTTTAAACGCATTCCTGATCTCGCATTAGGCTTTACAGATGGCACCAAAGGTAGCAAACTCGCCGGAGCAGAATACCCTGGCCGTTAGGATTGAATAAAAAAATAATCACATAATTTTGCGAAAACTTACTTTTTAAACTTTGTTTTACTTTTTCTCCCGCTTTCTGGTCCGCCTGGCATTGCCTATTTATCTGAGAAAGCTTTGCGTCGTTAATTTCGATAAATTACCCAAAGGGTCTCCGCTGCTGCTGGCCTCCAACCATCCCGATTCTTTTTTCGATGCGGTGGTGATCGGCTCCGTGCTCGAACAGCCCATCCATACGCTCACCCGTGGGGATGTTTTCCGCAAAAAAGCAGCTGCATTCTGGCTACGTCAAATTAACCTGATCCCGGTTTTCCGTGGATCGGAAGGCAGGCAATATGTTAAAAATCATGATGTTACTGCACAGGAAAGTCACGACGCATTGAAAAAGGGCGATGCCGTGGTGGTATTCTCTGAAGGAATTTGTGTAAACGAATGGCGCTTGCGCCCCCTCGGCAAAGGTACCGCGCGGATGGCCTATAAAATATGGTACGGCGATGATGCACTGCGAAGCATGAAAGTAATCCCTACCGGCCTGAACTATGAAAATTTCCGCGGCCCGGGCAAGCGCGTTTCGCTCAACTTCGGAGAGGCCATTGCCGCCGACGACATTCAAACCAGTCCGCAGGAATATGAAAAATGGCTTCGGGAATTTAACGACATTCTCGACCGCAAAATGAATGCGGAGATCCTCACGATCGCGGACGAAGCACCCAAAGCGGAACGCGAGCGGCAACTGAGCGAATTTTTCGACAAATGCGCGCCCTCAGGGAAAAATAAGAACCCATTACTAGGGGCAATCGGCTGGATCGGCCGCATGATTCACCTGCCGTTATATTCGTTTTTTGAAAATAAGGCCGCAAAACTGACTGCCAGATCGGTTTTTTATGATTCGGTTCTGTTCGGAATGCTGCTGTATCTCTATCCGGTGATCGTTGTGTTGCTTGCGATTATCGCAGCTGTATTTACAGGCTGGCAGGTTGGGCTCGGAGTTTTTGTAGGGTTGCCGTTGCTGGCCTGGGCGGGGAGTAAATATTGAATTAACCATGCAAATTTGCACTTAACTTGCAGATTTACATGGTTAATTCTGACAAATTGTATTTAAAGTAGTTCAGGATTGTACTATTTATCTTTCACCTTCCCCAGCCCCATCGCCTTTAACATCCAATTGGGCAACGGCTTTCTGAGCCCGCGCTTCTGCAAATCCATAAACCAGCCGATCTTTTTCAAAATAGGCACCTTATGCGTTTCTACGAGCTCGATCAATGTGCCGTCCGGGTCTTCGAGGTAGGCGAAACGGCCGGCGGCGTTTTCCATGCCGAACGAGCTCTCACTGTCGACGGTGAATGGGTAACCTTGCGCCTGGAGTTTGGTTTTCAAAGTGTCCATATCCAGTGTGTCGAAACATAAGTGGATGTAGCCGCAATCACCCCAGTAGCGGTTTTCGAATATCTTTTTAGGCGTGCGGTCGAGGGCTTGCACGAGCTCGATCTGCACATCGCCGAGCAGGCGGCTGAATGCGCCGTCGGGTGTGAAGCTTTTGCGCAGGAGCATTCTGCGGAAGCGCTGGCCCGGAATGGAAGTCGGCAAATCCTCGAAAACGTCGGTTTTATCGTACACGATATTAAGCGGTTGCAGCAGGTTCTGGTAAAAAACCACTGCCTTATCGATGTCGGAAACGCCGATCACCACGCCGGCGACGCCGCCTACTGTTTTGCCTTTGGTTTGAAACCAGGTAGCGTCGCTGGTAATCTGGAACGTGTTTCCGTAGGGATCGGTTCCCCAGAAGCCTTCACCTTCGGGCAGTTTCACAAGCGGGCCGGTCGCTTCTTTGGAATGGCTTTTCACCCATTCATGCGCCTTTTTCACATCGGGAGCCTTGAAACGGATAGCATTAATGCCAAGGTCGCCGATTTCGACTTTAAAATTAGCGGGCTGCGATTGGCGGCTTGTGAACGACCATATTTCGAGCCCCCCGCCACCTGCCATATTGATGGCCAGGGCAGCCTGTCGTGAATGGACCTTGCCGCCGGTATAGGGCGTCATGAGCGGGGCTTCCGCTTTTTCGTCGAATACGGGTACATCGAAACCCAGGACCTGCCGGTACCATTTCCAGGTTTCGGGCACGTTCTGGCAACCAATTCCTACCTGTTGAATTCCAGAGATCAGCGGAGCACTCATTTTATTGCGATTGTATGAAGATAAAGGTGGATAATCTTTAAGAAGCGGCAATTTTACGAAATAAAAAGCAAACGAGCCCTGGCACAGGTGTTTGTAGTGGAAATGCGACCTGTGGAAAAATTTCTCAGGATACAAAAAGTAAATGATTATTTGATAAGCATAATAATTGCTATCTTTAAATTGGTTTTCCAAAATTTTATTTCAAAATACTGGAAATCAACGCATCCATTTGGTTGCACTCATCGTATCTGTAGATGAGCCCGTCTCAATGATAGTCTAGAATGAACCAGTCAGTTGTAATTGCACCGATAGGCGAGAGCTTACCGGATTTTTTGAGTTCAAAACAGTATTCAAAAATCGTAGTAATAGCCGATAACAACACCAAAAGGCATTGTTATCCCATTTTAAAGGCGTTTTTACCGAAACATAGTGTTGTAACCGTTCCCAGTGGCGAGGCGCACAAGACATTGGCGACCTGCGAAAAAATCTGGGAGGCCATGACGAAGGAGGAGCTTGACCGGCACGCATTGGTGATCAATGTAGGCGGAGGGGTGATCGGGGACATGGGTGGTTTTTGCGCTGCGGTTTACAAGCGTGGAATAGATTTTATTCAGGTGCCGACGACCTTGCTTTCGCAAGTGGATGCGAGTGTAGGAGGGAAGCTGGGGATTGATTTCCAGGGTTTTAAAAATCATTTGGGCGTTTTCAATATCCCTAAGAGCGTGCTGATCGACCCGGTGTTTTTAAAGACATTGCCGGAGCGTGAAATACGGTCGGGGTTTGGAGAGGTGATCAAGCATTGCCTGATCGCCGACGGGGCTAAATGGGAGGAAATCCGGGCGAAGGATTTTGAACAGCAAAACTGGCCGGACCTGATCGCACATTCCGTCAAGATCAAGCAGCAAGTGGTGGATCAGGACCCGACGGAAAAGGGTTTGCGAAAGATTTTGAATTTTGGGCATACGCTCGGCCACGCGGTGGAGACATACTTTTTGAATAAACCCGCTAATCAGCGGCTTTTCCACGGAGAAGCGATCGCAGTGGGTATGATCATGGAAGCGTACCTGTCGTTCGAGCGGAAAATGATCGACCAGCAGACGCTAACGGACATCGAGGAGTTTCTGTTTGCGACTTATGGAAAGGTGAAGATCAAACCGGAAGATGTGGAGCAGATTATCGCGCTGACGAGGCAGGATAAAAAGAATAAAGGAAAAGAAATCAGGTTTTCATTGCTGAGTGGCGCCGGGCAATGTGCCTTTGATATAGTAGTAACAGCGGCTGAAATGCGCAGATCAATAGCTTATTATTTGGGATAGATTTATAGGTTCGGCATAAGCTATTGGTAGTGAGGAAGTATTGAATACATTCTTGATATATTTTAATTCACAACCTGACAAATTTAAATGCTTATGCTGAGGTCTATTTCTATTTATGTCGCTTTACTGCTCGTAGTCGTGATTGCAGGGTGTTCCAGTGGCCGGAAAGTGTTTGTGGAGCATGATTACAGCTACGAAACCAATTTTAAAGATTACTCTTCATATACGTTTCTGGAATGTGAGAGGGATACCAACAATCTTTGCACCGAAATTTATGAGGCGATCCGTCGCCAGATGCAGGTAAGGGGCTACAAGCTCACTGCCGAAAAGCCGACGCTGCTGGTGAACTATGGTATTTTCTACGATAACCTGCGTTACCAGGGCTATATGCAGCCGGTGATCAAGAACTGGGTGGATACCGAGAATGAGGGCTTCCGCTACGAGCCGATCAAATACGCGCTCGACAAGGGCACGCTGATCGTTTCGCTCATCGACGCGGAAAGTGACCAGGTGGTTTGGAGAGGTTATGCTTCGGGGATATTCAAAGGGACGGAAAGTTCCAATAACCATTACCGGAGCGTAGTAAGGCGCATTTTCGACCAGTATCCGCTATTTGCCAAAGGGTATGACCCGCGGCGGTACAGCGAGCAGGTAGGACGTTAACTACTTTTCATATTTGAATGCCGATTCCGCGCGCTCTTTGTCAGGGACACGCGGAATCGGTATTTTATTTAATCAGGGTTTCAGTCCGGCATCGTCGGACGCTCCCAGTGCCAATGCACCCCAGTCGAGGTTTTCGCGACCTTTGGCCAGACCGGAAATGAACCGGTTTTTGATAATATCGGCAAAAGGCATCGGCGCATTCACATCGGAAGCGGTTTGGAGTATCAGGTTAATGTCTTTCAAACCCAGTGGAAAGCGGAATGCAACGGGCTCGTAGGTGTTGCTGGCGACGAGCTTTCCGTAATTCTGGAAAATCGGTGCGGCAAACAATGTTGATGTGAGCATTTCATAAATGCTTTGTCGTGAAATACCGCTTTTCTCCGCCATGGTGAATGCCTCCCCCATCATTTCGAGGCTGCACGCGATCATGAAGTTACCGGCCAGCTTGATCACGTTCGCTGCGCCCGGATCATCCCCGAAATCAAAAACGCCTCTTACGAAGCTCTGCACGATGGGTTTAATGCGCTCTTTGGCAGCCGCGTTACCTGACAGACAGATGTTCCCTACCTTCGCGCGCACGGCTTCCGGGCGGGCGAATATGGGCGCGGCCACGTAATGCGCGCCATACCACTCGTGTACCTGCGCGAGCTGGCGCGAGGTTTCCGGCGAAATGGTGCTCATCGAAATGTGTACGCCGTCTTTTCCCAGTTTTTCAACGAGTTCCATCGAAAATATTTCCTCCACAGCCGCATCGTCGGCGAGTACCGAAAATACGAGGCCGCCGTTGGTAATGGCATCGATCGGATCTTCCACAACCGTTGCGCCCAGTTTGGTTAATGGCTCGGCCTTGGAGGCAGTCCGGTTCCAGATGACAAGTTCATAACCCGCTTCGAGCAGACTTTCAGCGATAGGAGTTCCAAGGTTCCCGAGTCCGAGAAACGCTATTTTTTCAGACATAATGATAGGTTTAGATAGTGAAAATCAAACTTGAATGACGCCCACATTGAAAGGTTTTTCAATAGGCGCCTGGTCGGCGGCCTTCACGCCTGCCGAAATGATGCGTCGCGTTTCCACGGGATCGATAATGCCATCGACCCAAAGGCGTGCGGCGGCGTAGTAAGGGGATAATTCTTCGTTGTAGCGGTCTGTGATTTGTTTCAACAATTCCTTCTCGGCCTCGGGCGTGATCGTTTCGCCTTTGGCTTTCAAGGTGGCTGTTTGCACTTGCAGCAAGGTCCGGGCTGCCGTAGCGCCGCTCATGACGGCCATTTGGGCAGTAGGCCAGGCGAATATCAGCCGTGGATCGTAGGCTTTGCCGCACATAGCGTAATTGCCGGCACCATAGGAATTGCCGATAATGAATGTAAACTTGGGTACTACCGAATTGGCCACGGCATTCACCATCTTCGCCCCGTCCTTGATAATGCCGCCCTGTTCCGCCCTGCTGCCCACCATAAAGCCGGTAACATCATGGAAAAACACGAGCGGGATCTTTTTCTGGTTGCAATTCATGATAAAACGGGCTGCTTTATCGGCGGCTTCGGCATAGATCACCCCGCCCATCTGCATCTCCCCTTTCCCGGATTTGACCATTTTACGCTGATTGGCAACAATGCCCACGGCCCAGCCGCCCACACGCGCGTAGGCACAGATGAGGGTTTTACCGTAATCGGGTTTGTATTCGTCGAGCTCGGAGTTATCCACAATGCATTCCAGAATGGGCAGCACATCGTAGGGTTTCAGCCGGTCGGTGGGGAGGAGATTGTAGATTTCCTCCGGCTGGCGCAGGGGCTGCTGGGCGGGTTTGTGATCGAAGCCCGCGGATAATGGCTTGCCTATTTTATCGATATGCCTTTTGATGGCGTCGAGGCACGATTTATCGTCGGGAAACTTGTTGTCGGTCACGCCGGAGATTTCGCAATGCATAGCGGCTCCTCCCAGCGATTCCGCGTCGATATCTTCGCCGATGGATGATTTGACCAAATAGGGACCCGCCAGGAAAACAGAACCGGTCCCTTCGACAATGAGCGCCTCGTCGGACATGATCGGTAAATAGGCCCCGCCCGCGACGCACGAGCCCATAATCGCTGAAATCTGCACGATGCCCATGGCTGACATTTGGGCGTTATTCCTGAAAATACGTCCGAAATGTTCCTTATCGGCAAAGACCTCTGCCTGCATCGGCAAATACACGCCGGCGCTGTCGACGAGGTAAATGACGGGCAGCCGGTTTTCCATTGCGATTTCCTGCGCCCGAAGATTTTTCTTGGCCGCAATCGGGAACCAGGCGCCGGCTTTCACCGTGGCGTCGTTCGCGACGATCATGCATTGCTTTCCGGCAACATAGCCAATACCCACTACCACGCCGCCCGACGGGCAGCCGCCTTCATCCTCATACATTCCGTCGCCCACGAATGCGCCTATTTCAAGGAAATCGGAGCCCGTATCGATCAGGTAATCGATCCTTTCCCGGGCGGTAAGTTTGCCTTTCTGGTGCTGTGCTTCGATTTTTTTCTTGCCTCCGCCGAGCTTTACCTGCTCGTATTTCTGGTTCAGGATCTGGATGAGATGTGGTAGGCTTTCCTGGCTGGTCATGATGATGAAGAATGGTGTGAGTAATTGAAATGGGCTTATTTCAAATGTAAAAAGTCGTTCACCGGTAAGCAAACGACTTTCATATTTATTTAAGAATGCGAGGCCCTATTTAATCGTAGTGGCGGTATCCAGCGGCGATTCGGCCGGGCCTTTGTCTTTTTTACCAAATACAGACACATTGATATAACGTTTCGGATGTTCGCGGAAGTTGGTAAGCAGCTTGTTCATGCTTATCATCGTCCGGTTGAGATTATTATACAATGTTTCATCCTTCACCAGTTTTCCGGCCGTTCCTTTGCCGGATTCCACGCTTGCGAGCAATGTGTGCAGCTCCTCAATGGTTTTTCTTGCACTTGTTACCGTCTCACCGAGGCGCAATGCATTCAGGGAATCGGCGAGGCTGCCGGTTTTGGCAAGCAATGGTTTCAATTCCTTTTCAGTTTCAACAAGGGAAGTTGTCAGCTTATTGAGATTTGAGGTCATCGCAAGCAGGTTGGTGCGATTCTCATTCAGCAAGCCTTGCAGGCTGGTGCCCGTCTGGTTATAGTTTTTCAGAACCTGGTTGAGGATCAATCCCGTTTCCTGAAAACCGCCTACGACGAGGTCGAGGTTTTTAATAAGCGAATCGGCGTGAGAAACGAGGGGCAGTGCTTTTTCCTGCAAAACAGCGGAGATGCCCGACTCTTTCTTGGCCATGAGCGTATCACCGTCCTTCATCGGAGCGCCAGTGCCCATGGAGAGGTGAATAACCTTGCCGCCAAGCAAACCACCGTCGGCCAATACCGCGCCTGTTCCCTGGGGAATCACGATGCCTTTTTGCACATCGATGGTCACCAGCAAGTGGTTTTGGCGGTTTTGGAGCAGTTTGATTTCCTGTACACGTCCGACGTTCAAACCATTCAGCAATACGGGATTGGAAGCCGTTAGTCCGTCGATATTGTCGTAAACGATGTAGTACTTATAAGTTCTGGAAAAAACGTCGGAGCCTTTGAGGATGTGAAAGCCGAAATACAACATAATAATGGCGAACAGCGCCATAACCCCGACTTTTGCCTCTTTTGATATTTTCATGGACTAATTGTTTGTCCTGCATGCAGCAGACTAAGCAGTATTAAACTTTCAAATGGCCTTAATTCGAGTGATTTTCAGGTTTAACACCAAAGTATCAAAAATTGTTTTGAGAAATCAAAGCAATATGTGACCGATGAGTTAGCGGTCCATATCTTTTTTGTACGCCATAAATGCCGAGTGAATGCATTTGGCGACTTCCTCTTGTCCGGCTTCGGAGCTCAGGTATTCTTCTTCGTCGGGAGATGAAAGGAAGCCCGTTTCGATAAGCACACTAGGCATTGCACAACGCCACAGGACGAGGAATCCGGCTTGTTTTACACCGCGGCTATCGCGCTCAGAGATGGACTGAAATTTCTTTTCTATCAGATCGGCCAGACGTAAGCTACTGGAAATGAATGCACTTTGGTAATTGGCGAGCATGATGTGCGCCAGGGGCGAATCCGGGTCGAAACCTTTGTATTTTTGCTTGTAATTAGTTTCCTGTAAAATTACCGAGTTCTCGCGTTTGGCTACTTCTAGGTTACCTTCGGTTTTGTGCAAACCCATCACAAAGGTTTCCGTGCCCCTCACACTTCTGGAACGGGGTGTCGCATTGCAATGAATGGAAATGAAAAGATCGGCATTGTTGCGGTTGGCGAAGGCGGAACGCTCGCCCAATTCGATGAAGACGTCGGTTGAGCGTGTAAAGAGCACTTTGACGTCCGGTGTTTCCTCCTTGATCTTCTTGCCTAGCTCAAGGGCGACGGCCAGTGCTACGTCTTTTTCCTTTGTATATTTGCCTCTGGTACCCGGGTCTTTACCGCCGTGGCCGGCGTCGATTACGACCGTATTAACCTTGCTCCCTGACTTCACAGTAACCGGTTCTTGCTGAAAAACAAAGGCGACGCTCGCCAGCAAAAAACTTGTAACAATTACTAATTTAAGAAGTTTTAACATTATTTTTTAGTTGGGGCCTTACGCGAAAGGGGTTTCTCTGCTAATTTTGAAATTCGTTATGCAAAAATACGCTAATTGTTAGAACTGAAAAGAAAGGCGATTATTATATCGTCGGTAGTTGTGGCGTTTCTCCTGTTCAGCACTGTGGCATGTGTGCAGCAACGCTCCAAGGGTTCCGGGAAAAATCAGGGTAAGCTTAAAAGTTCGACTTCTGCAAAGCAATCAGCGGATTCCCTTCTTACAGTGCAAAAGCAAGCAGGTGCGGATACTTCCCGTGCCGGCCAGTCAGGTACGTCCGTTCCAAGAGGCGGTGTAAATGCGGATAGTACGCTCGCTAACAATGCATTAGCGGATTCTACAGTCGCTGATTCCCTCAAAAATCCCGATGACCTCGAGAATACCGTCCAATATACGTCGGAAGATTCTACGATCATGGACGCGGTTTTAAAGCAGGTGCATTTGTATGGAAATGCGGAAGTAACCTATGGGACGATCAATCTGAAAGCCAATTATATCCGTCTCAATTGGGTTACCAACGAGGTTTACGCGATCGGGACTTATGATTCAACGGCCAAGAAAATGGCCGGGGAGCCGATCTTCCAGGATGGGCCGGAAACTTACAATACGAAGGAAATCCGATACAATTTCAAGTCTAAAAAGGCGCTGATCCAGGGTATCGTGACCCAGGAGGGTGATGGTAACATCCGCGGTGAAAAGGTTAAAAAGGATACGGAAGGTAATTTTTATATCCGCCATTCCATGTATACGACCTGTAACCTGACCCACCCGCACTATTACATCAATGCGCCGAAGATCAAGATGGTGAACAAAAAACAGGTGATATCCGGGCCGTTCAACCTGGTGATCAGCGATGTACCATTGCCTATCGCATTGCCTTTCGGTTTTTTTCCGTTTCCTAAAAAGAAAGAGAACGGTACAAGCGGTATCATCATCCCTACTTATGGCGAGGAGCCGAACGGCCGGGGTTTCTACCTGCGTGACGGCGGCTACTATTTTGCGATCAGCGAGTACGTGAATGCGACCGTGCAAGGCCAGATCTACTCCAATGGAAGCTGGGGACTTGGTTTGATGTCGACATATATCAGACGCTACCAATATTCAGGGAACCTGTCTTTGCGCTTCAATAGAAACAAATCCAGCGATGAGCTCGACAAGTTGCTGGGGCGTGGTAATACCAACGATTTCAGCATTCTCTGGTCACACGCTCCGAAACCTCGTGGAAATTCCCAGTTTTCGGCGAACGTAAATGTCAGCAGTAACACTTACAACCAGCAACAGGAATTTAATGTAAACAAATATACGTCCAACGTTGCCAGTTCTTCGGTGCAGTACAACCGTACTTTCGGACAGTATATGCGTGCGGCGGGATCGTTGCGCGTGAACCAAAACTTCGGGCAGATTAACCCGACAACGCAACGACGTGAAAACGGTAAGACCAACGTTTCTACGGATTTTAGCTTTGGCGTAAACCAGATCGCCCCTTTTGCATTGAAAGGTGGTCGCGGACGCTGGTATGAGAGCTTCCGTCTGGGCCTTGATTTTAGCGGTAACTACGCGTTGGCTAATGCATTGACGGCCGTTGATACGTCATATAGCAGTCTTGGCTTTGTGATAACCGATGCCAAGATCGATACCACCCGGCTCAAAAAAACCAAGATTGTGGCATTTAACCTGAGCAATCTGCCGGAAATGCTTAAAGACGCGCAATTTACCGGTCGATACAGCCTGCCCATCTCCCTGCCGAACTTCAAGGTGCTGCGTTTTGTGAATATTACACCCAGCGTGTCGCTGTCGGGGGAAGTGTTCACGAAGCAATACCGTTATACGCAAACCGGCCGCGATTCGATCCGCATCGATACGCTGCGAAAGGTAGGGACAGAATACTCCTACAATTTCGGGGCGGGGATGAACACGCGCTTTTACGGAACATTCTTCTTCGGCGGCAGGCGGCTGGAAGCCATCCGTCATACGGTGATACCTTCGGTGTCGTTTACCTATACGCCGGATTTTACCGGCGAGGCATTCGGTTTTTATGACAGGATACAGGTGACGGACAAGAAAGGCAATGTGCGTGATCTTTCGCTCTCCAAGTTCCGCGGGGTAGGATCGGGCGTGGGTAACGGGCGGGCGTCGAGTGTCATTTCATTCAGTTTGAACAACTCTTTTGAAATGAAGCTAAAAACCAAGAGCGATACGGCCGCCCAGCAGTTCGAGAAGGTGTCGCTGCTTGACAACCTGAGTTTGGGGGGAAGCTACAACCTGCTGGCGGATTCATTGAATTTATCCAACATTACCATCAATGCCAACGCGCGGATCGGCCGGAACCTGAACCTGAACTTTAACATGAACCTCGATCCGTACGCCTACCAGGCCAATCCGAATATCACCGGAAACCAGATGGGCACGAAGATCAACAAATATGCGATTACTCAAGGCCAGGGGCTTGCCAATTTGCAAAACCTCGGGTTTACGCTGGGAACGAGCTTCTCGCCGAAAAACAGTAGTTCCAAAAACAATACTACCACTCCGCAAACCACCAATCCCAACGATCCTGATGCCGAGGCCAAACAGCAGGCCAAGGAGTTTATCGCACAAAACCCCGACTTGTACGTGGATTTCAATATCCCCTGGAGTGTGTCCCTGAACTACAACTTCGGGCTTACTAAACCGGGGTTGTCGAAAGCGCAGATTATCCAGGCCATTCAGGCAACGGGCGACCTCAGCTTGTCCAAAAACCTGAAACTGACCCTCAGTACCGGTTTCGACTTCGTCGCGTTCGAGCCAACCATCACGCAGCTGGGCATTATGCGCGACCTGCATTGCTGGGATATGAGCTTCAACTGGACGCCATTCGCCGGTAGCGCCGCGCGTGCGAGCAATTACAGTTTCACATTGAAAGTGAAGTCGGCGATCCTGCAAGATCTGAAAGTGACCCGCCGCCGGTCATTCTACGACAGATCAGCTTATTAATCAGGATTTTGTATTAACAAAAATGGCCGTCCCACTGGAACGGCCACTGCAATACTTGCGAGAAATGCTTATTTCGAAGATGGTTTGGCAGCTGCCTTTGGAACCACTTCTCCATTCAGATAAAGCGTAATAGACCCGCCTTCGGTATTGCTGAAAACGGTTACAGGCTTGTTGAAAGGACCTGCCGCAGCAGCATTGAAAGTAGCTTTTACCGAACCGGTCTTACCTGGAAGCACAGGATCCTTCGACCACACGGGGGTAGTACATCCGCATGAAACGGTTACATTGGAAAGGATCACGGGATCGGTACCAGTGTTGGTGAATACAAATTCGTGTGTTACAGGAGTGCCTTGTGGTACTTTACCGAATTTGTGTGTTTCTTCTTTAAATTTCAGAACACCTTTCTGTGCAAAACTTACGGTGGTCAGCCCGAGGATTAGAACCAGCGCTGAAAAGAATACTTTCATAGTTGTAACTATACTTTAAGTGGTGAAAAACTTACGGTTAAACAAGATTAACGCTTAAAAAGTTAAATATAATAATCATTAACCAATATTAACAATGGCCTAAAACCAGGCGTTCGGATGCCGGGGTTATTATTTTCCTGCATAATTTTGGCTTGCATTCAAAAAAACGTAATTTAACTTACGGATTAAAACCCGTGATTTTTGCTTATGCTTCAAAATGATAGTTTGACCGGTTCCAGTGTTTTGAGTAAGGAGGATATTATCGATGATTACCGCTTGGCATGCGAAAGTCGTCAGGTAAGTTTGCTGGGGAGGAAGGATACAATGGGTGGTCGTTCTAAATTCGGGATTTTTGGAGATGGTAAAGAAGTAGCACAGATTGCACTTTCCAAAGTTTTTCAACCGGGGGATTTTCGCTCGGGATATTATCGGGATCAGACCATCGAAGCGGCTGTCGGGAATCTTACCTGGCAGCAATTTTTTGCCCAAATGTATGCCCACGCCGATCTCGAACACGAACCTAATACTGGCGGCCGGTCGATGAACGGCCATTTTTCGACACGCTGGGTGGACGAAAATGGTGAATGGTATGATCAGACTAAATTGTACAATTCCGTTTGTGATATTTCTTCTACCGCGGGGCAGATCCCGCGCGCGCTAGGGCTCGGATACGCTTCCAAATTATACCGCGAAAACAACAGCCTGCAAGATATGACGACGTTTTCCCGAGAAGGAAATGAAGTTGTATTTGCCACAATTGGTGATGCTTCCACCTCTCAGGGGATGTTTTGGGAGGCGATGAACGCTGCCGGCGTGTTACAGGTGCCGATGATTGTCTCCGTGTGGGACGATGGCTATGGGATTTCTGTTCCTATCGAATATCAAACCACCAAAGGTAGTATTTCAAAGGCTTTGGCAGGATTGCAGCGCAATGAGGACGGTGACGGCATTGAAATCATGACCGTGCATGGTTGGGATTATCCTGCATTGGTTGAGACTTATCAGCGGGCTGCGAAAATTAGCCGCGAAAAACATGTGCCGGTTCTGGTACACGTTACTGAACTGACTCAGCCTCAGGGACATTCAACGTCGGGCTCGCATGAGCGCTATAAGTCGAAGCAGCGGTTGCTTTGGGAACGTGAGCACGATTGCAATGTGCATTTCCGCGACTGGATCTTGAAAAACGGGTATGCGACCGATGAAGAGCTTGAAGGGATAGAAAGGGAAGCGAAAGAAAAAGCCCTCAATGAGCGTAATGCGGCCTGGCAGGCTTTCCGCAGAGAGCTGGACGCTGAATACCATGAAACGATCCAGCTTTTGCAGGCAGTAGCCGGCGCAAGTGCTTTTTCAACAGAAATAAACAATGTAATCCTCGAATTGCAGAAGACCTATTTGCCGGTTCGCAGAGATATGGTCGGTGCTGTGCGGAAGGTTTTGAGGGTTATCGGAAAAGAAGACAATCCGCAGAAATATACCTTGCAACAGTTTTTGCAGGCCAATTTGAAGGCTAACCAGGAGCGTTTCAATTCGCACCTTTATAGTGAAACACCTTACTCGCCAATGCTCGTAGAGCGTGTCAATCCCGTATATTCGGATAATAGCTCTGTGGTCGACGGCCGCGAGGTGATACGCACCTACTTCGATGCGCTTTTTGAAAAGGATCCGCGTGTGGTCGCATTAGGCGAAGACATTGGCTTTATCGGTGACGTGAACCAGGGTTTCGCCGGCTTACAGGAGAAATACGGCGAGGTTCGTATTACCGACACCGGTATCCGCGAAACGACGATCGTTGGACAAGGAATAGGAATGGCCATGCGCGGTTTACGGCCGATCGTGGAGATCCAGTATTTCGACTATATCTATTATGCACTGGCCACGCTTACCGACGACCTGGCGTCGCTCCGGTATCGAACAGCCGGTGGGCAGCGGGCTCCGCTGATCATCCGTACACGCGGGCATCGCCTGGAAGGCATTTGGCATTCGGGTTCACCCATGGGTACGATGCTCAGTAGCTTGCGCGGCTTGCACGTGATCGTTCCCCGCAATTTCACTCAGGCAGCCGGTTTCTACAATACATTGATCAAAGGCGACGATCCTGCATTGATCGTAGAACCGCTGAATTCCTATCGTCAGAAGGAAATTTTGCCTGATAATGTGGGCGAATACTGCATTCCTTTGGGTCAACCTGAAATTTTAAGGGAAGGAAGTGACCTCACAATTGTTACTTATGGCTCAATGTGTCGTATAGTAATGGAGGCCGCTTCTCAATTGCAGCATTCAGGCATTGAGGTTGAAGTCATCGACGTGCAGACTTTGCTGCCGTTCGATGTGGACAACCGGATAGTGGAGTCCATTAAAAAGACGAACCGGGTTATTTTCGCAGATGAGGATTTACCCGGAAGCGCATCGGGTTTTATGATGCAGCAGGTTTTGGAAAAGCAGCAGGCTTACCGCTGGCTCGATTCGGCGCCGGTAACCATTGCAGCGAAAGATCACCGCCCACCTTACGGGTCGGATGGCGATTATTTCTCAAAACCTAACATGGACGACATTTTCGAAACTGTTTACAACATCATGCGAGAAGCAGCCCCAGATAAATATCCGGAGCTGTTTAACGCATGACACAATGTATCGTTCAAAAGGAAAAAGAATCTTAGACATTTTACTGGCGGCAATGGGGTTGATGACCTCATTGCCGTTTTTTGTTGTGCTGCCTCCTGTTTTGTGGTTGCATTTTAAAGCTAACCCATTCTTCCTGCAAGTCAGGCCCGGAATGAATGGCAGGCTTTTTATGATCCTGAAATTCAGGACAATGCACGTTAATAAGCACACAATCTCCTGGCTTGGTCGATCGCTCAGACGATCATCGGTCGACGAATTGCCACAATTCTGGAATGTGCTGGTGGGTGATATGAGTATCGTCGGGCCACGCCCGTTGTTGCCGGAATACCTGCCCCTTTACAATACGGAACAGCGCTTACGGCACGCGACAAAGCCGGGTATGACGGGCCTGGCGCAGGTCAACGGGAGAAATCAGCTGAGCTGGGAGAAAAAATTTGAATACGACCTACATTATGTCGATAACGTTTCGCTGGCGCTCGATCTTCGGATCATTTTTGCGACGCTAGTTAAAATATTATCGTTCCGCCACACCGCAGGAGAAGCATTACCATTTAAAGGAAACAAGGTATGCTGATATTCGGTGCGGGTGGTCATGCAAAAGTGGTACGCAGCATTCTTTCGGCATGCGGAAAGCAGGTTAACGGAGTATTTGACGACAATTGGCAAACTATAAACTCGCTGGATATGAAGGTTGCCTGTTGCTATGATCCCGAGTTAATGCCCGGCGAAGAACTGATCATCGCGATCGGAAACAATCTTGATCGTCGCAGAGTGGCCGAGAAGATTGTCCACGCATTCGGGGTTGCAATTCACCCCACGGTGATTGTCGATCGTTCGGTACGAATCGGCGAAGGCGTTGTCATTGTCCATCATGCGGTTGTCCAGGCCGAATG
The DNA here is from genome assembly GCF_038440355.1 of Dyadobacter sp. OTU695. Classification (NCBI taxonomy): domain Bacteria; kingdom Pseudomonadati; phylum Bacteroidota; class Cytophagia; order Cytophagales; family Spirosomataceae; genus Dyadobacter; species Dyadobacter sp. OTU695. The sequence continues at coordinate 131,947 of NZ_JASATN010000010.1, read as the reverse complement.
CTGCATTGGCGATCATGTAATCATCAATACGGCAGCGACAGTCGATCACGAATGCATTCTTGAAAACTTTACACACATAGGCCCTGGCGCTACGCTATGCGGGGGCGTGCGCGTAGGCGAATGCGCGCTCGTGGGTGCGGGAAGCGTAGTACTGCCAGGCGTAAAGATCGGAAAGGAATGCGTGATCGGTGCCGGATCCGTGGTGGTCCGCGACATTCCGGATTATGCGAAAGTGGCGGGAAATCCTGCCAGGATCATTCATTGACACTAACACACTATGTCGTACAAAATCTACCTCTCGCCTCCGCACATGAGCGGACGTGAAATGAAATACATTCAGGAAGCCTTTGACAGCAACTGGATAGCACCTGCCGGTCCGAATATCGATGCTTTTGAGGAAGAGTTGTGCCGCTATACCGGCAGTAGACATGCATTGGCGGTGTCATCGGGTACGGCGGCGATACATCTGGCATTGCTCGCATTAGGTATTCAGCAGGGCGATATTGTTCTATGTCAGTCGCTGACCTTTGTAGCGACCGTGAATCCGGTTATGTACGTGGGCGCTACGCCGGTTTTCATTGATAGCGAGCCGGTAACGTGGAATATGTGTCCCAATGCGCTGGAAGATGCAATCCTGTATTATTTAAACATTGGGCGAAAGCCAAAGGCGGTGATAGTCGTGCATTTGTACGGAATGCCGGCGATGCTGGATGAGATTTTGTATTTGTGCCGAAAACATGAAATCCCTTTGATTGAGGACGCTGCAGAGGCGCTGGGCTCGGAATATCGCGGCCGGAAAGTAGGGACGTTCGGCGATATTGGAATTTTGTCTTTTAATGGGAATAAGATCATTACCACATCCGGAGGCGGAGCGCTGCTGTCTGCAAACGAAAAGTATATAGAGAGAGCAAGGTTCTTAGCCAAGCAGGCGCGCGAGCCAGCATCTCATTATGAGCACCATGAGGTGGGGTACAACTACCGGATGAGCAATGTGTGCGCCGGCATTGGGCGCGGACAGTTGGAAGTGATAGATGAGAGAGTTGCGCAGCGGCGGGCTAATTTTCATTTTTATTCACAGCACTTGAAAGTGATGCCAGGAGTGAGTTTTCAAATAGAGCAAAGCGAAGTCATTTCTAATAGATGGTTATCAACAATGTTAACTAACAACTCGCCACTTAAACATATCTTCGCAATGAATGCAATCAACACATTAAATAATAAAGGCATTGAATCAAGATCAGTTTGGAAACCTATGCATTTACAATCAATATTTATCGGACAGATGTACTTCGGCGGAAATACATCTCAAATGCTGTTTGAACAGGGAATATGCCTGCCTTCCGGTAGTGATTTATGCAAGCATAACCTAAAATATATTGCTGACAATATTGTTGACCACTCATTACAATAAGATCTGTGACTTATCTGGTGCACTATTAAATGTGATACTTATTCTGAAATTTAATTCAGAGCAAGTATCACATTTTTGAAAATACAGCCGTACTTATGGCGGCTTGATGTTTTAGTTAGTAACTACAAACGTTGTGGTAGAAGTAACACTAGCCCCATTTTTATTGAAATCCATAGCAGTTACTGGAATGTTGAGATTCCGTACATCGCAGGGGTAGCCATCAAAAAGTACACGTGAGAAACTTTGTATTCCACTTTCAGTATAATTTCCTGTGTAAGGGAAATAGGTTCCAAAATTCAATCTGTCGGAAAGTTCGAATGCCCACGTTACACTATACTGCTGTGGTTGCTGTTGTTGATCTGATAAGATACCTCTTTCCCTATAATAATTGCCTTCAATTTCAATTGCCATTTTGCCTATATCCAAACCGGGAAAAATCGGGTTAGGGTTGGGTATCCAGTAATACCGACATCTCAATTTGGATTTTACGTAGTAGGCACCGTCCCAACCAGGCATATCGTAGATTCCATTGCCTTTTTGCTCCTTTTCCCACGGACCCATTTTGGCGCTGTTACGCGGTTTAAAACCTTCCTCAACTGTGGAAAATTTGATATTATTAGCCAAGTAATCTTCTTTTGGAGAGGTTAATAATGTATTTATGGCTGTTTGGTCAGATCCTTTGATACACTTTATTTCTTTTGCTGAAAACTGATAACTCGTGTTATTAATGATAACAACCCCTTTGTCGTTTGTGATTTTTGCATAGTTAGAATTAACACTATTCAGTTCATAAGAATTTGTTTTTTCGTTGAAGAAAATGAGTTTGGGGAGTTTCTTTGACTGTTCTTGTAATGAGACGTTGGGTGAGAGTGCTAGATACGCTGAATATAGAGTTTTAATATGATAGGTTTTTTGCCAATTGGCATATTCCTTATTGCTCATATTTCCTAATCTTTTAGCGGTTGCTTCAAAATCATCTATTGTTTCAAATGCGAACGCACCGTTGATGACCTTTAAAGTATTTTCATTTCGCTCTTGCTGCTCCGGGGAAGTTGTTGTGTTAATTAGCGACGGATTTTCGCACGATAACGCGGATAACGTAAGAATGCTTAAAAATAGTCTTTTCATAGAATTTGCTTGTTTAGAAGTTTTGTATCCAAAAGTATACAATATTTAACCGTGCCACAAGTTATTTCTACAAGTTGCGCATATGTATTCGTTCAGATACGAAATTATGCTACAAATATTGCCCATTGTGTGGTTGAGGTTTAGAGAGAAAAGATTGTGCATTTTTCTGAATTTCAGTAAACTAATAAGGGTATTAGACCGTATTAACAAATGCACAATCTTAGGACCAATTTTTGCAAATGTCTGGCGATTGCCTAATTGGTTTTCTGAGACTAAATGGACGTCTAAGGCAATTTCAAATTCTACCCAAGCAAGCCAAAATGTCGCATATGGAATACTACTTTGCCTTGCTTGGCTGAGTCCTTATCGATAGATTCCGAGAATTGGCTATTGGGAAACTTCGCTCCCGACATTCCAAACTGTTTACGGAGTTGGTTCACAGCACAGCGTATAGCAAGAGTCGGCGTAATCTCTCAGAGAAGGCAGCCCAATTATTGAAGCCGGTCTGCTTAAAATTTTCAGGCCGTGATAGTGACTACGTCATAGACCCAATCCCGGTGCCGATTTGTCAAAAACCTCGAATTGCTCGGCAAAAATGTGCAGCGGACTATGATTAATTTCCCATCAGCTGCTTGGCATGCGAACCACAAAATTTGCTACTTTGGACGGTTCGCCGCTACAATTTAAGATGCACTTGGTAATTTCCTAAAGTGACTTCCCATTGAGCCGGCATGATCACGGCAAGCTCTCAAAATATTTTTGCAGTTAAATAAGTTGGAAAAAAAGACCGCCGCGTGAAATGCGATCTTTTTTTGACGAAAGAAACTTACTATTGAATTTCGACTTCAAATTGGAGCGGAGAGTAAGGAAGTATCGAGTTGTTACCGTTTTTGCCATAGCCCAGCGCAGAAGGAAAAATGATAATCGCTTTTTCTCCCTTTTTCATTTTTCTGATCGCGCGGTCAAAGCCACGGATAGTGTTGGGGCTACCTGTGATAAAGCTACTAGTGTGCTCATCAAACTTGGTGTCGTCTAGCGTTCTGCCGATATATTTAACGTTGACGGACTTGCCTGCGCCGATCGTGTCGCCAGCGACCGTGTTCGCTCTAACAATCACCAGGTTATCGCTGGTTCTCTCCGATACAGTATAGCCCTTTTTAGCAATAAAATCGTCAATTTGCTGAACTTCCGTACGCGTCTTAAGGAATTCGACTTCCAGACGGATCGGGGAATAGCCCGGGATATTAACCCTGTCGACTGCGCCCGAAGCAAGGTAGAATGGAAGGTAGAACGTCGCTGTTTCACCTGTCCGCATCCGGAAAATCCCTATTTCGATACCTCCCCAATACTGATAACCTCCGACCGGGAACGAGAACTCGGTCTTAGTATCGACCGTCGAGGAGATTACCTTGGTTCCATTCAGAAGATAGCCCGTGTATTTGATGGTAGCAGCGTCGCCAATTTGTGCTTTGAGGCCAGCCGGCTTCGGAGTTTTAATGATATAATAAAAGCCGGTAGAGTCTCTCACAGCTTTTGAGCCTAGGCTATCGGCCCGTAAAGCAGCCTGGATAGCAGCTTCGTTTTCAGCGATCTTTTCTTCATCCCTGCTCGACACATCTTTCATACAAGACGACAAGCCGATCACCATTGCCAGTAGTATACACCATACCAGATTAATACGCTTCATTTCTTTTTAAGTAATTAATGGGGACTGTTTTAGTTTCAGGGTAGACGCTGAGGAATGGGAATTGGTTGTAATCACGAGTGAAAAACGTCGATTTTTACATTTTTTTCGAAGTATTTACAAAATGGCGACAGCGGGCATTGGAAGCATTGGGGGTTACGCGCGGTACACACGTAGCGCCCGTGCAGGATCAGCCAATGATGGGCTTTGTGAATTAAATGTTTGGGAATATGGGCCACCAGTTCGCGTTCGACTGCTAGTGGCGTCTTCGCGGTAAGTGGGACCAGGCCAAGTCGGCGGGATACCCTGAAAACGTGCGTGTCGACAGCCATTGCCGGCATACTGAAAATCACCGAAGCGATTACATTAGCGGTTTTGCGCCCAACGCCGGGCATTTTTTGCAATTCCTCAACAGTCGACGGTACTTCCGAGTGGAACTGCTCAACCAGCATGCGTGCCATGCCTACCAGGTGTTTTGCCTTGTTGTTGGGGTAGGAAATGGATCTGATATAGGTAAAAACCTCTTCCGCATTGGAAGCAGCGAGTGACTCGGGATCCGGGAAGCGCTCAAAAAGCTTGGGCGTGACGATGTTCACCCGCTTGTCGGTACATTGCGCCGACAAGATAACGGCCACCAGCAGCTCATACGGGTTGGAGTAATGCAGCTCGGTTTCCGGTTCCGGGAAATTCTGGGTGAAATAATCCAGGAAATGTTTATAACGTTCTTTTTTTAACATAATATAATCATGGTCCTGCGAGGGGTTGAGTATCCGACACAGAAATCTTGGCCGTCCGGCTGTCGGAGAACCGACGGCCTAACTACCGGCTCAAATCTAAAAAGTAATGACAACTTCCAGCCACCGGATCGATAGCTGGAAACAAAAAACCTGCCAAACTCGCCCTAGTAAAGGAGTGCAGCAGGTCTTTTAGAAGAGAATTGTCGCGAATATCTGAAAACTTCTGAAATCACTTTCTCGGAAGGAGTCCGTGTGATCCTGTTCATCTGACTCTGGATTTCCAGAGAGTCGAGATAAAAGTTCATCAAGTTATCGTCAAGTGCGAGTGCCTCAACAATCTGTTCATTTTCATTCTCAGTTGTTTCGGCATATAAATACCTTACAACATCATCGTAGGTAAAGGTTTTTGTCATACTGTGGGGCACGTTGGTTAAATTGCTTACGCAGGTTTATCAACGCGTAACGCATTCTCCCCAATGCCGTATTAATACTCACACCCGTGGCATCCGCAATTTCCTGAAAGCTCATGTCCTCATAGTGGCGCATGATCAGAACCTGCTTCTGCACGTCGGGCAACCGCTGGATCATTTCCCGCAGCTGCTCATGTGTTTCCTGACGAATCTGGATCGACTCAACGGAATCCTCCGAAAAATCCAGCGTGTTGAAAACACTGCTACCATCTTCGAACACTACATTGGGGTAGCGTTTATCGCGTCTGAAATAATCAATGGCGAGGTTGTGTGCGATTCGTATAATCCATGGGAGGAACTTCCCTTCGTCGTTATATCTCCCACCTTTAATCGTGTCAACAGCTTTAATAAATGTATCCTGTAATAGATCTTCGGCTACATATTGGTCCTTGACAATCAAATAAATAGTGGTGTATATTCTCGATTTGTGGCGTTGAACGAGCTTTTCAAAAGCCTTCTCATTGCCCCGGATATACAATGTTACCAACTCACTGTCGCTAACCTGGACTTTCTCCATTTTACTATTCGATTTAGTTAACGTAGAGCAGTTCGTCGATATTGTTTCTCCTTTCTGGTTTGGTGAAAAATTAGATGTGACTTTTCGGCATTTCGAATTATACGAATCAAAGAAATGGATTTGAAAAATAATTTGCAAATGTTTGACTTTCTTTTTGCAGAAAAATTATTTCCCGTTAACAGATGTTAACAAGTTGTGCATGTTTTAGATGCGTTATGTTCGTTGGTGTCTGGGTGTAGACATATTAGAATAAATAATAGTATTTAATGAATAACTTACGATGTGCGTGTCGAGTTAGATCGATTTTAGTGTGCCGACCACTACTTTTTTCGATTACCCACCGTAATTTCACTTTTCTTATAAAAATTGAATTTTTACCAGATATGAAATATAAGCATATCTTCTTCGATTTGGATCATACACTATGGGATTTTGAAAGAAATTCGTCCGAATCTCTGGAAGAGATTTTCCACCATCACAAGCTTACCCGCTACGGGATACCATCATTAGAGGCATTTGTGTACTCTTTCCTTAAAATCAATACTGCATTATGGGACGCATTCGACAGAGGACAGCTGCACCATAGCTATATACGTGAGAACCGTTTTAAAATGGTTTTTGAAGAATTGGGAGCCGAATGCCCACCCGAGCATACGGAAATCGGGGAGCTATACCTTACCTCACTGCCAACCAAAAAGCACTTGCTGGACGGTGCGCTCGATTTGCTGAATTATGTGTCCGCGGCGGGTTATGGAATGCACATTATCACCAACGGATTTAATGAGATACAAGCGAGAAAGATCGCCAGCTCGGAAATCGGCCACTTTTTCGATCACGTCGTGACATTTGAAACCGCCAGCGCCAAAAAGCCTGATCGCCGGATTTTTGAGTTTGCTTTGGAATTGGCGCAAACTTCCGCGGAAGAAAGCCTGATGGTCGGTGACAACTGGGTTGCGGATATTCTGGGCGCAAAACAGGTCGGAATAGATACCGCCTACCTTAATCCGGCCGGGTTGCAGTTCGACGAGACCCCTACCTATGATATTAGAAGATTGGAAGAGCTAATGCTTGTGTTGTGAAGCGGCGGTCAGGAAGGATCGGATTCGTAGTACCGGATGTTCTTTTCCTTTAAAAACTGCTTGATCACGTCCACATGCACGCATTGCCCGACATTCAGGAAAGGGTAGTTGGAAACCTTCTTGCGGTGCCCGTCGATGGTTACCTCGCGGTTGACCTGGTCAAATCCGAGATGCAAATGGCGCGTAGAGCTCTGCATTCCGTAAATAATGCCGTTCTGGTCAAAGAGCGGGCCGCCGCTCTGGCCACGTAGCCCCGGTGTACTCATTTCGATTCCCACCACCTCGCTGTTGTCTCCGATATGCCGGGTAATGATGCCGTCGATCGGGAAACTGGGCGTTTTGATCTTCCCTTCGGTCGTCCATTCGATGTCTCCCGTATGCTTGTTGTACCGGTAATTGGTGAATTCGGGAAATGGATAGCCCAGCCTGCACAGATAGCGGCCTTGCTTCACCAACCGGGAATCTTTCAGGAATTGGGCGTGGGACTGGTATTGCTTCGATTCATAATTGCGGAACTGTACAATCGCCAGATCCTGTGTAGGATGCAGGTGTATTGTGAGCCCTTTGTAGGCCGATACGCAATGGATGAAGTTAAAAAGTATGCGGATCGGACTGTCCGGTGAGATCTTGTACTTTGTTTCCAGCAGGTTTCGCTGTGTGGCAAGGCCTGGATCCTTCTCGAATTTGCGAAGCTCCCCTTTGAATTTCAGGTAGTTTTCGTAAATGCTGTTGGCATAGAGGATTTGCCTGGCCACATGCCTGCACGTAACGGCGAAACCGTCTTCATTTACAAAAAACAATGTAGCCGTACCGGGAACAATGTCGCTCCCTGCGTAATAACGGACGATAAAGTGAACCGGACGGGTAAACTGATCTATTTTTTCAATAGCATCAACAAACATAAAAAACTGGCCGCAGCCACGTCGAACTAAGGGTGGGTAAAGGGAACGAGTGCCTCCGTCTGGTCCCAGCTTAGGACCATGTTGACACCATTGGGGGTTTCTTCAAAATAGATGTGGAAAGTTTCCTGGACCGACGGACGGATCCGGATCGGCACTTCTACATTCATGATATTCTTGCCGTCGTTGTACTCTGTACCCCATTGCCCGGTTTCGGAGTTAAGAATGATTTTCCAGTTGCTTTGTCCCGGCACGGAAAAAAGCGAATAGGTACCGGCCTTCACTGGTTTACCCCCCATGATCACATCTTCTTCCACTTCGATCAGAGTTGCCTCGTTGGCACCGGTGCGCCACACTTTTCCGTACGGCAGCAATGCGTTGTCTTGTTCCCTGCCGAAAATCAACCGGCCTTTTTTACTGGGTTGCCCGTAGGAGATTTTGAGCTTAACTCCATTCTGACTGGTTTCCGCGACTGCCTCGGGACTGAACGATTTGGTATATTTTCTAACTCCCCAAAATCCTGCTAATGCAACTATAATCAAGGCAAAGACAATCAGTAGAATTCTTTTCATAAATCAGGGACAGAAGATTTTGTAGAAGGTATAACTCACAGAAAGACGCACATAAAAATAGGTGTCTTTTACAGAAGGGTCGCCCTGTTGGAGCTTGTCCGTTGATGTTGGATCGCCTCCGAGGTTGTCCATGTAATCTGTAAAAGTTTTACGGGTGCCGTATTCCAGCCCGATGTTCCATGGTCGGCGGATCTGGTATTTGATGCCGACGCCATATGGCAGCACAAGGCCTGAAGTTTTGTACGAGCCCGTCTGGATATTGGGGTTAAATTTGTTAAAGCCCAGGCCGCCAAATACATAAGGGCTCCAATTGACTGCAAACCGGCGTTCCTGGAAATTCAGGAAGTTATATTCCGCGACGGCACTTCCCTCGAATATCGTAGTTCGAAACGACATGTTCCTGGCTTGCTGGAAAGGATCGTCACTATGTTTGTCGTCGGCCCCGATGATTCCTCCCGCAACTTCGGCTCGAAGCGACAAAGCCTGGTTTGGATTAAATCGGAAAAAAAGACTTCCGCCAGGTTTGAAGAACCGGAAACGAAAAGTGGGCGAAATATCCCCCCGGTAGTTAAAACCTCCCACGCCAGCACCAAACTCGATCTTCTGCGCGCGCACTTGTGCGACCGTCAGAAAAAAACAAATACCTGTCAGCAACGTAGCCGACAAGTATTTCAGCCGCGAGGGCCGGTTATTCAAATGTTTGAAAATGTACTTCAATGGGGTTAGTCAATTATTTCAGTGGCGGACATTTGATCTGAGAAGGCAGCATATAGTGAATGCTGATCATACCAAACAGGTAAGCATCCTTTTGAGTAGGGCTATTGCCACGCTCGGTGCCCGGCGCGCCAAATCCCGTGGTAGGCAAAACTTGCAGCGGGTTGGCCCCGTCTGGTAATACACCCGGATAGTTGACATTCAAAAATTTTCCGACGCCTTCCGTCCTGTCTACACCCTTGCGCACCGCAAATTGCTCGGCGGTACGGTTTGCCATATGTGCCGCCAATGGATCATCCGCGAAAAGCGCGGGGTCGGCGTAAGCGCCATGCGCATCGTCGAGATAGTCGGTAAATGTTTTACGGTAGCCCAGTTCCGCCGAAATATCGAATTTGGAATTGATTTTATACCGGACACCAATACCGACTGGAATTGCAAACTGAACCAGCGAATAAGGCTTGGCATAACCTTCATTACCTTGCCCCTCGGTGCCCAATGGCTGCAATTTTACCCAGTCGCCTTTCAATGAATCGAGTGCTTTGGGGTTATGTGCGGTAAGCGCGACGCCAGCGAAGAGGTACCAGCCCAGTTGTGGGCGGCGGTCGTAGCTCCGGTTGTCAGGTGTCAGTTTATAAATACCCTGAACGGAGAATTCTTTAAGGTCATTGCGGAAATGCAGGTTTCGGGCATAAAAAACACTCGCATCATGTTTCGAATCGCGGTTCATAATGTAATCGTCACCGGCGATCCGTGCATAAATGAAACTGGCACGTGCGGCCAGGCGTGGCGTGAAGTGGCGTGTGTAATTTCCGCCAACACTCCAGCGGACCATTTTGAAGGTAGAGGCCAGCGGACGCCGATACGGTGCAAGGTCGCCGTAATAGCTGGAAGTACCGATACCAAAACCTGCCGTAGAATAGGGGACGAAGAAACCTCTGCTCTGTGCTTTTACGTCTTTGCCAGACAGTAATAGCCCCAAGATCAGGGTTAAAGCCAACGCTCCGGATACTCTTCTTAAGTCGAAATTTCTACGCATTTTCAGATCAATTTTTTTGCAAAAATAGAATAGTTGTTGGTTTTCTTCAGGATGCAACACCATTTCAACGATTTTAACAATGTTTTATTTGTGTGGATATGATTTTTTAGAAACGCGGCAAATCTTCCTTATCATTGTGTACTCAAATAGCGCCACAGAAAATGATTTCGAGTAACCAGCTACGGTTTTCTTATTCCGCTCAGAAAAAATTCAGCTTCCCCGATATCCATTGCAACGATAAAGAAACTCTGCTTATCCTCGGTCAGTCGGGCAAGGGCAAAACCACATTACTGCATTTGCTGGCATTGTTGCTGACGCCTGAATCGGGGGACATCGTGATAGCCGGGAAATCAGTCAGAAATCTCACACCGCAGGAAATTACGACCACCCGTGCCCAAAATATCGGCATTATTTATCAGCGCCCGCATTTTGTGAGCTCGCTTTCTGTGATGGATAATATTTTGCTGTCCAACTACCTGGCCGATCGCAAAGAAGACCGTCAGAAAGCCCGCCATCTGGCCGAACAACTGGGTTTCGCGGATCATTTATCTAAAAAAACGAACCAGCTAAGCCAGGGAGAGCAGCAGCGGGTGAGCATTGCGCGGTCATTGATGAATAACCCCAATATTATCCTGGCCGACGAGCCCACGTCTAACCTCGACGACGATAACTGCCAACGGGTGATCGGGCTTTTGAAAAAACAATCTGCACAAATCGGTGCCAGCCTGGTGGTGGTGACACACGATCAGCGCCTTAAAGACGAGTTTTCGAACCAGGTTTTTCTGTAAAATAATCCCAATGAACCTATTCAAGATCAGTATTGCCAATCTCAGGGAGAAAAAGCTCAACAGCTTTTTGAGCGCATTGCTATTGACCCTCGGTATAGGCATGATCTCCCTGCTTTTGCTCCTGAACAAACAGCTTGACGAGCAGTTTAAACGTAATCTGAAAGGCATCGACATGGTAGTAGGCGCCAAAGGGAGCCCTTTGCAGGTGATCCTTTCGAGTATTTACCAGATCGACGCGCCTACCGGCAATATCCCGTTGGCCGAGGTGAATGCGTTACGCAAAAACCCTTTTGTGAAAACGGTGATCCCGCTATCGATGGGCGACAATTACCAGGGATTCCGCATTCTTGGCACAACGCCTAAATACGTCGAGCACTTCAATGCAAAACTGGCCGAGGGGCATTTATATAATGCTTCCATGGAAGTGACGATCGGCAGCAAGGTTGCTCGGAATTCGAAATTGAAAGTCGGCGATCAATTTTCCGGGTCGCATGGACTGGATTCGGAGGGAGAGAAGCATGAGGATAAGAAATACAAGGTCACAGGGATATTCCAGCCAAGCGGGACGGTGATCGACCAACTTATTGTGACGCGGCTTTCGAGCGTATGGGACATTCATGAGCATTCGGATGAAAAAAAAGTACCTATGGCCGCCGAAGTTGCACATAGCGAAAATCAAAAGCACGTAGATCCCGAGCCCGACGAAGAAGGAAAGGACGTGACCAGCGCATTGATCCAGTTTCGTAACCCGATGGGACTAATGACGATCCCGCGTCAGATCAATGAAAATACTTCCATGCAGGCCGCATTACCCAGTATTGAAATCAATCGGTTGTTTTCGCTGTTGGGTGTCGGGATAGAAACATTGCGCACCCTGGCTTTGATTATCATTTCCATAGCAGGTGTCAGTGTTTTTATCTCTCTTTATAACTCATTGAAAGACAGGAAATACGAGATGGCGCTGATGCTTTCCATGGGCGCGACGCGTACGAGGCTGTTTCTGATGCTGCTGATCGAGGGCCTATCGCTGGCGGTTATCGGTTTTTTTGCGGGTATCGTTGCCAGCCGTGTCGGTTTGTGGGTGTTTTCTAAATCGGCAGAACAGGACTTTCACTATTCGCTGGGCAAATTCGCACTGTTACCGGAAGAAATTTACCTGTTTTTCGGTGCGCTCGCGATCGGCGTGGTGGCGGCGGCATTACCCTCGCTGGGTATTTACCGGCTGAATATCTCGCGGACGCTGGCGGAGGAATAATAATGTGTGTAAATTTGTTAAACCGGTACAAATCATTGTAATACAAAATAGGAATACTGATGAAATCTGTCAAAATCAGCATATTGTTCTTCTGCATTGTCTCATTGTTTGCTTTTAAACCGGCAGTGGAACCGGTAAAGCTGACCTGGGAAACCTTGCGGGACGTTACTTTCAAAAAGAAATGGTATGCCGAAGAGTCGATTTACATGCTGCACCCCACATTCGGGCCAAGCGTACAGAAGCTGAAAAACCAACAGGTTTCGATTACCGGTTACATTTTGCCGGTTGATTTGGAAGCGAATTTGTACGTATTGTCGGCATTCCCGTTCAGCGCATGTTTCTTCTGCGGCGGCGCCGGTCCGGAAACGGTAATGACCCTGAATTTTAAGAAAAAGGACGGGAAGAAGTTCAAAACTGATGAGCGCCTCACTTTTACGGGCACATTGAAACTCAATGCCGATGATATTTACCAGATGAACTACATTCTGGATGGCGCGGAAATCGTGAAATGATCAGACGCCGATCAGGCGCCAAACTCCTGAAATAAAGAATAATACGAGTCCCACAGGCGTAAGCACCTTCCAGCCCAGGTACATGAGCTGATCTACACGCAGGCGGGGGAGCGTCCAGCGCGCCCACATTTGAATGAGGATACCGAATAAGGCTTTCGACAGCAGCCAGAAAATACCGGTAACATAGCCAAACCACGTTCCGGGTTCACCACTTGTCCAGTCGGCAAGCTTTACAGGCCCGATATTGGGCAGCGGCGTATTCCAGCTTCCCAGGAAAAGGATAGCGCCCAGCAGCGACACGAGCAGCATCATACCATATTCCGACAGCATGAACAATGCCCAGCGCATTCCGGAATATTCGGTATGGAAACCTGCCACCAGCTCCGATTCGCCTTCGGGAAGGTCAAATGGTGCACGGTTGCATTCGGCGAGCGATGCGATGAAGAAAACGACGTAGGCGATCAATAGAAAAGGATTGCGTACGATATTCCAGGAAAGAAAACCTCCTACGCCCGTCACATCGATTCCCAATTCGCGCATGCCGAAAAGGTAGGTCGTTTCCGGGGCAAAAATGCCTTGCTGATAGCTGATAACCTGCAAATCGAGCGTTTGGGTGAGCATGATCACACATAATATCGAAAGGCCCAGCGGTATTTCGTAGGACACGATCTGTGCCACAGCACGCATGGCGCCATATAATGCAAACTTATTATTGGAACCCCAACCGGCCATCAACAGGCCGATCACATCGACAGATACAATGGTAAGGAGGAAGAAAACGCCCACAGCAGCTCCCGAACCAGCTAGTTCCGGCGCGAGCGGTACGACCGCAAATCCTGCGAAAACTGATATAAAAATGATAAAAGGGGCGATCAGGAACAGTCGCCGGTCGGCAGCTTTTGGAACAATGTCCTCTTTTTGCAATAGCTTGAGTAAGTCCGCAAACAGCTGCAATAATCCCCATTTTCCTACCTCCATGGGTCCCAGACGGTCCTGAATGAAGGCCGAAACCTTTCGTTCCAGGTACACACCGATTACGACAAAACCGGGGACGAGCAGGAGGAAAATGATGAGCGTAAAAGGCATTAAAAGCTATCGGAACAATGGTTTGACGCAAAAGTAAGTAAAAAACTTACTCATCTTCGTCCGTCTGTCCCTTATATCCCGATTCCTGCAAAATTCGACCGGCATTATCGATTTGCATCAATTGGGGAAGCGTGATATCCGGGTTTTCAGTCAGAAACCTGCTCACGATCCGCCAGCCGACCCACCGGCCGATAGCGCCAGGCACTTTGTTTCCGATTTCGGTCGTAAATGGACGGTCGTCGATGAATTTACGCTTTTTTAGTTCGCTTTTTTCATACAATAACTTGCTGGAAATGAAGTATGCCCAGATGTCCGTCTGGCTGTTGTAGGTTTTTCTGAGGTCTTCGTCAGAATAGCCGATAATGAGACTATCGGCTGTTTGTGGCATTATCTGTTTCACAAACTCGTACCCTTTGCCGTAGCCGATCATATCCGAAAGTAATGTCTGGTCGCCGGAGTTCATGATATTAAACTGGTTGGATTCGAAGAACACGATCGACGGCACGATGTACTCTTTCTGATAGCGGCGGAGCTGATAGTCATATACGTTAGGCCGGTAACGCGCAGCCGGACCGCCGAAGTAATCCAGGCCGATGACGATCAGCGAATCGGAAATGTAAAGGTCGTTGCCGGTGAAGCCCGTTACGATAAAATCGACTTCCGGGATTCTGAATTGGGGATAATGGTATTTAATTTGTTTAAATGCATCGGTAAGCGGGTTGAGGATACGCGTTTTGCGGTCGCCTATAATAGAATCCAGCTGCGCCCTGAATGCCTGTAAATCTGCGTTTTGAATGATCGAGAACAAATGCGCGGCCAGTTTGGAGGGCTCTACCGGCGAATCGGTGAAATAGGCTTTCGCGAGGTAGGGGTGGCCATCGAGGAACTTTTGTACATCTTCGGCCGATTTGCAGGAGAACAGCTCCTCGTCGAGATTCCTGGAAACGAGTTCGAACCGGATATTGCTGGTATCGGCTTCTTTGCGCTGGTCGGTTTTACACGAAAATTGGAGGAAAACTACAAACAGAATGCATAATAAGGACCTGAAATAAACCATTTGGCGGAGAGAATATATGTCGGAACAAGTTTCAAAAGTAGAAAAAAAACGCATAAGCATCCTGGGTTGCGGTTGGCTTGGGTTTCCGTTAGCTAAACGGTTACTGGGCAACGGTATTACATCGCAGGTAAAAGGCAGCACGACGTCGGAGCATAAGCTCGATCAATTCGCCGGCGTCGGGATCGATGGTTACCTGCTGCCCTTAAACCCGGAAGCGGGTCTGGATGCGAGCATTTCGGGCTCTTTTTTCGATTCCGACATAATCGTAATATCCGTTCCGCCACGCATGTCGCAGAATGTGCCTGGAAACTACGCAGCGCAAATGCGGATGGTAGCGGAGGCGATCCGGAAGTCTCCGGCCGGCGAAGTCGTATTTGTTAGTTCAACGGGCGTTTACCGGGATTTGAGCCAAACAGCGGTTGAGCGCGATGTACAACTGCCCGAGCATTCGGCCCAGCCCGAAATGGTTGAGGCGGAGAATGCAATAGCCGCGTTACGGCCAGAGAGAATGGTCACTATCCTGAGATTGAGCGGCCTGCTGGGTTATAACCGTATTCCCGGCAAGTATGTAAAAGGTCAGAAGGACATGGCAACCGGAGATATTCCCGTGAACTACATTCACCTCGACGATGCCGTGGGTATCATTCAAGCCATGATCCAGCAAGGCATTCTAAACGAAACCTTCAACATCACTGCGCCATTTCATCCGACACGCAGCGAGGTTTACGTTGATTCCTGCGCGCAGTTCGGATGGGAAGCACCTACGTTCTGCATTCCAGAGCAGCGGCTGCCTTTTAAACTGATTTCGGGCGATAAATTTTCGAAATACTATCGCTACGAATTCAGATATCCCGATCCGCTGCAATTCCACTATCAGCTGGAAGATGTGTAATGAGTTCAGAGTCTATAATGAGTCCAGAGTTTAAAGTCAACGAGTATTTCTATAAACTCATAAACTATCGACTTCTATACCGTCTAAAAGCAAAAAATCCGCAGGATCAACTCTGCGGATTTTATTATTTATAAACCAAAAAGTGTATTACTGAGCCCCTAGCAACTCGGTCAACTTGTTTTCAAGCGCCGCGCCGCGGAGGTTTTTTGCAATGATCTTTCCTTCTTTATCGAGCAGGAACGTAGCAGGTATCGCATTGACGCCGTAAGTCTGCGCTACGCCGGAATTCCATTTCTTCAATTCCGACCCATGTAACCAGCTCAGCTTATCGCGCTCGATGGCTGTTTTCCAGGCTTTTTCATTATCGTCCAGCGACACGCCGAAGATATCGAAACCCTTGTCCTTGAACTTGCCGTACATGCGCACGACATTCGGGTTCTCCATCCGGCAAGGTCCGCACCACGAGGCCCAGAAGTCAATCAGCACATATTTGCCCCGCAATGACGACAATGCGATTTGCTTGCCTTCCGGGCTGTTGAGTGTGAAATCGGGTGCCTGCTCACCCACGGCAAGCCCGGCCATTCTTTTAACGGAACCAATGAAACCTTTCGCAAGCGTAGGCACGGGTTCAACTTTGGAATAATCATCGGCGAGCTTTTTCAGAACGTCCAGGTCGTTTTCGGGCGTCAGGAAATTGTTGGCTGCGAAAAGTGCGATGAGCGATGTGCCCATTTCAGGGATCATCTGGCGCAATGCAGTTATCCTTTCTTTCTCTGCGGCTTGGTAAGCCTGCTGTATCTCCTGGATTTTTTTGGTATCCTTTTTCTCTTCTGCTGCCGCGTATTGCTCGTTCCAGCCGGTCACCTTGGCGGAAAAAGACTGCATCAATTGGTCGACTTTGGCATAATATTCCATGTTTTTGGAACCGGTGACGGACACTTTTCCGCCATTGCCTTTATCGTCGCGTGTTGTGCCGTCGGCTGTGACAACGAATGTTTCGCCACCTTCCACGAGTAGGGGAAACTTCTGCCGGTCGGCGATATTAATGGTAAAAAAGCTGCCACGGTCTTTGTCGACACCTTTCAATGTAAAACTGCCGTCGGCGCCAAGTTGTGCGGAATCGAGTTTAACGGAAGATCCGGCTGCTGTGGATTGCGACAGAATGACTTTTTCGCCTTTGGAACCATTCTTAACCTTTCCGTTCACGGTAAAGCCCTTCGGTTCGATCTGCGCCATGACCTGGAGGCTCAGCAACGCGCCGCCCAAAACCAATGCACTCTGTTTGATAAATTCCTTCATGATCTTCTGTAACTGATTGTCAAATGTGTGATCTATAACTTTTGCGCCAGCAGTTGGTTGACGAGCTTGGGATCGGCGGCTCCGTTCGACTTCTTCATCACTTCGCCAACGAACAATCCCATAAGCCCTTTTTTGCCCTTTTTATAGGCCTCAACTTTGTCGGGCATGGCGCTTATTACCTCATTTATCAACGTTTCGAGCTCGTTTGTATTGCTGTTTTGCAGCCAGTTATTTGACGAAGCGATCTCTGAAGGCTCGCGGTTTGGCTCGGCCAGCATGACCGGGAAAATCTTCTGCGCAGCCACCGAATGGCTCACTGCACCTGACTCATTCAGCTCGATCAGGGCTGCCAGATTTCCGGCGCTGATCGGGAAATGGGCAATGTCGCCGTGATGATCGTTCAAATATGATTTCACGGGCCCCATCAGCCAGTTCGATACGGTTTTGAAATGGGTTGTTTTGGCACAAACGGCTTCGAAATACTCGGCCAGCTCGCGGGTATCCGTCAGTACGGCAGCGTCGTAGGCCGGGATACCGTATTGAGTTACAAATTTCTCGCGCAGCTCATGCGGCAATGCAGGCATGCTCGATTTAATGCTTTCCAGCCATTCGTCCGACACTACTACCGGGCTGAGGTCCGGATCCGGGAAATAGCGGTAATCGTTCATGGTTTCTTTCACCCGCATTCCGTAAGTCTGCCCGCTTTCCACATCGAACATCCGCGTTTCCTGCTGGATTACCTCGCCGTTTTCGAGCATCGCCGCCTGGCGTTTTTCTTCATATGCAATGGCGCGCATCATGTTCCGGATCGAGTTCATGTTTTTGATCTCGACTTTAGTACCATATTCCGCGGCGCCCTTCTTGCGCAGGGATACATTCACGTCTGCGCGCAGGGAGCCTTCTTCCATATTACCATCGCTGATACCCAGGTAGCGGACCAGACGGCGGATTTCGGTCACAAATGCGCCCGTTTCTTCGGCAGAACGTAAATCCGGCTCCGAAACCATTTCTACCAGCGGCGTTCCCGCGCGGTTGTAGTCGAGCATTGTTTCGGTATGGCTGCCGTCGTGCACCGATTTTCCGGCGTCTTCTTCCAAATGGATATGGTGAAAACGGATCGTCTTTTCGGTGAACCTGCCTTCGTGCTTGAAAGATATAGTTACGCCCCCTTGTTCACAGATCGGTTTTTTGTCCTGTGAGATCTGATACCCTTTCGGAAGGTCGGGGTAAAAGTAGTTTTTGCGGTCGAAGATCGTCCTTTTACTGATCGAACATCCGCAGGCAATGCCGAGGCGGATGGCGTATTCGACTGCTTTTTTATTGACTTTGGGCAAAGTTCCCGGCAATGCGATCGTCAGTGGACCGATATTGGTGTTGGGTTCTGTCCCGAAAATGTTGAAATCGCGGGTAAACAGCTTGGATTCCGTCAGAAGCTGACAATGCACTTCCAGGCCGATTACGGTTTCATACGAGGCCAGAAGTTCATCGGTAACGTCAGCGGGGTGAATTGCGGTTTGACTCATATTATATTACTAATGCTTTCGCAAAGATACAAATACGGGCCGTCCATAGCATGAACGACCCGTATTTTATGGATATAGCCGGTTTTGCCCGTGATCAGAGCGAGTTGATCCAGTTGGCGATAACGACGATGTCAGCTTTTGGAACGTGAGCCAGCGGTGCCATTGGAGGATAGCCAGGCCAGTGCTCGGGTTTTGGATTGTGAACGAGTTCTACAATCTGATCCGGAGTGTATTTTTTCTTCGCTACTTCCGAATAAGCAGGTCCGATTACCTTATCGTAAGCCTGGTGGCAGGCGAAACAAGCGTGTTTGTTCAGCAATGCGGAAACGTCGGCCGGAACCGGTTTGCGTTTTGGTGCAGCGGCAGGTGCGTCGGCTGCCGGAGCTGCTGTTGCACTGTCACCTGTTGCAGCCGGGGAGGCTGCCGGAGCGGCCGCTTTTTCAGCTGCAGCTGCCGTAGCTTGCTCAGCCGCTACTTTTCTATCGCTTTGAAGTTTCACCAGGGCCGCTTCTTCGCGTGCTTTGCTTCCTGAACCGTACCATTGGTCATATTTGTCACGGTCTTCTTTGGACGAACAACCGATGAAGAAAGAGACTGCCAGGGCCATCAGGGCCAAAGAAGCGCTTTTTTTGAGTGTCATTGTGTTAATTTTTAAGAATTTTCGCCAGATTAAGGTTGCGATACCAAATCAACCACGAAGAAAGCAAGTTTGCGTTAGATTTCCGTCATGCGCAGGGCAGAAATTCGGACGATCCCTGAAAACACCGGATTCTATCCGCTTGTCCGACAATCGCTTATCCACGGCCGGTATTTATTAAAATCAGGAAAATTTCTTGTTTATTTGTCTGTGACTGTTGCGAGTAAAACAAAATGTCTTTACTTTTGCACTCCTATTTGTAAAACGATGTAAAGCAATGGCTAAGAAAGGCAATAGAGTACAGGTCATACTGGAGTGCACAGAACAAAAAGAAAGCGGTGTTCCAGGCATGTCACGTTACGTGACCACAAAAAATCGGAAAAATACGCCAGGCCGTATGGAATTGAAGAAATTCAACTCTTTCCTGAGACGTTATACACTCCACAAAGAAATTAAGTAAGTTCGTTTTGTTACCCGTTAACTGTCACGTGAAGCTGAACAATAACTGGGTAAGCGCGGAACAGTTAATCATTAACAATATAACTTCTAACTGATATACAGACATGGCAAAGAAAGTAGTTGCTACCCTGAAAAAAGAAGGCGGTAAAGCATTTGCGAAAGTGATCAAGGCCGTAAAATCTCCTAAAACAGGAGCTTATACCTTCAAAGAAGAAATCGTTCCCCTGGACGGTGTACAGGGTGCATTGAAAAACTAAGTCTTCGACGGAGTTCAGACTGTCTTCGACTACGCTCAGACTGACATTGAGCGATACGTTTGTCACCCTGAGCGTAGTCGAAGGGTTGAGTTTTTAAAAAAGTCCCTTTCCGGGACTTTTTTGTTTTATTTTTGAGCCATTAATGTAATCAGCACTATGGGTTTATTTGGCTTTTTTTCAAAAGAGAAAAAAGAAACATTAGATAAGGGACTCGAGAAAACCAAGGATAGCTTCTTTGGCAAGCTCTCGCGTGCGATCGTGGGTAAGACCACAATCGACGAGGACGTTCTGGATGAACTGGAAGATATACTGGTGAGCTCGGATGTGGGCGTGGAAACGACCGTGAAGATCATCAAGCGGATCGAAGAGCGTGTAGCCAAGGATAAATATGCATCGACTGCCGAGCTTGACGGCATTCTGCGCGAGGAAATCGCCGCATTGCTGACAGAGAACAAATCGGTCGATTTTCAGGATAGCTTCGAAACAGAGCATTTGCCGAAACCTTATGTGATTATGGTAGTGGGGGTGAATGGCGTCGGCAAAACGACGACAATCGGTAAGCTTGCCCATCAGTTCCACCAACGCGGTCATAAGGTAGTACTTGGAGCGGCGGATACTTTCCGGGCGGCGGCGGTCGACCAGCTGAAACTCTGGGGCCAGCGCGTGAATGTGCCGGTAATCGACCATGGTATGAACACCGATCCGTCGGCCGTAGCATTCGATGCTTTGAAAAAGGGTGTCGAAACGGGTGCGGATGTGATCATTATCGATACCGCGGGCCGCTTGCATACGAAAGTGAATTTGATGAACGAGCTCTCGAAGATCAAGCGCGTGATGCAAAAAATTATCCCCGACGCGCCGCATGAAGTATTGCTCGTCCTCGACGGCAGCACCGGACAGAACGCCGTCATCCAGGCCCGCGAATTCACGAAAGTGACAGATATTACCGCATTGGCCATCACCAAGCTCGACGGAACGGCGAAAGGCGGCGTCGTAATCGGTATTTCGGATGAATTTAAAATCCCGGTTAAATACATCGGAGTAGGCGAAAAAATGGACGATTTGCAGGTCTTTGATCGCGCGGAATTCGTAGACTCGCTTTTTAAGAAAATAGGATAACAGCCGCTGACAGGGTTAAGTAACCGTTTGGATTACTATCGTTTCAGCGAATATTTAAAAGAGGTATCTTAGAACAAGTTGTTCTCAGGTACCTCTTTTTTATGGAAACACTGATCATTTTTTTAGGCGTATTCTTGCCTGTTGGTTGGGGGATATGGCGGATGGTGCGGCACACCAGGGATACGATAGGCACGAATTCACCGATGAAGGTAAAACGGGTTTATCGAAATGATTGGTGGGGATATTTCGTAACGTTCGATAATGTCATGCTTTGTTTCTTCGGAATCGCGGGCTGCTTTCTGCTCATTGGAGCATTCATATTCCATTTTGTTCCTGAAACGAACGCGTTCATAGGAAGGATATTGGCATTCATATTGGGTGGGTCGATTGTCGGAATGATCCTGAACATGCTTCTGATGGATGCTAATCACTGGAAATACGCGAAGGGTGTAATCATTGAAACGTTCCCGGAAGAGCACGAGCTGGAATTGACTTTCGGTGATTCAAAATTAAGATTGAAAGAAGGCGATATCGAACGAGTGCTGGTCACGAGTAATAATGGCGCTAAAATGCCAGTTACCTATGCGACCTACTACCTCACAAACGGCGACTACTTCATCTTGCCCTACAAAATGCCTGGCGCCTGGGTTGTACAGGAGTATTTCAAGAAAATCCCGACCGAATTCAAGCACAAGCGATTTCCTTTCATTCCATAGTACTTCCTGTCGGTTTTTTTCCGAACTTTGCACCCCATTTCGCCGTTCATTATCAGTCACTTTGATGTGAACCTGGCTCCAAAACATTTAAAGCCGATAGCCGACAGCCGACAGCTCATTACAATGAAAACCAAAGGAATAGTCAAAAATAAAGTCAATATCGTAACGCTGGGTTGCTCCAAAAACCTGGTCGACTCGGAGGTGCTGTACACGCAGCTCAAAGGCAACGGGTTCGCGGTGGATCATGAGTCGAAGAAGGATGATTCGCAGATCGTCGTGATCAATACCTGCGGGTTTATCGACAACGCGAAGGAGGAGTCTATCAACACCATTTTGCGCTATGCCGATGCGAAAGCGGCCGGAATGGTAGATAAAGTGTACGTAACAGGTTGCCTCTCGCACCGGTACAAGGATGAACTGGCGGTTGAAATACCAACGGTAGACGCCTGGTTCGGTACCAACGAGCTTCCCCGGCTGCTCAAAACCCTCAAAGCGGATTACAAGCACGAACTCGTAGGCGAGCGCCTGCTCACCACGCCAGCGCATTATGCCTACCTGAAAATCGCGGAAGGTTGCGACCGTCCGTGCTCGTTCTGCGCGATCCCGCTCATGCGCGGAGGCCACGTTTCAAGGTCGATTGAGGATCTTGTGAAGGAAGCGAAATCGCTCGCCAAACGCGGTACCAAAGAGCTCATTCTCATCGCCCAGGACCTCACCTACTACGGCCTGGATATTTACAAAAAAAGAAATCTTTCCGATCTGCTCCGTAACCTTTCAGATGTGGAAGGCATCGAATGGATCCGCTTGCAATATGCCTATCCGGCGGGCTTCCCGATGGACATTCTCGACGTAATGAACGAGCGCAGCAACATTGCCAGATACCTCGATATGCCGCTGCAATCGGGGTCGACGGAAATGCTCAAACTAATGCGCCGAGGCATTACCCGTGAAAAGACAGAAGCGCTCATCCATTCGATCCGTGACAAAGTGCCTGATATCGCATTGCGCACAACGCTGATCGTCGGCCATCCCGGCGAAACGGAGCCGCTTTTCGATGAAACATACGAGTTCGTTGAAAAAATGCGGTTCGATCGCCTGGGGGCTTTCCAGTATTCCCACGAGGACAATACGCATTCTTTCACAATGCCGGACGATATTGATCCGGAAGTGAAGCAGGAGCGCGCCGATGCCATTATGGAGTTGCAGCAGGGCATTTCAGCCGAATTGAATCAGGAAAAGATCGGCAAGACATTCAAAGTGCTTTTCGATCGCAAGGAAGGCGGCTATTTCATCGGTCGTACCGAGTTCGATTCGCCGGAAGTGGATAATGAAGTACTCGTGCCTGCCAGCCAGTATGTGCGGTTGGGTGATTATGCACAGGTGAAAGTGACGTCGGCCGAAGAATTTGACCTTTACGGCGAGGTGATTTCCTGATGCTATTTCCGGCAAAAGGCGTCTTTGCCTAAATTTGCCGATCATTTGAAAAAGAACAATTTTTAAAAAAGCATGTTACAACGTATTCAAACTATCTTCCTGGCAATGGTCGTCATCGGAATGGGTATTTTTCTCGCCTTCCCGATCTGGTCGAAAGTTGCATTGGCAGGAGGACAAAGCGCCGAACTGACGGCCCTTAAGCTGCATCATCAGATCAACGAAGTGCAATCCAATGTTCAGCCGCTATATTACCTCGTTGGTCTGGCAATCCTGGTAGCGGGTATCGCTGCCTATTCTATCCTGCAGTTCAAAAACCGGGTACTGCAATCGGCACTTTGTGCAGTCAATTCGATATTGCTGACCGTGCTGATGGGGCTCGTGATCTACTTTACCTTCTACAAAACGGCCAAGTTGTTCGACGCGGAACTGCCCGGCAAATATGATATCGGTTTTTACGGATTGGTAGGGGCTATGCTCGCCAATGTTTTTGCGAACCGCTTCATCCGCAAGGACGAACGTGCCGTGCAGCAGTCGAAAAGATTCAGATAATACAATATGTCAGTCTGAGCGAAGTCGAAGACAGTCCGTACGGCACATCGTGCTCACCCTTCGACTTCGCTCAGGATGACATATTGCAAGTCCGCGCTGCCGCGAACGTCTCCTTCCTGCTACACCAACCCCTCCCGCAGCAAATCGTGCAAATGCACAAACCCCAGCGCCTTACCATCTTCCACCACCACCACCTGCGTAATGCTTTTCGATTGCATTACTTCCAGCGCATTCACGGCATATTCATCAGGGGAAACGGTAATCGGTGATGCTGTCATAATATCCCGGGCATGCAGGTCCAGCAGTCCGGCTGCGCCATAGGTTTTCAGCATTCTTCGCAAATCACCATCGGTGATAATGCCCGCCATCAAGCCATTTTCGCTAACTACCGCCGTTGCGCCAAGGCGTTTCGAAGTCATTTCCAGAATTACCTCCTGCAATGTGGCTTGCTCATTTACGGTCGGTAATGCGTTGTGCGGGTAAAGATCGCAGACTTTTAGATAGAGTCGCTTGCCGAGGGAGCCGCCGGGATGGTACCTTGCGAAATCATCGTGCGTGAAGCCGCGTGCTTCGAGCAGGCATATTGCGAGCGCGTCGCCGAGTGCCATCGTTACCGAAGTGCTGGTCGTGGGCGCAAGGTTGAGCGGGTCGGCCTCTGCGGGAGCATATGCATGAAGGGTCAGAATGCAGTTTTTGGCCAGGTAAGAATCCTTGTTGCTCACCATCGCGATCATTTGCACGCCGGTCCGTTTCAACAGCGGCACCAGTACTTTGATCTCAGGCGTATCGCCGCTTTTGGAAATAACGATTACCACGTCGTTGTCCTGGATCATGCCCAGATCGCCGTGGATTGCATCGGCTGCGTGCATAAATAAAGCCGGCGTTCCTGTGGAGTTCAGCGTGGCTACAATCTTCTGTCCTACAATGGCGCTTTTACCCACACCAGAGACAACAACGCGCCCTCCGGAATGTAAAATGGCATATACGCATTTTTCAAATTCATCATCAATCAATTCAATCAGATTACGCAGGGCTTCTGCTTCCTGACGTAATACTTCTTTTGCGGTTGACTGAATATTTTTTATTAATTTCAAATCTGAAACACAGTTTAGAGAGACAAAAAGTCATTATTTATTTCAAAGCGCAAAGATAGGGAAGTTTGGAATAACCATTTTGTGAACAGAGTATGGTACAGCAGGTTGATAAAGTCGTAACAGACACATTGAAAGGGAAGCTTAAAGAAATATTTGGGTACAGCCAATTCCGCGGAGATCAGGAAGTTATCATACAAAATATCCTTCTAGGTAAAAATACGTTTGTGATCATGCCCACGGGCGCGGGGAAGTCTCTCTGCTACCAGCTGCCTGCCCTTGTGAGCGATGGACTGACTATTGTGATCTCCCCGTTGATCGCCTTGATGAAAAACCAGGTCGACCAGCTTACTGCGTTCGGTATCAATGCCCAATTCCTGAATTCCACGCTTACCAAAGCTGAAATGACGCGCGTCAAGACCGACGCGCTTGATGGAAGCCTTAAACTGCTTTACATTGCCCCTGAATCCCTTACCAAGGAAGACAACCTCGATTTTCTGAAAAAAGTACAGATCTCGTTCGTAGCGATCGACGAGGCCCACTGTATTTCGGAGTGGGGCCATGATTTCCGCCCCGAATACCGTCGTATTTACGGGATTATCGAGAATATCGGCAGGCTGCCCATTATTGCGCTCACAGCCACCGCCACGCCGAAAGTACAGCAGGATATTCGGAAAAACCTGCAAATGGAAGAGGCTGAGACGTTTAAGTCTTCATTTAACCGAAAAAACCTCTACTACGAAATCCGTCCGAAGAAGGACGTCAAAAAGCAGCTGATCCGCTATATCCGTAATAACAAAGGCAAGTCGGGCATTGTGTATTGCCTGAGCCGCAAGACGGTGGAAGAGGTAGCAGAGCTTTTGAACGTCAATGACGTACGTGCATTACCGTACCATGCTGGGCTCGATGGCAACACTCGGATGGCTAACCAGGACGCGTTCCTGAACGAAGAGTGCGACGTAATTGTGGCTACAATCGCATTCGGGATGGGGATCGACAAGCCGGATGTGCGTTTTGTAATCCATTACGATGTGCCGAAGTCGCTCGAAGGTTATTATCAGGAAACAGGACGTGCGGGCCGCGACGGGCTGGAAGGTAACTGCCTGATGTTTTACAGCTACGACGACATTCAGAAGCTCGAAAAGTTTAACAAGGACAAAACGGTTACCGAACGCGACAATGCGCGCCATTTGCTGAACGAAATGGTGGCCTATGCAACATTGGGCGTGTGCCGCCGCAGGCAGTTGCTAAGCTATTTCGGGGAGTATCTCGAAAAGGATTGCGGTTTTTGCGACAACTGCAACAAGCCGACAGAGAAACTGAAAGTGCAGGAAGACGTGATCCTGATCCTCAAATCGGTAGCGCTTACCGAGCAACGCTTCGACGCCGACCACATTGCCGATTTACTCACAGCCACCGACAACCAGTACGTAAAAAGCTACGAACACGATCAGCTGGAAGTTTTTGGTAAAGGATTGGAATTGAATGAGTCGCGCGACTACTGGGTGTCGGCAATACGCCAGCTCGTGATCCTGAATTACCTCGAGAAAGACATCGAGAATTACGGAGTTATCAGGTTGGGGGAAAAAGGAGCCAAATACCTGAACGATCCGTACCCGGTCACGCTTCAAAAAGACCACAACTTCGAAGAGGAGGAAGTGAAGTCCGAAGACGACGATAAGGACGCTGTGAACGGAAACGGAAGTGCGCATGCTTACGACGAGGCGCTGCTCGGAATGCTCAAGGCATTGCGAAAAAAGGTGGCGAAGGAGAAAAACCTCCCTCCTTATGTAATCTTCCAGGATCCCTCGATGGAAGAAATGGCCACAACTTACCCTACCACTCAGCAGGAGATGGCGCAGATCAATGGCGTGGGAATGGGGAAGGTACAGAAGTTCGGCCGGCCGTTTATCGAACTCATTTCACGGTATGTGGAGGAGAACGAGATCGAAACGGCGAAAGATGTGGTGATCAAATCCACCGTCAACAAATCCAAGATCAAGATTTTCATTATTCAGCAAGTCGACAGGAAGGTAAGTCTGGACGAGATTGCCGAAGTGAAAGACCTTGCCCTGGCGGATGTGATCGAGGAAGTGGAACACATTTGCTACTCCGGCACGAAGCTCAATCTGGACTATTACATTAACCAGGTGATCGACCGCGAGCGTCAGCAGGATATTTACGATTATTTTATGACCGCCGAGACCGACAACATCGGCGCTGCGCTGAATGAATTCGAAGGCGAGGAAGTCAGTGAAGAAGAATTGCGGCTGATGCGGATCAAGTTTTTGTCGGAACTAGCCAACTAGCACCCCCGGAATACTTGCCGGACAATCAGTATTTTTGAATTTTTAAAACCTGTTATGAACATACTCATCTTGGGATCAGGCGGAAGAGAACACGCTTTTGCCTGGAAAATAGCCCAAAGCCCTCTTTGCGATACCTTGTTTATGGCTCCCGGAAACGCCGGGACTGCGGGCGTAGCAACGAACCTATCCATTTCTTACAACGATTTTGACTCCATTGCCAACGCGGTAATTGAAAATAATATCGAACTCGTGATCGTAGGCCCCGAAGAACCGCTGGTGAACGGGGTGGTCGACTATTTCAATGCGCGGGAAGATCTTTCCAAAGTACGCATTATCGGCCCCGACAAGGCAGGTGCACAGCTCGAAGGCAGCAAAGATTTCTCCAAGCAATTCATGCAGAAATACGGTATCCCAACCGCTGCATCGCGTACATTCACCGCCGAAGAGATGGAAGTAGGTTTGGAATACCTCGAAAACCAGTCGTTACCTATCGTACTGAAAGCCGACGGCCTGGCGGCCGGCAAAGGCGTGATTATTGCCGAGAAGCATTCCGACGCTACACAGGCGCTCCGGGAGATGCTGCTGGATGGTAAATTCGGTAAGGCAGGCAACAAAGTTGTCGTAGAACAATTCCTGAAAGGGATAGAATTATCGGTTTTTGTGCTTACTGATGGAGAGCACTACAAAATTCTGCCCGAAGCGAAAGATTACAAGCGTATCGGCGAGAACGATACGGGCCTCAATACGGGCGGAATGGGCGCGGTGTCCCCGGTCGTGTTTGCGGATGCTAATTTTATCAGAAAGGTAGAGGAGAAGGTCGTTAAACCTACATTGCATGGCCTTCAGAGCGAAGGTATCAAATATGTAGGCTTTATATTTATTGGTTTGATGAATATAAAAGGCGAACCTTACGTGATTGAATACAACGTCCGCATGGGCGATCCCGAAACCGAAGTAGTAATCCCGCGTATCCAGTCTGATTTTGCGATGCTGATGGCCTCGACAGCCAAAGGCACGCTGCAAGACTTTGATTTACAAATCTCACCGCAAGTGGCAGTGACGACGGTAGTGGTATCGGGCGGCTATCCTGAGGATTACGAAAAAGGAAAAGTGATTTCGGGAACAGAAAAAGTGGATGATGTGCATGTGTTCCATGCAGGTACCACTTTTAATGGAAACGCTGAAGTCGTGACAAACGGAGGACGGGTTATGGCATTAACCGGCCTGGCCAATTCCCTCGAAAACGCAGTGCACAAATCACAGCGGGCTGCGCAGGCAGTACAATATGAAGGGAAATATTTCCGGCACGATATTGGCGTGGATTTAATTCGTTATAACGATTGATGAAGCGGAGTAATTATGGGATGTGGATCATGTTCATCCGGGGGCTGCAGTACTAACGGTACCGCCGCAGCCGGGTGTGGAAGTAAAGGAAACTGCGGAACAGGCGGATGCAATAAAATGAATGTTTTCGATTGGCTCAGTCACATGGACGTGCCGTCGGGACAGCGTTTTGATGTAGTCGAAGTCAAGTTCAAAGGAGGCAGGAAGGAATATTTCCGGAATATAAATCAGCTGGAATTCGTCACAGGCGACTACGTGGTTTGTGAAATGGCTTCCGGCCAGCATATTGGAACGGTATCGTTGCAGGGCGAACTCGTGCGTTTACAGATGAAGCGCAAGAATGTCCAGATGAACGACGACCTGCATGTGATCTATCGCATCGCGACGGAGAAGGACCTCGACAAGTACACGCAGGCGATGGCGCGCGAGATGCCTACGCTTTACCGTACGCGTGAGATTATCCGGGATATGAAGCTCAATATGAAGCTTTCGGATGTGGAATACCAGTCGGATAATACCAAAACGACATTCTACTATTCTTCCGAGGAGCGCGTCGATTTTCGGGAGCTCATCAAAATGCTTGCGTCAGAATTTAAGGTACGCATCGAAATGCGGCAGATCAGCCTGCGGCAGGAAGCGAGCCGTTTGGGCGGGTTAGGCTCCTGCGGGCGAGAACTTTGCTGCTCGACCTGGCTCACCGATTTTAAGAATATTTCAACCGCGGCGGCGCGTTATCAGAACCTTTCTTTGAACCCGGCCAAACTTTCCGGCCAATGCGGAAGGCTGAAATGCTGCCTGAACTACGAGCTTGAAACGTACATCGATGCATTGCGGGATATCCCTACGGTGGATGCGCCACTGAAAACCAAAAAGGGCGTTGCTACATTACAGAAGACCGATATTTTCAAGAAGATCATGTGGTTCGGGTTTGATAAGGATACAAACTGGTATCCCGTACCCATAGGAAAGGTCTTGGAAATCATCGAGTTGAATAAAAAGGACATTATCCCCGAATCGCTCGAAATCCTGACACCCGAGCCCGAGAAAGGTGCAGACAGGGCTCCTGGCAAATTGAACAGCGATCTGGAAAACCTGGATAAAAAGTACAGCGACGAGCAGAAGAAAAGGAAAAAGAAAAAGAGCCGGTCAGGCAAAGGCCGCGGAAATGGCGGACCTGAGAATAGCATTGCCGAAAATGCAGGGAATGAGCCCGGAATCGTCAATCCTACCGGAAATGTGCCCTCGAACAAAGGCAACAATCCAAACCAGGGACAGAGAAACAGGGGCGGTAACAACGGCGGAGAGGAACCTCGTAACAAAGGCAACAATCCGAACGAAGGCCAGCGGAACAAGGGCAATAATCCTGGCGGGGAGCCGCGAAATAAAGGTAACAATAATAACCCCGGTGCTGAACCCCGTAATAAGGGTAACAACAACGAGGGGCCCAGGAATAACAACGAAGGGAACAGGAATAACCGTAACAACCGTAACAGGGGACAACAGAAACCTTCCGGTGCTCCTTCGGGAGCCGGACCAAAACCTGAAGGAGCGCCTCCCGAAGGTGAAAACAACGGGTAATACTGTTTCCAACGAATCCAATCGGGCCAGCTCATTCAAAGGCTGGCCCGTTTTTTAGCAATACACTTGTGAAAGAACACGTCGAAAAGCTTTCCGCGCTGAGCCGTAAACCATCGCGCAGGATCATTGGGCTGATGTCGGGCACCTCGCTCGATGGGCTGGATGTGGCGCTTTGCCACGTTGCGGGTAGCGGACCTGAGACGCAGTTGAAGGTGGAGCATTTCAAGACGGTGCCCTATGAGGAAAGTTTCAGGAATGCCGTGCGCGAGATTTTTGCCAGGAGGCAGATCGACTTTCAGCAGCTTTGTTTGCTGAACCCATTCATCGGTCTGCAACACGGGCAGATAATCCTGGAATGCCTTGCCGAGTGGGGAATTAGTGCCTCCGAGGTCGATTTAATCGCAAGTCACGGACAAACTGTTTTCCACGCACCTCAAAAGCAGCATGGAATAGCAGGCTTTCCCAATGCGACCCTGCAAATTGGTGACGGCGATCATATTGCGGTCAAAACGGGAATTATAACCCTCAGCGATTTCAGGCAAAAACACATTGCAGCAGGAGGAGAAGGCGCACCCCTGGCGGTTTACGGTGATTATTTTCTGTTTTCTCAAAAAGGGGAGAACAGGATATTGCTGAACATGGGCGGCATCGCCAATTTTACGTTCCTGCCCGGTAACCTTGATGCGTCGGCCGTTTTCACGACCGATACCGGCCCGGGAAATACATTGATCGACGCATTCACCCGCCAGCATTTCGGAAAGCCGTACGATGAAAATGGCAATATTGCAGCCAGTGGTACGATCGATGACGCATTGCTGAAAGCGCTGAAAAATGCCCCGTTTTTTGAACAGCCATTTCCGAAAACGACGGGTCCAGAAGTGTTCAGCGCCGATTATGTGGTGAATGCCATGCGGCTTTCGGGACGAAATTCGGTCGAACCACAGGATTTGATCGCCACGCTGACCCAATTCAGCGCGGAAACGATCTCAGGAGCTATCCGCAATGCCATGCCGGCAGGAGAAGTATTTGAAGTTTACGCAAGCGGGGGGGGCGCGCATAATCCCACGCTGATGAATGCGATTGGCAGGTTGCTGGGCCAAAATATTCGATTGATCGATGAACTGGGCGTCTCCGGTGATGCCAAGGAAGCGGTATTGTTTGCCGTTTTGGCGAATGAAGCGGTTGCGGGCGAGGCCTTGTACTTCGGTGAAAAGAAAGGTGTACCGGGTGTTTCAATGGGGAAAATCTCCTTCCCCGGTTAAGTAAGGAAAAAGTATTTGAATATATGTACGACATTACTATCATAGGCGGCGGCATCGTGGGCCTGGCGACAGCGCTGAGAATCAAAGAGCAGAAACCCTTGTTAAAAGTGGTTCTGCTTGAAAAGGAAAACGAAGTAGCTAAGCACCAAACCGGCCATAACAGTGGCGTGATCCATTCAGGATTGTATTATAAACCAGGCAGTTTAAAGGCTACAAACTGCATTCGCGGCTACCAGATGCTCATTGACTTCTGCGAGAAGGAAGGTGTTGCCTATGATTTGTGTGGAAAAATAGTAGTAGCGACTACCGAAGAGCAACGTCCATTGCTGCGTAACCTGTTTGACCGTGGAAGTCAGAATGGATTGGTTAACAACCGCATGATTTCCGAGGGTGAAATGAAGGAAATAGAGCCGCATGTAAAAGGGCTTGAAGGCATTTGGGTGCCTTATACCGGCATAATCGATTACAAAACAGTTTGTGAAAAATATGCGGAGAAGTTTCGGTCACTCGGTGGCGAGGTGGTTTTCAGCGAGAAAGTAACAAATGTAAAAAACCGCAATACGTATTCGGAGGTGGTTACGGCTACCGGGAAGGTTTTTGAAACAAAACTGGTCGTGAATTGCGCCGGACTGTATTCCGATAAAGTGGCGCAGCTTACGCAGCCTGAGAATATCAATGTCCGTATCATCCCTTTCCGCGGGGAATATTATAAGATCCGTCCCGAGAAGCATTATCTGGTCAAAAACCTTATTTACCCCGTTCCGGATCCAAACTTTCCGTTCCTGGGCGTGCATTTCACGCGCATGATCGAGGGCGGTATCGAAGCGGGACCGAATGCGGTTTTTGCGTTCAAACGAGAGGGGTACGGCAAGCTGGATATCAATGTGCCGGAGATGCTGGAATCGCTCTCCTGGCCGGGTTTCCAGAAAGTTGCGATAAAATACTGGCGCACCGGTCTGGGCGAATACTACCGCTCATTTTCCAAAGCAGCATTTACGAAAGCATTGCAGGGCCTGATCCCCGAAATCCAGAGCGAAGACCTCATTCCCGGCGGCTCCGGCGTACGCGCACAGGCTTGCGACTACGACGGCGGTTTGCTGGACGATTTCTCCATTATCGAAAACAAAACGGCCATTAACGTATGTAATGCGCCATCTCCCGCGGCTACCTCGTCCCTGTCCATCGGGCAGACGGTTTCGGAAAAGGTGCTGTCACGGTTTTAATAGATATCGTTGATAAACGAAAGGGGCCATTCCGAACGGAATGGCCCCTTTCGTTTATCAACGATATCTGGTTAAGCCTTCTTGGTTTGCGCAACACCGAAGGTTACCAGGTGGATCAGTGCGAAGATCAGGGAGAAATAGTAGATTCCTGTATCTGTACCTTCTGTTTGCAAATGGTGGAAATAGGCGATGACAGCGAGCATTACAGCCAGCACAATACCTACCAAAGCCACAGTTTTGCTGCCTTTCGCAATGGATGCCGGCAACCTGTTCGACAGGAAGCTGTTTTTGATGCCGTAAAACAAATACACATCAAATCCGATGATCATCCACACAAACAGACGAATCCAGGTATCCAACGGCAGGAACGCCATCATAAAGAAACAGGTGAATACACCCAGGATCGGAACGAGCGGTACGAGCGGTGTTTTGAAAGCACGCGGCGCGTCAGGCATTTGCTTGCGCATCACGATGATACCGATACAGACGAGTATAAATGCGAACAATGTACCAATACTCGTCATCTCACCTACCACACGCGCAGGCACGAATGCAGCGAAAAGGCTTACGAATACCAGGAACATGGTGTTGTTTTTAACGGGTGTCTGGTATTTAGGGTGTACCGCCGAGAAAACGCGCGGCAACAAGCCGTCTTTACTCATACTGAAAAATACACGGCTCTGACCTAAAAGCATGACCAGGATCACGGAGGCGTAACCTGCGAGGATCGCAACGATAATCGCGCGGTTCAGCCATGGGTAGTCGGGGTGGATAGCGCCGCTGGCGTCAGGCGTACCCATTGACTCGATCGCCACCGCAACCGGTGCGATACCGTCCTGGCCTTTGAATGAGGTGTATGGCGTTACGCCGGTCATAACGTGGGCAAACAGGATATATAGAATGGTACAGATAACCAGTGACCCGAGGATACCGATCGGCATGTCTTTTCTGGGGTTTTTGGCTTCCTGCGCGGCGGTACTCACGGCGTCGAAACCAATGTAGGCGAAAAAGACGATCGCGGCGGCCCGTATGATCCCGCTGAAACCGTATTCGCCAAATTTACCCGTATTGTCAGGAATGTAAGGTACGTAGTTCGATTCGTTGATGTATTTCCAACCCAGGACAATGAAGATGATCACAACGGCAACTTTCAGGCCCACGATGACACCGTTCACCGTTGCGCTTTCCTGCGTTCCTTTCATCAGCAGCAAACTCATCAGGATAACGATGAAAATAGCGGGGAGGTTGATTATCCCGCCATCCCACGGGCCGACTGTCAGGGCCGTGGGTAAATGCACGTCGAAACCCTCACAGAACTTGACTAAATACCGGCTCCAGCTGATACTTACCGTGGCTGCGCCCACCGCATATTCCAATACAAGGTCCCAGCCAATGATCCAGGCGATAAATTCGCCCATGGTGGCGTAGGAATAGGTGTAAGCACTACCGGCAACGGGAATCATCGATGCAAACTCAGCATAGCAAAGGCCGGCGAATGCACAGCCCAATGCCGCTACGATAAAGGAGATGGTGATAGCAGGGCCAGCCTGGTTCGCGGCTGCTCCCCCCGTGATGGAAAATAGACCTGCACCGATGATAGCCCCAATCCCGAGCGCAATCAGGCTTCCCGGCCCGAGCGTGCGTTTGAGCTGGTTCCCCTCACCGGAGGACTCCTGCATTAGTTTTTCAAGTGGTTTCTTAATCCAGAGTTGACTTGCCATATATTGGGTTCGTTGTTGTAGAAATGATGGTTCTGATAAAGCTAAAAGAAAATTTGCTAACTACGTATAGACGCCAAAGAAAAAGAGGGTAAGTACAAAACTTACCCTCTTTTATTCTTTAAAATTAAGCCTTAACTTTTTTCGTCGCCGCTACCGCCGTAGCATCTGCCGCTACCGCCACCGCCGGTTCATTCTTCTTTGAACGTTGCAGCAGGTCGACCACGATAGGTGCCGCTACAAAAAGGGAAGAATAAGTACCTACGATCACACCGAGCAGCATACAGAAGGTAAATCCGCGGATCACCGCTCCGCCGAAGATCATCAGGACGATCAATACGAGGATTACCGAAATACCGGTTACTGCCGTACGGCTCAAAGTACTGTTCAACGCGTTGTTGATAACGGTCGACAGGTTTTGCCCGCGTGACTTTTCATCGGCCAGGTAATCACGGATACGGTCATAAATTACGACGGTATCGTTCATAGAATAACCAATCATGGTTAGGATCGCACCGATGAATGCCTGGTCGATATCGAGTGACCATGGTAACCAGCCGTTGAACAACGAGAAGATCGCGAGGATAATCACCACGTCGTGTGCAAGGGACATCACGGCACCGTACGAGAATGCTACGCGCTTAAAACGGATGAGGATGTACACGAAGTTAGCTGCCAATGCAAGCAATACCGCGTAAACCGCGCTCCACAAGGTGTCTTTCGCCATGGTAGGACCCACTTTGTTCGAGCTAACGATCTTGGCAGGGTTGTTGGCGATTTTCTTGGTTCCTTCAATAATTTTCAATTCTGCTTTCTGATCGGCTTCCGGAGTCGTGTCTTCAATCAGGTAGGCAGTAGTGATTTTTACCTGATCCTGTCCACCGAAAGTTTTTACCTCCGTAGTAGAGCCAAGCACTTCGTCCATGTTGGTACGGAGCGCATCCGCATCCACATTGTTTTCAAAACGAACCACATAAGAACGCCCGCCTTTGAAGTCGATACCCAGACCGAAACCTTTGAAAATGAACGAACCCACACCGATCGCGATGATGGCCGCGGAAATAACGTAGAAGCGACGACGTTGCGATACGAAGTCGAAGTGGTTATCCTGGAACCAGTTTTTGGTCAGGGTATTCGTGAATGCGAAGGTTTTGCCGTTTTTGAGTTTTTGTTCAAGCAATAAACGGGTAATGAAGATCGCACTGAACAATGAGGTTAAAAGACCCAGTACGAGGGTTGTTGCAAAACCAAGTACCAGACCTGTACCGAATGTGTAGAGGATAATACCTGTCAAAAGCGTCGTTACGTTCGAGTCGATGATCGCCGTGAGAGAGTGCTTGAAACCGTCACGGATCGACTGGGCAAACGGTTTTCCGCCAGCCAATTCGGTTTTAATACTTTCATAAATCAGTACGTTGGCATCCACCGCCATACCGATCGAGAGCACGATACCCGCAATACCCGAAAGCGTCAGTACGGCTCCGAGGGAAGCCATTACCCCCAACAGGAAGAACAAGTTGATCAAAAGCGCAATATCAGCAATCCAGCCAGCCTGGTTGTAATAGGCCACCATGAACACGAGTACGATCAGAAGACCTACTGCCGAAGACCACAAACCGTCGTTGATCGCCTCAGCACCCAGTGAAGAACCTACAACGGCTTCTTCTACAATGTGCGTCGGAGCTGGCAGTTTACCTGCTTTCAGCACGTTCGCCATATCTTTGGTCTCTTCCACTGTGAAGCTACCCGTGATGCTGGAATTACCATTCGGGATTTCACCTTGTACGGTTGGAGCCGTGTAAACCAGGTTATCGATGATGATCGCTACCGGGCGGCCTACGCTGCGTGCAGTAAGCGAACGCCATTTGCGGGCACCTTCTCCATTCATTTGCATCGTTACTTCCGGACGGCCGCGGTCGTCGTAGTCGTGGTTTGCATTCACGATCACGTCGCCTTCCATAGCCGCTTCTCCATTGGTTTTCTTAATGAAATACAACGGCAGGATCAACTGGTTACCACCTGCTTCGGTGCCTTTGCGGTCCCACATAAATACGAGGTCGGCAGGGAAAAGCGAGCGTACTTCGGGGCGGCTCAGGATTTGGCTGGCGCGCGCAGTGTCTTTCAGATATACGCCAAGGCCTTGTGGCATCGGTACGAAAAGGCTGGTTAATGCAGCACTCTGAGCCGCCAATGCAGCGGAGTCAGTCTTAGTAGTATCCGATTTTTGCGCCAATTGGGCAGCCAGGCCACCTTCTGTTGATTTTTTAGTAGTGTCGGTAGAAGCAGTAGCGGCACCAGGTGCAGCGGTTTTCTTGGCCGCTTTTTCAAGCTCAGCCTGCTGGGTCAGGTACCGGCCGAGACCTTCGAGGCCTGCTCCGAGTTCCTGGGTCAGGTATACTTCTGCAAATTCCAGTTTCGCAGCACCGGAAAGCAGGCGGCGAACACGCTCAGGGTTATCCACACCGGGAAGCTCAACCAAAACGCGGTTCTGGCCAGGCAGGCGCTGAATGTTTGGGTTGGTTACACCGAATTTGTCGATACGAGCCTGGGTGATCTGGAACGCGCGATCGATAGAACCGTCGATCTCCGTGTTCAGCATTTTGATCACGTCCGAATCCGACGAGTTGCTGTTGATCTTGCCACGGTTGGCGCTTGTAGCGAACACCGAAGCGAGGCTTGTATTCGGCGCAGCTTCTTTATATGCAGTTACAAAACGGTTGATAAACGTGCTGTTGTTAGCAGATTTATCCTCACCCGCTTTTTTCAACGCATTCTGGAATGCCACGCTGCGTGCGTTGCCGCCAGCCATCCCTTTCAGGATGTCGGCAGGGGCTACTTCCAATACTACGTGCATACCTCCCTGCAAGTCGAGGCCAAGGTTCAGTTCGCGCTCCGTTACTTCTTGCAAAGTGTGGCCGAGGTAAACCTCTTCACGCCACAGGGAGTCGATGTAATGTTGTTTTTTGGTCAAATCCACCTCTCCTTTCGCATCGGTCGCATAGGCTACGGCCTTGCTTTTGAAGTTGCGCGACACAAAAGTGAAGGACAGATTATAGACGCTAATAAGGGCGATGACGATCGTCAACGCGATTATCCCGTTCTTGTTGGTCATTTTGTAATGAAAAATTTAATTGAAATGCTTGAAATACAACTGGAAACAACCCTGCTGGAAAAGTGAAATGGCACAGGCTTTCTGAGAAAATGCGTACTTGCGGACCTGCTCGGCCCGCTCACGCATTACGGAGCGTTGGTGACGATGAATCTGCCGAAAACCCGCTGGAAATGCGAGACCAGGAATACCGGTTCGGTGAATGCGGTCCGGACAACGAGCTTTTTGGCAACGAAATGCCAGACAGGCTGTGGTAAAAAATACAGGTATTGGTAAAAATCGAAGGAAATAGCGGGCGTAATGACCGCATTCAAACTGAGCGCACTTACCTCGGGTTGATCCGACTGGCTGGGCTGGGTATTGGCTTTTTTAGCCAGGTCTTTGGCAATAACCCCCGCTTTGGCACCTTGAAAAGCGCTCCGATCCGTATGATCCGACCATGACCGCGCCCCCGCCACCGTCAATAACATGACGGCTAGCATTAAGCTGATGGCCTGGTTAATCACTCGTACAGTCTTCACTTTCAGATTCGGGATTTCATTGAAACCGCAAATTTGATTCGAAAAAACCAGAATCGCAAGATAAATTTCCGGTGAGACAATGTTACTATTCTGTTAATAACTTGTGTTTTGTGTGTGTTTTAAGCTGAAATGGCACTTTCTGATTACTTTCTATAAGCGAATGATAATCAATTAAATAAAAGATATGGCAGAAATGCGGCCGGGAACGCTAGCCCGCTGCCAGGGTAGCGTAACCTAACGGAACGGAGAAGCCGTCGTCGGAAGCGATGGTCAATGCGGACGTTTCAACGGGCAGTTTTAGTGAAACGGCAAAATCGTATTCTACGGGTATAAACCAGCCCAACAGCCAGTTTACCAGCAGGTCAAAATTTTTGTTGTGCAGGTATTTGGCAAGATCCGCCGGGGTCGGAACTTCTATATCGATATTGATTTGCGGTAAATAGGTGTCCAGTTCGCCCCCAAGCGAGGTATCCGCACCCAGTAAGGCATCGCCCATACCGGCACTGGATTCAAAATGGTATTTCAAACCAAAAACGGTTTGGATGGTAACAGACAGTCGTAATGCAGCCGAGCTGATCTCAGCAGCTTTGTCGAGATTGCCGCGGTTTTGAGCGACCATGGGAAGAAACGGCAGCAATTGCACGAACACGCTTTCGTCGAGCGATGCGGGTGCCTGCCAGAATGCTTTCAGTTCTCCAAGCAAGCCTGAATCCGGGCCAAGCTCCCAGGCACATTGTTCCAGGCGCGCGAGGCTCACCCGGTTGAGGAAAAACTCCTGTTCCAAAGGCAGAAAGAACAGCCTTGATTTCTGCTCCTTCTCGCGTTGCAGGCGGATCTCATCGACTTTCTTTTTGACCGTATTTAAACTGGCCGATGAGGGCAAATGGAAGAGCTGCTCCGGCAAATGGTCGTAAATCCCGCTTCGGTTCGATTCTATCACCCGGCCCTTAAAATTTCCCAATTCCAGTTCGCGTGTGCTTTCGATGTCATGATGGCTGCGCCTTTTGAAGTCGCCAAGCGGCCGGAAAAGGATTTGCCCGGGCGGGATGGCGTCTTCGAGCCAGGCGCTTGCGATGAATTCGGCTTTCAGGTCGGGTCGGGGTTCCATTTGGTTAAATGTCAGAAGTAGTCAG
Organism: Dyadobacter sp. OTU695; assembly: GCF_038440355.1. Taxonomy (NCBI): domain Bacteria; kingdom Pseudomonadati; phylum Bacteroidota; class Cytophagia; order Cytophagales; family Spirosomataceae; genus Dyadobacter; species Dyadobacter sp. OTU695. Next base: position 92,829 of record NZ_JASATN010000010.1, on the reverse strand, counting down.
GAGTCAGAATAGTCAGGTGTTGTCGGGAATAGTCAGGAGTTGTTGGGGATTGTGGTTACCTGGATGGGGTACATGCCGGTGGAGAGGCGGGTGACTTTCAGTTGCAGCATTTCGCATTCGCGGGCCCAGTCTTCGCCCGTGCGTATGGCGGCAGGCGTAAGGCCGATCTGCAAACAGCGCACAAAGCCCTGCCCGGGCATTTTTCCTGGCATGAAATGCGGTTTTACCTGCACTTTCCGAAGCCGGTCGCCCAGCTCGGCTGCGCAGAATGCGCGGACATCTTCCAGTGTCACGAGGCGGTTCCGCGTGATGATGTTCTTCCTGAGCTGGTTCACATAATCCGTTTCGTCTGGCCTGGCTTTTCCATCTGCCGACCGCGTAAGCATCGCAATATCCCCCCCGCTTACGCCCGAGGCCGCATACGATTGCAGGCGCGTACCCGCGGGAATGCCATTGGCTTGCTCGGCCAGCGTACTCCAGTATGAAATGAAAAGCACATCGGGGTTCTTGTCACCCCGGATAACCAGGAACGGCTGCGCCGTGGTTTCGCTGGCTTTTTTGACGCCCAGCTTTTGCTCAATGCGCGCCATATTCTGGGCTACTTCGCGGAGAATGGAAGCGAGGAAATCCTCGCCGATCGCGTTGAAGGCGGTCACCTCGTCGCGCAAAAGTTCGAGGAGCTGGTACAGCACCGCACGCGCGTCACGTTTGTCGAACCGGCCGATACCCTGCCTGCGGAGCGTATAGATCCTCGGTGTACCAATGGGCGTAGCGACGCCCGGCGTAGTTTCCTCGTCGGTATACAGGTTTTTTTCGGAGGCAGTGTAAGCCTGATTTTTTTGGTTAATAACACTTTGAATACCCATAAAGGCATCACCGGTGGGTAATGCAATACCATTCAAGCCGGTTTGGAGGCGGTAAGTGATCTTGTTAAGCTGTTTGTTCTGAACCGGGAATGCGTTCAATGCGATATTCATTTGGTCAAATCCTGCCGCCGGAAATATGGCGGGCCATGTTACCCGGATCCATACCAGCGGTTTCTTCAGCGTCTGCAATGTCCGGACGTCGAACATGCCTTCAAATGCCCCGGGGTAAGGTTCGGCTTTCATTTTTCCCTTTTCCCAGGAGTCGTCGCTATGAATGCGCACGAAACTATCCTGATATATAAGGATGGAATCGTCGATCGCTCCGTCCTGCAAGCCATTCAGAACAGGTAACTGCTTGCCATTACCCGACCAGCGGGTTGCCGGCAAAAACTCCCGGTACTGGTATTCCGCAACGTCGCCCGCCCAATCGAAATAGAAGCGGAAGCCATCCCACGACGTAATGCCGGGATCGACTTCCAGTCCGAGCCAGATACTTTGCTCGCCTCCGGGTTGTGGCAACGTTTTGGCAACCAATGTTTTCCCGCCTTTTTCCACAGAAAACAACCCTTGTGGTGTCGCATATTGCACAATAGTCGCATTGACAAGGGGAAAACGTCCGACAGGTGCGAAATGCGCTTCGGTGGTTTCGCCCTTCCGGGCATTTACGCGCTTGCCGGTGAGCTGGTTTTCCGGTTCGATCCAACCCAGCGGTTCCTGCGGGCGCGCCTGTACGATGGCCACGGCTGGCCGCGGGCCGTTATAGGTTTCGGGTGAAAGGATCTCGGCAAGCCGGGTCATGAGACGGAGCTCGGTCTGTTCGATTTCCTGTCCTACCTTTTCAAATTCCACCGAACAAGCCTCCACCAGCAGCTTCACCAGCGGATCAAAGTGATCGGCCTGGGCCTCGTCGATGCCCCAAAGCTCGGCGCAGCGTTTGATCAGCCTGCGCGAGATGTGTTCTTTCGTATAGCTCAGTGTGTCGGGCATGTCATTCCAGGGATAAGGGGGATATGAAAATGCGTTCAAAGAATATGAATGGCTCGTTGGTCCGCCGGATGGTCGCTTTGATCTCAATACCTACCCGCTTACGGACATAGTTGTTCGTCTTGGTCAAAACTTCGAACTCCTCCACTTCCACCCTGATTTTGACATTGCTGAGCCTTGGCTCATAGGAGCCGACGGCCTCTTCGAGCGATTCGCGTATAAGGTCTTTCCATTTAATTTGGGACAAAACCGAAAAGTCATGTTCCCAAAGTGCGCAGCCATAGCGGCTGTCGAAACGGTTTTCATCAAAATGGGTTACCATTAAGAGATACAAATGCTGGTGGATCGCCTCTCTGTCGGGGCATTTAGGATGCGGTAGCCCGGCCACGATGCGGTCCAGCGCGAGCGGCAAAGAATAGTTTTGATCTTCCATCCGGCGTTTAATAAATTGTGGTTGTATTAATGAAAGTCTGGCTTATTTTTGTCTGTTCACCAACTTCCAATCATCCCCGATGAACCTTCCGTTTGTTAAAACTGTCAAGCAGCGTCTTCAACTATTGTATGCAGTCGTTCTGATAGCCGTACTGACATTGGTAGGAGCCTTGGGTTTCTGGGTCATCGATTACCGGGATGCCTACCCGATGGCCATGGGCTGTTACCTGGTATTCGGAATTCTACACGTCTACCTGCTTTCTCAATGGTTTGACGTCCTTTTCGAGAATCGTTCGGCAAGAGCAATCGGTTTTACATTGCTTATTACATTACTGACTGCACTTCTGGTCATCTTTCTTTACCATAAATTGGCCCAGGAACTTTCCAAAGGTTTAGGGATGGCCACTGCGCTGGTTGGTTTTTTATTCCCGGTTTTTGTCGCGAGGGTTTACCAGAATTACCTGGAAATCCCTCTCAGGGACTATAAAAAATGGTATTACCCGATAGGCCAGCCACTTCCCGATATGGACTTGCTTGACCTTTCGCGTGTGCTGGTGATCCAGTTTGAGTTTACCAAAAAGGCCGATGAGGCCGCATTTACGAACTTCCGCGCCAAAGCGCCGCATTCAATGCTTTTCGGCGAACTGTTCTTCATCTTCCTGAACGACTATAACGACCGTAACCCCGCCAGCCAGATTGAATATCTCGCACCCGACGGAACTTCCTACGGATGGCTGTTTTACAAAAAACAACCCTGGTACAAGCGCCGCGTTTACATGGACCCGGACCTTACGTTCCAGGCGAACCACGTTGTCGATAATGAGACGATCGTGGCCGTGCGTGCATAGCGGATCGTCATGTTGAGCGGAGCGGCCGCCGCTGCGGTCGAAACATTCCATACGGTAACATCGTACATATGCTTCGACCGCCCGGCGGTCCCGTACGCTCAGCGTGACATCTACCAGCGGTTGGTATGTGGCGTACCAAACAACTTCACTTCGCGTGCCGACAGCGTGATGCTGGTGGTCATCGGCATAGAGCCGGTTTCGACGAAACTTTCGGCATATTGCACGCAATACACGTCGGTGAGTTCGAGCTCCTTTTGAGTTTGCTCCTCGTCTACATTCTTGAAGGTGATCTTTGCAGTTGCCTTTTTTCCATCAGGGTCTACCATCCATTCCCAGAGGCTCTGGCTATCGCTGGCACTGGAAGAGTCAACTTGTATAAAGACATTTCCACCGTACACTTTGGAAGAAACACGTCCTTTATCGTCGGTGGATTGGGACAGGGAGTAGCTGCATGAGATCACGGCGATGCCGTCGCCCGACGGGCCGCCCTCCCAGGTGAAATAAGCGTCAAAACTTGAAGCTGGCATAGTTGTAAGTATTTAAAAGTGAATGAATTGATTATGGATATATGAACTTAGTTAAGCGTAATGAGCGAGCCCTGGATCACGGTAGTACCGCTGCTTTTCAGTTCGGAGAGCGCATCGCCTTCAAGACTGAGCTGTGCCCCTTTCATTTTCGCGCTCGCGGTACCCTCGGTGTCCAACTCGGTACCCGCCTTAATTTTGGTGTCGGTACCGCTTTCTACTTTGATGCTCTGATCGGCTTTTATAGAGATTTCGCTTGCATGTAAATCGAACTTTCCGCCCGCGCTGACGGTAATGTCCTCCGTCGCCTCGATGGTAATTTCTTTGGCTTTGACTTCGAAAAGCCCGTTTTCGACATGCAGCCGGATCTTGCCGTCGTCTTTGAATGCGAATTCCAGAAAGGTGTCCGTCTTATCCCGGTTGCTGATCTGGATTTTGGCGTCTCCATCCTCGTCCACGAACACGATCATGTTGCCGGAACGCGTCGCTATAACCTTGAGATCATTGTTTTCGGAGGTGTAACTGATATCTCCCTCCGGTTTTGGATAAAGGCAGGTCATGACAAACGGGTTTTCCGCCAGATTACCTTCATAGCCGACCATAACCATCGCCCCCACCTCCGGAACGAAGTTGGCGCCGCGGCCTGTGGCATTGTGAATCGTTCCTACCCGCATCCATATCGACTCCTGGTCCTGCTGGCGGCCTTGACTCCAGAAAAACTTCACACGTACCCGTCCGAGGCTTTCGCTATCGTCGTTGGCGATCACCTCCGCTTGCTCCGTTTCCCCGAGGGGGTTTCGCACGTGAGGGTTATTGGGCGGATGCTGTGCCGACTCCGGTACGGCATGGAATGTATTCTGGTAGCTTCCGGCCGTATTGACCTCGTGCCGGATATGCACGACCCGGTATTTCCCGAAATTTTCTTCATATTCTTCGCCACGCTCGTTCAGTCGCTGACCTTTCACAGCCAGCACAGTGCCGACGCTCATCGTAGGCGCTTCGCCTGAGCCTTTGAAATCGACCATCGAGGTAACTCTTGCCGACCGTTCCATTTTGGTCAGTTCGTCGATCTCGCCCTGGCCGCCCACGATCTCCGGAGATGGAAGGAGGGAGGTTTGTGCAAAAAGGCTGTCCGACTGTTCCAATGCGAACTCGCTGAGGGATGTGAGGCCGTCTACATTCTGTTGGGATGATTGTCCGGTAAATGCCTCGGGAATAGTATAATTATATCCTTCAAAGCTGAATGCCGCCGGTTGCAGTTTTAATGCGACATCAAAATTTTGCAAACCATCCACCAGGAAATCGACTTCCTCCGAGCTATTATTTCCAAGCACCAGCTCCCGCCCATTGTAGTAAAACCACTCGCAACAACGGTCTGCCACGCGGCAGAGGAATTTGTAATTGCTTTCATTGTATTGGGTAAATGGGACCTGCCTGCCGCCATTTTCAGGATTAAGCTGTTTTCGGAGGAGATTTTGCGGATAGGGTTGAAGTACCGTGTTGAAAATATCCTGAACTGTTCCCCGCAGGAATGACCGCCTTTGTACGGAGTCTTCCAGAACGATGGTCGGGCTGTATCCTTTTAGTACAAATGCGCTGCTCATATCGCTCAGGCTTCTGAGGCGGATCTCGGTCACAATGCCTTGAAATACGAAGTCGAAGGAATCGGAGCCGAGGCGCGGGCTGAACGAAAAAGTGATTTTCTTGCCCATTACCGCCCGGTGCGAACGATTGAAAAAGTGCTCGCCCTCGTCTTCCAGCTGATCGAACGGGACCAGCAATTCGAACCAGTGATGCGCGAACAAATCCTGCTCGATCACCAGCCCGAGGTGCCGGGTAATCTCGACGCCACCCTCGATTTCAATACTCGTGTTAACCTGTCGTGCCATTTAGCTGCTTATTTCAACCTGTCCGATTTTGACTTTCTGAGGTAAAATCACAAGCTCGTAAACCAATGCGAGACTGCTATCGCGCAGAAAATAGTCCTTTCCCCGGTGCTGGGGTAAATACCCTTTCGTATCGGGCACATGTGCCAGCTGGTGCCCGCGGATCGTCGACCGTTTCGCCCGGAACGATTCGCGGAAACCGACACAATAAGCTTCTTCAAACTCCATTTTGCGGAGGATCTGCGAGTCGTTGTCGTACTTGAACTCTACCTGCCCACTGAGCTGGCGGTCGTTCTTGAACGCCCAGTCGTAGAGCAGGGCGAAATCGTCGTTCTGCGTCGGGGTGATCGTCATGCGTATCAACCTGGCCTTGGGCGAATCCGTCGGACTTCCACGCTCGTCGGTATTGCGGTTGCAGCCATAGGCGATCTTTCTAACCTTAAATTCCTTCCCGTCGAGGGTAAGGTGTGCTTCTACCCCGATGCTGGCGTCCTGGTCGGCCATATCCTAAAAGTTTTCGAGTTTAGCTTCGTTGATCTCCACGTTACCTGCCGTCACGGTAATGCAGGTGATGAAATTCTGCAAACGGCTGGTAAGCGCCTTATCGAGGTCATCGGTGCCATCGTCAAACATTTCTACAAATTCAATACAAACCGCCTCCTTAAAACTCAGTGTTTTAAAGGAGCCGATCTCGCCGAATTGCTCTACTGTGAGATCGTATTTCTGCGATGGCTTGTTGGCCCACTCAATCAAAAAATCGTCGAGCACCATTTCCAGCTCCATATACAAATGCGCCCACTGGATCGGTGACGTAATGGACATTGCATCATCCACTGTCTGGTGCAGCTCGAATTGCATGAACATAACACTGTACTCATGGTCGCCGTCGATTTTTAGCGTGCTGCTGTAGGGCATCGTTCGGTGTTGAGTTTATGAGTTTATAAGTTTAGGGTCTATGAGTAACAAGAGTATGAATGCTTGACTCATAAACTCTAGACTCATGGACTCACAATCACTGTTGCGCATATTCCGCCGCCCAGGCAGCAGCATCCAGATCGTCTCCTTTTTGTCCCGTCAGGGCTATCATGAAGTTTTTCGCCGGGAAATAGGGCACCATGTGGATGTCGAGGTAGACCTTGTCCTTTTGATTTTTGTCCTGCTCGAACCGCATCACGCTGAACTTCTCGATAAGCTTGCCGGGGCCGGTAACGCTGTCGAGGAACTTGATGATCTGCTTTTTCAGGTCGTTCTTGGTGTTGTAATCAAAGTTTTCGAACGCCCGGCGGTTCAGGAAGTCGATCAGCACTTTGGTGATGTAGTCGAAAACGCGGACTACCGAATAGGTTTGCAGACCGACATTATCGCCGTTGAAAAGCGTTTTGGCCGAGAACGCCATTACCTTGCTGTATTCATTCACCATCGGGATCAGCCCCATTTTTTCCAGATCGGCGATTTCCGATTTTTTAAGCGGGAACCGCACGCCGTCCACCTCGCTGAGCGTACCGTGTTTTTTACCCGCGGCGACCTGCGACATGAGGGTTTTGTACACATTACCGGCCAATGCGGTCGATGGGGGGATGTACAGATCGTCTTCTTCGCCCAGATCATCGTGTTTCGCGCGGCCGACGAGCCAGTTGCAAGTCATCATCACGTTCGACAAATGTGCCGCGCCTCCCGTAAGATTAGCCGATTCGAAAAGCTCCATTACATCCTCCGGTGCATCCAGGTGCATAAAATCGGTTAAGAGCATTACCTTGTTCTTATGTGCCAGTTTCGCCCACTTATCCACCACTTTTCCGGAACCCAGGTAGCCCGGTACATTCAGGATCGAGTAATTTTCCCTCAGGTCCAGCCGGTCGTATTTCGAAGCCAGTTCCTCGCCAACGGCATCGACGAATGTCGTAACGTCCAGGTCTTGCAACTGGTCGGCGGCTGCATTCAGGAATGTGACGTTTTTGACCTTGTCCTGTTCGGTGTTTTTGAAAAACATAGCCACCGAGCGGTAGGACTGTTCGAGCGGCCGTATTTGCTCGATAGCCTTGCCCAGGTTTTCTTTCAGCAGTTCAAATGCAGAGTCCGCCTGTTTCTGGCCCGCTTCGATCATTTCCGGGACACTTTCAGAGCTGCTCAGCAGCTCCGACCATAGTTCGAGGCGCTTTTTCAACTGCTGACGTTCCTTCTTCTTGTCGGCTTCGGTGAGAAATATCTTCTTTCGGGCCTTTTTCTCAGGGTTAATGTTTGCCGCACCCTCAATGATCGTTTCCACGAGGTCGTAGCTGCCATATTTGGCAAGAAGCGGAAGACCGGTTTCGAGCGGAACGGCTACTCGTTCGCGCAGCGCCGGGGTGGCTTCGTCGGATGTTTTTGTGTCGTTTGCCATGTTGAATTTTGAATGACTGAATAATTGAATGGGGAATGAGTGAATTTTGAATGAGTGAATAAGTGAATGTGCGAATTTGGTGTTGCGGAATGGCTTGCGAGTGAATTTTTGACCTAATGACCTCCTGACCCAATGACTTACTGACTAGCAAGGCATTCACTCATTGACTCATCGCACCGGCGACCCGGTCACTCACTATTATCATCCCGCCTCCTCCAACTCGTTGATCAGCGTTTGAAACACACCGAGTAACGCTGCCTTCGCTTCCGGCTTTTCCAATGCGGCTTTCAGTATTTTGTTCACTTTGAGGTGCCTTACTACCTGCTGGTAGGCTTCGTTGCGTGCGTCGAGGTCTTGCAGGAATGCGCTTTGCGCGATAATTCCTTTTTTGCCAAAATCTCCGAGATTTCGGAACCGCAGGTTCTCGTTGATCAGACTGCCGTCGGACGTGATGAATTCTACTTCCGCTTCCGGCTGGTAGTGCGCGAAAACTTCTTCGGTCGTTTTAAGGTCGTAAACCATTTCGGGCCTGGGTGCCGGGTCGCCAGTCAGTTGCGTGGCGAAAAGGGTGCGGTTTTGGGGAATATCAGCAATCCCTTCACTGGACTGGTCAATCTTGCGTTCATTACCGCCTATTCCGTAGTTGAACATAGTTGTATAGGATTAAGTAAATACTATTGATACTAACCGATTAAAACTGTGGGACAACCCACTACGATGCTTCCGCCGTGGGCAGTAGGGTCGCCGAGCCGTGCCGCAGGTTTTCCGCCGATCATGACGGAGGTGGAACCCATGACAATGGAGTCGGGCGGGCCGGTGCATACGCACATATCGCCGGCACAAGCGGCCGGCTGCCCGCCTATGAGCACAGTGGGGGTGCCTGGGGGCAGCACGGGTCCGCCTACATGGGGTACCGGAGGTGTTCCGGGAGTAACCATCGGGCATACGTGCATATCGCCTATTCTTGCTGCTGGCTGGGGCATGGTTTAAGAGCTATCGGCTGTCGGCAATCGGCTTTCGGCCGTGTCGGTCAACCTGGTGAATGTTAGGAGTCCGTACAATGCATTTAAATTACTGCGATAGCTGCTTCGCTCGCTTGAAATCGAAGAGCGAAGTGAGCGATACGCCGAGCCCGACCGCAGCTGCGCCTACCGAGACGTAAATGCCCGGCTTGGCATAACTTGTAAGGCCTTCCGGATTGTCGATCCGTTTTTTGTAATCCTTGTAATCCTTATTGAGCATGCTGTAAGTCACCGCACCGAATGCGAGGGCCGCTACTCCGGCCCCGAGTTTGATGGCTCCCCATTTGCGTGCGTTTGCGGCAGCTGCCTGGTCGGGTTTATTGAGCTCTTTGAAAACCCGCTCACCTTCCTTCGCATCTTCGGGTTTCGCGACGGGCTTGCGGTCGGAGGCCTGGCTTACGACCGGCTCTTTTTTGCGTTGCAGCGAATCATAGGTAGCGGAAGGTTTCGGGGTTACCGGCACCGATTTCGCGATATCTGCGGAATTGAATGCGATGCGGGTCAGGAACACAAACCAGTCGTTCCCCGATTTGTCGGCCCGAAGTTCGGCCACGCGGGCAATGGGCTGGTAGGGAGTATTGTCCTTGTTGCTTTTGCCTTTGAAATGCTGGGTATAAAAGACTTTTACAAATGGGTATTTATCAACTTTTACATCCGACACTACCAGGTTGGTGAATTCGATGGTATTAGTTTCAGATTTGACGTAAAAGAGGTCAAAATTGCTGAGGTACTTTTCGATAGGCGTATCAAGGCCAGGCGCACCGACTTTATGCTTCGGGTCGACATCGTCCTCGACAATCACACCGTCATTAATAAAGATCTGGTCGTTGCTGGGCATGTAGCTGTTCATCATCAGGTAGCGGCGCTCGTAATTGCTGAGGTCTTCGTTGGCGATCGCATTGAGCAGATCGTTGAGGCCTTTTACTTTTTCGCGCGCCAGTACGCGTATTTCGTCCGCGTCCCTTCGTGTGAGCGCCTGCGCACCTGCCGGCAAAGTAGCGCCTATGACGCTCAATATCAGCAAGGCTACCCGCCATTTGAAACTGGTCAAGTTTTTCATTCCCGTTTTCATATTTCAGTTGCTTTTTGAATCTAAATCAATGATCTGCACCTCCACACGCCTATTCAAGCGACGGTTTTCCTCGCTGTCGTTCGGGCGGACGGGAAACCTGCTGCCGACGCCCACCGCTGCAATTGCACCTTCGGGGACGCCTTTGCCGATGAGGTATCTCGAGATCACCCGCACGCGGTATTCCGAAAGCGTGAGGTTAAGGCCCGGGTTACCCACATTGTCGGTATGGCCGGTAATGCGCAGTCCTTTGTTCTTGTTTTCGAGGATATACATCGCCACCGAATCAAGGTAGGTCCGTGATTGTGCCGGCAACTTGTAATCACTTCTGGGGAAGTATAGGGTTTTGTCGGAAGCCGTTATGCCTCTGGCTGCCGGTGTTTCAACCCGGGTAACTACCGGTGCAGGCCGATCGGCGACACGCTCCGCGACACGTAAAGTCTTCACTGTAATGCCTTCTTTGACCGACGCCATGGCCGTTACCAGTTCAGGTTGGCCGGAGGTAGGGGCGATACCAAATTTGTAGCTGCGGCCCGGTACGAGTTCGGCGAAATAATGGCCGTCGTTCACCCGGTTCAGGGCAATGTCGGACTGGCCGTCGCTCCACAGCCTGCATAGCATTCCCTGTTGCGCTTGCAGGATATTCACGGAAAGGATCGTGCGCTGGCGGTTCAGTTTGATGATGTACGTGCGGGGCTCCTGGTCGGTTTTATCGAGGATGAGGTTGCCGTTATAGCTCTGGTAACCGGCAGCTTTAACTTCGATGGCGACAATATCTTTTTCCGTGAAAACTATTTCAGCCCTTGGCCGGTCGGTTGTGAGTGCGAAGCAGTCTTTTTTCTGTTTTTGGGTATAATAAAGACAAATCTCTGCCGGAAGCCGCTGGTCGGACAATGCGTCGCGTGCCTCGATACGCCTTACGATGGAAACCGCTTTCAGCGAATCCTTCAATTCAAAATGTTTCTGCTCCGATTGTGCATACGGCTCGTCGCTGGTTTGTTTGCCCAAGGGCATCATAGCGAGCGTGACGAAGAATGTACCTTCGGTTTTCCCGTCGATATTTACCGGGATATGCTGTGTCTGAAATTGGGGGCATTCGATGGTTAGCTCGACCATATGGCAGGGCATTTCAACATTGAATACGCCGAGGCTGTCTGACTTGCCGAGCCGCTGCTTACCCTGGTCGGTTTTCGCCGAAAGACTTGCTACGAGCGGTGCAGCGCCCGAAATATCGGTGATCTTGCCCGCCAGGTAACCGCATTGCGCATGCAGCGAACCAATGGCCGCCTGAAACAGAAGCAGGATGATGTATAGCCTGGTTTTCATTGTCCCTCGTTGGTTTCGACCCCTATATTTCCCAATAAAACTTCCCAGTTCACCGTGTCTTTGCCGTCGATGGTTTTCTGATACGATTCGAGTTTGACGCGGATATTCTTGCGGGTAATATCTCCGTAAGCTACCTTTCCGTTGGCCGCATAGCCTTCAAAAACCTGTTGGCCGGCGATGATGCCGTAGTAATTTCCGTCGGCCTCCTGTTTCAGTTCGCTCACATATTTGACCTCATTCCAGGTAATGTTGATTTTGGAATAGGGCAGCAGTTTAAGCCGGTTGAGGTATTCTTTGACGGGGTATTTTTTCACGCCTTTCGGTGAGCTGACTGCTACCGTCGCCTGCGGTTCGAAAAGGCTTAGCGCTTGTTGTACAGCCTTGTTTTTCTCTTCCGATTTCAGGGTTTTATCCCCAATGATCCGCAGGTAGGAGGTAAATTCGTCTACCCGTCTAATGCCTTTCGCACTGTACTCCTTGTATTCCGCGTCGGTCAGAACCGGTTTTGTCTGCTCTTTGGGCGGCGGCGGAACGTCCTTTTTGGCAACCGGCTGGGTTTGAGTATTCTCCTGCTCCTTTCTGACAATCTCCCTTTCTTTTTTTTCGATCTCCTTATGGGCCAGGGCCAGCAACGGGGCCACATCCACCACGTCCCGCAGGATTTCATGCCTGCCATCGCGGTAAATAACCGTCGCCACTTCTTCCTTGTTGATGGATGCTGCGTTGCCCTCCATTGTCAGATAGTTGATCACTTCGTCGCTCTCGTAGGAAATATTACCGGTAATCACCGTCAGCGGGACGCTTTTGATGATAATGTCCTGACTTACATTTCGCGGAGGAGCTTTGTAAAATGCTTCGATCTGCGTCTGTGCCTTGTTTGGACTTTCGTTCAATTCCGAGATGACCATAAATTGCCCGCTGGCCCCGAATATGACCAGGAAGCGTTTTCGGTGGTAAATCCGCGGAATGCCGTCCGAAGCGATCCATTCCAGTTTACTGTCCATCGCACGGCTAAGCCTGGCTTGTACCGGATTGCCGTTGTCGAGCCAGATCCGGTCCTGGGCCATTGCCTGGACGGCGAGCAGCGTCATCAAAAATGTAAAGAGTTTCTTCATCATTCCACTGGTTTTCGTAAATGACGGAGCCTGTCGGAATCGCCTTACGGATACATATATACGACTACTGTTTGTCGTAGGTCAGAATGGTCACTTCCATATCTCCTCCACCCGCTGTCCCGGGTATGCGATCTTCGCCGTGCGCATCGATGATCATCTTACCATACCTTCCCTGATTTGTCAGAAACGCAATGACTGTCCCGTTTTCCAGCTGGTTCGCTTTGGCATCGGTGTAACTTCCGTTGATGAAATTCGTTGAGAGGTTAGCCCGCGCCAGGTCGGCGTATTTGACCTGATCGAAATTCAATTTGCCTAACACAGCGAACCGCGCCCCGTTCTTCGGATAAATGCCTGGCTTCTCGTTGTAGGGATACCACGTGCAATCGTCGGAACCCATTTGCGACACCAGTTGGCCTGCATCGAGATCATAAGGATTGGAATAATACATGGTGAATGATTTTTTGGGTGTAAAAACAGAAGGTTCGCCGAGTGTGAACCCTGTGGTGGCATCGCTGTAAATGATACCGCCCAAAGTAATGGCGAACGCCCGGGCATAGTAGGTCGTTCCGGCAGATAATCCGCTTACATTGGCTGTAAAGCTCCCTTTGGTCGCCTTAACGTTCACCGTGGCCCGGCTGTCCTTGGTCGTTGGCTCATCGTTCGCGGACGAATAGCAAACCCCGAACGAGGTGATTTCGGCATTGCCCAACGACAAGATGTTGACGACAACGTCTGCCGACACTTTGGAAGTGGTCGTTATTTTACCAATTGAAAGTTCTGCAAATACATAATCATCTGTTTTAAATGTCGCTACCGGGCCGTATCCCACGCCACCGCCTTCGTTCCGGGCGTAAGTGCGTACGTAATAGGTGGTCAGGACATCGAGGCGGCTTATTTCGCGGACGAATTCAAACGGGGTCGGAGGGTTATCTTCGCCTACTTTGATCACCGTCCCGGCTTCGAGCGTAGGCTCGTTTTGCGTTCCCCAGACGAAGCCGTATTCAAGAATTTTGCCGCTTTTCTTTTCCTGGCGGTCGTTTTTAGGGTCGAGACTCCCGATTTTTCCCCTCACCGTCGCGCCCGATGTCCACACCTGCTCGACACTCACCTCCGATGCCGCCGGCGTGAGCGGGTCTACCGGAGCGAACATATTGCACGATTCGAAAAGAAAGGCAATACCCGTAATGATTAGTAATCTGGTTAGCTTTTGCATGGCTTTAATCGCTGTATCAAGCGGATTTGGTCGTTAAAATTTTCAGGAAGCTGCCGTAGTAGCAGGCCGCCAGTCGTTGTCCCAATATTCGATCAGCTGCGGACTCGCAACTCTTCCGCGGAAGGCAACGGTGGTATCGTAATGCGTTTGAGGGATCAGGTGGTTGCGCAGGCGCCGGATCCACGGCTGTGCGTGACGCGCGGTGAGCAGCCCGCCCATACCCATTTGGTTTTCTCTTTCGGACAATGTCACGCCATAATGGCTGTCGCTGTTGCCGGCCCCGTTAACATGGTCCAGGCCGAGGGTATGTCCGAATTCATGGTTAACAGTAGTTTGCAAAAAAGACACACTGTGCGTTTCTGAGCCTATGCGGGTGCGGCGGTCGTTCCAGTGCGATTCGAGGTCGTGTTGGGTGAATACACCGGTCCGGTCGGCTTCTACTACAAAAGATCGAAATGTATCCTCCTGCGGGTGGATGATCCGGTAGGTCTGGTGCGCCTGCGCTGCGGAGTCGACCAGCTGAATGGATAACCCGCATTGAATGGTGGCCGAATTGCGTGCTGCATTGGTGCGGGGAACATACCAATCCTTGTTCGGATCGAGTATCATTTTATCGCTCCAGTGTCTTTGCACCACAGTCACGAACCTGCGTTTGTAGTCCTCCCACTCGCGGTCTGGCCACCGTTCGAGGTGAAAACGGCCGTAAGTATCGTGCAGAATGCCATTACCTGTTGCGTAAGTTTCACCCATAAAAAATCTTGTCGTAGGCTCCACACGTACCAGATGCACCTTGAATTGCAGGATCATTCCGAATGTAGTATCGTCGATCGGGATAAGGCACGAATCCCACCGTCGCGCAGTTCTGAACAGATGAATGTGCATAATGTTTCAAGTTTTCGGCGTTACCGCTGTGAGCGTTGTGCCGGGATGGATAACTTCTTGTTGGGAGGGTCAGGTGGTTTGTCTCGGCTGTGGCCGGTAATACCACATTTGTCCCGAAACCGTCACGCTTCCGCCGGTCACAGCGCCTGTCTGCAGATAGAGCCGGTTTCGCTGTACATTCCTGCTTCCGCCAACATTGCATTCGAACACATCTACAACGCCCGGACTGATCACCGCCGCTACTATCGACGTATGATGGGGGCGTGTCTCTTCGTTCCAGGAACCATCCGGCCGGTTGAAACGGTAGGTATAGTTACGGAACTGAATAATGTCGCCTACTTCCAGGCTGGTCTTCGTGACGGCGTCACCCCATACATAATTGTCGTTCGGGCCAATGCGTCCCATGATCTCCGTCGATGTTCTGGCCCCAGCGCTTTGTAGGGCCCGTTCGCCCAGGGTCCAGCATTCCCCATTGCCTACCTGGCCTGCCAGGTTGTTTTCGGCGAACTGCGCAACTGCATTTCCAAGTACACTCATTGTTCGATTTGGAAGGTGTTATAAAAATGGGTGCTATTCGAGTATTCCTTCGGCCTGGTGAACATCCCAGACGACCTCCCCATTGTTGTCCGTGCTGAGGTCGATCACCGATCCTTTTCCGGCTTGCCCGGAGATGATCATCCGGCTCACCGGTCTTCGGAGCAGGTTTCTGATGACGCCTTTCAGCGGCCTTACGCCATATCTCGGTGTGAAACCCTGCATCGCGATGCTTTTCCGAGCTTCGGGGGTGAGGTTCAGGCTGATACCCTGTTTGTCGAGCAGGTCAGTAAGGCTGCGCAAATGGATATCAAATATTTTAACCACATTATCCTCTGAAATCGGTGCAAACGGGACGATTTCGGTTAGCCTGGCCAAAAACTCCGGCCGGAAATACTTGGCCATGATCTCCATCAGATCGGACGACTGCGGGATGCCGCCTTTGCTGAATTCCTGAATAATATGTTCCTGCCCGATGTTGGAGGTAAAAAGAATCACTGCATTGGAAAAATCACCTTCTTTCCCCAGCCTGTCGTGCAGCTTGCCCTCGTCGAGGATTTGCAGGAAAAGGTCGAAAACGGAGGGGTGAGCCTTTTCTATTTCGTCAAAAAGAACCACTGAATAGGGTTTCTGACGGATTTTGTTCACCAGTAAACCGCCTTCTTCATACCCAACATAGCCCGGAGGCGCGCCATAGAGCAATGCCGCCGAATGCTCTTCCTTGAATTCCGACATATCGAACCGGATCAGGAATGATTCGTCGTTGAACAGGAAATCCGCGAGCGCCTTGGCGATCTCTGTTTTACCGGTCCCGGTAGGCCCAAGGAGGAAAAACGAACCGATAGGCTGTCCTGCTTTGATCAATCCCGACCGCGATTCGAGAATGGCCTCGCTCAATGCTTTCACCGCCTGATCCTGGCCAACTACTCTTTTCTTGAGCACTTCATCGATCCCCAGCAACTTGTCACGTTCCGAGCTTTGGAGCTTACCCAGCGGTATGCCGGTTTTGTGGGAGATAATGGCGGCTATATCGTTTCTGTCTATTGAATCCGATCGTCGTGTGGCGAGATTCCGCAACGCGGATAGTTTTGTATTTAATTGATTGTGAATGCCTTCGGGTGTCTCGAGATCGGCATCTTCATTTGCGTCGAGCTGGCCGGTAAGCAATGGGCTGAGCCTGTTGGGCAGCTGTCTGGCAAACCATTTTAGCTCGTGGAGCCTTTCTGCCTCGTCGACGGCCATCAGCGTATCGAGGTCGGTTTGCAGGGTTGCCAGCTCATTTTCGGAAACTTCGTCCATGAGCCGCATGGCGGCCATGGTGCGATCGAGCAGGTCGAGGGCGACGTCGGGAAGCCTGCGGTCCTTTACATATCTTTTCGCGAGTTTGACTGCCTCGGCAGCCGTACCCTCGGATACTTTCAGCCCGTGGTGTGCTTCGTAAACCGGCAGCATATGTTCAATCATGCGCGTGGCCGTGGCTTCGTCGGGTTCTTCCACATGTAGTACCTCAAACCTGCGGGAGAATGCTTCGTCTTTTTCGATGTACTTTCTGTACTCTTCCGGGGTAGTAGCGCCGATCAAGGTGAGTTCGCCACGTGCCAGTTCCGGTTTGAGCAACTGAGCGACCCCTGCGCCGATAGAACCTTTCGGATCGAGGAGCATGTGTATTTCGTCGATGAACAAAATAGCTTTATCGAAGCCTTTCAACTCATTTAAAATACCCTTTAACCGCTCTTCGATTTCTCCCTTGTAGGAAGCCCCCGCTACGAGCGCACCGGTATCTAATTCGAGCAAACGGGCGTTTTGTAACAGTTGCGGGACCTTTTTCTCCGCAATGAGCTTGGAAAATCCTTCCACCAATGCCGATTTGCCTACGCCGGGTTCGCCGGTCAGGATCACATTGGGTTTACTACGCCTGCCCAGGATTTCCGCCATCTGACGGATTTCCCGGTCACGGCCAATAATGGGATCTGTCTTGCCTTCGGCGGCCCGCTGCGTTTTATCGGAAGTATATTTTTCCAGGTAACCGGCACCTTTTGCTGCCGGAATTGCCTGTTTTGTACTTTGATTTTCCCCATTTCCGGTAACCGGCGGGGCGTTATGAAGTGCTAATACATCTTTTTGGGTAATTGGAAGGGATTTCAGCTGATCCGATGAAAAACCTACCCCTGGTTTGAGTAAGGCGGCTAATGCACAAAGCGGATCCGTATCGATATTGAACTGCAAGGCAATGAGGTCGGCCAGTTCCAAAGCCGCAGCCGCCTGGTTGTCGGGCTGGGATAGTTCGGGTACCCTTACGGATTTGGCGCACTCTTCCAGACGTACCTCGGCCCAGTCGCGCAGGTACGGGAGGTCTTTGCCTGCCATGACGAGCTCGGAAGCCAGGCCCACATCATTATGCAGCAGGCCCATCAGCAAATGTGCGGGACCAAACCGCTCCTGCCGGTATTCGCGCGCTAGCGACTGTGCGATCGTGATCGCGTATCTGAGTGCTTCGGTTTGCATGGATAAATGGGATGGATAGGGATGCTGCTTCTCAGGGCTGATTTTTTTGTAATGCCAAAAGCCGCTCTGTCGCTTTGGCTTTCATGTCCTTATTAGCGGTCGAAACCTGTAAGCCGTCGAAAATCTGTTTCGCCTGGTCGTAGTATACTTTCCGGTCATTTTTACGCAGGTTACCCTGGGTAAGCAATTGATAATATCCTTCTGCTTCCGAATACCGGAGCCATTCACGATAGGTGACGGCGGTACCGCTTTTGGCTGATAAGCATTCGTCCAGTTGTTTCTGAATAGCTGCAATATCTGCCCCTCCCGATTTGGAACTCCTGCAATTGTCCAGATCGCGTTGCAGTGTAGCTACTTTGGCTTGCAGCTCTTTGTCAGGCCCTCCTCCGCCACCACCACCGCCTCCACCACCACCCCCGCCTGCCACGGCCGCGGTAAGTAGCTGGCGTTCCATGCCTTTGATTTCCAGGTCTTTCATATTGATCTGGTTACGCAGATCGTTCACCATTTGCATGTCTATGCCCTTGCTGTCCAATGTGCGCCGGAGTTCGCCGATGGTCTGGCGGTAGGTAACCAGTGCTTCCGTCAGCTTGGCGATGCCGGTTGATAGTCGCTTGTTCTGTTCATGAGCCGCTGCTGCCGCCAGGATATTAAAATGGCTCATGATGCTGTTGATACGGCTTTCTATATCTACGAGCTGCGTACGGGCTGTGGCTTTGGCCATTTCGTCGGTAGCGCTGCTATACACGCCGTCGAGCTGGATGAGCCTGCGCGAAATCTGACTGAGCGTATCGGTATCGATCAGCATCGGGCCCTGCTCTTCGACGATTTGGCGGTATCTGCGGGTTTCCGAGGCTGCAACGGAGTCGGGAACCCGCATAAGCAGGTACATTGCGGCCAGCGGAAATGTGAGCGACAGTACATACATTCCCACAAACCTTCCGATCGCTGTCTTTCTCTGGGTTTTGTTGAGTGGTTCCATAGGCTAAAGAGGGCTCCAACGGGATTTGGATTTTTCGGGTTGTACGGGCGGCTCGTGAACGGGGCTTTCTATAATGAAAACCTGCTGTCCTTTGCGCTTACCGATAAACTCGAGCTGGCTCAGTTTGAGGAACAGGGCCGTCCACATACTGTAAAAACTGTCGATAATCCGCAAGCAAGGCAATATGTCGTTATGGTTGTAAGGTGCCTGGATCACGGCCAGTAATTGCTTTTCAATGCTTCCCGGCGAGTCGTCCGCCCATTCGGCCAGGTAACCCAGAAGTTCTTCCTTCTCCCGGTCGGTGAGGCATTCCAGCGATACGCGGATGGCTTGGGCTGTTTGGCTCATAGACGTCACCATTTGCACAGGTGGTTCGAAAGGAACCAATCTTTGAAAGCCGATATTGACGATCGTCATGGTGCTCACCAATCTTTCCACCATCATTTGAACACTATCCGAAAGCGTGTTTTTCTGACTTTTGGTCTTGATCTTTTGCAGGATCCTGAACGAATACATTTCTATGTCGTTCAGGTAGCCCGTCCACCGGTTGTACCATTCGCGCAGGTTTTTATGGCTGCGCACCGCGCAACTTGCAGGTATGAAATCGTGCAAAACCCGCAATTCGGAATTACTGTATGCAAGCTTGCCGATCACCAGTCCCGGCCCGCCCCATTGATCGATATTAATCAACTCCGAGGGCACCAGGCTTACACGGTAAAGCGGAAGCGTGTAAGGATGCCGTACAGGGATTTCCGATTCTGATGGCGTGCCGGTGGGTTGCCGCTCAAACATGCCTACGCTGAGTACGATATATATTTCAACATTCTGCGTCATCGGAAGCCGGTATTGTTCCAGGATTCCGGCGAGTGAGGTGTCGAGCTTCAGGTCATCGGTTTCCTCGACGTCAAGCATGCTGCCGTCCGGCGAAATGGCCTGGCAGCGGTTCAGTTTTACCCTGATCTGATTTCCCGCGTCACCCAACACCTGTAATTCCAGCGGATCGCTGCCGTCCTTAGGAAGCAGCAAGCCATAGTTCAGAGGGGTTAACAATGCAGCCCCGGCGCGTCGAACCTGATCGGTGTGGTAGTGATCTGTGTCGATAAAATGCTGCCGCGAGATTTTCATCCCGTCGACCCAGTTGACGGCCATGCGACGAATATCTGCCATACCAATTTGTAATTACGAGTACTACATTTTCATGGCTGCTTTCACCAGCCCTATCACCGAGCGTACACCGAATTTCCTGAACAAACTTCGCCGGTAAGCCTCCACGGTTGAAATGCTCACTTGCAGCCTTTCGGCGATCTCCTTGGAGCTCATTTCATCCATGATCAGATCCAGGATTTCCTTTTCGCGCTTTGTCAGTTCCATAACTAAAATGCTTAGACAAAGTTGTCGCGGTGCAGGCGCTATTTCAATCGGCAGATACCCTGAATTTTCCGGATTTTTACCCTGATTTTACTAATGGTTTTGATCCCCGTTTCTAAGGGTTTCCCACTATAAAAACCAGCAAAAACTACACTACGCCCATGCGGACGGCTATTTTGGTGAGGCCTACCGAGTTTCTGACACCCAGTTTCTGAAAGAGGTTACGGCGGTGGGTTTCGACGGTCTTGTCGCTGATACACAACTCGCTGGCGATCTTATTGGTAGAGTATTCGCTGGCCACGAGCCGGAGGATTTCAACTTCTCTTTTACTTAAAAAATCGCGTGTGGAGGGTGCCGGTTCCTGGATGTATTTATCCATGGAAGTTTCGGCCAGTTTGAGCATTACTTCCTGCCCGTAATACACTTTTCCTTCCGAAACGGCGCGGATTGCGCGTTCCCATTCATCGAGCTCGGCTTCGAAAACAATGTAGCCGCTTACACCCGACCGCACCACTTCGCGGACCGATTCGGCCGACGGACTGGGGGCGAGCAGGAGGAATTTTAATTTGGGGTAGAGTTTTCTGATCTTTAGAATCTGGTCTGCCGTCTTCTCGGCGTGATGTGCGAATACAACTACTATATCAATTTCTTTCAGGTAGGGTAACTGGGTGATTTGTTCAAGATTGTTGCACTTGCCAACCAGCTCGATGTAAGACCTCCTCCTCAGCCATTCTGCAACCGCCTCGCATTCCAATGGGTGCGGATGAACGAGGCACGCGTGTGTAATAGAATGTTCCATACTTTTCGGGGTTGAGTACTAGAATTTGCATGTCAAAATTAATCCTAAGCGACAGGTCCGGCAATACGGTAAAGTACAGGAAAAGCCGGGTAAGATTACCCGGTTTCGTAAGAGGTTGAAAATTAGCCTTTTTTAGTTAAAAATCTAACTAATTGTTTACATCATACCATATATAAGGCATTCCCTTAGGGGTATCCACTGACCATTTACTATATACGTTGGAGTAACTCTACGGTTATTCCTTGATCCGGCCATACTTTCGCATGATTTCCAGCACCTTCTCCTTCGGAAGCTCTTCTACCTTGTGCCCCTGAGTACCTTCGGAAGTCTTCGCCATGAAAAGGGAATTGATAATGGCTTCCTCCGTAGCTTCCATCGCCGCCATGAAGAGCGGCGAGACATAGTCATTGTGCAGGAAGGCCGAACTGAAAACCGGTTCGGCCGTTTCGTGCAGTACTTTGTTGGCAGTCGAGAATGCGATCACATAGTCACCGCTGCCATTTGCGGCAATGCCGCCGGTTTGCGCCATACCGAGCATGACGCGTTTTGCAAGCCGTTTCAAATTCCGGGCGTCCAGAGGTGCGTCCGTGGCGAGTACCATCATGCACGACCCGTCAGAAGACTTGTCGAGCGATTCTTTGAATGCATATTTACCTAATTCCTGGCCTACCGGCACGCCGTTGACCTTTAATACACCACCAAAATTAGTTTGTACCAAAACTCCTACCGTGTAATTGCCCAGCTTCTCCGGCAGTTTCCGCGACGCGGTGCCAATACCGCCTTTCCAACCAAAGCAAACCGTACCCGTTCCCGCGCCTACATTACCTTCGGCCACCGGGCCGTTTTCTGCCTGTGCCAATGCATTCAGGACGTGGTCTTTCCGCACGTGACGTCCCCGGATGTCGTTCAGGAAGCCATCATTCGTTTCTCCGATGACCGGGTTCACCGATCTTACATTCTCATTGCCTTTCTGTCCCAGGGTCCAGTCAATCACCGCGTCGGCTGCCGTGGGTACGCTGAGTGTGTTGGTTAAAACAATGGGAGATTCGATCGTGCCTAGCTCTTCGACCTGTGAGTAGCCCGTCATTTTACCGAAGCCATTGCCGATATACATGGCCGCCTGGACTTTTTGCTGAAAAATGTTGCCGTCGTGCGGAAGGATGGCTGTTGCACCCGTGCGTACGTCTGCGCCTTCCGTGAGCGTTACCTGGCCTACCTTCACACCGGCCACATCGGTGATCGCATTCAATGTACCCGTGGGCAGCACCCCGATTTTGATGCCCAGTTCGCGGGGGCGCTTCTGGGCGGTGAGGGTGAGCGGCAGAATGAGGAGGAATGAAAGGAGACTCTTCATAGGTTAGTTTTTTAAGAGTGAAATATAACAAAAAATCCACTGGGAACCGGAGTCCGCCAGTGGATACATCTGCTGTTGAAGTGTAATTTTTAATCGTTATCGGGACGGGCCTTTTCGGGATCGATCACCGTTTCTTTGCGGCTCACCGCAGATGCACTGAAGAATCCGAGCGCTTTCGGGCTCTTTGGATCGGCATTGACGATATTCGACCGGACATTGGCAATAGGTGTCGCAAATAACCCGCCATTCGCAGCTTGCTCACTCACTTGTTTCAGAAATTCGAATGCCTCGTATGTAATGCTGTGCAGTTCCACACCCACCTGGTCGCCGGCCGAGTACAGCGAGTCGGTGGTGATCGATTCGCGCAATGGGAGGATAAATATTAAGCCATCAGAAGGCGCACCGGCACCAAACGCGGCATCGTATGCAATCGAGATGTTCTCTGCTTTATCTACAACTGCTTTGCCGCGGATCACGGGTTTGATCCAGTAGGTATCACCTGCGCCTTCGGGATCACGGGCATAGAATGAAGCTACAAAGCCTTCGCGAGGACCTTTATCCGGCTCGAACGGCCATTTCTCGTGTCGGTATACCACCGAATCCACTGTCGGCACACGTTTCAGTTCGGATTTAGCCGTGAAAGTATCGGTACCGTTCACAACTTTGAGAGAATAGGTACGGCCCACGTGGCCGAGCGTGTCGGCAGTGGTTTTGCCCCAGGTATACTTCCCGTCGCCGTCTGTGTCTTCGAATTTGTAAACTTTACCCTTGTCATCGGTAACGGTCACTTCCGCGCCCAGCACGGGTTTTGGTGGGGTATTGTTGAAGTAGGCTTGCGACCAGGTCAATGTAATAGCTTGCTCACCGGGCTGATTGTTAAGCCAGCCGTCCACTACGAGCTGTGAAGGGCCGGTAGCAGTATCAAGGTCGATCACATCCTCGCAGCTGGTGAGGGTCATCAATGCGAGCGCGAACAATGCCGGGTATTTGATATATTTTAGTGTTTTCATCATTGCTGTTTTTCAGGCGTTGTAATGATTTCTGTTGGTTGATGTCAGAATTTGAAGTTGTAGGTTACAGAAGGAATGAAGTTCCCGATCACTGAGTAACGTACTGCCTCTGCTTTAAGCGGATTGTCCTCGTTGATACGTGTGTAAACCGAGAACGGATTGCGGCGGTTGTACACGTTGTAGACCGAGAATACCCATTCGCCTTCTCCTGCCTTGAACAGCTTCCTTTTTGCCTTCAAAGTAGCAGCCAGGTCGAGGCGGTGGTAAGCAGGAATGCGGCTGTTGTTGCGTACATCATTGTAGTTGTTTCCAATCGTGAAACCACCGGTATTGTAGCGGTTAGTCGGGAAAGTAGCGGGTGTACCACTCTGAATGGTGAAGTTCGAAGAAAGTGACAACCGTTTGGTTAGTTCATAAATGGCGACCGCAGTAATGTTATGCGGTTTGTCGAAACGGGCAGGGAACCAGTCGTCGTTGTTAACAGATTCAACCTGGCGTTCCGTTCTCGATAACGTGTAGCTTACCCAACCGGTCAGCCTGCCTTTGTTTTTCTTCACATAAAATTCAGCTCCGTAAGCGCGGCCTTTGCCGAACAGCAGGTCGCCGATGAAATACTCATTCAGCAGGAGGTCGGACGCCGGCACGTAATCGATCTGATTGTACATTTTTTTATAATACAACTCTACCGAAGCCTCGTAGGTGTTGTCCTGGAAGTTCTGGAACCAGCCTAATGCGACCTGGTCTGCTTTTTCAGGTTTGATATTGATCCCGCTCAATGTCCACACGTCCAGCGGCGAGCTGGCTGCCGTATTGGAAAGCAAATGCAGGTATTGTGAAGTGCGGTTATAGCTGGCCTTAATGGACGCATTGCTCGTTATGCCAATGTTCAGCGCAGCACGGGGTTCCAGATTGCCGTAGCTTTTGATCACATCGCCTTTTTTATACTCCGTACCGGGGAAAATAGGGTCTTTGCGTACACCTTTGCCGTTATCTGCATATTCGTATTCAGTGGCAGGGCCGAGGCTGCGGAAGTAGGAGTAGCGGACGCCATATTGCAATGAAATGCGGTCGCCGAATTTCAACTCATTACCCACATACAATGCAGATTCGTCGGCGTAGCGCGGTTCGAGGCTGATGTCTTGCATATCGCCTTCCGAAACGAAAGTGGCCTTACCGGGGCGTGTATCATAATAGATGTACTGTCCACCGAATGTGAGCTGGTTGTTGGGCGTTATGTAGAATGTAAAATCAGGCTTGATACTCGAGCTGATGATTTTCGATTTCCAATCGAATTTGTCTTTGGCATCCGGTTTGTTCTGATTTTGGCCCAGGTTATAGTCGTAGTTGCTGTAATACCCGGTCAGGTTCATGAACAGTTTGTTGGAGAAAATGTGGTTCCAGCGCGCTGTGGCCGTTTTGTTACCCCATCCGAAGCCGAAGTCACCTCCTCCGAACACATCCTTTCCGAAATACCCCGACGCATAAAAGGTGTCCTTGTTGCCCAGCTGGTAATTCACTTTTGCCGTCAGATCATAGAAATAGAATTTCGAATCTTTTAAATCCGAGTTCAGGAATGGTTTTGCCAGAATATCGATGTACGAACGACGGCCGGCTACAATGAACGATCCTTTTCCTTTTGCAAAGGGCTGTTCGTAAGTCAGGCGTGAAAATATCGAACCAATACCGCCGTTGATTTCGCGCTTTTTGGCATTGCCTTCCTTCATGCGTACATCGAGGATGGAAGAAATTCTGCCACCGTACTGCGACGGGATACCACCTTTAATCAGTTTCACGTCCTTCACCGCATCCGGATTGAATACCGAAAAGAACCCGAACAAGTGGGATGAGTTATAAACCGGCGCTTCGTCGAGCAATACGAGGTTTTGCGAAACGTCGCCGCCGCGCACGTTGAAGCCCGAGGCCCCTTCACCGACG
The DNA here is from genome assembly GCF_038440355.1 of Dyadobacter sp. OTU695. Lineage (NCBI taxonomy): Bacteria > Pseudomonadati > Bacteroidota > Cytophagia > Cytophagales > Spirosomataceae > Dyadobacter > Dyadobacter sp. OTU695. Next base: position 67,795 of record NZ_JASATN010000010.1, on the reverse strand, counting down.
GTCGTCACGCCGGGGAGCAGCTGAATGCTCCGGATAAGGTCCACCTCACCGAGCAATGCAGGCATTTTGCGAATGGTTTTCATCTCTACCTTGTTGACCGACATTTCAATGCTGCGGACGTTTTCATCCTCTTTCTGCGTCGAAATGGTCACCTCGGAGAGCTGGTTACTTTCGTCAGACATTTCGATGCTCACGGTCTTGTCGCCGTCGAGTACCACTTCACGGGTCACTTTTTGGTAACCGATGTAGGAAAATACCAGGGTGTACTTGCCATCCGGGAGCGTCAGCGAGTAAAAACCATAAGGGTTGGTGACTACGCCCGTTTCGGCCTCACGCACATAGACGGACACACCGATGAGTCCTTCGCCATTGGAGTTGTCTTTGACATAACCGCTCACCGAGTGCCGGTTCTGCGCGAGGGCCGGCAGGCTGATCAAGGCTAATAGAAGGCATTTGAGTATTCTGTTTTTCATGGACTTGATTTGTTTATTATCAAATTGGTTTATGTTGCTGTCAGTGGAGGCAGTCATTCTTACAGACGATCAAATTGAATTTTTCCTTTTCTCCCTGACAACTCAGTGTGGATATACCCCCTTCCAATCGCTGAAAATTATTTCGACAATTTTTTCAAGGGCAGACAAAGCACGTGTTAATCAGCCTAAAAAGACAGCAAAAAATGATGAACTGGTAAAAAACCTGAATAAATGGCTTCATGCAGGAAATGAAGCCACTATAATATCAATAGTACTATTTCAAGGTGTTTTTGACACTGCGGATGTGTCGGGGCAGTCTTCCAGGAGTTTTGAGGAGGTTTTTTGCAAAAGAGGGTGCAGGAAATCGGGCGCTATCTCTGCTAGTGGTGCAAGTACAAAACGCCGGTCCTGAATGCGTGGGTGCGGTAAAGTAAGACGGGCGCTGTCCATGACGGTTTGCCCGAAATACAGTATATCAATGTCGATCACACGGGCGCCCCAACGCTCGTAACGTACGCGTCCGAGGTCGTGTTCGATGTTGAGAATGATCCTGAGCAGATCCTCAGGCGGGAGGGAAGTGGAGATTTCGACAACCTGGTTGAGGAATGCGGGTTGATCGGTAATACCCCAGGGAGCGGTTTCGTAGACTGCCGATTGGCTTACAATGCGTCCGGCCTGTTCTCCAATAGCCTCACGAGCGGCTGCGAGCACCTGCGGGCGGTCGCCGAGGTTGGAGCCTAGTAACAGAAAGACCTGGCCGGTTGCTGACATAACGAAACGCGTTTGGAATATTCAATCCACGAAAAAAAGGACTTCCCGATCGGAGGAAAGTCCTTTTCCAATAAATTCGTAAATTCCTTTTAGAACGTAAGCGTTCCTTTGTCGTATGCTTTTTGTATAGTTGCTTCGATACCGTTCTTGTTGATGGTACGAAGAGCAGAAGCTGCTACTTTCAACGTAACCCATTCTCCTGACGAAGGAAGGAAGAAACGTTTCTTTTGCAAATTCGGGAAGAATTTACGTTTTGTTTTATTATTAGCGTGAGAAACGTTATTTCCGACGCGAGTTCTTTTACCTGATATTTGACAAACCTTAGCCATGACTTACAATTTTTCCAAATGAGGGTGCAAAGATGCGTAATTAATTTTTGTTGAGCAAGTAACGGCAAAACAAATTTTCAAAAAAACAGCTTTTTACCATCTCATCCGGAACCCGACGCCATGTACGTTATCAATGCGGATATCAGGGTCGCCCGAGAGATATTTCCGCAATCTTGAAATGAAAACATCGAGGCTTCTGCCCATAAAATAGTCGTCGTCGCCCCAGATTGCCTTCAAAAGCTCGTCGCGGCGGATCACCTGATCGGTGCGCTCGGCCATGAATTTCAACACTTCGGCCTCGCGGAATGTGAGGCTTTGCGATTTGCCGTCGAGTGTTAATGTCAGTTTCTGAAAATCAAACATGTATTTCCCTATCTGCTTGCTGCCCGGTTTTATGGTCAATATAGAATCGGCTTTACTGCGGCGGAGGAAAACGTCGATTCGCAATTTGAGTTCTTCGATGCTGAAAGGCTTGGTAATGTAGTCGTCCGCACCGAGTTTGAGGCCTTTAATCTTGTCCTCCTGCATCGAGCGCGCGGAGAGAAACAGAATGGGAACCTGGCTGTCGGAACTGCGGATTTTTTCGGCTAATGTGAAGCCATCCATTTTGGGCAGCATAATGTCGAGTACGCAAATGTCGAAATGCTCCTTGCCGAAAAATTCCAGCGCTTCTACTCCATCGGTCGCATGCACGACTTCATAATCGTATTCTTCGAGGTTATCCTTGGTGGCAAATGCAAGATTGGGGTCGTCTTCGACGTACAGGATTCTCTTTTTCATCAAGCGTGTTTCTGCGGAATAGTGATCTTAAATGTACTGCCTTTGCCCAGGGCGCTTTCCAATGCAAGGTGCCAGCGGTGTGCGCGGACGATCTGTTTGACATAGCTCAGCCCGATCCCGAAGCCTTTCACATTGTGCACATCGCCATAGGGAATGCGGAAAAACTGGTTGAAAACCTTCTTCTGGTACTCGGGCGCGATGCCGATGCCCTGGTCGCGGACTGCTATAACGAGGTTATTGCCTTTATTGTATGTTTCGACGACCACATCGGGGACATCGTCGGAGTATTTCAACGCATTATCGACCAGATTGCTGATCATACAACGCAGGTGGAATGGGTCGGCCTCGATCAGGTAGTGTGTAGCATTAGCCTGGAAGCGCACTTTCTCTTCGTAAGGCAATAGTATGGATTCGATCATCTGCCGGGCGTCGAGCCGCTCTTTTTGTAACGCCAGCGCATCGCGTTCCGCTTTCGCCATGGAAAGCACCATTTCTACCTGGCCCTGCAAGCGAAGGATTTCGTCCTGGACGATCTGCACGTAGCGTTTGTGGCGCTGCGGTTGTGCCACAATATTATCGGAATTCAGGACATCGGCGGCAATGCGAATGGTTGAAATCGGCGTTTGCAACTCGTGGGTCATGTTATTGACAAAATCGCGCTGTACCTCGGAGAGCTGTTTTTGCCTTAAAATCACAAACAATGCGTAGGCAAAGAAAGAGACGGCCACCAGTACCAGGGCCGACGACCAGATGGCGCCGCTAATGCTCCCCGCGAAGTAGGTCTCCTGTTCTGGAAAGCGTACGCCGAAGTAGTAAGGATATTTATCGGTTTTAATCCAGTTGGTCGTTTTTGTAGGAATTTTTTCGCTGTTCTTCGTGCTCAGCGACATTCCATAGCGGATCCGGTTCGTGGTGCAGTCGTAAATACCGATCTCGAAATTCGTAATGAGGTTATGTTTTTGAAAGCTATCCTTGATAAAATGTTCCAGTATTTCGGGCTGGGTGGTGGCATTGGTATTCACCAGAAAATATTCCGGCGACAGTTGCTCAACGGGATTCGTGGTTTGCATTACTCCGCAGACATTGGCGAGTTTTCCGGCAACGTCCTGTAATGCGATGTGGGCATTCTGATTGAACTGCCGGTGCCGGAGATCGAGCGCCTGCTTTACCCAGTAAATCTGCGTGATAACCACGCCGATTATAAGTAATGCAGAAAAAACCGTGAGGGATTGAATGGTACGTCTTGACATAACTAACTCGAAATGACCGATAAATATACGGCCATTCGTTCAATTAAACAGTCGTGCCAGCCTTAACATGACCGGCCTTGGGCTGTTTAACATTTCATTAACGTTTAAGCTTTCAAATCGGCCCGGTGGTAGCCGATCAGTCCTTCCAAAGGCGATTTTAGAATTCTTCCGGATCGTAAACCGTTGCTTTCAAGCACCGAACGAAGGATATCCTGGTAATAATAGGCGATCGAGCCCGTGAAATGGACGGGATATTGTGCGGCATTTGAATGTTTCAGAATATATTTCTTCACAAATAACCCGAATGCATTGCCCAGCAGCGTTTGAATGAATTCGTGGGTACGGTTTTCTGCGATGAATCTGGAATAGGAAGCAAAATACCGGTTCGGATAGGGCTTTTTATAGGCATGATCGAGCACGGTCAGGCGGTCCAGGCCCGGATATTGTTTTACAAAACTGTCGTGAAGATCTTCTGGCAACTCGTTTTGAAGGTAATGGACTACCAGTGTTTTACCCAGATAGGAACCGCTCCCCTCGTCGCCCAGCCAGAATCCCAGAGAGCCAATGGAATGCGTAATGCGGTTTCCATCGAAAAAGGCATTGTTCGCGCCTGTACCTAATATGCACGCCAGTCCGGGCTCATGCCCGCACAACCCGCGCGCAGCCCCGAGCATATCGGAAGCCACTTCCACGACATTCGCGGAAGGAAAGCAGTGTTTCAACGCATCGGTAACAGGCATACCCGATTTTTCGTCGGCACAGCCTGCTCCGTAAAAATGGATTTCCAGAATGTCGTCGTCGATAGCTGGTATGACCTGGCTTTGCAGCACCGGGATAATTTCCCCGGCGGTCTGGTAAAATGGGTTAATGCCCGCGGATTGGACAGATTGATAATTGCCCGCTTCGGTATTAACAATGGCCCAGTCTGTTTTGGTGGAGCCGCTATCGGCGATCAGAATGTGTTTGGAAGACATTAAGAAATCGTTCGGTTGGATTATTCGGGTAGTTGCAGCTTGCCGATGATATTGAAGCGCTCGAAAACGCGTTCGGTATGCGGGGCGTCGCCGAGTTCTTTGGTAAGGTCCTGGCCGGCCCAATGCTCGTAATGGTGGCCATTGCGCCAAAGACGTGACGAGCTCACGTCGTAAATCATTCCTTTATATGCACACCATATTTCCTCCCGGTCCTGCCCGTTGCGAAGCGCCAGTTGTGCCCTGGTATATACTTTCATTGTATTGTTTTAGCACGCAATTTAGCGATAAGGGTATTCCGTTGGAAAATTTAAAAATCGATCTGCGATGAATATTTTGATTATAAGACTAAAAAGTAAGAACTTGGCGTTTTGAAAAGACATTTACGAAAACAAAATATGAGAAAAAGTTACGCTCTTCTTTGGTGTTCATTCATGATTTTGGGACTGGTTGCTGCTGGTTGCAAAAAGAAAGTCGCGCCTGTATCTGAAAGAATCGCGAAGGCCTGGACAGCAGAATCTGTAAAACACGGCGCAACGGTGGTGTATACCCGCGGAGGATCGGGCAACATCGAAGCTGCGTATTCAGGTTTTCGCCTGACGCTTACCAACAGCGGTGGTACTAAAACTGTGAGCCTCACCGATGTGGATGCGAAAACATTTACAGGAAACTGGGACTTGGAAGGCGATACGAAGCTGGTACTGACCAACCTGACCCCTGCGCCAACCGGTTCGGGCGGTAAGCTGGAATTCACGATCAACTCGATCGACGATGCAAAAGTGGTACTTACCCGCCTGACGGCAAGTCCTAAAACCGGCGGTACGATTAATGAATACACATTGACCAACCCGTAGCGGGACGTCAATTGAAATACCAGGGCGAAGCCATTTCCACCGCGGGAATGGCTTCGCTTTTTTTATCTAATTTTGCAGGATGGAAACAAGAACTGAAATAAGCAGCCTGGGCGAATTCGGGCTGATCCAAAGGATAAATAAAAGCATTAAGACTTCGCTGCCCGATACCGTAAGAGGGATTGGAGACGATGCGGCGGTAATCGACTCAGGAGAAGAATTCGGTCTGCTGACCACCGATTTGCTCCTGGAAGGAGTCCATTTCGACCTCACATTTTTCCCGCTGAAACACCTTGGCTACAAGGCTGTTTCGGCCAACGTCGCTGACATTGCGGCGATGAACGGCATTCCCCGGCAGGTAACGGTCAGCATTGCATTGAGTAACCGGTTTTCGGTAGAAGCCGTGGACGAACTGTATGAAGGAATCAGGTTGGCTTGCAAGGACTTTAATGTAGATCTGGTGGGCGGCGATACGACGTCGTCACGGTCGGGGCTCATTATTTCCGTAAGTGTTTTTGGCAAGGTAAAAAAAGAAAAGATCGCTTACCGGAACACGGCGAAACCCAACGACCTGCTTTGCGTGACGGGCGACCTTGGAGGTGCTTATATGGGCCTGCAATTGCTCGAAAGGGAGAAACAAGTGTTTCTGGCCAACCCCAATATGCAGCCTGAGCTGGACGGAAAAGATTATGTGATCCAGCGACAATTGCGGCCAGAAGCACGAATGGACGTCGTTTTCGAGCTTGACGAAGCGGGCGTAATCCCGACTTCGATGATCGACCTGTCGGACGGCCTGGCCTCCGACCTCCTGCATATATGTGCGCAATCGGGTGTGGGCGCGGTGATTTTCGAAGAGCGTTTGCCGATCGATGAGCAGACCTACCTGGTAGCGTCGGAACTGAACATCGGTGCGGTCACGGCTGCATTGAATGGCGGCGAAGATTATGAGTTGCTTTTCACGGTCCCACAGTCGGCCTACGAGCTGATCAAGAACAACCCGAAGATTACTTTTATCGGTTATATTACCGATAAAAAAGGCGAAGTAGAGATGCATACCAAAGGTGATACCCGCGTGCCGCTCACGGCACAGGGCTGGAATGCCTGATTTACCTCCCGGCAAAATTCCCCAAAGCATAGCCTTAACCGGTTATGCTTTTTTTGTTTTAACGTATACGCAACCATTGGAAAGATTTGGTCGTAATCGCGACGTATCCAATTCATCTTTAACAAATCATAATTAAATCCGATGAAAATCTTTTCAACTTCCAGAATGCTGGTTGTATTGGGATTGTTAATGGCCGTCAGCTTCTCATGCTCGGACGACGACAACAATGATCCTACACCAACACCTACCAACGATGTTCAATTGAAAGACAATGCGACGCTGGGCAAGATCCTGACGGACAACAAAGGGAGAACGCTTTACTACTTTTCAAAGGATGCATCCGGCGTTTCGACCTGCACGGGTGGCTGTCTCATTAACTGGCCAATCTATTCAGCAGGTGATCTGACGGCGATTAAACTCGACGCTGGTCTGGATAAGGCCGATTTCGGTACAATAACAACGAATGGCACGCAGCAAACCACTTACAAAGGCTGGCCGCTCTACTACTATAAAGATGACGCGGTTGCAGGAGATGTGAAAGGAGAAAATGTAGGGACGGTATGGTTCGTTGCCAAAACCGATTACACCATTATGATTGCCAGCGGGCAGCTCGTGGGTAATGATGGTAAATCGTATAAGTCAGATTACACCGAAGGCACCGGTGCCACCCAGTTCTTCACTGACGGCAACGGCAGAACATTGTACGCGTTTGTCAACGACAAAAACAATAAGAACAATTTTACCAAGCCCGACTTTTCGAACGACGCTGCCTGGCCTATTTACACTGCCGATCTGAAATCGCTGCCCACAGGAGTTGATAAGACCTTGTTCAGCACGATCGATGTGTTTGGGAAAAAACAGCTGACTTACAAAGGCTGGCCACTTTATTATTTTGGTCAGGACGGAGCAACCAGAGGTGCGACCAAGGGCGTAAGCGTTCCTACACCAGGTAAGTGGCCGATCGTCAATTTGCAATCACCGAATGCGCCTAACTAAATAAGTGCTTATTACCATGTGTAGTTGAAAAGTGGCTTTCCCCGGTTCGCCGGACCGTCGGGATCGCCACTTTTTTTATTTTCCCCAGCGGGCGACAAGCTCTTCGAACTGGTGCTGTAAATGCAGGGTGCGCTGGCCGGCCAGGCCGTTTGCGACGGGTTGGTCGCCGATCTGTACTACCGGCATAACCCATTTGGTGGTGCTGGTGGTGAAAACTTCGTCGGCGGTCATCACCTCTTGATAGGAGACCGGCCGTATTTCCACGTCAAAATCCGCTTTTGCCAATTCGATCACGACGCGGCGCGTTACACCGTTGAGGATATTCCGGTCGGAAGTAATGAGTTTGTCGCCTTTAAATGCGAACAGGTTGCTGCGCGTTAGTTCGCTTACCTCGCCGTCTTTATGAAAAAGCAGGTCGGCCGCCTGCTGGCGTTTCAGCTCGTCGGCCATGAGTACCATATGCACATAATTAGTGGTTTTAACCTCCGGCAGATCGCGAACATATTCGTAGGGTAGCACTTTAATACCTTTCAAACGACCAGCTGGGTTATCCTGGGGCAATGCTTCCGTGCGAATAAGCAGGTTTGGCTGCACCACATGTACGCTATCGGGCGCATAACCGCCCGTAAGGACAAACCGAAAAGCCACCTCGGCTTCCCCCGACATCGAATGCAAATCCGCCAGGATCTTTTCCGTCTCACCCTGGGTCACCGGCACGGGCATTTTGAGCAACCTGGCCGAATTTTCGAAGCGTTGCCAGTAATCGTCCCACCGGAAAGGAACGCCATTGTAGGTCCTGAAAAAGTCGAATAATCCATAACCCCGCAGTAACCCGAGATCGTTGGTCTGAAACACCGGCTGGTCGAGCGGCACGATTTCGCCGTTGAAATATTGGTAAAAAGGCATTGAATGGGGATTTTGTTGGTCGGGGTAAAGTTATTGATAAAGGCTTTTCAAATACTGCTTTTGTAAATGTAAATGCCAATTTTTAGGCTTTATCTTTGCGGCTTATATAACCTGCCGGGTTAGTTTTATAGGCCCGGCAACATTACGCTTCGCATGATTGAACCCACATCATTACTTGAAAAGCTTCAAACTGAATTTGACCGGCATTCCTATGGTGACGCTCCCGTGGAATTGTATGAGCCTATAACGTATATCATGTCTCTGGGCGGGAAGCGTTTCCGGCCGTTGCTGACCTTGCTGGCGGCGTCGATTTTTGATACGGATATTGAGAAGGCCGTAAAGCCAGCCATGGCCGTGGAAGTGTTTCACAACTTCACACTCATGCATGACGATATAATGGACCGAGCACCTCTGCGCAGGGGAATGCCCACCGTGCACGAGAAATGGAATGCGAATACGGCCATTCTATCGGGGGATGTAATGCTGATCCGTGCTTATGACCTGCTACTGGATGTTTCGCAGGATAAATTGCGGGCCGTTTTGAATCGCTTTAACCAAACGGCCGCCGAAGTTTGCGAAGGACAGCAGCTCGACATGAATTTCGAGACGCGCTGGGATGTGACGGAGGAGGAATACATTGGCATGATCCGCCTCAAAACGTCGGTATTGCTCGGATTTGCCCTGGAATTAGGCGGTATGATCGCCGGAGCGGACGCGGAAACTACCGAATTGCTGTACTCGGCAGGAGAGAATATGGGTATCGGTTTTCAGCTAAAAGACGACCTGCTGGACGTTTACGGCGATCCTGCAAAGTTTGGTAAGCAGGTAGGCGGCGATATTATTGCCAACAAAAAGACATTCCTGCTGATTGAAGCATTATCGAAAGCGGAAGGAAATTTGAAAACAGATCTTAACCACTGGATAAGTCTTCAGGCATTCGACAATGCAGAGAAAGTGGCCGCGGTAACGGGCATTTACGATGCGCTGGACATTCGGGCCTTTACCGAACATAAAATAAATGAATATTTTTCGCGCGGAATAGCTAGTTTACAGCAACTGCGTACGGATAGTGTTCAGAAAAAAGTGCTTTTGCAATTTGTGGAGCAGCTTGTGGCGCGGGAAAAGTAGTATTATTCAACCAATAACCCATTTTATGTCGATTACCCTCATTTTAGTGATCATAACCTCGGGGATCAGCTATTACGCGTTCAACAATTACAGTTTGATGGACAAGCTCATCCTGAATCCCTACCGCGTGACGCAACGCAATGAGTATTACCGCTTTATCACGTCAGGCTTTGTACATGCGGATTTCGGGCACCTTATTTTCAACATGCTGAGCTTGTGGTTTGTAGGAGAGAGCATCGAGCGGCTGTTCAGCATGCTATTCGGCCCGAGCGGGACGTTTTACTACCTTTTCCTGTATCTGGTAGGTATTATCGTTTCAGACATTCCTACATTTTTGAAACACAGGAAAAATTCGAAGTATAATTCACTCGGCGCTTCCGGCGGAGTTTCGGCGGTACTTTTTGCAGCAATCCTCTATGCGCCGCTCATGCAGATCTGCCTTTATTTCTTCATCTGCATGCCCGGTTTCATATTCGGCTTGCTATTCCTCGGATACTCGTTTTATGAGGCGCGGCGTGGCACGAGCTATGTCAACCACAGCGCCCACATGTACGGGGCCATTTTCGGGATGGTATTTATGGCAGTGGTGTACCCGAGTGCGGTACCACAGTTTTTTGAGCAAATCCTGAGCTGGCGGTTATTTTAAGGTAGCGAGTACAGTTACACTGCCAACAGTTTTGTCTTGAAGATTAACGTTCACTTCGGCGTCCAGGGGAATATAAAGATCGACTCTGGACCCGAATTTGATAAAGCCCATTTCGGTGCTTTGTTCCACTTTATCACCTTCCTTCACATACCAGCGTATACGACGCGCAGCCGCACCCGCGATCTGCCGGAATAATACTTCCACGCCTTCAATCGTACGTATCACAACGGTGGTGCGTTCGTTCTCCGTGCTGGATTTGGGGTGCCAGGCTACGAGGTACAAGCCCGGGTGGTATTTGAGATATTGAATCACCCCGCTGATCGGGTTCCAGTTGACGTGTACATTCAGTGGCGACATGAAGATGCTGATCTGGCGACGTGGTCCTTTGAAATACTCAGTCTCAACAACCTCTTCGATCACCACTACCTTACCATCGCAGGGTGCTACAATCTGACGGTCGCTTTTATGCACAACACGCGCCGGCACGCGGAAGAACTGCACAACCAGCAAGAAAAGGACGATACTGCCGATCAACACAAGGCGTGGGATCCAATAGCCGTCGGGAAGGAGATAGTTGATCCCTAAATTGATAATGATCAGTATAATGGCCGTTACAGCCATAATAGTATATCCCTCTCTATGCAGTTTCATGCAGGCTTGTTTTTGTTAATGATGGTCTCTGAAATGCAAATATCGCATAAATCCTGATTTTCCGGCAACGAAAAAGCCTCGACAGTGACGCCGAGGCTTTTTCAGTAACGCTTCTTGTCAAGAGGTCAGATGTTGTCAGAAATAGTCATTCGTAGTCAGGAGTTGTCATTGGTAGTCAGATATTGTCAGGTCTGGTGGAGAAATATTCTTCTCTCATATTCTACATACCTGACTAAAATTGACAACAAATGACCACACCTGACTAAAAATGACTACTTCCGACTAACGACGGCTAGTCTTCATGCACGTCGACCACCACGCAGTCGCCGTTTTTGACTTCGTGTTCTACTTTCTTGAATTTGACATCCCGAACGATCCGTCCGTCGCGGTACTGAACCGAAACTTTCTGGTTGCGGTCAGCGATTTTGATGGTACGCACGGGCTGTGCTTTGGTAGTGGATTCCTGTGTATGGAAAGTATCAGTTTCCACGTCGTAGTCTTCCTCACGGTTGGTATGAAGCTCGGGCGTTGGCTCCGGCCTGCGAACCTGCTGTGGTACTGCGGTTGGTGGTGCAGCTTCTTCCTGCGGAATATCAGCTTTCATCAGGAAGGAGATCATATCAAAGTTCACTTTGCTCAGAAAGCGTTTGAAGAGCTCGACGGATTCAAATTTGTAGATCAAAAGCGGGTCTTTCTGCTCGAATACAGCATTCTGAACCGATTGTTTCAAATCGTCCATCTCACGCAAATGCTCTTTCCATTCCTGGTCGATGAGCGAAAGTACGATCGCTTTCTCCATTTCGCGGGTGATGTCCTTGCCTTCGCTTTCGATGGCTTTCTGCAAACCGACAACCACCCCTGCCTGACGAATGCCGTCGGTGAACGGGATCATGATCTCGGAAATGACTGCGCCGCGTTCGGCGTGGATCGACCGGAGAACCGGCAACGCTTTGCCTGCAATCGAGTCGTTTTTGTCCTGATATTGTTTCTCGGCCGCTTCGTAGAGTTTTTGTGAGCGGTCGGCGGGTTTCAATGCGGCATATTCATTTTCGCTGAATGGAACTTCCATTCCCAACGTGGTAATGGCTGCAAGTTCAAGCTCCGCGTAGCTTCCGGCAGTGGTAGCGATTTCGTCACACACATCGAACAATGTGTTGGCAATATCCACCGCCAGACGATCTCCGAACAATGCATTGCGACGACGGGTATAAATCGCGTCACGCTGATAGTTCATTACATCGTCATATTCGAGCAGACGCTTCCGCATGCCGAAGTTGTTTTCTTCCACTTTCTTCTGCGCTCTTTCGATCGACTTCGTAATCATGCCGCTCTGGATCACCTCACCTTCTTCGAGGCCCATGCGGTCCATTACCTTAGCCATACGGTCGGAACCAAACAAGCGCATCAGGTTATCTTCCAGAGACACGAAGAATTGCGATGAACCCGGGTCACCCTGACGCCCCGAACGACCACGCAGCTGACGGTCGACGCGACGGCTTTCGTGGCGTTCCGTACCGATGATGGCCAAACCGCCCGCGGATTTGGATTCCGCGGTAAGCTTAATGTCGGTACCACGACCGGCCATGTTGGTAGCGATCGTTACAGTTCCCGGCTTACCGGCTTCGGCTACTACTTCCGCCTCGCGCTGGTGTTGTTTCGCGTTCAAAACCTGGTGCTGGATCTTGCGGAGCGTAAGCATCCGGCTGATGATCTCGGAGTTTTCAACCGATGTAGTACCCACGAGTACCGGTCTTCCGGCTTCCACGAGTTCTACGATCTCGTCGGTCACCGCATTGTATTTCTCGCGAACCGAGCGGTATACTTTATCTTCCTGGTCTTTACGAACGATTCCTCTGTTGGTAGGGATCGAGACAACGTCGAGTTTGTAGATTTCCCAGAATTCACCGGCTTCCGTTTCCGCTGTACCGGTCATACCGGCCAGCTTGTGGTACATTCTGAAGTAGTTTTGCAGGGTAACCGTTGCGTATGTCTGTGTTGCGTCTTCTACGCGTACGCTTTCCTTCGCTTCAATTGCCTGGTGCAAGCCGTCAGAGTAACGGCGGCCTTCCATGATACGACCGGTTTGTTCATCGACGATTTTCACCTTTCCGTCCATGATCACGTATTCCACGTCTTTTTCAAAAAGCGTAAATGCTTTCAAAAGCTGGTTTACCGTGTGAATGCGGGCTGTTTTAACCGAATAATCGCGGATCAATGCTTCTTTGGCGATCACGCGGTCGTGCTCGCTGAGCGAAGTGTCCTTTTCGATCGCGTCGAGGTCGACGGCAATATCGGGAAGTATAAAGAAGTTGGCTTCTTCCGATTCGCCGGTCAGGAAGTCGATCCCTTTTTCGGTCAGTTCAATGCTATTGTGGCGTTCGTCAATGGTGAAATAAAGGGGAGCGTCGGCCTGCGGCATCAGTTTCTGGTTTTCCGCCAGGTAAATCGATTCCGATTCCTGCATAATGGCTTTAACGCCGCCTTCGCTGAGGTATTTGATCAAAGGCTTGTACTTGGGCATACCGCGATGTGCACGGAACAATGCCAGACCTCCTTCTTTTTTATCGCCAGCCTGAATTTTCTTTTTAGCGTCGTTAAGGAAATCCATTGCGAGGCGTTTCTGGGCCTCAACGATCCTGGAAACACGCGGTTTCAGTTCCAAAAACTCCTGCTCATCACCGCGTGGCACAGGGCCGCTGATGATCAAAGGTGTACGGGCGTCGTCGATCAATACGGAGTCGACCTCATCGACCATCGCAAAATGGTGCTTACGCTGAACGAGTTCTTCCGGCGTCCGTGACATATTGTCACGCAGGTAGTCGAAACCGAATTCGTTGTTGGTACCGTAAGTAAGGTCAGCTTTATATGCATTGCGGCGTGCAATAGTGTTCGGCTGGTGGCGGTCGATACAGTCGACGCTCATTCCGTGGAATTCAAAAAGCGGTGCATTCCATTCGGCATCACGTTTCGCGAGGTAGTCGTTCACGGTTACGATGTGAACACCTTCTCCGGCCAATGCATTCAGGAAAGACGGCAGGGTTGCCACGAGGGTTTTACCTTCACCGGTCGCCATTTCGGCGATTTTACCCTGGTGCAGCACGACACCACCGATCAGCTGCACATCATAATGGACCATGTTCCATTTGATTGGCTGGCCGATCACGTCCCAGGTCGTATTCCAGGTCGCTTTGTCACCGCTGATCGTCACATGCGATTTTCTGGTGGAAATTTCGCGGTCAAAATAGTTGGCGGTTACTTCCAGCTTGTCATTCTCTGTAAAACGGCGGGCCGTGTCCTTCACGATCGCGAATGCTTTCGGAAGAATATCCAGCAACACCTTTTCGAGTTCTTTATTTCTTTCCAGCTCCAGGGCGTCGATTTTCTTGAAGATCGCCTCTTTGCTGTCCACATTCGGTTCGTCGGCAGCCTGCTGTCTCAACGCGGCGATTTGCTCGTCGACAGATTTAAGTTGATCTGCAATATGTTGTTTCAGGTTCGCGGACTGTGCCCGGAGCTCATCGTTCGAAAGGGAGGCCAGGAGGGCATATTCGGCATTGATCTTATCAACGTACGGGGTTAATTCCTTTAAATCCCGCTCTGATTTTGTGCCAAATAGCTTGGAAAATATTTTAAACATGATGTGATGTATGTTTTTTAACCGGTTTTATCCTTGAAAAATATTGAGCCTGCAAGAAAACGCGTGTCACATTGTCAGCAAAACTCATCATTCTAAGCCCAAAGGTAATTCATTGCCAATAGTATTACGCAACAACTACCATAATCCTAATGCATATCTAATGTTTTTAATCACCAAAAATAACCCGTGCTACCTTCCTATGACCGCCTGTATAGATTTAGAACCACTACTGGGTAATGCATAGTACCTTTAACACATCGAAAAGATTTAAACAGATATAGCCATGAACCACAATAGATTGTTCCGCAACACCAGCAACAAAATGATCGGCGGCGTAGCCTCAGGATTAGCCGATTACTTCGAAATCGACGTCACAATTATCCGTGTATTATTCGTGCTCGCAGTATTCATCCCGGTGACATTCCCTGTCATTTTGTTCTATATCATACTTTGGATCGTCATGCCTGACAGTGCAAAACGCCCCAAAGAGCTGGAACAAGGGCACATCCCTTCCTGAAATTTAAAATATCCATCAGCAAAGACTTGGTAGTTGCAAACCGCCGGAAAACAAACTCCGGCGGTTTGTTGTTTTACGATTAATACCTATTTTTACCAATGGTATGCAGGCATACTATCGCCTGCTTGAAACTGATTTCAAAAATAGATCAAATATGAACGCATACATTGTTGCGGGCTATCGCACCGCGGTGGGCAAGGCGCCGAGAGGCGGGTTCCGGTTTACACGTCCCGACGACCTCGGTGCTACGGTGATCAAACATTTGCTGGAACAGACCCCGCAACTCGATCCTGTCCGTGTGGATGATGTGATTGTGGGCAACGCGGTGCCGGAAGCGGAGCAAGGCATGCAAATGGGCCGTTATGTGGCATTGCTTTCTTTGCCTAAAAATGTATCGGGTATCACGATCAACCGCTATTGCGGCTCCGGCGTTGAAGCGATTGCCATGGCTTCTGCCAAAATTCATGCCGGGATGGCCGAATGCATTATTGCCGGCGGTACCGAATCGATGTCGCTCGTGCCTACCATGGGCTGGAAGACGGCATTGAACTACGAAATTGCCCACACCAATCCGGATTATTACCTGAGCATGGGCCTTACCGCCGAACAGGTTGCCAAGGATTTCAATATCAGCCGTGAGAAACAGGATGAATTTTCATTCCAATCCCACCAGAAAGCGCTGCGCGCGCAGAAGGAGGGCTGGTTTGCGGACGGTATTGTGCCCGTAACCGTGAAAGAAACCTATTTTGATCAGGCTTCCGGCAAGAAAAAAACGAAAGAAACCGTCATCAGCCAGGACGAAGGCCCGCGTGCAGATACGACTGTCGAGGCATTGAACAAGCTGAAACCTGTTTTTGCGGCGGGCGGCTCGGTGACGGCAGGTAATTCTTCCCAAACCTCAGATGGAGCTGCATTTGTGATCGTGATGTCGGAAAAACTAGTGAACGAACTGGGCCTGAAACCGATCGCGCGCATGATGTCGTACGCGACTGCGGGCGTAGACCCCCGCATTATGGGCATAGGGCCCGTTGCCGCCGTGCCGCTGGCATTAAAACAGGCCGGTTTGCAACTGGGCGATATTCAGCAGGTCGAGTTGAACGAAGCATTTGCCGCACAAGCGCTCGCGGTTATCCAGGAATTAGGGATCGATCCCGAAATCGTAAACCCGAATGGCGGCGCGATCGCATTGGGTCACGCGTTGGGCTCCACAGGGGCGAGGCTTTCCGTGCAGCTTTTTAACGAAATGAAGCGCCGCAACCAGAAATACGGCATGGTAACGGCCTGCGTTGGTGGCGGCCAGGGCGTTGCAGGTATTTATGAGAGGCTTAATTAGGCCGTAGGCTAACAATCGGCCCGATTTTAGCGGTCTCCCCGGAAGTGTTACCCATCTTCCGGGGAGATTTTTTATTTTTGCCCTTTCATCATGTACGCCGGTTTTCATGGATGTATCCATTATTATTATTAATTACAGGACCCCTCAACTCATTATCAATTGCTTAGATTCTATCAAACGATTTACTGCCGGAGTAACCTTCGAAGTAATTGTTGTAGACAATGATCCGGCAAACGGCGGCGGTACACTGGTGAGAGAGGCCCATCCGGAAGTGCGGTGGATTGACATGGAGTTCAATGCGGGTTTTGGTATTGCCAATAACCGCGGTATGGAAATCGCGAAGGGCAGGTACCTGCTGTTGCTCAATGCGGATACCCTTCTGACCGACAATGTGATCGGCAGGTGCTTTGAACGCATGAACCAGCGCACCGATATTATTGCCTGCGGCGCTTTGCAATATTACCCCGACGGTACCCCGATGCCTTTCTACCGGAGCTTTAATGAGTTTCGGAAGACATTTTTCATACTTCCCCCGAGCGGCTTGGTAGATAAGCTCATTAGCAAACTTTATCCTGAACCGGTCTATACCGATCCCGATCAGCACGACTGGCTTGTAGGTGCATTTATGTTTGTAAGAAGAGAAGGTTTTGAGAAAACCGGTGGTTTCAGCAGCGACTTTTTCATGTATGGTGAAGATGTGGAATGGTCGGGCCGATTGGGAAAGCTAGGCAAGCTGTGCTATTTTCAGGATTGTATTTTTATTCACCTTGAAAACAACAACCCATTTCGCCGGACGCATATTTCATGGATTAATCGGTTCAGCACGCAGATGCAGGTTTCTAATTTTCTGTGGGTTAGAAAGCAATATGGCGTTTTTCAATACATCATGCTGATCCTCCACTACATTCTCATGGTGCCCGTGGTTTACGGATGGAAAATGGTCCATAACCTGAGAAAGAATGGAAACCCGTTCTCAGAACTTCGCACACAATATATATATGTAAGGAAGACTCGCGTTCTTTTAAAATATTTCTGGAAAACGCTGTTCCTCCGGAAAGGGCTTTACAAGATCAAGCCCCAGGAGAACATCGACCTCTTAACTGCTTCTGCATGAATCAATCCAAGAAAAGAATTCTTTTTTTTACGCCCTATGCCACACGGACAGGATCAGAGATGATGCTGTTGTACATTTTGAAAAAAATAGACCGCTCGCGGTTTGATGCCGGTATTGTCAGTTTCGCCAACGGCGAGTTGCTTGCCGAATTTCCCCAGGACATTCCCGTCCATATTGCCCCACGCAAGTTCAATACGATTGAGAAAATTTCCTTTCACCTGGGCATTAACCCCACGCTCCGGGCATTAAGAAAGCTCGCTAAAAGTTTCCAGGCGGATTTCTGGTATGTTAATACAACGATGATCCCTGAGACGATCGTGGTCGCCAAAGAATTTGGTATTAAAGTAATT
Source organism: Dyadobacter sp. OTU695 (assembly GCF_038440355.1). Lineage (NCBI taxonomy): Bacteria > Pseudomonadati > Bacteroidota > Cytophagia > Cytophagales > Spirosomataceae > Dyadobacter > Dyadobacter sp. OTU695. The sequence goes on along the minus strand of NZ_JASATN010000010.1, from coordinate 49,987 downwards.
ACCCACTTCCATGAAATGCCGCTTACGTACGCGTACCTGAGCGCGCCCGATTTCAAAAGCATCGTGGACTATTCGGAATTGCTGATCGGATGCTCCCAAACAACTTGCGACGCATTGAAAGACGCCGGCGGTAAGAATGTAGGTCTGCTTTACTCCTTCATCGATCCTTCGCTTGTAAAAAAAGACGATAACCGGTCGGCTGAACTCAGAAAGAAGCTTGGAATACCAGCTGATGCATTCGTTTGGATTTTGTCGGGTATGACCTCGGAGCGGAAAGGCTTCGACCTGCTGCCTGATATTGCCGCCGAAGTGAACGACCCGAATGTCCACCTGGTGTGGGTAGGTGCAACGATCGACGATGGATTGGTGTATTATACCGAGCAACGCTGCGCCAACAACACGTCGGCGACAAAAATTCACCTGACTGGCAAACAGAAAGAGGATTATTATGCCTATCTTAATATGGGGAATGGTTTTTTGCTGACTTCACGGCAGGATCCTTTTCCACTGGTGATGATAGAAGCTGCGTTGTTAGGGAAGCCTATTGTTGCATTCCCTTCCGGAGGGGTCTCCGAGTTTGTGAAGGATGGAATGGGTGTTGTTACCGACGATCTGAGCGTCAGGCAAATGGTCTCGGCGATGCGGTCGGTTATGCGTGGCGACACGAAGACCGACAGTGCCCTGAGCATTGAAGTTGCGAGCCGGTTCAATGTGGAAAACGGATATAATGAGTGGATCGAATTAATTGACAAAACCCGTTAGTATGCTCAATTCTACGTGCGCGTTTAAGTTTTTGTCCCGTATTTCATTGTTACTCTGCACGCTGGTGATGGCTGGCCGTGTTTCGGGGCAAAGCCAGCAAAGAACGACCGAAACAGATAGCCAGCGTTACCTTGCGCTGATGCTGCTGAACCTTACCAATCCTGACGATATCGGCCCGGAACCGGACCTGATCCGTACTGCAAAGGACTTTGGGCTTAATGCAGTATACATTACCATCCCCTGGGATAAGGTTTATTTCAGTTCGCCCACGGAAACGCCGCAATGGGCCAAATACGATCAACAGATCAAAATTGCGACCGATCTGGGCATGAAAGTCGCATTACGCATTCACCTCGGCAGGCATAGTACGCGCATTAAGGGTTTCTGGGAAGTTTCCGACAGCCAGTTTAGCCATAGCAATAAGCCGTTGCTGAGTGGTTATCAGGATACCTTTTTTGGTTTTGATAACCAGACCATTCTGGACAAAGGAGTTGCGTTCGTAAAGCAGGTTGTGACCCGCTATAAATATTTACAGACCGATAAAAAACTGCTTTACGTGTCGGTTACTAATACAGGCACACAGGAAGGAGAATATCCCGGCGGGCTGATCGAGAAGGGGAAGGAAGAGACGGCAGTTTACGATTATTCGCCCTCCATGGTAAAAGGGTTCAAGGATTTTGTCAAAAGTAAATATAAAAAGATCGAGCGGATCAATTTTCTCTGGGGGATGACTTTCAAGTCGTTCGATGAGGCTAATCCGCCTGCTACGGCCTGGGAGCCCAATCTTTCTTTCCGTCAACGGTATGGAAAAGACTGGTACATCTACCGCCACATGATGCTCAAGAAGTTTACCGAACAAATGGTCACCGCCGTCAAAAGCATTGACCCGGCTATTAAATATGTCTCGGATTACGGTTCGGTATTTGATTCGCAATCGGCATCACGGGGCACATTGGGCTTTCGCGACCTCAACCAAAAAACGGACGGGATTAAGGTAAACGACAACCTGGCCACGCATGATCACCGGTGGTCGGTGGATATTCTGAAAAGCGACGCGCCTGCGGGCTTTATCACGGCCAATGAGCTCTTTGTGAGTTCATACCTCGATAATAATGCCCATATGAAACAAATCAACGAGAACTTCGAACACGGCGCCAATGTGGTAGCGGTGGTTATCTCGCAAAAAGATCAGATGGCGCGTGCAGAAGGCTTTTTGAGGCAGGGGGCAACCTCCTGGCTGAATAAACCGATGACTCCGATCGTGTATGCCGATTCGGTTTCATACCGTTTGTCGGCAGCCACCGAAAAAGGAGGTGCGCAAGGGGTGATTTATGATGAATGGGCCAAACGAGCCTACGCGGATCCTGCCAAACCGCGGCCCGTCCGCATTCACCTGATCGAAGACATATTGGCGCCGAGCTACTGGGCTGATGCGTCCAATTACATGCCTTATGTGTTCAGGCCGGTGCCCATGCAAATTATCCCGGTAAACAAGGATTTCGAGTACCGGCTTCCTATCGATACTTTCTCGGATGTGGACGGGACGGTCGTGCGCGTGGAAGTAGGCGCATTGCCTGCTTGGCTGCGCTACGAGAACGGCATTCTCCGGGGCCGGCCCGGCACGCTGGGCGATTACCGCATTTCGGTAAAAGGAATAGATGACGAAGGAGGTTCGGCGGAAGCATTTTTCACCATTCGGGTGGATACGCGGGAAAATGCCAACAAGCCACCAACCGTCGATAGTAATTTCTCTAATCAGATGGTGGCGGTGGACAAGCCGTTTAAAATTACGATTCCAAAGACGGCGTTCGTCGACCCGGACGGCGACATTACGAAAGTCGAAGCCAGTGAATTGCCTTCGTGGTTGACGTTTTCCAACGGCGTGCTGAGCGGCACACCGACGAAATTGGGCGATTACCGCATTATTCTCAAAGCTTATGACGATCTCAATGCATTTGTGGAGACTTATTTCACGGTTAAGGTCGTGGAGCCGCAGTTCCTGAACGCACCGCCATTTGCTACCAGTGGGTTACCCGTCAAATATGCGCAGATCAATATGCCTTTCAATTACATTCTGCCCGCCAATATTTTCGGCGACCCCGACGGCTACATTTCATCTATCACCGTGCAAAACCGGCCTTCCTGGCTCAACTTTGCGTTGAACGAATTTTCGGGAACGCCCAAGGAAGAGGGAGAATACCGCCTGATCATCCGCGCATACGACAACGCAGGCGCATACGTGGAGATCCCGTTGGTGCTGTTGGTACAAATCCCCGAGATCCGTTTTGAGCTGGTCCAGGGTGGCAGTAAGGTTGATCAGCGAGTGATCAGGAAGCTATCTGGCGATGACGTGATCCCTTACGATTCGCTGCCTTCGAAGTTGAATATGTATGCCTACGGAAACTTCGAATACGACAAAGTTTCTTTCGATCTGAATGGGCCCTATCGCAGGAAAGCAACTACTTCCGTTTTTCCTTATGCCTTGTATGAGGATGCCTCGGGGTTTGCGCCTTATGTGGGAAGATATACTTTGACTGTGACCGCTTTTAAAGAGGATTCGGCCGTGGTTACGAATTCTATCGAGTTTGGTATTTCAGCGGGTGATAAGTCGGATATTACAAAGAACATGGCAGATTGGGCATTCTACCCCAACCCGGTTGAAAGCATCATCAATATCAAGCTTCCCGAATATCAGCCGGGAGATAACCTGGGTTGGGAAATTGTAACGGTAGCAGGCAAAAGAATCCCGATTGTGGGCTCGCTGGTAAAGATTTCAGACTCCCTGGCCAGTCTGGATCTCGACGCGATTGGCCTTCCGGCGGGCATTTATTTCATCAGGATCGAAAATAACGGCGAGTTTTTAAAGCAATTCAAAGTTTTCAAGAAATAGCGAACCGCATGTGTCCGCGTTAGTTGGTGGCCGCCATTCAAGGGCGGCCATTTTCATTTATTTTTGATAATAGTATGCTTGCATAATAATTTTTATGATCTATATTTGCATTAACTGTAATGGTATGCAAGCATACTCAACATGTTCCCGACTAACCCGCATTCAGATATGTCCGTTGCAGCAGTAAATCAGACCTCCATCAAAGGAGGTGAGTTCCTGATCAAGGAAACCCTGGCCAACCAGATTTTTATCCCGGAAGAATTCAATGAAGAGCAGCGCATGATCGCTGACACGTGCCGCGATTTCCTTTCGAAGGAAGTGTGGCCGCGACTGGATGAAATAGATCATGCCAAAAGCCCGGAACTGATCTCGGGGTTGATGGACAAAGCTGGCGAGCTTGGCTTGCTGGGCACTGCGGTTCCCGAGGAATTTGGCGGTTTTGGCATGAATTTCAATACGTCGATGCTCGTCGCGGAAGCGACGGGAGCGGGTAACTCGTTCTCTGTCGCACTTTCGGCGCATACCGGCATCGGTACATTGCCTATCCTTTATTATGGCAGTGAAGAACAGAAAAGTAAATATCTGCCCAAACTTGCCACTGGCGAATGGAAAGCAGCCTATTGCCTCACCGAGCCTGATTCGGGTTCCGATGCGAATTCTGGCAAAACAAAAGCGAAGCTGAGCGCCGATGGGCGGCATTACGTGGTCAATGGCCAGAAAATGTGGATCACGAACGGTGGTTTTGCCGATGTATTTATTGTTTTTGTCAAAATTGAAGAGAATGGCGAAACCGATAAAAACCTGACGGCATTCATCATCGAAAAATCATTTGGTGGCATTACCATGAACGAACCCGAGCACAAAATGGGCATCAAGGGTTCGGATACGCGCCAGCTTTTTTTCAACGATTGCCTGGTGCCTGTGGAAAACATGCTTTCCGACCGGGGCAACGGGTTTAAAATCGCTGTTAACATTCTGAATGTCGGTCGCATCAAGCTCTCGGCGGCAGCCCTGGGCGGTGCAAAGCGGGTAGCTTCGCAAGCGATACAATACGCCAACGAACGCAAGCAGTTCGGCACGGCGATCGCCAATTTCGGTGCTATCAAGCACAAGCTTGCCGAAATGGCGGTAGGTATGTTCGCGACCGAATCGGCGGCTTACCGTGTAGGGCAAAATATAGATGACCTTATCCAGGCCTTCAAAGAGAAGGGCGTGAACGATGCGGAGGCGAAATTGAAGGCTCTGGAGGAATTTGCGATTGAATGCGCGATCATGAAAGTGCACGGCTCGGAAGTGCTGGACTTTGTGGTGGATGAAGGTGTGCAGGTATATGGAGGAATGGGTTTCTCGGCCGATGCACCGATGGATCGCGCCTATCGCGACAGCCGGATCAACCGGATTTTCGAAGGTACTAACGAAATCAACCGTCTGCTGGTAGTAGATATGTTGCTGAAACGGGCCATGAAAGGGCAGCTTGACCTCATGGGGCCAGCCATGGCAGTAGGCAAGGAAATTTTGTCGATTCCCGATTTCAGCTCCGAAGAGGATGACGCGCTGTTTGCCGCCGAGAAAAAGGTGATTAAAAACCTGAAAAAAGCAGCATTGATGATCGCGGGCGCAGCCGTACAGAAGTTTATGATGAAACTTTCTGACGAACAGGAGATTATCATGAACCTTGCGGATATGGTAATTGAAATTTATGTGGCCGAATCGGTGTTGTTGCGGGTGGAGAAACGGATCGGACTGCTGGGTGACGGAGCAAATGCATTGCATAAGGATATAGCAAGCATTTACCTCAATCGTGCCGTAGAGAGGGTAAACAATGCAGGTCGCGCCGCCATTACCAGCTTTGCCGAAAGCGATGAGCTTCGCGTGATGCTTATGGGGCTTAAAAGGTTTACGAAAATCGAGCCTGTGAACCTGAAAGACGCCCGCCGCCGCATTGCCGATGAGCTGATAGCCAAAAATGACTACGTCTTCTAAGAAGCGATAAATATCTCAGGTGAATAACCTGCTACAACTGAAAACCAAAATGTACACGTTGAAAGCCGTATCTGAGTCAGATGCGGCTTTTTTGTATCTTGGTGAAAGGTTTTCGATTATCGGCCAAAATGCGCAATTTTGGGAAACCAAAATCGTCGTCTTTCTCGTTAGGTGATAGATCCCTTTTTTGAGTCAAATAGCAAAAATAATTACGTTGGATTCTCTACTAGCTACTGAAAAGCCACCTTTCATGACATTGCATTCCGTGGATCTGCGTATCACAGGCCAGTTTCCTGCATTATTACTTGACTACCTGGATCAGAAGCCGTCGCTTGAATCTTTTTACAGCACTTTTCCAACACTGGGGAATGCGGAAAAGGTTATCTTAAATAAAAAGGGATTCGACGCGGACAAGCGTAAAACGCTCGTCGATGTGCTGACGAAGCAGTACCATGGCCTGCCTTACCTGCCCGATTTTTCAGTTTTATTACAAGACAATACGTTTACTGTAACAACAGGCCATCAGCTGAATATCTTCACTGGCCCGTTGTACATTATATACAAGATCGTTACGATCATCAAGCTTGCCGAAGCACTAAAAGCGAAGTACCCCGAATACAATTTCGTCCCCATTTACTGGATGGCTTCGGAAGATCATGATTTTGAGGAAATTGCTTCGTTTCACCTTTTCGGGCAGACGCACAAATGGACGGGTGAGCACAAAGGTGCCGTAGGAAGGCTTAATCCGAAAGAATTATCGGGTATTTTGAAACAATTGCCTGATAAACCGCTGCTGTTCGCAAAGGCATACCTGGAAAACGATACATTGTCGGACGCAGTGCGATGTTATATGCACGAACTTTTCGGACGTTACGGGCTGATCAGCCTGGACGCCGACCACGCCGACCTTAAACGCCATTTCGTACCTGTTATTCGGGAAGAACTCCGAGATTCCATCTCGGAAAAGCTTGTTACAGAAACCACTTCCCGCCTGAATGCGCTCGGTTACCATACGCCCCTGCACGCGCGCGAAATCAACTTCTTTTACCTCGACGACAACCTGCGCGAGCGCATTGTACGTGAGGGCGATGTGTTCAAGGTACTGAATACCGACCTGGAATTCAGTGAGGAGCAACTCCTGGCACTTGCAGAAAGCAATCCCGAGCGCTTCAGCCCGAATGTGATCCTGCGTCCACTGTATGAAGAAGTGATTTTGCCCAATCTTGCGTATATAGGCGGGCCGTCAGAAGTGCCTTACTGGATGCAGCTGAAAGGTGTTTTCGATCATTTTGGAGTACCCTACCCAATGCTCATGCCGCGGAATTTTGCGTTGTACATGAACGGTCACCAGTATAAAAAGGCACAAAAGCTCAAAATCGATTATAAAGACCTATTCCTGGATGAAATTGCACTGCGTAAGACTTTCATCGAACGGAATACCGAGCACGAGCTCAACTTAAATGCTCAGAAAGAGGCATTCAATGCTATTTTTGACCAGATACTCGTCAAGGCAACCGAAGTGGACCAGACGATGCACGGCGCAGTGAAAGCAGAGCAGACCCGACTTTTAAATTCATTAAAACACCTCGAAAAGCGCATTATCCGTGCCGAAGAGCGCAACCATGAATCGGAGATCGAGCAGTTGCTGACCCTTAAAAACAAACTGTTCCCGAACGGAATCGCCCAGGAACGGTATGATAATCTGTTGAATTTCTACATCAACGACCCTCAGTTCATCCAGAAGCTTTACAATGCCTTCGATCCGCTGGATTTCAGGTATAATGTGCTGCTGGAAGAGTAGGAGAGACGCCTAATTTTTCAGTTTTACATCACCAAAGACTGACGTCACGGTAATCTTTGTCCCCCCGCCGGTGCCGATTTTGCCCTGGTAATGCTTCATTTTGTCGGGACGGCCGTCTTTATCGGGCTGCATCGAGAAATTTACATTTTCGGTCGGGTAACTGAACTTCCCATACGTCACGCTTACATTGAACTGGTTGGCCTCTGCCGGCAGCACTATTGAAGAGTATTGCGCCTGGATGTCGACATTCTGCGCCGAATTCGTCAGTTCGTCGATTTTGAAGTTGCCCGAATAATTGAGCTTGATTTTGCCGGTACCGCGGATCGTCCCGATTTTAGCGCCGGAATAATCGATCAATGCATCCAGATTGACGACATCGCCGATACTCAGCTCGCCGAACTTGTTGCTCAGCATCACCTTCTTTGCAAGGTCAACCTTCACGTTGGAGTACTGGCAGTCCAGCTTTCCTCCGTGCATTTTACCGATCCTGGCACTGCCGAACTGCACGTCGATCACATTATCCGGGTTTTCGAGCAATGTAGCCATAAAATTCCCGTGTTTGGAGTCGACCGTGAGCGGTGCATAGAACGAGGGGATGTCGGTATTGCCGAACTTGTTGCGCACCGTAAGGGCATTCTCTTTTGGCATGTAAATCGTGTAATCGATCTGGATAAAGTTCTTGTCGCCCTTGTTCTTATTCCAGCCATTGTTGCCGAATTGGCTGCGATCGATGCGGGTGGTGATACTGATGACGTTTTTCATCCGCTTTTCATCGATATTCACCGAACTGAGGTATTCTGCAGCACGGCTGTCGGAAGGGGCATTGGCGGTTACTACAATTTCGACCTTAATTTCTTCTTTGGCCCACAGATTCACTTTCACAAGGCCAAATTGGTTATCTACTTCAAGCGCATCACTCTTTTTGACGTCGAACACTTTCACAATATTCCTTCGTTTCTCTACCAGTCCGTTCTGTTCTGAATCGTCGGGATCGAGGGTTGCGCTGGCTACCTGCGGAAGTGTGGCGATCACACTAAATAACAGGAGCGTCGCTATTTTCTTTATTGTTGTCATTTTTTACTTTGTTAATGCGTTGCAAAATTTCCAGTTGTTGGTTCAGCAGATCCACCTGTAATTGCAGATTCTGAACCATTGCTTCAAGCAGTGCTTCCTGGTTAGGGGCGTTCGACAAGTTGGAACGGAGGTTTTTATAGCTCGATTCCAGACTTTCCAAATCAGCGGAGAAATCTTTGTACAGCTCCGGATTGTTCCGGGCCAATTTGATGATCTCCTCCCTTTTTTGGTCTATTGCAACATTGTATTGATTGAATTCGCGGGCATATGCGGGTACTTTCAGGGCCACGCGCGGATCACGGGTAATGCCGTATTCGTTATTGAGGTAAACCAGAAACCCGATTCCAAGCGCCAGGAACACCCCTGCGGCAATGCGCCAGTCGAAATAGGGGTTACTCAGTCGCCTGATTTTTTTTTTCGATTTCTCGGGTACTATCGGAATCTCGTTATGTAACTGGCTCTCAATCTGGCTCCATAAAGAATCCTGCGGTAAGAAAGTATCAAATCCATCCCTGTTATCACGCACAAACCGCTCCAATCGATCCTTTTTATCAGAAGAATTTTTCATAGATTAATTAACTTGTCAAGTGTAAATAATAGTCTCAAATCCGTAAGAGTTTAAGTAAGTATCGTAATTCCTGTTTTGCGCAATCTTCAATGTTAGTCAGAGGTTGTCACTTGTTGTCAGGTATTGTCGTTTATTGTTTCTCTCTGCTCCTGGCTACACTTGACTATTCCTGACCACACACTTGACTACTTCTTGACTACACCTGACCGTTTCGTTACCGTACCAGTATCTCGGTCAATTTGCGCTTCGCCCGCATATATTGTGTCCGGGAGGTCGTTTCACTGATCCCGAGCACTTCGCCGATTTCTTCGTGGTCGTAGCCTTCGAACAAATACAGGCTTAGTACCACCCGGTAACCATCCGGCAATTTCTGTACCGCATTACGAACCCTTTCTATTTCGAGCGTCGTGTCGCTCTCATCCAGTCCGAAAGAATCCTCATTCCGGTCGCTCTGCTCTAATGTTTCGTGGAATTCGTCGATTTCCACCCATTTAACCTTCCTGCTCCGCATGTGGTTGATGGCCTTATTGACCACGATTTGCTTCAACCACGCCCCGAAAGTAGACTGCTGCCTGAACTGGTGGAGGTTCGTGAATGCATCCACGAAAGCCTCCTGCAAAGCGTCCTCAGCCTCTCCCAAATGGTTCAGTATCCGCATGCAGATGTTGAACATGGCTTTCGAGTAATGTTTATAAAGCTCGTACTGCGCTTTGCGCTCTCCGAGTTTACAACGCTCTACCAGTTCGACGTGCCGGTCGGGGTAAATTTGTGTTTTCAAGCAGAAGGTTTATATTTTGAACGTTCTGAATCAAAGACAAGCGATTCTTCGGCATGTTGCATTCATTTTAAAAATTTTTTCAAAATGGTGCATACCGAACAAAGGGACATACCGTGTTGTTCTAAGAAAAAGGCGGGATTATCTTTGTGCTGCCTTGATGCAATCTACCGATTTTAGTACATGAAAACGTTCAATATCCCCGATTTTTACCGGAGCCGCATTATCACGCCGATTAAGGAGTTCCGCCGTAAGAACGACAAGCTGAAAAGGGATTATTCGCCCACGGTCCTCGACTTCGGACCGGTCCAATTCCTCATCGCCCGGCATTTCGGTTTTTGCTACGGGGTGGAGAATGCGATCGATATTGCCTATAAGGCCATTGCTGAAAATCCGGGTAAGCGCATCTTCCTTTTAAGTGAAATGATCCACAATCCGGACGTGAACCGTGATCTGGTAGAGCGCGGCGTCCGGTTCATCATGGATACCAAGGGCAATCAGCTCATTGGCTGGGAAGAATTGACAACCGAAGACATTGTGATCGTTCCCGCGTTCGGGACAACCGTTGAAAACCAGCAAAAACTCTCGGAGCTGGGCGTGAATGCGTACGTATACGATACCACCTGCCCGTTTGTGGAAAAAGTCTGGAACCGTGCCGCCCAAATCGGAGAGAAGGACTACACGATTGTCGTGCATGGAAAGCCCAATCACGAGGAAACCCGCGCTACGTTCTCTCATAGCAAGGAAAATGCGCCGACTGTGGTAGTCGAGAATATGAAACAGGCGCAGATCCTGGCGGAATATATGACGGGGGCCAGACCTGGATCGCAGTTTTTTGAGGATTTCAAAAATCAGTATTCCGAAGGCTTCGATCCGGGAAAAGACTTGCAGCGCATTGGTGTTGTGAACCAGACTACTATGCTCGCTTCCGACACACAGGGCATAGCCGATTACCTCAAAAATGTGATGATCCGGCATTATGGCCTGCGTCCCGAGCAGGTCGAAGATCGTTTTGCCAATACACGCGATACATTATGCTATGCGACGAACGATAATCAGGATGCTACCTACGCTTTGCTGACTCACGAGGCGGATCTGGTGATAGTCGCGGGAGGTTACAACAGCTCAAATACCTCGCATTTGGTCGAATTATGCGAGCAGAAGTTCCCCACCTATTTTATTGAATCGGTTAATAAAATTCTTGACCGGCAGCTGATCCGCCATTTCGATCTGCATAAAAAGGAAGAAACGGTCACTGAAAACTACATTCCGGATAAAACTCCCGTACGTATCATGCTCACGTGCGGTGCATCCTGCCCGGACGCAGTGGTGGAAGGGATTCTCGTACGGCTGCTTTCGTTTTTCGAAGAGGCAAAACCGATCGAAGAAGTGATGAAGGTTTTCTGACGGTAGTTTGCCGCTAAATCTGACAGAGGCACCGTTGAATCATTTGAAAGAGGTTATTTAAAGCGAATTAACTTATAAAGTCTAATTTAGGCGGATGGTTTTTGATCCTAAAAATCGTCCGTTTTTTATATCTTCTTTCCTATGAAAAAGACAGCCATCCTGTGTTCTTTTTGCCTCCTTTTTTTTGTCTGGTTTTTTAGCAGCTGCTCTTCTTTCAATGAAATCCGCGTCGCGGGTACCAACTTCACGGAGGAGGTGGGGCAATCGCAGAACCTGGTGTTTACCTTCAACAAGGACCTCGTTTCGACGGCCGAGCTCAATAGCTGGGATTCTACACAATATGTGACTTTCGAGCCTGCGGTTCGTGGGAAATTCAAATGGACTGCACCCAACGAGCTTGTCTTTTCGCCTGTTGCAGGGTTCGGAGCTGCTACGTCCTACAAGGCGCAACTGACGGATCTGGTCTCGGAAAAGACGGATAAGGACAAAAAGTATAATATCTCCAAAGATCCTATCGCGTTCCACACACCTTATTTGCAGCTGGTTGAAACCGAGAGCTGGTGGACACTGTCGCAGGAAACAGGCAGGCAGGAAGCGCGGCTGAGATTGCATTTCAACTATCCGGTCAATTCGCAGAATGTGGCTGAAAAATTGAAAGTATTATCCGAGAACCGCACGTTAGATTACCGCATACTGCCTTCGCAGGAGGAATCATCGGTGACGCTGGCGTTAGCGAATGCGGGCAAGGTGGATAACAATGAGATTCCCGTCAATATCGCAATTGATAAGGGCGTAAAAGTCCAAAATACTTCATACAGCAGCCAGGAGGCACTTTCGAAAACGGTCAGCATTCCTTCTCCCCTGCATTTGGAAGTGGTGGATATTAAAACCGGCTTTGAAAACAATGCGGGTTACGCGAGGATCATCACAACCCAGGAACTCGATAAGGAAAGCATAGCGAAAAGCTTTACGGTAAATCCTGAGGCGACGGTTGAAACAGAACCAACCGAGAATGGCTTTATCCTGCGTGGAAGCTTTAATGAAACTGAAACCTATGTGTTGCAACTGAACCAGTCGCTGAAAGGCATTCTTGGTCAGACTTTGGAGGAGGAAACTTCCCGAGACCTGTTTTTTGGCAAAATGCCCGCTGCAATCTCGTTTGCCAATAAAAAGGGGCTGTATTTGTCGTCCAAAAGTTCGCGAAATATCGGTGTGAACATTGTTAATGTGCCCAAAGTGCAGGTGCGTATTTCGAAGCTGTACGCTAACAATATCCTGCATTATATCCACAACAACCGCTGGAACGACTATGCCTACGTGGGTGACGACTGGCAACCGACCGGCAACTTCAATTATAGCGACGACCGAGAAAGCCAGTTGAGCGATGTGATCGTAAACAAGATGGTAGAGACCCAAAATCTATCCAAAAACAAGGGTGTATCTGCATTGAACATTGCATTGCCCGACGATAATAAACGGCAAGGCGTATACCTCGTAGCGGTGAATTCGGAAGAAGAGGCATACCTCGGCGCCACCAAGCTGGTATCCATTTCCGATATCGGCCTGATAGCGAAGCAGGGCAAGGACGAACTCTGGGTTTTTGCCAATTCCATTAAAACCAATGAGCCGATCAAAGACCTCGAATTGACGCTCGTGAGCTCGAATAACCAGACTGTACACACATTGAAAACAGACGGCGAGGGTATCGCGCACGTCGATAAACTAAGCGAGAAAGCGCCTGGTTTTAAGATCGCGATGATCACGGCCAGTTCGGAAGATGATTTCAATTATCTGCTGCTCGAAGATACGCAGGTACTTACATCGCGGTTCGACGTGGAGGGGGTACGGGATAATGCATCGGGTTATCAGGTATTTATTTATGGGCAACGGGACATTTACCGCCCGGGCGAGACGATGCATTTCAACACGGTGCTTCGTACGCAGGATTGGAAGACAGCCGCGAAAGTGCCATTGAAACTGCGTTTGTTAACCCCGAACGGACGTGAATTCAGAATATGGCGCAAAACCACGAACGAACAAGGTGCCGTAGAATCCGAAATTCCGCTGGATGCCGGCGTGCTGACAGGAACTTATATCCTGGAAGTTTATAATGCCAATGAGGTCCTGCTGGGCTCGCAGGCAGTGAGCGTAGAGGAATTCATGCCCGACCGCATCAAAGTCGATCTCAGCGGCGCAGCCAAAGATTATGTTTCGGGCCAGAAGATTTCGCTCACGGCAACGGCGGTGAATTTGTTTGGTCCTCCCGCCAGCAACCGCACGTACGAAATGGATTTCCAGTTGCAGCGAAAGGGATTTTCTACCAAAGGCTTTCCGGATTACACATTTGATATTCCTGCCGAAACGACTTTTGAGCGCGACAGCCGCCAGGGCACTACCAACGAACAAGGTCAAGCGAATGAACAATTTACGTTACTCTCTGGCTTGCAGGATATCGGCGTGCTGGAAGGTAAGATTTACGTTACCGTTTTCGATGAAAATGGCAGGCCGGTCAACAGGTTACAGCGCTTTGACGTGTACACCCAGCCGGTATTTTACGGTATTCGCCTGCCCGATGCGTACGTGGGTACCAATGCGCCTGTACCCGTTGACATTGTGGGTGTTAGTAAAAATGGCGCGTTGCAGAATGGTGCAACTGCCAGCATCGAGGTAGTGCGATTGGAATATCAGACGGTTGTGGAGAAAAAATATGACCGTTTGCAATACACATCCCGCAAACACGAAAAGCTGGTATACTCCAGCAAACTGACACTTTCGGGTGGAAAAGGTACATTCCGCTATGTACCAACGGTTTCGGGCGAATATGAGGTTCGGGTGCGGCGCCCGGGTGCCGCCCATTATACACTGGCCAATTTCTATGCTTACGGCTACGGTTATACCCAATATTCGTCGTTCGAAGTGAGCAATGAGGGCAGGGTGCTGATGGAAACCGACAAAGACCGGTACAAAACCGGTGAATCGGCAAAGGTGTTGTTCAAAACGCCGTTCGATGGCAGGTTACTCGTAACCGTCGAGCGCAATAATGTCCTCGAACAGCATATTCTTACGACCGAGAAAAAGGCGGCCGAACTGACATTTAAAATTAAGGAAGAGCATTTGCCCAACGTTTTCATAACCGGAACGCTAATCCGGCCGCTCGATTCGTCGGACATGCCTTTGACGGTGGCGCATGGTTTCCAGCCGGTTATAGTCGAGGATCCGGATCGCAAGTTGCCGGTTGCCATTACTGCGGTGGAAAAGTCGAGATCGAAAATGAAGCAGCAGATCCGGATCAAAACCGAACCCAATGCAGAGCTAACACTTGCCGTGGTGGACGAGGGTATTTTGCAGATCAAGAATACAAAAACGCCGGATATTCACGGGCATTTTTACCAGAAACGTGCATTGGAAGTTTCCAGTCATGATTTGTACGCCCAGCTCTTTCCGGAACTGACGATTTCAGGAACGTCCAGCTCTGGCGGCGATGGTTATGACCTGGAAAGACGCATTAACCCGCTGAGCAACGGTCGTACGGAACTGGTATCGTTTTGGAGCGGCCAACTCAAAGCCAATGGCAGTGGCGAAGCAATTTTCGACGTCAATATCCCTCAATTCAGCGGAGATTTGCGCATTATGGCCGTGGCCTACAAGGATAATGCATTCGGCTCGGCAACGAAAAATATGAAAGTGGCCGATCCGATCGTGATCAGTGCCGGTTTGCCGCGCTTCCTGAGCCCGGGTGATGAGCTGGTGTTGCCGGTTAATATTAGTAACACCGAAGCGAAATCGACTACCGCGACGGTTTCTGTGCAGCTTTCCGGCCCGCTGGCCGCTGGTGCTGCGCCAGTTACGCAGAACATCACAATTCCCGCTGGTAAAGAAAGCCGTGCGGTCTTCGCAGTGAAAGCCGCGACCGCCATCGGTATCGGTAAGGTGGTTGTGAAAGTGAATGCATTTAAAGAAACATTTATCAATCAGACTGAAATTACGGTCCGTCCTGCATCGCCGCTGTTGAAAACAAGCGCATCAGGCCTGATTGCCGGCGATAAGCAAGGCCAGATTGACCTGAGATCGTCGTTCATTCCTGCGACCAGTAGCAGCCAGGTTGTTTTGAGCCGCTCGCCGCTCGTGCAAGGAGGTGGAAAGGCATTAGCTGCTTTGCTCGGCTATCCTTATGGCTGTCTGGAACAAACGGTTTCAAAAGCATTCCCGCAGATCTACTTCGCCGACCTTACCAAGGCCATGGCAGCGCCGGTTTACACGGTCAAAAGCGGAGAAAGCGATTTCAGCCCGATGACGAATGTGCAGCAAGCGATCCGCAAAGTAGAATCCCAGCAGCTTTTCAACGGTGGAATGGGCATGTGGCCCGGCGCCACGCAGGAAGATTGGTGGGCGACTGCCTATGCCGTCCATTTCCTCGAAGAAGCACGCAGGGCCGGCTTTGAGGTAAATACGAAGACGCTCAGCCGCGCTGTGGAATATCTGACTGCCCAAAGTGGTACCACTGCTAACCGGGAAGTTGTGACAGCGAGCACCAACAATGGATTAGCTTACGAGGGCCAGCCTGCTGGTACGCAAACGAGAAAGACCGTAGCGCGCCGCGAAGCCATTTATTCCTTGTATGTACTGGCTCTGAATGGCCATCCAAACCGGGCCTCGATGAATTATTACAAACAAAACCCGCACCTGCTCACGCTGGATTCAAAATACCTGCTGGCGGGTGCATTTCAGCTCAGCGGCGATGCACGGAGTTTCAATGCAATGCTGCCGAGGAAGTATGAAACTGAAAACACGGGACAATATTCCGATAACAGCTATTCTTCGCCGCTTCGAAACATGTCGCTTGTCCTGAATACGTTGATTGAATCGGATCCTTCCAATGCGCAGATCCCGGTGTTGGGCCGGCAACTTTCGCAGGCTATTCAATCGGCCGCTTACCTGAATACACAGGAGGCCTCGTTTGCGGTGCTGGCTTTAGGTAAACTGGCTAAGAAGACTTCCAATTCGACGGTGACTGCATCGGTTTCAGTAAATGGAAAGTCGCTCGGCCAGTTTTCGGGTAAGGAACTCAAGATTTCAAAAGGCATTATTAACCAGAAATTGCTCGTGAAAACGCAGGGTAAAGGTGATTTGTACTGGTTCGCTCAGACGGATGGTATGTCTACCACGGGCAGTTATGTGGAAGAAGACCAGGGACTCAGCATTCGTCGCCAGTTCCTCACCCGCAACGGAGCCCCGGCGCAAGCCTTCAAGCAAAATGATTTGATTGTCGTCAAACTGACGTTGTCGAGTACCAACGGACTACCTGTTGAAAACGTGGTAGTTACCGACCTGCTTCCGTCAGGTTTTGAAATTGAAAACCCGCGCATTACCGAGCCGCGGGATATGCCGTGGATCACCAAAGCGGCCGTGCCGGAATTTTATGACATCCGCGACGACCGCATCCATTTCTTCACGACGGCCGATGCCCAGGAAAAAACCTTCTATTATCAGGTAAGGATTGTGTCCAAAGGCACATTCACCGTTGGTCCCGCCGCCGCGGACGCCATGTACCAGGGGGCATACCGCAGCTATTCCGGCGGCGGAAAGATTACAGTTGAATAAGGCTACATTGAAAAGCTGCGCAGAATTAATCCACCGATGATGGCTCCCGCAATGGGGGCCGCAACGGGGATCCAGCCGTAGCCCCAATCGGAACTGCCTTTGTTCGGGATTGGCAATATGGCGTGCGCGATACGGGGGCCAAGGTCGCGAACAGGGTTGATCGCATAGCCGGTAGAGCCTCCAAGCGACAAACCAATGCTCCAAACCAGCATACCGACCAGGTAGGGTGCCACACCGGAAGGTATACCTCCTTTTTCAGGATCCGAAGTGCCTGCGTAGCCGATGGCAACAATGCCGACGATCAGCATAATGGTCGCGATAAATTCGCTTAGAAAATTAGCGCCTGTGCTTCTGATGGCCGGATCGGTTGAAAAACAGGCCAGTTTCGCCCCGCCGTCTTCGGTGGCTTTCCAATGCGGCAGATATTGCAGCCATACCAGCACGGCACCCAAAAATGCGCCGATCAATTGCGCGGGAATGAAGGTTGATATGAGGCTATAATCGTTTTGAAGTACCGCAAAACCTACCGTGACCGCCGGGTTAAGATGCGCCGCAGCGCTTCCAAATGCATTGGCAGTGAACACACCGAACATTACCGCAAACGCCCAGCCTGCCGTGATTACGATCCAGCCGCTGCTCTCGCCCTTCGTTTTTTTCAGTACGACGTTGGAGACTACGCCATTGCCTAACAAAATTAGAACCATAGTTCCGACTAATTCTCCAATAAAAGGTGAAGGCTGCATGTGTTTGTTATAATCAAGGTTAGTGAACGAATATGCGAATAGTTTTATAATTTCTGTTTCCAATCCCAAAAAGAATTTTTCGTTTCTGTTTTACCATTTTAGGACGGTGAATTCTGCTAACTTTGCCTGATAATCAATTTTTGTATTGAAAATCATGTCTTTAAATCAGCTTACGGCGATCTCTCCGGTTGATGGCCGTTATTACAAACAAGTATCTGAACTTTCGGCTTATTTCTCGGAATACGCCCTGATTTATTACCGGGTGTATGTTGAAATCGAATATTTCATCGCACTCTGCGAAATCCCTCTGCCACAGCTATCAGAATTTGACAAGAAAAAATATGCGTCGCTGCGAAAGATCTATGAAGATTTCAGCGAAGCCGATGCATTGCACATAAAGGACATCGAAAAGGTGACCAACCACGATGTGAAGGCTGTCGAATACTTTATCAAGGAGCAATTCGAGAAGCTGGGCATCGAATCTTACCAGGAATTTATCCACTTCGGCCTTACTTCGCAGGATATCAACAACACGGCAATCCCGTTGTCATTGAAAGACGCGATGGAGCGGCAGATCAAGCCATTGTTCCGTCAGGTGCTTTTTGTGTTGAAAAGAATGTCGATCGAGTGGAAGAATGTGCCGATGCTCGCATTCACGCACGGGCAGCCTGCGTCGCCTACACGCGTAGGTAAGGAGTTCCTGGTGTTCGTGGAGCGTCTGGAACGTCAGTTGGAAATGCTGGACAAGATCCCACATTCGGCGAAATTCGGTGGTGCTACCGGTAACTTCAACGCCCACCACGTGGCTTATCCGAAACAGGACTGGATGGCATTCGGCCACCATTTTGTGGAAGGGTTAGGTTTGAAAAGAAGCCGTCATACGACGCAGATCGAGCATTACGATAACCTCGCCGCTACTTTCGACTGCCTGAAACGACTCAATACGATCCTCACCGACCTTAACCGGGATATGTGGACGTACATTTCAATGGGTTATTTCAAACAGAAAATCAAAGCGGGCGAAATAGGCTCCTCGGCGATGCCGCATAAAGTGAACCCGATCGACTTCGAAAACTCCGAAGGTAACCTGGGGTTGGCGTCGGCATTGTTTGAGCACTTTGCCGCCAAATTACCTGTTTCTCGCCTCCAACGCGACCTTACCGACTCCACTGTGCTTCGTAACATCGGCGTTCCTATCGCACATTTGGCCATTGCCTTGAATTCACTTCTGAAAGGCCTGGGTAAAGTTGAATTGAACGGTGAGGTCTTAAAAGCGGAACTGGAAGAAAACTGGGCCGTAGTTTCAGAAGCAATCCAGACGATCCTGCGCCGCGAAAGCTATCCGAAGCCTTACGAGGCATTGAAAGAGCTGACGCGCACCAACGAAAAAATTACCCACGATTCGATTTCACGTTTCATCGAAACCCTGGACGTGTCGGAAAAAATACGGGAAGAACTTCGCGCATTGAGCCCATTCAACTATCTGGGCGTTGTTGAAGACACTTTTTAAGGGAAGTCAAACTCCCAGATCCTCTCTGATCTTCTCCTGCCACTCGCGCGGGAGAAGATCTATCAAACGAACCTCGCAGAGCGTTGCGATCCTGCAATAATGCTCCATTTCTACTTTTGTGGAGCCAGTCTCCCATTTGTGATAACCTACCTGGGAAATGCCGAGTAAATCGGACATTTGCTTCTGCGTAAGCGCATTACGCATGCGATAATCGATCAGCAGTTTTGAAATAATCATATGCTCGGTTTAAAGCGTGAAAGCTTTGAACCGGGGGGAGGTGTTGGCGGTAAGAGGGACGTGAGTGGTATTAATTTTGAATGACTGAATGATCGAATGACCGAATAAACGCCTATTCAATCATTCAGTCATTCAAAATTAGACTTACCCGCATTTCGACGAGCCGCAATCTTTGCAGGTCAGGCAGCCTTCCTGGTAAAGGAGGTTGGTAGAGCCGCAATTCTGGCATTTTTGCTTGGCGGCTTCGGTGCCGTCCGGGATATAACGTTTCAATGCACGGGCTACACCGGCTTTCCAGGTATTGATCGCCTCGTCGAGTTGGAGGCTGCTGATCAGGTCTACCACTTTTTCAATCGGCATTCCGTGGCGTAATGTGCTGGAAATCAGTTTGGCGTAATTCCAATATTCGGGGTTGAATTTATAGGACAACCCTTCGATCGTGGTTTTGTAACCGCGCGTATTTTTGTATTGAAAATCATAACGCGAGCTGCCATCGGTTTCGCGGTTTTTAATGATAAGGCCCTCATTAACCCAGCGAGGGATCAGGATTCCGTCCTCATCATCGGCAAAACCGGTGAAAATCTCATACGGGCGACCGTCGATCAGGCCGATGAATGCAATCCATTTGTCTTTTTTATTCTGAAAACGCACTACGTCGGCCTCGAGCGTTTGCGGGCGCTCGGTCGGGAAGGGCATCGGAATGCCTTCGCTAGGCTCTTCTTTTTTCTCCGTATTGGAAATCAATACGCCGGAACGAGAGCCGTCGCGGTAAACGGTAACACCTTTGCAGCCCGCTTTCCAGGCTTCCATGTAGCATTCACCTACCAACTCCTCGGTCACGTCATTGGGCATGTTGATCGTCACGCTGATCGAGTGATCGACCCATTGCTGGATCGCGCCCTGCATTTTCACCTTTTTGAGGTAATCCACATCGTTGGAAGTGGCTTTGTAATAGGGCGATTTTCTGACAAGTTCATCCAGGTCTTTCTGCGTATAATTTTTGGCGATGTCGAATCCATTTACCTCCATCCATTGCTTGAAACGATGGTGGAAAACCACATATTCTTCCCATGAATCGCCTACTTCGTCCACAAAGTCCACGCGAACGTCCTTATCGTTCGGATTGACTTTTCTTCTCCTCTTATAAACCGGAAGAAAAACCGGCTCGATTCCGGAGGTGGTTTGAGACATAAGACTGGTTGTTCCCGTTGGCGCGATCGTCAGCAATGCGATGTTCCGGCGGCCGTATTCCAGCATTTCGTAGTAGAGTTGTGCATCGGCCTCTTTCAGGCGGAGGATAAACGGGTTGTTTTTCTCTCTTTCCGAATCAAAAATCGCGAATGCGCCTCTCTCTTTGGCCGTATGAACAGATCCGCGGTATGCTTCCAGCGCGACGGTTTTGTGGATTTCCACTGCAAATGCATTTCCTTCGTCGCTTCCGTAACGCAAGCCCAATGCGGCGAGCATATCGCCTTCGGCAGTGATGCCAATGCCCGTCCGCCGGCCTTCTTTGGCTTTTGTCTGGATATTGAGCCAGAGGTTACGCTCCACGCGTTTTACTTCCGCGTCCTCGGGGTCCTGGTCGATTTTTTGCAGGATCGCATCGATCTTTTCCAGTTCGAGGTCGATGATGTCGTCCATCATGCGCTGAGCCGCCGCAATATGTTTTTTGAATAAATCCCAGTTGAATTTCGCCTTGCCGGTAAATGGGTTTTCAACGTATGAAAACAAGTTAATAGCCAGCAAACGACACGAATCGTAAGCACAAAGCGGTATTTCACCGCAAGGATTGGTCGAAATGGTCTCGTAACCCAGGTCGGCGTAGCAATCGGGGACAGATTCGCGGGTAATGGTATCCCAGAACAGGATACCCGGCTCGGCCGATTGCCATGCATTGTGCACAATCTTCTTCCAGAGCGCAGTGGCGTCGATGTCCTTAATATGCGACGGACTATCGCTTTTGATAGGATATTGCTGGCGATAAGAAGTGCCCGCATCGACAGCTTTCATAAATTCATCATCGATCCGTACCGAAACATTCGCGCCGGTAACCTTGCCCTGCTCCATTTTGGCATCGATGAAATCCTCTGAATCGGGGTGTTTGATCGCTACCGAGAGCATTAATGCACCCCTGCGACCGTCCTGCGCCACCTCACGGGTGGAATTGGAGAAGCGCTCCATGAACGGCACAATGCCGGTGGAAGTAAGCGCGGAGTTTTTTACGGGCGAGCCTTTCGGCCGGATATGCGACAGGTCGTGACCTACGCCCCCACGCCGTTTCATCAGCTGCACCTGTTCCTGGTCGATTTTCATAATGCCGCCATAGGAATCCGATGCGCCGTTATTGCCGATCACGAAGCAGTTGGAAAGAGACGCGATCTGATAGGGGTTGCCGATGCCCGTCATCGGGCTGCCTTGCGGAATAATGTATTTAAAATCCCTGATCAGGTCGAATATTTCCGTTTCGCTCATCGGATTCGGATAGCGCTGTTCGATGCGTGCTATTTCCGAGGCAATGCGGCGGTGCATATCGTCCGGAGTCGCTTCATAGATCGCTCCGAAAGAGTCTTTCAAGGCATATTTATTAACCCAAACCCTTGCGGCAAGGTCGTCGCCTTTGAAATACTCCAGTGAGGCCTGAAAGGCTTCGTCGGCAGTATAGGTTCTCTCTGATTGTGAAGATTTTATGGTTTCCATTAGCTGGTGTCTAGACTTTTTTGAAGAAGTTGAGGATATCAAAAATACATATTTTTGATTCTAAATGAAAAATTTATATGTAAAAAGTTTACAAATGTAGAAATATAAAATACTGTTTTTCAGTCAATTGTATTTTATTAATTTTTAAAAAGTTTGCAAATTTTGTTTTTAATGAAAAAGTAAATCTTTAAATTTATTACAAAAAAAACCGGCTCATTCGAGACCGGCAATTTTTAAATTACTATGGCGAAATTTAATCTTAAAGTCGTTTGGTATAAATGCTTTCCGGATCAATAAGGCAGTGAATGCTGTTCGATCAGCGCGGGCCATTCGGCGAGCTCGGGAATGCCGGGCTTGCGTTTCCCGAAGAACTGGTTGAACATGACGCCATCCTTGTCGATGAGCTCGATGCCCGTCACGATACCGTCCTCGGTCGGCTTCCTTACTACCCATGCCTCGTCGATCGCGTCCTCCCGCAAATGCAGGTTGAATTCGGGGTCCATGATATTCAGCCAGGGGCCCATTACAAATATCTTGCTGATAGGGCCGGTATGGATTTGAATGCAGTTTGGGTTGGAAACAAATACCATGATCGGCAACCCGGTCTCCGAAATCGCGTCGAAAAGCAGTTTCATGCTTTCGGGCTTAATGCGGTGTGCATAACCCTCGGGCGCATTGCGCAATGCCTGCTTTCTGGAAAGCTTGTATTTGCGCAGGAGCGTGAAGAAATCGTGGGTATCTTTTAATGCAAGCCATTCTTCCTGGAAAGCCGCTTTGTCGAGGCCTGCCGGTTCTTCCGGTTCGGCTATCTTTTCAATTTTCTTATTCACAAACAGGTTAACATCCTGATCGGCGGCGAGGTATTTGGTAACCAATGCGTCGTAGGCCCCTTTGTCGCTTTTCTCGGTCAGATAGATCTTATGAGCCGCCTCGCCGAAACTGTTGAAGAATTGAAGACTGAACCTGTCGTTTTCTGAAACCGCGAAACCGAATTTCCAGTCGCCCAGGAACAGCCGGAGGTCGATATCCTCGCCGAGTACCAGCCCGACGTGGTTATTGAAAGATATTTTCTCATAAACGCCTTTGCGCTCGTGTACCACGTGGTCGTTACGCGTAAGCGCCATCACGTGCCCAAGCGAGCCGACTTCTTTGATCAGCTCCCTGAAATCGCCGTCGAGGAGCTGCACATTTTCCCCCAGGCCGGTAGCAAGGAGCTCGGCTTCCGACGTGTCGAGCGCTTTGGCGGCGTCGCGGATGCGCGTTTTGGGGTTGGCCAGCTTGTATTCAGCCCAGCGTTCTTTCAATTCAGTTCTTTCGGGTGAAAGGGTTGCCTTCATATCTTGCAGGTATTTTGATAGTTTATAAATCAGGGTATTTCGTAAACAGGGGCTACGTTCGGCACAATTACCGGGTAAGGCATCGTTTCCGGCTGGACAATTTGCACGGGCAATCCGAAAGCTTCCTGGATAGCCCGTTCGGTGAGCACGCTTTCAGGCGCCCCGATGGCATGTATGCATCCGTTTTTGAGCATCAGGACACGGTCGGCATATTGCAATGCCTGGTTCAGATCGTGTATCACGGCGATTACCGCGAAATTTTTACCGGTAAGTTCTTTCGCCAGCTGAAATGTCTCGTACTGGTGCAAAAGATCCATTCCCGTAGTGGGTTCGTCCAGCAGCAGGAGCCCGTTTTCAATTTCCCACACCTGGGCGAGCGCTCTTGCCAGCTGTACGCGCTGTTGCTCGCCGCCGGATAGGGTCGGGTAAAGACGACTTTTCAAATGGGCGATACCGACCTTTTTCAGACACCTATCGACGATCGCAAGGTCCCGCTGCGTGGGGTCGGCGTCGTAAAACGGGTAGCGGCCCATCAGTGCGATTTCCTGCGAGGTAAACGAGAGCGTAATATTGTTTTGCTGCGATAATACCGCCCGTTTTTTGGCCAGTTCTTTCAGTTTGTAGTTGCGGAGGTCGCGGTCATGGAAATGTACCGAGCCGGAAGTGGGGGTCTGTTCCGCAGAAAGTAGTTTGATCAATGTGGATTTGCCGGCTCCATTGGCGCCCACGACAGCCCAGAATTCGCCAGGTTTGACCGAAAAACTTACGTTATCCAGCAGCTTCCTGCCTTTTACCTCAAAACCGGCATTGCGTACCTCCATCATAGCCGTTTCCGTTTTTGTTCCCACAAAATATAAATGAAGAACGGCGTGCCGAGCATGGCCGTAAGGATGCCGATGGGAAGTTCCGACGGCGCTACGATGGTGCGGGAGAGGGTGTCGGCTAATGTAAGTACGATGGCTCCCGAAAGTGCCGATCCGATGATCAGTGTCCGGTGATTTGGCCCGAACAAGGTGCGTATCATGTGTGGTACTACAAGTCCTACAAAGCCGATTGTCCCCGCAACAGCCACAGAAGCGCCTACGCCCATGGTTGCGAGGATAATGACTTTTTGTTTCAACGATTTCATATTCACGCCGAGACTAGCCGCCTGACTTTCGCCGAGCACGAGCAGGTTGAGCGCTTTGGAAAGGTAGGGCATGAAGACAAGCGAAATGGCTACGAATGGCCCCACGGCCATAACCGACGTCCAGCTAGCCCCGCCGAGACTGCCCAGGTTCCAGAATGTAATGCTGCGAAGCTGCGCGTCGTCGGCCAGATAGGTCATCAGGCCCGTCATAGCTCCCACAAATGCATTGATCGCGATCCCGCAGAGCAGTAATGTGGTCACGCCGCCTTCCCCGGTGACTTTGGATAGCTGATACACCAATAATGTGGTGCAGGCTGCCCCGAGGAAGGCGACAAAGGAAATGCTGTACGCACCGGCGAGTTCGTTCAGCATTCCGAAATATTTAACGTTGAGCATAATGACGAAAACGGCGAAAAGCGATGCGCCGGAAGTAACGCCAATGAGCGTAGCGTCGGCAATGGGGTTGCGGAAAAGCCCCTGCAACGATGCGCCCGCAATACCCAGCGCGGCGCCGATGAGCACGGCGAGGCATACCCGCGGCAGCCGGATGATCCAGAAAACGATCGATTTCTGCTCTTCCACCCGGGTTTCGGCAATCCATCCGAGTTTGAATGCGACGATCTGCCAGAGTTCGCTCACGGAAATTGCCAATGCACCGGTGCAGGCGGAGAAAATCACGCAAGCTAACAGAGCCGACCCCAGGATCCACGCCATTTTGCCCGTTGAGGAAGGCAAAATGTGTTTCCGGAAGGTCTCTTCCGTCGTCGTTTCCTGCTCGTTTATCGTTTCTGTAAGCATTGCCTGTTATTTTACCTTTTGGGAGAGTTCAATTGCCGCCTTACCCAGCCGTGGCCCGAAACCGGTGAGAAATTGACCGTCCATAGTGACGATCTTGCGGTTTTTTCCGGCATTGGTGTTCGCCACACCCGGCACTTTGAGCAGTCCGTCCATGCCTTCCAGGCTTTCGAGACCGCTTGAAAATAGCACGAGCACATCCGGATTGGCGGTGATCAGCGACTCGGCCGTAAGTGGTTTGAAATCGGTGAAGCCGCTTACCGCATTTTTGTGGCCGGACAATGCGAACATTTTATCCAGCGAGGTGCCTGTGCCAGAAACCATTAATGTGCCCGTGCCGCGTGCGTAGATGAAGAGTAATTTTTTCGGACTGGCCGGTACGGCGATTTTCGCAAGATCAGCCTGTAAAGCCTTGACCATTTTTTCTGCCTGTATATTGGCGTTGAAATAGGCCCCTACCTCGCGAATAAGCTTGATAGCGCCCTCTCTGGAATATTCGTGCTTGAATGCGACCAGTTTTTTGCCGCTGCTGCCGAGTTGCTTCACAACAGCCGGCGAAAGCATACTTTGGTCGGTATAAACGATCACATCGGGGTTCAATGCAAGGATACCCTCGGCGGCAATGCTGCGGTTATGCCCTATTTTCGGGAGTTTTTCAAGGGAAGCAGGGTAGGTACTGGTCACATCCACGCCCACGATCTGTTTTTCCAGACCAAGCCCGACGAGGATTTCACTCAATGTCCCATTCGCCGACACGATCCGGAGGGTTTTGGCAAATCCAAAATTAGCAGTGGACAGTATTAGTATTACGCCAGTAAAAAATCTCGTAACCGGGTGCATTTCAGTTTTTTTACTTTTTATCCGAAAATATTTTATCCACTTCCAAAACCAGCAGCGCTTCCTGGAACAGGGTCCTGATCTCCTCTAATTCGGTGTCGTTGAAAGAGAGCATGAAGTTCGGAATGGGCGATGGTAACAAATGGGTTTTGCCGTTCGGGAGTGCTTCGCCGAGGTCCTGCATGTGGTATTGATCATACAAAACGGATTGAAAACCCCTCAAACCATCCTCAGTGAACACGAAAAGCACATTGCCATAAGCGAAATTGAAATGCGTACAGCAGTTACACTGCCCGATGTAGCCCTTGGCCGTGTGGCTCAAAATCCGTAGCGAATTGTATGAATGCGAATCGTCCTGCATAGCCTCTTAATGATCGTGGATGTTAATGCTTTCCTGAATTCCACCATTTGTCTGAGGCAAATATATGGTATTAATTTAGACCAAGTATAAATAGATAAGAAAAATTTACTTCTGCCTTCCCGGAATCGTCTGGCAGACTTCTTATTATTGTAAATTGATAGATTGCCCGACCGACAATGGGCAACATCCGCTACGAACTGTTTCATTCCTATCCTGAACGCTGTTGAAAAAGCTTGTAACCAATCTGACCTTCTGGGTCCTGACGGCCATCACCGCCGGTGCGTTGCTCGGCCATTATTTGCCCGAGAAGGCAGTTGAAATGAAATTCCTTGGTGAAGGGTTCATTTCGGTAGTAAAGCTTTTTATCAACCCGATCATCTTCCTGACCATCACGCTGGGAATCGTTGGGATGGGCGATTTGAAGAAAGTGGGTAAGGTGGGGGCCAAAGCATTGCTTTATTTCGAGGTGGTGACCACCCTTGCGCTTGTTGTGGGTATAATCGTCGCCAACATCATCCGTCCCGGCGACGGCGTCGTTACCGATTCCCTTCAAAAAGGGGATATTTCCAAATACGCGGGTAAAGCGCACGATTTCAGCTGGCTGCAATTCTTCCTGGATAATGTGACGCTGCAGGTATTGCTATTTGCGCTTGTATTCGGCTCGGTACTGAGCCGCATTGAAACCAAGCAGCGCGTGGTAGATGGGTTGAATTTTGTGTCAAAATATGTCTTCAAGGCCCTGCATTTGGTCATGATTTTTGCTCCTATCGGCGCATTTGGCGGAATGGCTTTTACCATTGGCAAATATGGTATCGACACGCTGCTGCCGCTCGCCAAGCTGATGGGCACCGTGTATGCGACGATGGCAGTTTTCATTTTCGGGGTTTTAGGGTTGATTTTGCGGACCTACAAGATAAGTCTGTGGCGCTTTTTGAAATATATCCGCGAAGAACTGCTGATCGTGCTCGGTACTTCCTCTTCCGAAGCAGGGTTACCGTCACTAATGGATAAGTTACAGCGAATGGGCTGCTCGAAACCGGTAGTGGGGCTTGTGGTACCCGCGGGATATTCGTTCAATCTCGACGGCACGACCATTTATCTTTCGATGGCGACCATCTTTCTCGCGCAGGTTTTCAATGTGCATTTGAATATGGGCCAGATATTTTCGCTGATCGGCATACTGATGGTCACTTCCAAAGGCGCCGCCGGTGTGACGGGCAGCGGTTTTGTAGTACTGGCTTCGACACTGACGGCCATCAAAGTAATCCCTGTCGAAGGACTGGCACTTCTTCTAGGCGTGGACCGTTTCATGTCCGAAGCCCGCGCGATCACCAATTTCATCGGTAACGGCGTCGCCACGATCTGGCTCGCGAACAACGAAAAGGAATTCGATCGCAGCAAAATGGAATATGCATTCAATAATATTCAGGAGACTGAGAATGTGGTGACGGATAATTTGAGTGATGTGACGCAGCCGGAACAGACGAAATTGTAGGGCAAATCGTATTTTAGTTTTCTCAGCTTGAAAATCGATGCTATGACATACAGGGATTTTATAACGTCTGACCATAAGGTTATGCTCGGCAAACCGGTAATTAAAGGAACCCGGCTTACGGTTGAGCTTATTTTGAGGAAATTGGGAGAAGGTGCTACGCATTCAGATTTAATGAGAATGTATCCTGAATTGAGTGCCGAATCCATATAGGCTGTATTGCAGTACGCCGCGGAAGTGATTGCTAACGAAGAGAATCTGGAAACGGCGCGATGATCCTCGCCGATGAAAATAGACTCATAGTTCCCCAAGATTCGCTCGAAACCATTTTTGTGATCTTCTTGGTGAGCAAGGCGGTCGTTTTTACATTTGAGTTTTTAACAAAGTACCTTTTATATGTCCAATCAGAAAACACTTCATATACCGAGCCGCTCGAAACGGCCTTTTATTGGCGAAGAATTTGATTTAAAGAAATGGGATGATGTTCAGCCTTTCTTCGAAAATTTGAAAAACAGGGAGATTAACTCGCTGGAAGATCTAAAACAATGGTTCTCGGACCGCAGCGAGATCGAATCTTACCTCTCGGAAAATTTTGCGTGGCGTTACATCCGGCAGACATGCGATACGGCCAATACCGGCCTGATCAATGCATTGCAATTCTTTATCACGGAAATCCAGCCGAAACTGGCGGAATACGGCAATGCGCTCGACAAGAAAATCGTGGATAATCCGTTCCTCGGCGAACTGACCGAGCCAGGCTTCGCGATCACCTTGCGCGGCATGAAGAAGGCGATCGAGATTTTCCGTGATGAAAACATCCCGGTCATTACCGAAATGCAGACCGAAGAGCGCAAATACGGTGCCATCGCGGGTGCGATGACCGTTACGCTCGATGGTGAAGAAATGACCTTGCAGCGCGCCGCCGACCGGCTGCAATCGACCGACCGTGCTGTGCGAGAGGAGGCCTGGCGAGCGATCAGCGGACGCCGTTACGAAGATCACGACAAGCTCGACGACCTGCTGAACAAGCTCGTTGCCCTGCGCGATACAGTCGGCCGCAATGCCGGTTTCAGCAACTACCGCGATTATATGTTCGCGGCAATGGGGCGTTTCGACTATACCCCGCAGGATTGTTTCAACTTCCATGGCTCGGTGAAAAAGGCGGTTGTGCCTATTTTGAATGAGATGGCGGCAGAGCGGAAAGCCGCATTGCAGGTGGATGAGCTCCGCCCCTGGGATACGAAGGTTGATCCCAAAGGATTAGCGCCGTTGAAGCCGTTTGAAACCGGTGAAGAACTGCTCGACAAGACGATCCGCGCTTTCTCGCGGCTCGATCCGTTCCTGGGCGATTGCTTGCGTATCATGAAAACGATGAAGCATCTCGACCTGGAATCGCGGAAAGGCAAGGCACCGGGCGGCTATAATTACCCGCTCGACGAGATCGGCGTGCCGTTCATTTTTATGAATGCAACTTCGAACCTGCGCGATATGGTCACGCTCCTGCATGAGGGCGGGCATGCGGTACACTCGCTCGTAACGCGCGACCTGGCGTTGAATTCCTTCAAGCATACGCCTTCGGAAGTGGCGGAACTGGCCTCTATGTCGATGGAACTGATCACGATGGATTTTTGGGATGAGTTTTTTGAGAATGAGGAAGATCTGAAACGCGCCAAGATCACCCATCTGGAATCGATCATCGAAACCCTTCCCTGGGTAGCGACGGTGGATAAGTTCCAGCACTGGATGTACGAAAACCCGCAGCATACGCCGGAGCAGCGTACAGAGGCTTGGGTGCGCATTTATGAGGAGTTTACAGACACGGTGATGGACTGGTCGGGATTGGAAAATTTCAAAAAGTACCTGTGGCAGCGCCAGTTGCACATTTACGAAGTGCCATTCTACTATATTGAATACGGTATCGCACAGCTCGGGGCGATCGGTGTTTGGAAAAATTACCGGCAGGACCCCGCAAAAGGGCTGAAAGGTTACCTGGACGCGCTGAAGCTTGGCTATACCGCTACCATCGGCGAAATTTACCAGGCGGCCAATATTCCGTTCGATTTCTCGGAGCGGCATATCGCTGACCTGATGCAGTTTGTAAGAGATGAACTGGCCGAATTAAAAAAATAATATTTCAGCTGCCC
The DNA here is from genome assembly GCF_038440355.1 of Dyadobacter sp. OTU695. NCBI lineage: Bacteria > Pseudomonadati > Bacteroidota > Cytophagia > Cytophagales > Spirosomataceae > Dyadobacter > Dyadobacter sp. OTU695. The sequence goes on along the minus strand of NZ_JASATN010000010.1, from coordinate 19,844 downwards.
GCAATTTGGTGGTTATGAAATTGGCGGCTATTTTTGCGCACAATACTATGAACGATCAAAGAAATGAAATTCAATAAAATAGTTGCTTTTGTTGCGTGTGTGGTGCTTCTTTCTTCTTGTGAATACCAAAAGTATAACCACAAGGACCAGAAAGATGTGAATGCCGGTAATGAGTGGGTGTACGGCGTAAGTCCTGATTCCCTGCCACGTCAGATGTCATTCAAATACGACGCGAAGCCTGAGCTGGATAGCCGTGTGAACGACATCCGTGCGAAACTTTACGGTGGTAAAATTCCTAGTTCTCTGGTAAAAGAATAGCAACCATTCATTGAGAAAATATACGAGATATCCCCGCGAAATGGGGATATCTTTTTTTTGCGCCATTTTTCCCGTTATTGAACAATTTTAATATCGGGTTGCGCGTATTATCCTTCTGGATTCTGCCCATTGGCTAAGTGAAGTTGTGACGATTGAACATTTTTAATTTACTTTACGTATTCGAGGCAAGGCAAAGCCAAATTTTTAGAAAGAATAAGCGATTAAAAAGTATTCAAAACATGAACATAGCTTTGGTCACCGGCTCTGCCGGACTAATTGGAAGTGAATCGGTTGCTTTTTTGGCTGACAAGTTTGATCTGGTCATCGGAGTCGATAATAACCTTCGTCAATACTTCTTCGGCGCGGACGGAAATACCGAATGGAACCGGAACCGTATCGAGGAGGCGTTTGGCAACTATAAACACTATTCGGCGGACATTCGGGAGGTGAGCCAGCTCGAACCCATTTTCAAGGAGTACGGAACGGACATTAAAATGATCGTTCACGCGGCAGCGCAGCCAAGCCACGACTGGGCAGCACGCGAGCCGTTCACCGACTTCGGCGTGAATGCGGTTGGTACATTGAATATGCTGGAAATGACCCGCTTGCACGCACCCGAGGCAGTGTTTATTTTCACTTCTACCAACAAGGTTTACGGGGATAATCCGAACTATCTGCCACTGGTAGAGCTCGAAACCCGCTGGGAAATCGACGAGAACCACCCGTATTTCGAAAACGGTATTGACGAAAGCCACAGCATCGACCATACTAAACACTCTATTTTCGGAGCTTCCAAAGTTGCTGCCGACATTATGGTGCAGGAATATGGCCGCTATTTCGGGATGAAAACGGCTGTTTTCCGCGGAGGATGCCTTACGGGCCCCAACCACTCCGGCGCGCAGTTGCACGGCTTCCTTGCTTACCTGATGAAATGTGCCATTACGGGAACGCATTACACGATTTTCGGTTACAAAGGCAAACAAGTACGCGATAATATTCACAGCCACGACCTGGTGAATATGTTCTGGCACTATTATCAGAACCCGCGTCCGGGCGAAGTTTACAACGCCGGCGGTGGCCGTTTCGCTAACTGCTCGATGCTCGAAGCGATCGCATTGTGTGAGCAGATCACCGGAAACAAACTTTCTTACTCTTATTCGGAAACCAACCGCATCGGTGACCATATCTGGTATGTAAGCGACCTTTCGAAATTCAAGTCGCATTACCCGGACTGGAACTGGGAGTACGGCCTGACGGAAACGCTCACGCAGATCCACGACGGAATCTCGTCCCGACTTGGCGTAAAAACGGTTTAAATCACATTCAAAGCCTCCGGAATCAACTTCCGGAGGCTTTCGTAACTCTCTCCCATGCCAGAAAATTACGTCATTATTATACCCCAATTCAATGACTGGGAGGCGCTGAATCTGCTGATAGAAAAGATTAACGCGGATTTAGAAACTCCGATCCTTCAAAATACCACGTTGCTCATCGTGGACGACTGCTCTTCCCGGCTGAGAACCGAGCCGTTTGCTGTTTTTGGCGGAAAAGAGCTGAAAGTATTGCGGCTTTACCGCAACCTCGGGCACCAGAAGGCGATTGCGATCGGGCTGTCGTATGCGGCGGAACACATGCAGACCGACAAGGTGATCGTGATGGACGCGGACGGAGAGGATGCGCCGGGTGACATTAATAAGCTGGCAGCAAAGTCGGTCCAGGAACCTGGCAAGATTATCTTCGCGGAGCGCAACAAACGCACCGAAGGCATTTTATTCCGGTCCTTTTATGTGATTTACAAATATGTTTTCAAACTGCTGACGGGCAAGGTGATTACTTTCGGGAATTTCAGCCTTGTGCCTCAGAGCCGTTTGCAAAACCTGGTACGCGTTTCCGAAATCTGGAACAACTACCCCGGAGGCATTATCAAATCGCGGATTCCTTACGATTCTGTGCTCACTAACCGCGCCAAGAGGCTTGCGGGAGAGAGTAAAATGAATTTCGTTTCGCTGGTATTGCATGGTTTGAGTGCTATTTCGGTGATGGTTGATACCACGGCGGTCCGTATCCTGATATTTTCGATATTCATGTCGGGTATCGCTATTGCGTTCATATTCTTCATTCTTTTCCTGAAACTGATCGGCAATGCGACGCCCGGGTGGGCGTCTACGCTAGGGAGCACGCTGATGATCCTCATGCTGCAGTCATTTCTGATTTCGCTATTTCTCGTGTTCATGGTGCTGCAGTACCGCTCGCAGCAGCATTTCATCCCCGCCGTGCATTACCGCGATTTTGTCGAGAAAGTAGAGTCTTTTAGCTAGTCGTATGATCAGTTTTGACAATTCTCCTCCTGTATACTGGCTCATAGGCTACTTATTGGCGGGTTTTGTCATTCTTGCCTCACAATCTAAATCGATATCGACCCGCACTTACCTGTTAACGGGCATCATATTGCTCGTTTTTATGCGTTTGCCGGTGATCGTTTTCAACCGCGAGCTCAATCAGGACGAAAGCCAGATGCTCAGCCATGCGGCGACGCTCTTTCAGGATCCGGTATACTGGCGATCGGTGGACGGGACGACGATCGGTCCGCTTGACAACTATCTCCTTGTCATTCCCAAACTGTTTGGTTTTCAGCTCGATTACAGCTCGGCCCGTTTTATGGGGCTGCTATGTGTCGCGGGTGCGTGGCTTCTGCTTTTTTCTTCGGTCAAAAACTGGTTTGGAATAACCATTGCCCGGCGGGTTTCCATTGTACCGCTGCTTTTTCTGGCATTTACGCAGGAAATCGATTTTGTGCATTATTCGAGCGAGCAGCTTCCGGCCTTGTTGCTGGCGTACTGTCTCTGGCAGCTTTCGCGCCTCGACTCTAAAACCGCGCCCTCGGCGTCGGGCCTCTATTTTCTGGGTTTGGCAGCAGGAGCGGTTCCGTTCGCAAAACTGCAAGCAATACCGCTGGTCGCGGTGCTTGTACTGTCGGCATTTTGGGTTGTCTTCCAGCGGCCTGGCGGGCTAAAAGCCGCCGCGGCATTGATTCTCGGCGGACTCACCATACCGCTGTTTTTTCTTGTATTCACCCTTTCATACGGTGTATTCGATGATTTCATTGATTTTTATCTGCTCGGGAACGCTATTTATGCAGGCGGCGCCGGTTTCCTGGACATTCCTTCGCAGTTCTACAAAATCATTGTACTTTCCACCGACTTTCAATTTTTCAGCCTTGCATTAGCAGTCCCGATGGCGATCGGGTTGATCAGGATCGTAAGACTTTACGTGCCGGGCAAAATGGATTTCCATGTTACGTTTACCGTTCTTTTCCTGATCCTGGCAAGTATTTATGCCGTTACTAAGTCGGGCAACGACTTTATTCATTATCTGAATTTTTGCATTATCCCTTGGACACTACTGGCTGCCTACGGCTTGTCCGCTGTGGAAAGCTGGTCGTTAGCATTTCCGACGGTGATAATGCTCTGGTTTGGATGTTACGACGCGTTGCATTTTGTAAAGGAGCGCCGGTTGAATGCATTCGATTCAGTGGGCAAGACGGAATTGCAGGAAAGTCCGGTAGTGGCGGAAATCCTGAAAAGAACTAAAAAAGGTGACTATATGGTTGTATGGGGCTGGAACTGTTCTTATTATGTAGAAGCGCAACTGGCGCAGGGAACCGCAGAAAACCACTCGGAGCGGTCGATTTTCGAACATCCGATGCGTGACACCTACCGCAAACGTTATATGTCTGATCTAGCCCGGACACAGCCCGCATTTGTGCTGGATGCAGTAGGAAAGAACAGCCATTGGGTACAGGACAAAAAAACTCAGGGCATCGAAAGCTACCCTGAGTTAAATCAATATATCCGTAATCACTACACTTTGCTTGGCGAGTACGACGATGTGCGGTTGTACATTCGCAACGATCGCGTGGCGGTTTCCCGCGCAGCAACCTTACGATAGAATGTCTGTGGGCGCTGCACTTTCAGCCTGCAACAGATCGCTCAGCGTCGTTTTATCCAGTACCGCGAGGTTGGCATCCCGCCATCTTTCCAGCACGGTGCGCAGGCTGCAAGTTTCTTCGTCCTTACAATCATCGCATTTGCCGTAGAAGAACATCGAAACGCAAAGTGCCGGCGCGATAGGGCCGTCGATGATCCGCAGTACTTTAGAGAAGTTCACTTCCCCGGGAGGGACGCGTAACAGGTAGCCACCGCCTTTACCTTTCTGGCTTTGAAGAACGCCGTTGTTCCGGAGATCGAGCAGGATGGCTTCAAGGAATTTTTTCGGAATTTTCTCTTTTTCAGCAATGTAGGAGATTAAAACCGGTCCTTTTCCGTATTGTTCCGCCAGAACTTTGAGGGCCTTCAGGGCATATTTAGCTTTTTTCGAAATCATTGTTGATCAAATGTACTTTTGGGTCAGCAAGCGTAAAGATGAAACATAATTTGGTGAAACAATAATTCCCGATCAGTTTCTGGGTGGTTTTCCACCGTTAAGCAGCCCCTGCATCCTTTCTAGCGTCTTTTTCTCGCCGCATAGCGAAAGAAATGCCTCCCGTTCGAGATCGATCAGGTATTGTTCCGAAACGAGCTGCGGGTAGCTCAAATCACCTCCGTTGATCACATAGGCCAGTTTACCCGCAATTTTAGCATCGTGATCAGTAATGTAATTGGCAAGGCGCATTTGGGTAATGCCTGCCAGGAACAATGCGATACCCGTTTTACCTTGCACCTTAATGTCGTGGCGTGGTTTGGGCTGTGTGTAGCCGTTTTCCGCAAGGTCCACGGCCGCCTGTTTGGCTTCCGCGATCAGTCGCGAACGGTTCAGCACGATCTGGTCTTTTTCCTGCAGGTAATTCATGGCTTTCGCCTCGTGTGCGGAGGTGGATACCTTTGCTTGTGCGATGTTCATGAATGCATTCTGTAAAATATTCAATTCGGGATCACCGGCCTGATACATATCCGAGCAGCGCAATGCCATTTCCTTCGTACCACCACCCGCAGGGATCAATCCCACCCCGAATTCCACTAGTCCGATATAAGTTTCCGCATGGGCAACCACCTTATCCGCATGCAGCGTGAGCTCGCAGCCGCCCCCGAGCGCAAGCGTATGAGGCGCTACCACGACCGGTATCGACGAGTACCGTGCCCGCATCATCGTTTGCTGGAATTGTGAAATCACCAGATTGATCTCGTCGAACTCCTGCTCGATTGCGTACATGAACAACATGGCGAGGTTCGCACCGGCCGAAAATGCTTCTACCGCCTCATTACCAATTACCAGCCCGCGAAAATCCTTTTCCGCAATGCTGATACCTTTCTGAATGCCCTCGATGACCTCCGAACCCATCGTGTTCATTTTGGACTTGAATTCGAGGTTCAGAATGCCGTCGCCGATGTCGTAGAGGTTTGCGCCGGCGTTTTTCCACACAATATTATTGGATAAATTGCTGAGCAATATGAAGCTGTCCTGACCTGGAATTTTTTTGTAAGATTTCGAAGGAATATCATAATACAACCGCTTGCCATGCTCCACTTTATAAAACGACTCATTCCCCGCAGCCAGCATTTCGTATACCCATTCGGCGGGTTTCAGGTTCAGCGATTCCATGATCGCCAGCATATTTTTCACACCGATCGCGTCCCAGGTTTCGAATAAGCCATATTGCCAGCCGAAACCAGCGGTAATCGCCTGATCGATCCGGAATGTTTCGTCGGAGATTTCAGGAATGCGGAATGTGGCGTACCGGAATACGTCCGCGAATGTTTTCCTGTAAAAATCGCCGGCCTTGTCCTTGCCCGCTACCAGTGCGCCGAAACGTTTGTAAATATCGCTAATGGCTTTGGTACCTTCCAGCGTTTCGAATTTCACCTTGCCCGAAGGCACATATTCGAGTGTTTTGAAATCCAGCGCCAGAATGACCGATTTACCTTTCTCGTCTTTGATCTTCTTATAAAAACCCTGGCCCGTTTTATCGCCCAACCACTTGTTATCAAACAGCTTCTGCATGATCTCAGGCAGTACAAATGCATCGCGGGACTCGTCTTTGCCTTCGCCCGAAGCGTACAGGTTATTCGCGACGTGCACGGTAGTATCAAGCCCGACCACGTCCGAAAGCCGGTAAGTGCCCGATTTCGGGCGTCCGGCAACCGGGCCGGTCAGTTTATCTACTTCATCCACCGTTAGGCCCATTTCTTCGGCCACGCGGATGGTTTGTATTAATGCGTAAATACCCAACCGGTTGGCGATAAAGCCCGGCGTGTCCTTGCAGAGGACGGTGGTTTTACCTAAAAACAGTTCGCCGTAATGCATCAGAAAGTCGACTACGCTCTGATCGGTATCGGCAGTTGGAATAATTTCCAGCAGGCGCAGGTAACGCGGCGGGTTGAAAAAGTGTGTTCCCGCGAAGTTCTTGCGGAAATCCTCGCTCCGGCCCTCGGCCATTAAATGAATTGGAATACCCGATGTATTGGAAGTTACCAACGTACCCGCCTTACGAAGCGCATCCACTTTTTCGTAAAGGCTTCTTTTGATGTCCAGTCGTTCCACGACCACCTCTATCACCCAATCGTAATTTTTGATATCCGCCAGGTTATCGTCGAAGTTGCCGAGCTTGATCCGCGAGGCGAATGCCGGGCTGTATAGCGACGCCGGCGTCGCTTTGAGCGTCGCCTGGAACGAATCGTTCACGATCCGGTTGCGGAATGCCGGGTGATCGGTGGTAATGCCTTTCGCCTTTTCGGCGTCGTTAAGGTCTTTAGGCACAATGTCCAGCAGGAGCACCTCGACACCTATATTGGCAAAATGGCACGCAATGCGCGAGCCCATGATGCCTGAACCAAGAACAGCTACTTTACGAATGGAACGATTCATTTTTACTCAGGTTGGTTTTCAGGATTTGATTGATGGTTATTCCAGATCCCCGGCAACTTCGCCGGCTTTCAGCTTCTGGTTTTCTTCCTCCACCAATCGGTTTATATCTTTGATGACGTCGAAAAATACGACCAGTTTGTCGAGCGGTATCTTGTCGCGGATCATGGTATTAAACGAGATCACGCCCTCGCGCGCAAGCTCACGTTTTTCTTTGCCGAGCTCGGTCAGTACAATGCGTACGAAACGTTTGTCGTCTTTACTCACTTCACGGCGGATCAGGCCTTTTTCTTCAAGATTTTTAAGCATCCGCACAAGGCTGCGCGGCTCCATGCCGAGTAACGGCGCTATTTTCGTGGCCGGAGTGCCGTGTTCAATATCGATATTCAGCAGGACATAGCCGACGGCCATCGTCGTGTCAAAACGGGCGGCATAGGCATTGTACATCCTCGAAATAGAATGCCACGCCCATTTAATCTGGAAATCAATTGTTTTTTCCTTACGCATCGTTTCAAAAAGCTATTGGTATCAGAATGCCCTTATCACAAATGTAAGCAATGTGATGAGTATTATGCAAGCATACTAATTTGGGGCCAAAAAAAAGCACACCGCCTCGCAATGTGACGGTGTGCTTCTGCTATTTTTCGCTGATGAGCTTATCCATTAAGGTGTTGAAATCGGCCACGAACTCGTCGTAATAATGGCCTGTTCCCGGACCGTTGAAGCCCGTATGGATCTCCCGGACTTTGCCGTGTTTGTCGATAAAAATAGTGGTTGGATAGGACATGACTTTGTTCAGCATTGGCAAAGCCTTTGCGGTGGAGGCATCCGAGCTGGTACCGGCGAGTACTACGGGATATTCAATGCCGAAACGGCTTACCATCTTGTCTATTTTAGGGTTCGCGATCTCGGGTTTGTCAGTGCGCTCGAACGAAAGCCCGATGATCTCTACTCCGCGCTTCTTATTCTTTTTGTACCACGGAGCGAGGTAATTGGTTTCGTCCATACAGTTGGGGCACCACGAGCCCATGATCTGGATGATGACAGGCTTGCCTGCAAAACGTGGGTCTTTTAATGTCCAGGTTTTGCCTTTGGTATCTTTTAATTCGAAATCCACGCTTTCGAAGCCTGGTTTGAGGAAGGTCATCTTGGTTGCGTCCGGCAGTTTGGCGTTGGCGTCAGGCTTGGCGGTCCAGGTTTTGAATGCTTTTACACCCGACCACTGGTTGCCTTTCAATGATCCATCCGGTTGGAAGCCTGCTTTGAAAAGCATTGCAAAGGAGCCGTCGAAGGTTGACAAATAGAGACTGTCGCCGTTCACGCTGCCGGTCAAAAAGCGGTAATCGCCGGTTGGCGTCAGAAACGAGCCGGTTACGTCGGTACCTTGCTGGGTGAAGTTTCCCACCGCAAACGATTCTTCGCCGGTGGCTGGGTTTTTAAAAGTGGTGGCCCATTTGCCGCTCACATTACGGCTGCTTTTGGCTTCGCCTTTTTTGAAAAACTTATAATTTTCTCCCTGTTCTGCTTCAAAAGGCAATGAGCCGGCCACTGCGCCGTTGGCATAGCGGTAGTAAGTACCTTTCAGCTCGTCGCCAGTGGATTTGGCGATGATTTTGGCGTCGAACATCATCATAGGGATCACGAGCGAGTCGTTCTCGAAATAAGCGCTGTCCATTTTCAGCTTTTCCGTACCGTTGATGATATGAACGGAAAGCGTTTTGCCGTCGGGATTTTGCGCAATATCGAGTATCAGGGGCAGCTGTTGTTTGTCGCGGGTAAGTGTTGCGCGCCAGATGCCCGACTTTACCGGTGTGTCGGAGAATGCCTGGAAACTGTTGATCAGGATAAAAAAAGATAGTATTCCAAACGATAACAGGAGTCTCATATTCAATTTACTGGTGTTTAATGCGATGTGTGGTGTCAAAATTAATTCCCCGCGCGGGCGTGATTCCTACGCTTGAAAATTGCTAAGTTTGTAACTGCCGCTTTGCCGGAAATAGTTCCTCAGTACATTGCTTTTAACAAATGGATTCGCCTAGTACCTACCACGTTCCCGTCATGTTGTCCGAGTGTCTGGAAGGCCTTCAAATACAGCCTGATGGCATTTATGTCGACGTTACTTTCGGTGGCGGCGGGCATTCCAGGGCCATTCTGGACAAATTAACGACTGGCCGGTTGCTGGTTTTCGATCAGGACCCGGATGCGGTTGCCAACGCGCTGGAATTCAAGGACGACGACCGGTTTACATTCATTCCGGCCAATTTCAGGCATCTCAAACGGTATTTGAAACTGAACAAAGCGCCACAGGTGAACGGCATCCTGGCCGATCTGGGCGTTTCATCGCACCAGATCAACACGCCCGAGCGGGGGTTTTCTACCCGTTTTGACGCCGACCTGGACATGCGTATGAACCCCAATATAGAAAAAACGGCGCGTGAAGTGGTCAAAACACGCTCGGCAGCGGAATTGCAACGCATTCTGGGCATGTATGGAGAAGTTACCAATGCCCGTACCGCCGCCGAGGCGATTATAGCGGCCAGATACAATACGCCCATTGAAACCGTTAATGACCTGAAAGGCATTCTCATGCGCTACGCGCCCAAGCACCGCGAAAACAAGTATTTCGCGCAGGTGTTCCAGGCATTGCGGATCGAGGTGAATGATGAGTTGGCCGTTCTCGAAGAGTTCCTCACGCAGGTGCCTGAGGTGCTTGCGCCTGATGGCAGGCTGGTGGTCATGTCGTACCATTCGCTGGAAGACAGGCTGGTGAAGAATTATATTCAAAAAGGTAAGTTTTACGGAGAAGTCGAAAAGGACTTTTATGGGAACGAGATCAAGCCGCTGAAAAGCGTCACACGCAAGCCTATCGAGGCGACGGCGGAAGAGGTGGCGCTGAACCCACGCGCCCGGAGCGCCAAGTTGCGCGTTGCCGAAAAGGGGTAAGGGTACGGCTGTGAAATGGTCAGGTGTAGTCATAAATAGTCATTTGTAGTCAGTTATGGTCATTGATAGTCAACTGTGGTCAGAAGTAGTATTTGCGAGAAATATTTTGCAATAAATGACAATCTCCTGACAGCAAATGACTACTTCCTGACAATACCTGACAACCTCCTGACCATATCTGACAAGACGCACGACGCTCAAATACTTAACGTAACGTTACACATGGCTGAAAATAAAAAGCGCCCGAAACCAATTCCGCCGAAGCCACCCAAACCGCCCCGGCGAAAAAGGGAATATTCATTATTCAACTGGCTGAACAAGTTTTTACCCCTTGATAAGGTTTTCGGCGAGAAATTGCCGGGCCAGGAAGAGCGTTTGCCGGTCAAATATTTTTACTATTTCGGTTGGGTGATCATATTGCTCGTCGCTTACGAGCGGATCGGGTTTCAGTCGGAAGATTATGTGCGGAAAAGCATTAAGCTTAAAAAGGAGGTCGACGACCTGAAAGCGGAATACACTTCCATCCACGCGGAATATGAGCGGGCGGGCAAGCAATCGGTGGTGGTAGAGAAAGTACAGGCCGAAGGATTGGTTGAAAACCTTACCCCGCCCAAGAAAATCATTTTAAAAGAAGACGAAGAATAGCCGTTTTTTTCTCAACGCCTTATGAAAAACGAAGTCGAAAGCGGCCAGAACAATAAAAAAGCGCTGATCAACCGGGCACGGCTGGTTGGCTGGCTGCTGTTTATATTGGCGATCATGGTTTTTGTGAAACTGATACGGGTTCAATACTACGATACCTTCAAAGGGAAAACCTGGGCCGAATATTCGGAAAAGAACGACCTCAAACTGGATACGATCCCCGCGATGCGCGGTAATATCTACGCCAGTGATAACAGCCTTTTAGCAACGTCATTACCCTATTATTATGTAGGTTTTGATACAAAAGTCGCGGACTCGACCTATTTCTATAACCATATCGACGAGCTGGCTTCGCTTCTCGCCAAAAATTTCAAGGAAAACACCGCGGAAGGCTATAAGAGCAAAATCATGCGCTACCGCGTTAGCAAGAGCAAGCGTTACCTGCGCCTGAAAAGCAAGGAAATTACGCATTTGGAGCGGGAGCGGATCAAGGAGTGGCCGTTTTTTGCCAAAAACAGAAAAGGCGGCGGCGGCAAATTCGAAACGATCTACAAACGTTACAAGCCGTTCAGCCCGATGGCCGACCGTACCATCGGCGGGATTGACCCGAAAAGCGGTCGCGGCTACATTGGCCTGGAAGCCAGTTTCGATAAGCAACTGGAAGGAAGGCCGGGTATAGGCTGGGTGGAGAAAGTGGAAGGCGGGCTGAAAATCCCGGTCGGGGATGCATTGAATGTGCAGCCGGCAGCGGGAAGGGACATTTACACGACGCTCGACATGAACTACCAGGAGCGTACGGAGATCGCCCTGCGCCGGAAACTGCTGGAAATGGACGCGGATTTCGGTTCGGTGATTATTATGGAGGTGGCTACCGGCGAAATCAAAGCCATGGCGAACCTTACCAAGCGCGGTCCCGGCAAGTACGAGGAAGTTTTTAACTACGCATTGGCAGGCAGCAACGACCCGGGCTCTACATTCAAGCTCGCGACGATGATGGCTTTGCTGGAAGAAACGCATATGGATCCCGACCAGGTGATGGTCAATACCGGAAACGGGGCGATGAAGTTCCGCAACCATGTGATCCGCGACGCCCACCGCGGCGGGTTCGGTACCATTACCGCCTCGCAGGTTCTGGAAAAATCGTCCAACATTGGTATCGTACAGCTCATGCAGCGGTATTTTGCCAATAAGCCCGACAAGTATCTGCAGTATTTAAAACAGTTCCACCTGAACCAGCCGACGGGCATTCACATGAAGGGCGAAAAGCCCCCGCTGATCCGCGATCGCAAGTCAAAGCAATGGAGCAGCTACTCGATGTATTTCATGGCTCATGGCTATGAAATGCAGATGACGCCTCTGCAAACGCTTGCCTTCTACAATGCCGTGGCCAACAATGGCTACTGGGTGCGGCCGATGATCGTACGAGAGATCCGGAATGCGGAAGAAATCGAAGACAAAATACCGCCCTACGTCGAAGAAAAGCCTATTGCCTCGCCCGAAACGATTCGCAAGGTGAAGAAAATGCTCGAAGGTGTCGTAAATGCCGGTTTGGCAAAACACATTAAAAGCGATTTGTACCAGATTGCCGGGAAGACCGGTACCGCCCGGAAACTGATCAACGGCGTTTATACGGAAGGGAAAAACTATACCTCGTTTGCAGGCTACTTCCCTGCCGACAAGCCTAAATATAGCTGCATCGTGATCATTGATAACCCCAAGAGCACCGGTGCGGATTACACCCGTTATGCAGGAAGTGTAGCCGCCCCCGTTTTCAAAGAGGTTGCCGACCGCATTTATGCCTACGACGTAGCCATTCAAAAACCGGTGAAGGATTCAATTCCCGAAAAATCGCAGGATGTGAAATGGGCCGGAATTACCAGCGATCTGAATGTGATCAGCAAAACTTTGAATATGACACCCGCTCCGGAGGAAAGCGAATATGCGGCGGCGTCACTTTATAAAAAGGGTAAAACCAAATGGAACCCGCGGGAGATAGATTCCCGTGATGTACCGAACCTGCAAGGGATGTCGATGCGGGATGCTTTGTATTTAATGGAAAACAAGGGTTTCAGGGTAACATTCAGAGGCTCGGGCAAAGTGATTGAACAATCGTTGCCACCGGGTACCAATAAATCGGGAAGCAAGACAATCCTGCTTACATTACAATAATCCTTCATGGAAAACGATCCAATTTTGAGCAGCCTGCTCGGCGAAGTTAAAGGAGCCATTATTCATGGTTATGCCGATATCAAGGTCAAGAATATCATTCTGGATTCCAGAAAAGTACTGCTTGGAAGCCTTTTTGTAGCATTGCGCGGCACGCAAGTCGATGGTCATCAATTTATAGAAACTGTCGTCGGACTTGGAGCGACGGCCATTTTGTGTGAAGCGTTGCCCGAAAACGTAAGGGAAGATGTTACCTATGTAGAAGTCGGGGATTCGGCAGCGGCAATGGGCCTGATCGCCGCGGCATTTTACGGGCATCCTTCTAAAAAAGTTAAACTGGTGGGGGTAACCGGTACGAATGGCAAAACTTCGGTTGCCACATTCCTGTTTCAGCTTTTCCGGGCGCTGGGTTATCGTTGTGGTTTGCTATCGACGGTTCAGAACCAGATCGAGGATGAAATAATCCCTTCCACTCACACCACGCCCGATTCCGTAGCATTAAATGCATTACTGGCCCAGATGGCTGCACGTAATTGCAGCCACGTATTTATGGAAGTGAGCTCGCACTCGGTAGCGCAGCACCGCATTACAGGCCTGCATTTCGCGGGGGGGATTTTTACGAACATTACCCACGATCACCTGGATTTCCATAAGACTTTCGATAACTATATTAAAGCCAAGAAGGGCTTCTTTGATGCATTGCCTAAGTCGGCGTTCGCATTGGTGAACATCGACGACCGCCGCGGCAACGTAATGGTGCAGAATACCAAAGCGCGCATCGAGAGCTATTCCTTGCAAACGCTCGCGACCTTTAAAGGTAAAATTATTTCCGATACGCTCGCGGGAATGCATATGGAGATCAACAATCAGGAGGTGTGGTTCCGCGTGATTGGTCGCTTCAATGCTTATAATTTGCTTTCAGTATATGGTGCAGCGGTGCTTTTGGGAGAAAAGGAAGAGGCTGTGCTGACCGAGCTTTCAAACCTTAAAAGCCCTCCAGGCCGCTTCGAGCAATTCCATTCGGCGGATCATATTGTCGGCATTGTGGATTACGCACATACGCCCGACGCGCTCGAAAACGTGCTGGAAACAATCACCCATTTGCGGCAGGGCAATGAGCAGGTAGTAACGGTAGTAGGCTGCGGTGGCAACCGCGACGCTGAAAAGCGTCCTAAAATGGCTGAAATCGCCTGCCGGTATAGCAACCGCGTGATCCTGACGTCGGATAACCCGCGTTTTGAGGAGCCGATGGACATTCTCGATCAGATGCGTAATGGTGTGCCGCCGCTGGATTACAAAAAAACAACCGTGATCGAAGACCGCCACGAAGCCATTCTGAAAGCGGGACTTGAAGCTTCGCCGGGCGATATTATCCTGATCGCCGGCAAAGGACATGAAAATTACCAGGATGTGAAAGGCGTAAAACATCATTTCGACGACAAGGAGGTGCTAATGGAGGTGTTTGCAAAGCGGACAGGCAATTAAAAGTTCCCATGCTTTTGGCGTAGTCTATTAAAAAAACCAATTTTGCAGCCGTCATCCCAACACGCTTTTTCATGCTCTATTATCTCTTCGATTATTTAGACAAACAATTCAACATTCCCGGTGCCGGGGTATTCCAATACATCTCGTTCAGGGCATTGGGGGCGACGGTTTTGTCTCTGTTTATCGCTGCCGCCTACGGAAAGTCTATCATTAATCTGCTCCGGAGAAAGCAGATGGGCGAGTCGATCCGCGATCTTGGGCTGGCCGGGCAAATGGAAAAGGCGGGGACACCTACCATGGGTGGCTTCATCATTCTGGCGTCGTTGCTGATCCCGGTTTTGCTGTTTGCCAAGCTGAGCAATGTTTACATCGTTTTGCTGCTTATCACAGCGCTTTGGACAGGCGGTATCGGGTTTCTGGATGATTATCTCAAAAAATTCAAGAACAACAAGGACGGGTTGGCCGGGCGTTTCAAAATCGTCGGTCAGGTAGGTTTGGGATTGATAGTTGGTATTACGCTGTCTTTCAATGACAATGTCAAAATTCGCGTCTACGACCAGCCGGTGCTCAGTTCGAGCCTGGGCGAAGTGCAGCGCTACCGCGACATTATCCACCCAACGGTGACTACTATTCCATTCATCAAAAACAATGAATTCGATTACAGAACATTGCTTTTTGGCTGGTTACCCGAAGAATATACCTGGGTTATCTACACGATCATCGCGATTTTTATCATCACCGCCATTTCCAACGGCGCTAATATCACCGACGGTATCGACGGCCTTGCAGCGGGCGTTTCGGGCATTATCGCGCTCACGCTTGGTGTGCTGGCCTATTTGTCGGGTAACACTAAGTTTTCACAATACCTGAACATCATGTACATTCCCAACTCGGGTGAGCTGGTAATATTCTGTGCCGCATTCATCGGGGCGTGTGTCGGGTTCTTATGGTATAATGCGTATCCGGCGCAGGTATTTATGGGCGATACGGGGAGTTTAATGCTCGGTGGGGTCATTGCGGTAGTGGCGCTGGCGATCCGTAAAGAGTGGCTGATCCCGGTCATGTGCGGGATTTTCATCGTCGAAAACGCGTCCGTCATTTTACAAGTCAGCTATTTTAAATACACCAAAAGGAAATACGGCGAAGGGCGAAGGATATTCCTCATGTCGCCGCTGCACCATCATTATCAGAAAAAAGGCATCCACGAAGCCAAAATCGTGACCCGTTTCTGGATCGTCGGCATCATCCTCGCGATTCTGACGCTGGCTACATTGAAGCTGCGTTAGAGGGCGAAAGAGGAGGAAAGGGAAGAAGGGGAGGAAGGAGGAAAGGGATTAAGGAAGAGAGCGCGATGTCAGTCTGAGCGCAGTCGAAGACAGGCCCTACAGTACTGACTGTCTTCGACTACGCTCAGACTGAGATCTTCTTGTTCCCACATCAACCAAGAAGCTCCAATTCATGCGAATCGGAGCTTCTTGTGGTTTTTAGTCTGTCGATATTGGGGTAATTTATTCTCGTAGTTCCATTAACATCTCATCAGTAATCTTGTTTTTGTCCTTGAAATCGGCTACCGTTTCGGTGAACTCGTTTTGAAGGTTTTCTACGTTCTGAAGGTTTTTATAAACACCGTCGTAGATCTCGTTCAACGATTTGTCGAGGTTCTGGACGTTGACGTTCATGTTTTCTGTTTCAATTTGACCAATCTTCTTGATCACGGCAGTTTCGCTGTTTTTCAAATCCTCGATCTCGCGCAGGATTTTCTCCATGGTCTTAAACTTTTCGATCTTATCCATAAGTCTTTTTCAAGATTGTTTTCAGGGTTAACATTTAAAATATCATACCAAAGCCAATGTGCCTCCCGGTAAAATGGGGCGGATTATTGCTTTTGAAAACTATGAAAACGAAAAGATTTGCATTCCTTCTGATAGTGGTATTCGCGCTGTCGGGATCCCATATTTCCGCCCAAACCCCCGAAAAAACGACTCAATGGAAGGGTTTTGAAAAAGTGGAATTCACATTTCAGGACCGGAATGCGTGGTATGTCAAACCTAAAAAGGCCATTGAAGGCAACCCCTGGGTGTGGCGCGCGCATTTCCCCACATGGCACACCGATATGGACAGTATCCTGCTCACACGCGGGTTTCACATGGCCTACGTCAACACCAACGACATGTTCGCCCATCCGAAAGCCATGCAGGTTTGGGATGCATTCTACGATTACCTCGTGAAAGAGAAGCAGTTCGCACCCAAAGTAGCGCTGGAGGGCGTGAGCCGTGGCGGTTTGTATGTGTACGGTTGGGCCAAACGGAATCCCGACAAAGTGAGCTGCATTTACGCCGAGGCGCCCGTTGCCGACCCCAAAAGCTGGCCCGGAGGCAAGGGTAAGGGCAAAGGTTCGCCGAAGGATTGGGAGGCATGGAAAAAAATCTTCAATATGACCGAGGAGCAGGCGGCCAATTTCACCGACATTCCATTAAACGACCTGGCTGGCCTTGCGGCATTCAAAGTGCCGATTGTTCATGTCGTAGGTTTAAAAGATGAACACGCGCCGGTGACGGAAAATACCGATCTGCTGGTTAAAAACTACCTCGCATTGGGCGGGCCCGTGAGCGTGTACCCGATGACGCGCGGCGAGCAGACGCTCGAAGGCCACCATTTCCCGATCGAGCATCCTGAGTTTTTTGCCAATTTCATAGAAGAAAACAGCGTGCCGGTTCAGAAACCGCTGCCTCACACGCCTTACATTACTTTTAACAAGGGCCTGGGCAATGCATTTGAAAAATTCAGGACATCCAAAAAAGGTGTTGTGGCATTCCTGGGAGGCTCCATCACGCATAATCCGGGCTGGCGAGACAAAACATCCCAGTATTTGCAGGAGCATTTTCCGGAGACTGAATTTACATTTATCGCAGCCGGTATACCTTCGTTAGGAAGTACCCCGCATTCGATGCGTTTCAGCCGCGATGTGCTCGCGAAAGGTACGCCTGATCTGCTTTTTGTAGAAGCGGCGGTGAACGATAGAGGTAATGGTTTTAGTGAAAAAGCGCAGATCAGGGGTTTGGATGGTATTTTAAGGCAAATGTATGCGGCTAATCCCAAAGCGGACGTCGTTATGATGGCATTTGCCGAGCCTAAGAAAAACGACGATTACGAAGCAGGCAAAGAGCCCATCGAGGTAAGCGTGCATGAGCGTGTGGCCAGACATTATGGGGCTGTTTATATTAATCTGGCCAAAGAAGTCTACGACCGCATCAAAGCCGGCGAATTTACCTGGAAGTATGATTTCAAAGACCTGCACCCGTCGCCCTACGGCCAGGAAGTATACGCGCAGACCATCAAGGAAATGCTGAAAATGGAATCACCCGCGACAGGGGAGGTGAAACTGCCGGCGCCTATGGACCGTTTCACGTACGATAAAGGTAGTTACCATAACCTCGAAGAAGCCAAAAACCTGAAAGGCTTCACGCTAGATCCCGACTGGAAACCCAAAGTAAAATTCCAGACGCGCCCAGGTTTTGTAAATGTGCCCATGCTGGTCGGTGAAGCCGCGAATGCCTCTTTCGACTTCGATTTTAAAGGCCGCGGCGTAGGTATCGCCATCATTTCCGGGCCCGACGCGGGCAAAATCACCTACACGATCGACGGTAAGAAGGCCCAGACGCTCGATACCTACACGCCTTGGAGCAACCAGCTGCATTTGCCCTGGTACCTGATGTTAGCGGATGAACTGTCACCCGGGAAACACAAGCTGCATTTGACGATTTCAAGCGAGAAAAATGAGAAGAGCGAGGGGAATGCCTTGCGGGTTGTGCATTTGCTGGTTAATGAGTAAATAGCGTTTTGTTTCCACACACTTAACCGTATTCGTCATGCCTGAAATTTCAAGGTTTTTCGGAATTATTATCTATATGTATTTCAAAGATCACCTTCCTCCCCATTTTCATGCTGAGTATGGCGGGCAGGAGGCGCAGTTTTCAATTGAAACGGGGAATGTGATCGTCGGGGATTTGCCCCGAAAGCAGATAAGATTGATTCAGGCGTGGGTGGAACTTTACAGGGAAGAATTGGTTTTGAACTACGAAGAGTCCCAGAAGGACAATGGAAGGCTGCGAAAGATCAAGCCGCTACAATAATGAATCCGAGAATTAAAGAAATATTATCCGTAAAGCCATACGTCATCAAAGCACTCTGGACTGATGACCAGATCCGGGTTACAGATTTCGGGAAGTTTCTTGCGGAATATGAAGGTAATCGAGAAAGCCTGTTTGGTAAACTGCTCCAACCTGAGACATTCGCCAGGGCAAAGACAGATGGGAGAACCATTCTTTGGGAAAACATGACCGAAATGGAAGACTATGACGGTAGTTTGATCCCTGCTCCGCTGGATTTTTGCCCCGACGTTCTTTTCGAAAATTCGACACTGGCTTAGCAGCTATCGCCCCGTCTGCGTAGTATAAGTACTCTCAAAAATCTTATCGGCATTCCCAGCTTCGAAACCGTCGCGGCGGTGCTTTCTCTTAATTTCACCGGCCGGGAGACTGGCAAATTCAGGCAGCACTTTCCGTTCCGCGAATTCGACGTAGGAGCCTGAAATGCGCAGTTTTTCGCCATTCGCAAATTCGGCGTCGAGCATTTCTGCCACGGTCGAGCTTTGAAGCAGGCCGCCGTCCGGGCTTACCTTGATTTTTCCGCCTGACGTGTTCAGTTTAATGCCGTGTTTTTCAAGGAAATCGTTAAATGAGGCGACGGTATTATAACCCTCCGGTAGATTGTGGACGCTGATGGTGAAATGGTTGAGGTAATATCGGTTGTAAATTACCCAAGCCGCATACTCGCTTTCTTGAAGCAATGATTGGTAGTCGGCAGTCGTCGGCGTTCGCCATAACGGCTGGTGCAGGAATGCATCTACCGCCTCGCCATTGTCGAGGTCGAGATAGTCGACCGGGTCTGTGGCGATGCCGTCGACGGTCACTTCGTTGGTGTAGCTGTGGATGATGTGCTGGCTTTCTTCGGAAAGATCGCCTACGCGTAGCTCACTCACAAAAATGCGCGGGTCGGTTGCGCGGGGCGGGCTGTACCACCAGGCATCGAGCTTTTTGCCTTCGAAAAAGTAATGGTCGCGCTTTTCGTAGCCGAAATGCAGGAATATTTTCTCAAAAGACTTCACTCCCAACTGCGGCACACCCATCGTCCGGAATGCAATGTGATCGTTTTCGATGTCGCTGGTGCTTTTGACGATTCCGTCGCTCACCATGGCGTCGAGGATAATGCCGACATCCGGCACGCGCTCCTTGTAGCGGCGCATGAGGCCGTTCAGGACAATGTCGAGGATGGCAAGTTTGCTGGCTGACGTTCCCATAATTTTCGGTGTTTGATGATTATGAAGTGAATCTGCAGAAGTTCGAATTAATAAAAAGCTGTCAGCTTTAACT
>NZ_JASATN010000009.1:0-296122 GCF_038440355.1 Dyadobacter sp. OTU695 | reverse complement strand
AGAAATAACTACACAGGTAAAAAAATTGAAGTTTTTTCACCTCCATTTTCTGGCGCATTTCAAGTAGAAGAAAACCGGTTCCAGGGCGTCCAACTTTTCCATTTATTAATACAACATAGACCGGCGAGGCCTCACCAAAGATTTCCCTAAAAGCTTAAATGCATTTGCCGAAATTGAAAGCAATAGGCTCAGAACGCGAAAGAGGTGCCCGATCCATGATCAGACACCTCTTCGTTTATCGTGATTTTAACCTTAATTACGATCCACAAGCCTCGCAACCCTCCGGATCATCCAGCGAGCATTGCATATCGGAGCGGTTATCACGTGGCGCTGCGGGCTTGGCGTGCTCCTCCGCGTATTGGGCATAATTGAGTTCCTTTTCGGACACCACAGCAATTGCAGGTTCGAGTTGAGGCTCCGCTTGCTTGCTGACGGTGAATTGGACCGGATCGGATGCCGCACGGGTACGCAGATAGTACATACCGGTTTTGAGGCCTTTTTTCCAGGCATAGAAGTGCATGGATGTCAGTTTGCCGAAATTCGCCTCTTCCATAAAAATATTCAGCGATTGCGACTGGCAAATAAATGCTCCCCTGTCGGCCGACATGTCGAGCAGGCTACGCTGCTTGATCTCCCACGCCGTTTTATAGAGATCCTTGATATTTTGAGGGATGTTCGGAATCGCCTGAACTGATCCGCTGGCGCGAACGAGGTTGTTCTTCATTTCCTCGCTCCACAAGCCAAGCCTAACCAGGTCTTTCAACAGATATTTGTTTACAACCACGAACTCTCCCGACAATACCCTTCTTACGTATATATTGGAAGTGAATGGCTCGAAGCATTCGTTGTTGCCGAGGATCTGGCTTGTCGATGCAGTTGGCATCGGAGCGAGCAAAAGCGAGTTGCGTACACCGTTTTGTACCACTTCTTTTCTCAGCTTATCCCAATTCCAGCGCTTGCTGTCCGGCGTCACATTCCACATATCGAATTGGAATACGCCTTGTGAGATCGGGCTGCCTGCCCAGGTTTCGTATGGACCGTGCTGCATGGCGAGCTCCATCGATGCTTCCATGGATCCGTAATAGATCGTTTCGAAAATATCTTTGTTCAATTGGCGAGCCTCATCGGAGTCGAATGGCATGCGCATCATGCAAAATGCATCAGCCAGCCCTTGCACCCCGATACCGATCGGGCGATGGCGCTTGTTGCTCTTCTCCGCTTCGGGAACCGGATAGAAGTTCAGGTCGATGATCTTGTTCAGGTTGCGCGTTACCACTTTCGTGATCTCATACAGTTTCTGATGATCAAAACGCATGAACCCATCCGCACCTTGCTCTACGAATTTCGGCAATGCAATGGAAGCAAGGTTACAAACTGCTACTTCATCAGGGGCCGTATATTCGATGATCTCGGTACAAAGGTTCGAGGACTTAATAGTACCCAGGTTTTGCTGGTTGGATTTGCTGTTCGCATGATCCTTGTATAACATATAAGGAGTACCCGTCTCGATCTGAGATTCCATAATCGCGAACCACAGGTCTTGCGCCTTGATCGTCTTACGCGCTTTGCCCTCGCGCTCGTATTGCTCGTACAATTTTTCGAATTCTTCGCTGTGCGTATCCGAAAGGCCCGGGCACTCATGCGGGCAGAACAGCGACCAGGTATCGTTCGCTTCCACGCGCTTCATGAACAAATCCGGAATCCATAATGCGTAGAAAAGATCACGCGCACGTTGCTCTTCTTTTCCGTGGTTCTTTTTTAGATCCAGAAAATCGAAGATATCCGAATGCCATGGTTCAATATATATAGCAAAAGAACCTTTGCGCTTACCGCCGCCCTGATCCACGTAACGGGCCGTGTCGTTGAACACGCGGAGCATAGGCACGATACCGTTCGATTGACCATTTGTACCTTTAATATAAGTACCCGTCGCGCGGACGTCGTGAATGCTCAAACCGATACCTCCGGCCGACTGCGAGATCAACGCACAATTTTTAAGGGTATCATAAATACCATTGATACTGTCCTCTTTCATGGTAAGCAGGAAGCACGACGACATTTGCGGCTTTGGTGTACCTGCATTGAACAAGGTAGGCGTGGCATGCGTAAACCACTTTTCCGAAAGCAAATGATAGGTTTCAATGGCCGCCTGCACGTCCTCCTGGTGAATACCAATCGCTACGCGCATCAGCATATGCTGCGGGCGTTCTACAATTTTCCCTTCAACTTTCAGTAAATACGACTTTTCGAGGGTTTTATAGCCGAAATAATCGTAGGAATAATCGCGGTCATAGATAATAGTAGAATCGAGGAGCGATGCATTCTGGCGAATCACCTCGTAGACCTCCTTGGAGATCAGCGATGCGTTTTCACCAGTTTTGGAGTCTACATATGTATAAAGACGCTTCATTGTAGCCGAAAATGACTTCAATGTGTTCTTGTGGAGATTTGAGATAGCGACGCGGGCAGCCAGGATTGCATAATCAGGGTGCTTGGTGGTCATCGAAGCTGCGGTTTCGGCAGCGAGGTTATCCAGCTCGGCGGTGGTAACGCCATCGTAAATGCCGGAAACAACCTTCTTGGCTACTTCCACGGGCTGAACATAAGCGGCGTCCAGGCCGTAGCTCAGTTTCTCTATGCGGGCGGTCACCTTGTCGAACTTTACAGATTCGCGGCGGCCGTCACGCTTTATGACATACATAGACATAAGTAATGTGGTGTTTGATAGAACGTTAGTGATGTATATTGTTGGAAGATCAGTCGGAGATGACTTTAAAAATCTCTTGAAATAACACTAAAGAAATCAGATTAGCAATCACGATTTCTCTACAAAAACGTGCCTCATCAGCATAGTCCAAATTACCAAATTGTTAAGAAACTAATAACTAGTTGTTTACGGAAAGCTTACACTAAATTGTTCCAAAGAAAAATTTTTTAGAAAAATGCATTTCAAATTTTGCAAACTTTTTTCAGGAAAAATTTTGTAAACAGAATACATGACCTATCAATAGTAGCTGTTAATCAATGCCTTAATGTAAGAAGTATTATTTATAATTATTCTAAACTTGTAAACATTATATTAGAGCTTAGCTCGCAATTATCCACAAAAATTTAACTGACAGACGCTAAACAATATAATTATGAGCACAATTATCGAACAGGCCGATCGCCGGACATTCCTGAAAACAACCTCCGGCATGGTGGCAGGCCTTGCTTTGGGAGGATCACTCACCGAGGCCATGGCCAAAGCAGCCGGGAGCCTATCTTACAACATTCCTTTAGGCGTGTATGCTGCCTATGACAAAGCCGATTTCCTGAGAAAGTCGGGATGCGCATATATAGAGGAGTCCGTAGCGGGCTTCCTGATCCCGGAAGGGGGTGATGCCGGCTATGAAAAGAACCTCCAACAACTCAAAAGCGAGCACTTTCCCATCAAATCCTATGTGATCCTGCTCCCGGCAGCCCTAAAAACATTAGGCCCGGAAGCGAATCATGAAGCGATCCTTCAAAGAACAGAAACTGTTTTGAAGCGCGCTAAGGAATGCGGCTCACAGTTTGTCGTGTTTGGAAGCGGCGCTTCAAGGATCATTCCCGAAGGCTTCGACCGTGCGAAAGCAAAGGTTCAGCACATCGAATTAAGCCAAAAAATGGCTCCTATGGCCGAAAAATATGGGGTTACTATTGCAGTAGAGCCGCTTAACCGGGGAGAAACCAACTTTATCAACAGCCTGGCAGAGGGCGTCGAGATTGTAGATGCGGTCAAAAGCCCGCGCGTGAAGCTGCTTTGCGATATCTACCATATGCTAAAGGAAGACGAACCCGCTTCGGAGATCATTAAATACGGCAAGCATATCGTGCATTGCCACATTGCCGAGAAGGAAAAACGCACTCCGCCGGGCGTGAAGGGCGACGATTTCAGGGCTTATCTGGGTGCATTGAAGAAAATCGGCTACAAAGGCGGGCTTTCGATCGAATGCTTCGTGTACACCGATTTCGAGAAAGAGGCAAAACGCGGCGTCGAAGTGCTCAAACAGCAACTCAGTGAAGTTTAGGACGTTAATTTTAGATGTATTGTATTAATATTAAAAAAGATACGGTTTCAATGCTTGATTTACTAATCAGGATTTTTTACTTTTGCAATCCTTTTGAAAACCGTATCGAAAAACATAATACCATATACCAATGAAAAAAGATATTCATCCCAATTACAGAGAAGTAGTTTTCTGGGATCTATCAAGCGACTTTAAATTCATTACTCGCTCAACCATAGAAACTTCTGAAAACATTACATGGGAAGACGGCAAAACCTACCCTGTATACAAAGTCGAGGTTTCTTCGCAGTCACACCCTTTCTACACTGGTAAGAACGTACTGGTTGACACAGCTGGTCGCGTTGACAAGTTCAGAAAGCGTTACGGAAAATAAGCGACGCATTGACTTTCATCTGCGTGGTCGAACACGGCAGGAGAACGAAAAAATACGATGGCAGTCTCCCGACAAATATGCTCGGGAGACTGCTTCTTTTTTTGCCGTAACCAATAAAATGCCCGAACTTTGGCGAGCACATACGTCTTAATATATGCCCAATACCATTCTGTTCGACGATCCAAAGATTAGAATCCAGCTTTTACCTTTTACATACACGAGACCCGTCGCCGGCATCCGGTGCGGCATTCACACACTGGCCGAAAAATGGGCCGACAGATGCCACTCTACCGTTTCGTTTCAGACGGAGGCTTATCTGGCCACCAAATATCCGGAGCACATTTCTGACGATAACCTGTTTATCAACGGAGCACTCTGCCCCGACGACCACCTGACCGGCATTGTAAAGGGCTTGCCACACGGCAATGCGCTCGTGTCCGATAAAGGAGAGATCCTGGCGGCACGTACACATTCCGCCTGGAAAGCTTCCGAAGGCACCAAAGGCCTTTCCGTTGTGGAGTATACCGAACCATTTACGATGATCCGCAACGTGTGGGACATTTTCGGCCAGAACGGCGCACAAATCAAAACCGATTATGAGCGCATTGCCTCCGTTAGAAAATCGGCAGGCATCACCGACCCCTTTACGCATTGCTATAAACAAGAGCATATATTTGTGGAAGAAGGCGCGGTAATCAAAGCATCCATTCTGAATGCAGAGAACGGCCCTATTTATATTGGCAAAAACGCATTGATCCAGGAAGGTTCGATGATCCAGGGGCCGTTTGCCATTGGCGAAAACGGTGTGTTGGCACAGGGGACGAAAATCAGGCCCAATACTACCGTAGGGCCGTCATCCAAAGTCGGTGGCGAAGTAAGCAATTGTGTCGTGCTTGGGTATAGCAATAAGGGCCATGACGGCTACCTGGGCAATTCAGTTTTGGGAGAATGGTGTAACCTTGGGGCCAATACCAATAACTCCAACTTAAAAAACGACCATACGAATGTCAAGCTGCATAGCTATGCCAGCAATGCATTGGATGACACCGGGCTGCTGTTCTGCGGATTGATGATGGGAGATTATTCCAAAGCGGGAATTTCAACCATGTTCAACACCGGAACCGTTGTTGGCGTAAGTGTGAATGTATTCGGTGCCGGATTCCAGGCCAAGCATGTTCCCTCCTTCTCCTGGGGCGGAGCGGCCGAGGGTTATTGCGGGTACCGTTTCGAAAAAGCCGTGGCGGTAGCGAAAGATACCGTGAGCCGCAGAGGCATTGTATTCGGGCAAACAGAAGAGGATATCATGCGTGCGGTTTTTGAAAACACCCAAAATCAGCGCAGCCAGTAGGCATTTTACCCATTTTTACTAATTGATTTAGATCGTGCTTTTCAGAGATATTCCGGGACTTGAAAGTATTAAGGCGACATTGCGGCGCTCGGTCCGGAACAGCCATCTGGCCCACGCCCAGCTCTTCGACTACCCTACGGGAGGCGCAGGGCTGGCGATGGCACTGGCATTCTCTACCTATATTAACTGCGAAAACCGGACCGAGGAAGATGCTTGCGGTACCTGCGCGTCGTGTGCGAAGATGAGCAAGCTGATCCATCCCGATTTCCATTTCATATTTCCTATCGCTACTTCCAAAAAGGTCGATGGCAAGACCAGTGAAGCGTTTTTGCCTCTCTGGCGTTCGTTTTTGCTGGAAAACCCCTATCGTATTCTCCCCGACTGGCTCGATCATATCGGTGCGGATAACAAGCAGGGAAACATTTCGGTAGAAGAAGCGCGCGGGATTTTGCGGAAATTGTCCGTCAAAGCTTACGAGGGCGAATACAAGATCCTGCTGATATGGAAGGCCGACATTATGAATGCAGCGTCGTCCAATGCGATTTTGAAAATTCTCGAAGAACCGCCTGA
This sequence comes from Dyadobacter sp. OTU695, assembly GCF_038440355.1. NCBI lineage: Bacteria > Pseudomonadati > Bacteroidota > Cytophagia > Cytophagales > Spirosomataceae > Dyadobacter > Dyadobacter sp. OTU695. Next base: position 289,779 of record NZ_JASATN010000009.1, on the reverse strand, counting down.
AAAAACATTGTTCCTTTTGGTAAGTGATCAATCGGACAAGTTGTTGACGACCATCATTTCTCGGACGCAGCGTATTACCATTCCGGCGTTCACAGATTCTGAAATCAAATCGTATCTGAAACAGGGCGAAGTTACAGATACCGTGGCCAACCAGGTGGCCTACCTGTGCGATGGCAATATGGCCGAAGCATTAAAACTCGTTCAGGAAGAGCAGGATGACCGCTCGGCATGGTTCGCCGACTGGATGCGCTCGTCCTATAAATTCGATGTGGCACATTTGGTCAAACTTGCGGATAACTACGATGTCATGAGCAAGGAAAAGCAAAAAGGCTTGCTCGAATATGCATTGCGGTTGTTCAGGGACATGCTCGTATGGAGCCACGGCGCCGGCGAGCTTTTGCGTGTTCCGCAGGAAGAGCTTACTTTCGTGCAGAATTTTTCCAAAACTGTCAATTTCGAGTCGCTGGAAAGGATGATCGGGGAAGTGAATACGGCCTATTACCACATTGAACGCAACGTGCGGGCCAAAATGGTGTTTCTGGACCTGTCGCTGACGGTCGCCCAGTTTTTCCAGCGCAGATGAAACGTCCATTGGAAATTATCGGCGCGACCGATGTGGCAGATTTGCCGGAACTCGGCTGGCATAATGTGCCGGTACGGGTCGATTCCGGTGCGGCCACTTCGGCTATCCATTGTTCCCGCGTGAAACTGGTAGAAACCGACGGCCGACAGGAATTGCATGTTTACCTCGACGCCAAGCGCGGAGCACCTCAACATTTCTTTATAGTAACCGAATTCAAACAAACCGTGGTCAGAAATTCCTTTGGAAAGGAAGAAAAACGGTTCGTGATCAAGACACCAATCAGGCTTTTCGGCAGAAAAATACGTACCGAATTTTCGCTGGCCAACCGGCAGAAAATGAGTTACCCCATACTACTCGGGCGAAAACTGCTTAAAAACAGGTTCATAGTGGACGTTTCCAAAAAGAACCTGTCGGCGGCAAGGCATTCGCTGGCACCAACTCGTTCCCAAAAACTACCCCAGACCTAAGTCCGAGGCGCGTAGCCCGACCTCCACATTTTCTAAAAACATTTTTATGAAAATCGCCGTATTATCCACCAATCCGGACCTGTATTCAACCAGGCGTCTGGTGGAGGCAATCAAACAAAAGGGACACGAAGCGGTTGTGATCGACCACGTCAAATGCTTTGTCATGATCGAAGGTGGGAAGCCGACTGTCATTTACAAAGGAAAGCCGGTTAGCGGCATCGATGCCGCCATTCCGAGGATCGGCACATCGGTGAATGCATTCGGCTGCGCCGTTGTTCGCCAGCTCGAACTGATGAAGGTATTTACTACTGTCAAATCCCAGGCGATCCTGCGCTCGCGCGACAAGCTGCGCAGCATGCAGGTACTCGCGAAGGCCGGTATCGACATTCCAAAGACCGTTTTTGCCAAAAATCCCGCCCAGGTGAACGAGCTTATCCACATGGTCGGCGGCCCGCCGGTGATCATTAAGCTGCTGGAAGGCACGCAGGGCGTAGGCGTGGTACTCGCCGAAACGACCAAAGCAGCGAAATCGACCATCGAAGCATTTTACGGCCTGAGGGCCAACTTCTTGATACAGGAATATGTGGCAGAATCCAAAGGGGCCGATATTCGCGCATTCGTGATTGGTAACAAGGTAATCGCCGCCATGAAACGTCAGGGCGCCGAAGGCGATTTCCGCTCCAACCTCCACCGCGGCGGCTCCGGCTGCATGATCGAACTTTCACCGGAAGAAGAACATACGGCCATTTCGGCAGCAAAGGCATTAGGAGTAAAAATCGCTGGTGTAGATATGCTGCAATCCGCACGCGGGCCGCTTGTAATGGAAGTAAACTCTTCTCCCGGGTTGCGAGGGATCGAAGAGGTAAGCGGGATCGACATCGCATCGCTCATCGTGTCTTACATTGAGGATAAGATTGTGACTGACGAAGGAGATACGGTTGGGGTTTAATGCTTGAATGACTGAATGATTGAATGACTAATGATTGAGCGGGTGGCCGGCAATGACCTGGTGAGCTTGCCGGATGGTCTAAAAATCGACGGGGATGGTGATTTCGGGGAGTAATTTTTCCAGATTTGCCAGTGATTTCCGGAATTCGGATTCCATTTTGTCCTTGTTGAAAAACCTGAATGCAAGTTGTTTCAGCGGGTCTTTTTTAAGATAGTATTCCAAACTGAGGCGCGTACGGTTTTCGGCCAGCTTTTCGAGCACAAAACAGACCGTACTGGTAAGCTTTTCGTCGGATTCGCTGAAAACGACCCGCGATTCGGGATCGTACGAGAAGCCGCTGGCATACATGATCGTTTCGCCGTCCTCACGAATACGCCGGTGGCGCGAGCCTATGCCCGGGAGAAAATGATCGAGCTCTTCAATGGATTTTAAGCCGTCCTGCCAGCGGTGACGCAGTTCCAGGTGACCGGCGGTGAAGAATACCTTTTTTATGTCCGTATCATATTCTCTTGAAACCGACAGCATTTTCACCTTCTCCTTCGGCTCCAATGAGGGCGGTTCGTAGGGCGGAATGCTGTCTTTCAGCGACCCTATTTGGGTGTATTGAAAAGGTATCTGCTCGTTTTCAGTCGTTTTAGAGCCCGGGTACCATTGCATCCAATCCGTAAAATCATCCGGATTCTGCCCGTTCAGCAGGTTTTGCGTTACCAGCCAGTACTCGTGCTGCTCGATATCGTTTTTAAGAAGCTGGTGCGCGACGATAATGTCCTTCCCTATCAGTTTCCTGAAATTCTTGACCTGATAAGTCGTAAACTCGCCGTAATGCGCCACCACTTTCAACGTGAGATTTACCGCCGAAATGCAGGCCTTACATTGGCAAAACCGGCGGTTGTCATAAGCGATCAGGTATTTGTGAAAATCACAGAACATCTTCTCCACTTGTTTGTACAACGCTTCCAGCTCCGGCGCCTTCCCGAATTTGAAAAACAGGATCGCATCCCCTTCGATTTCGGAAATCTCCAGGCCGATCTGGTTCGCATTCACCAGCGTTTCCAGCAACTCCTGAATAATATGCCGGCCATGCTCAATCTCTGTTTCATGCATGAACCGCGTGAAGCCGCTGATGTCGGGAATGAATATCAAGCCTTTATTTTCCATGGTAATTATGTTGACAAGCTGAATTTACGGTATTTTTTCAGTCGTTGTACTAAAAGCGAAATCCAAAGTGCTGAACTCAGGAACTGTAAGATTTCACTGGCTGGTTTATCAGTAATACCATACCTTCGCAGCCCGGACTGGTTCCTTCTGAACTGCAACGATCAACGCTCCATTTTAAGCCAAAATGCGTAACCAAAATGGTAACAATCCCTTATCTTTGCGGAAGAGATGCGCATTCGTTGTATTCAATATTCATGGCAACCATTATCGACTGATTGTCGATATTGAATTCAGGTTGCAAATCGTGTTTGTTATCTGGTTTGGATCTCATGAAGAGTATGATAGAATCGACGCAAGAAAAGTGAGCTATGATCGGACCAATCAAAAATAAAGAACAGTACGAAAACTATCTGGCGCGCATTTATGAATTGATGCAGACCGATATCATGCCGGATTCAAGCGAATCGGATGAACTGGAAGTGCTTTCGATTTTAGTGAAAGAGTACGAAACGGTGCATTTCCCTATCCCAAAACCCAGCCCATTGGAAGCTATTCGTTTCCGGTTGGAGCAGATGGGCGTATCTGAAAACGAACTATCGGATATACTGGGATACCGTTCACGGAAATCAGAAATATTGTCTGGCAAAAGAAAATTGAATTTAAATATGATCCGCAGGCTGAGCGAAAGGCTTCATATCCCTGCGGAAATTTTAATACAGGCCTATTAAGACATTAGCAGGCCTCACATTGTTTAACTGATTATGCATATAAAAATAGGGACCCGCGGGAGCAAGCTGGCGCTTTGGCAGGCGTATTATGTCGAGGCGCTTTTGCAGCAGGGCGGGATTGAAACGGAAATCGTTATTATAGAAACAAAAGGTGATAAGATCCTTGACCGGTCGCTTTCCAAAATTGGCAGCAAGGGGGTTTTTACAGAAGAACTGGAAGACCAGCTCCGAAGCGGTGGTATCGACATTGCCGTCCACAGCGCCAAAGACTTGCAATCGCACCTCGACGACGCATTTGAAATAGTCGCATTTACCGAGCGCGAGCATGCAAATGATGTGCTTGTAAGCCACGATACAACATTGTCACTGAAAAGCGGCGAGTCATTCACGGTAGGAACGTCGTCGACACGCCGGGTGGCGGTTCTCAAACATTATTACCCGCATATCAAAACCGTGGACATGCGCGGGAACCTGCAAACACGCCTTCGCAAGCTGGAAGAAGGCCAATGCGACGCGCTCCTGCTCGCATATGCGGGCGTGCATCGCATGGAATACGACGACAAAATTGCCGAACATTTGCTTCTCGACGAATTTACCCCGGCAGTAGGGCAAGGCAGCGTCGCCATCGAATGCGCCGTTTCGCTTGATTCAGATAAAAAAGAAAAACTCCGTGAACTCCTCAACCACGCACCGACAGAAATCTGTCTGCTGGCTGAACGCGCATTCCTGAAACGCCTTCAAGGCGGTTGCAGCATTCCGGTATTCGGACTGGCAACATTGCACGACGAGGAAATCCACATGACGGGCGGCATTATCAGCCTCGACGGCGCCGAACTCATCCGCAAAGCAGCAAGCGGCGGGCACGCATTTCCGCAGGAACTGGGAACGTCTCTCGCGGAAGAATTACTCGCCGCAGGTGCCGACCGCATTCTGGCAAGCATTAAGCAGCAAAACAGCTCGCTATAAAATTTACTTAAAACAAAAGAAGCCCGGTTGATATCAGCCGGGCTTCTTCAATTATAAGTGTCTGTTAATCTTTTTTAGTCGTATCAGCAGGCGTAGCTGGCTTCGCAGGCAACGCCGTGGAATCCGCCGGAACGGCCGGGCGTACGGTGCTGTCAGGTTTAACCTTGCTACTGTCAGGACGTACTCGGGTAGAATCCGGTCTGAATTGTGTCGAATCGCGCTTTATGGTCGAGTCCGGACGAGTGCCTGGCTGTCCTTGTCCAGGGAAATTGCCCTGCCGAACCGGACGGCCTGTGCTGTCGGCAGCAGGTCGCGCACCTTGCGGGCGGGCCATCCCGGGAGCACCTGCTCCATTACCACGTCCGCCTGCCGCTGGTGTAACAGCCGGTGTTTGAGCACCGCCTTGTGCACCACCGCCACCGCCTGTATCCATATTACCACCGCCATCGCTTTTCTGGTCGTCGTTGTTTACGGATTTTTTCCGGCGTGTTTTTTGCTCCACGAACGTCATTTTACCAAAGCGGTAGGAGAAGTTCACACGGAAACCGCGGTTAAACAGGTAGTTGGTGTTGTTTTGGGTAAATGTACTTGATTCCAGACTCGTCTTCATTTTGAAAGAAGGGGCCAGGAAGTTCTCCATGGCAAAACCGATGCTTCCGCGTTTGTTCTTGAAATCTTTACGGATTCCGAAGTCGTACATTCTGAAACCGGCCTGCGTACCCTGCAACTGCACGTCGCGGCCACGCATGAACCCGCCCGCCTGCAAGCCCCAGCCATTTTTGATGGTAAGGCTTGTACGCATACGACCGCTCAATACAAAACCGCTGTTGGAGTTCTGCAATGCAGGATTGGGGCTGTTGTTCGACAGGTCGGCATAATAGAAGTCAAAACCACCACCGAGTTGCCATCTTTTGAAGAATGTTACGTTTCCGAAAATGTTGGCACCGTAGTTCTTTTTCGAACCGATGTTTCCATAAGTCGTCGTGATCACCCCCTGATCGCTGGTAGTACGAATGCTTTCGATCGAGCTGTTGGTGAAACGTGCAAATGTTGAAACGTTGATATACAGCGAGTTTTTGAAGAAGCTCGTACCCAATTCAATCTGATCGGTGAGTTCCGGTTTCAGGTTCGGGTTACCTACTGTTACGTTCTGCGGGTTGGCTGCGTTCAGGTTAGGATTCAGGAACTGGATACCCGGGCGTTGCAGACGGCGGTTGTAGGCCAACTTAATTGTCTGCCCTTTTCCGAATGTCTGCGACAGGTTAATGCTCGGTACCAGGTTGCCATATGCCGGCAATTTCAGATCTCCTGCCTCGCCTTGCTGCGCGTCGATGCTCGTGTATTCGTAACGCGTCCCGGCTTTCACGGTAAATCTGCTTTTGGTAGTGTAAGTATAGGATAAATATCCGGCAGCCACATTCTGATCATAATTCAGGTTGCTGGCTGGTTGTGCTTGTCCGATCTCGCTGTAATAATCATAGTTACTTACCACCTGGCGGAAAATTCCTTTACCGCCAAACTCCAACATCTGGTTGTCCTTCACAGGAGTCTGATAATCAACTTGAACGGTGCTTTCCTGGTTATGGCTGCTGTTGTTGTTGCCTTGCGCGCCCAGTAATTCTTTCAATTGCGCATTGCTCAGGGAATACACGTCGGCGTCGTAATCATTGGTACGGTTGTTACGGCTGTACTGGGTCGAAATGCTTAATTCCTGCCCTGCTTTACCCAGCGTTTTCATATAATCCACATTCACATCCCAGGTACCGGAAAGGTCCTTGCTGTTTACGTCGCGGAAGCTGGTGCGTGTGGTATCGTTTACAGTATTATACGTGTAAAGTTCCTGATCGACTTTGGCATTCCGCATTCCATAACGCAACCCGGCCGATAGCGAGGTTTTGGAATCGATTTCCCAGTCCCAGCCGAAATTATAAGAGCCGAATGCCATTTTATTCTTGGAATCGCTCGTCTGGCGCACCGAGAACGGGCTTGTTTTACCAATTTGCAGGTTTTCCGATTTACCCGGCATATTATAGTTAAACCTTCCAAAGCCTCCGAGGCTGAAACCCATTTTACCTACACGATAATTACCGCGCAAGCCCAGGTTCGAACCGCGGTTACCGATACCTGTATCGAGGTTAAGCGTACCGCCCTGGATCGTGCTCTTTTTGGTAATGATATTGATAATACCCGCAGAACCTTCCGCATCGTAGCGCGCAGACGGCGAAGTAATCACCTCCACCGACTTGATCATATCGGCAGGTATCTGCTTCAATGCGTCAGCCACACTGGTAGCGATAATGGTCGAAGGCTTATTATTGATCAGAACACGTACGTTAGAGCTACCGCGAAGCGAGACGTTTCCGTCCAAATCGACGGTCAGCATCGGCACTTTTTTCATCACGTCGGAAGCATCTCCGCCTTTGCTGGTAATGTCTTTTTCGGCATTGTAGACCAGCCTGTCAACCTTTTCCTCGATCATCTGCGCCATACCTACCACTTCCACCTCATTGAGCTGTACCACATCCGGTATTAATGTAACGGTTCCCAGGTTCAATTCCGTTTTGCGGTCGATCTTGACATTACTGATTGTTTTGGTTTTATAGCCGATAAAGGAAATCAGTATTTTGAAGTTACCCGACGCGACTTTGGTAAGGGTAAATTCCCCTTTCTCGTCGGTGGTTGTACCATCGATAGGATTGTTCGTTTTGATATCGACCAACGACAATGCTGCAAATTCAACAGGCTTCTTGCTGGTTGAATCGACGAGTACGCCCGTGATCTTCCCGCTACCCTTAGGAGTGTCTTCCGCTGTTCCTGGGATCACCGTCTGACGCTGCCTGTCGCCGCCTCCGCGGAAATCTCCTCCGCCACCGCCACGGCCCCCACCACCACCTCCACCGCCCGGAAACTGGGCGAATGCCGCTGATGTAAGACCTGAGAACAAAGCCAGGAATGTTAGATGTAAAACAATTTTCATGATTTGGGTTTTAAATGTCTACTTTTCGAATTTCAAAATAACAACCAATATATCTGTAAAAAAAAAGGAATAGATAGATAGGACGGTTATGCCGATCAAAGGGCATTTTCAAACGATACAACCAAGGAAACGACGGACGGTTCAAGAACCGGGCCGCAATGCCGTACCGGTTCCCGGCAAGGGTTATACCCATTACAAAAACCGCTCCCGGCGCGTGATCCGTTTATAGATTGCCATGCGCCGCCGGTCGGTATTCGGGGTACATTGATCGATTGAAATAGGTGGTTTCGTAAATTCCGCGTAAGATTGCAGTGATGTGTTGCGTTCAGAGCACATTGAAACTAACTAATTGTTAAATGGATACGCGAGCCGCCCGGAAATACCCACCGTTATTCCTCCATTTACTTGGATGGAGTTTTCTGGCCTTGTTTTTAATGTGGCAACCCCTCAGCTGGCAGATCGAATTCCCTATAAGCTTCTGGATTAAACAAGCAGTATTGTTTACGCTGCTGGTAACCATATTTTACCTCAACTATTATTACTGGTTTCCCAATTTCCTGGCTAAAAACCGGTATCTGAAATTTATCCTTTTCAATATCGTATCCGTTGTCATGCTGGCGGTTGTGATCGAACAGGTGAAGGTGGCGATCAACCACGGCGAGCAGATGGACCGTGCCTTCAAACTGGCGCGGGAAGCGAATGGCGACAAGAAACGCCACGACCGGCTTGACTATTTCTCGCTGATGACCGCCCTGATGATCATCGGGCTCAGCACCAGCATCGCCGCCGTACGCACGGCGCAGCTCGACAAGCAGTACCGCCAGAACCTGGAAAAGGAAAAGATCAACTCAGAACTTTCATTCCTGAAGGCACAGATTAACCCGCATTTCTTTTTCAACACCCTGAATAACATTTATGCACTCACTGTGATCGACGTGGAAGCTGCGCGCGAAGCATTGCACAAGCTCTCGCGTATGATGCGCTACGTATTGTATGAGACCCAGCATGGCACCGTGCTGTTGAGCCAGGAAATTGCATTTGCACAGGATTATATCCAGCTCATGCAGCTGCGCCTGACCGACAAGGTGACCGTGCACCTGGATCCGCCCAACCCGCTCCACGATGTCTCTATCGCACCGATGCTATTCCTACCCTTTATTGAAAATGCGTTCAAACACGGTGTAAGTGCCGTTCAGCCCAGCCGGATCGATATTCAGATCCGTCAGGAAGGCCACAAGATTTTTGTGGAAGTGAAAAATACGTTGTTCACGGACAAAAGAGCCATTTTGGACGAAAGCAATGGCATTGGCCTCGCCAATACCCAACGCCGCCTCGATTTGCTTTACCCCGGAAAATACCAGTTGGAGGTAACCGAAAACAAAGAGGAGAAAGAGTTTGAAGTACATCTCGAACTGGAAACGGCATGAGCGTAACATTGGAATGCATTGCCGTAGACGACGAGCCGCTTGCACTTGGATTGGTGTGCGCTTTTATCGAAAAAACACCGTTTCTGAACCTGGCAGGCAGATATTCCAGCGCGGTCGAGGCACTGCAGATGATCAATAGCAAGCCTATCGACGTGATTTTCCTGGATATTCAAATGCCGGACCTGACAGGCATCGAATTGGCAAGAGTGCTTGAAAAAGCCGGTAGCAAGGCCCCAAGGATCATTTTTACCACCGCATTTAACCAATACGCGCTCGATGGTTTTCGCGTAGACGCCATTGACTATCTCCTAAAACCCTTTAATTATGAAGAGTTCCTCCGTGCTGCATCCAAAGCGCAGGCTTACGTAGAGCTGGTTCAAAAAGCCTCGTCGGCGGGTTCGTCGGAGCCTAAGGACGAGTATTTGTTCCTGAAAGTCGAATACCAGCTGGTACGGATCGCCTACGACGACATTTTGTACACGGAGGGACTCAAAGATTATGTAAAAGTCCATCTCAAATCGGATCCGAAACCCATTTTATCGCTTACAAGCCTGAAAGCGCTGGAAGAGAAGCTGCCCGCTTCAAAGTTCATGCGCATTCACAGGTCGTTCATCGTCAATCTGGACAAGATTAGTGCGGTTACCCGGAATACCATTCAGATCGGTGCGACTTCCATCCCGGTGAGCGATCAGTACAAAGAGCCATTCAACCAGTTTCTGAGCAAGTGGATGTAACTGCCATACGACCTTCCTTCCGGCTCATACGAAGCGCGGCTTGCATATTCCGATAAGTCGGAATCATTGCCATTTTGGGATAAAATAGAAATACGTTAAATACAAAACACCCTGCACTGATCGCAATGCAGGGTGTTTTTGTATGCTAAAAATACTATTATTTCAATTCTTCCTGTAAAAAGTAGCCTGTAAAGCTGCCTTTCACCTTCGCCACTTTCTCGGGCGTGCCTTCCGCGATAATGCGGCCGCCTTGTGCGCCGCCTTCGGGACCTACATCGATGATATAGTCGGCTACTTTGATTACGTCGAGATTGTGTTCGATTATGAGTACGGTATTCCCTTTTTCCACCAGTTTATTCAAAACATTGAGCAAATGCCGGATGTCCTGGAAGTGCAAACCGGTTGTAGGTTCGTCAAGAATATACAAGGTTTTGCCGGTATCCCTTTTCGATAACTCTTCCGACAATTTCACACGTTGCGCCTCCCCGCCGGATAATGTGGTAGCGTGCTGGCCAAGGGTAATGTAACCCAACCCCACGTCATTCAATGTCTGCACCTTGCGCAGTAATCTCGGCTGGTTTTCAAAAAATTCCAATGCCGACTCCACGGTCATATCCAGAATATCGGCGATGGATTTGCCTTTGAAACGCACTTCCAACGTCTCGCGATTGAAGCGTTTGCCCTTGCAGGTTTCACAGTTGATGTGTACATCCGGCAGGAAATCCATTTCGATCTTCTTCATACCCGCGCCTTCGCAATCTTCGCAGCGGCCGCCTTTCACATTGAATGAAAAACGTCCCGGCTTATAGCCACGGATCTTCGCCTCGGGCAGCTCCGCGAAAAGTGTACGAATGTCTGTAAAAAGGTTGGTGTAAGTAGCCGGGTTGGAGCGCGGCGTGCGACCAATCGGCGACTGGTCCACCTCGATCACCTTATCAATATGTTCAAGCCCTTCGATGGATTTGTAAGGAAGCGGCTCCCTTCTCGATTTATAAAAATGATGGTTCAGCAGCGGAAACAGCGTTTCGTGGATCAGCGACGATTTGCCACTACCACTCACACCCGTCACGCAGATCATCGTCCCAAGGGGAATCGATACCGAAACATTTTTCAAATTATGGCCTGTACATCCTTTCAGTACAATAAAATCACCCTTGCCTTTCCTGCGTTTTTTAGGAACGGCGATCGCTTCCCGGCCGGCCAGGTAATCGGCCGTCAACGAACCATTTTGAAGAAATTTCTCCGGCGTACCGGCCCCTACCACACTTCCGCCGTGACGTCCCGCGCCCGGGCCGATGTCGAGGATATAGTCCGAGGCAAGCATCATGTCCTTATCGTGCTCCACTACAAGCACCGTATTACCCAGGTCACGCAGGCTTTTGAGGGAATTAATAAGCCGCACATTATCCCGCTGGTGCAGGCCTATGCTCGGTTCATCCATAATATAAAGTACGCCTGTGAGCTGCGTGCCAATCTGCGTCGCCAAACGAATCCGCTGCGCCTCGCCCCCCGACAATGTCCTCAACGAGCGGTTCAACGTCAGGTAATCCAATCCTACATCGAGCATAAACCCGACGCGCTTCCGGATCTCCTTCAAAACTTCATGGCCGATCACCCGCTGCTTTTCTTCCAGGCGGTCTTCCAATCCGACGAGCCATTCAGCCAGGTCCCTGATGTCGCTATCGGCCAGCTCGGCAATGTCTTTTTTATCAATTTTAAAATGCAGAGACTCCTTTCGCAGGCGCTTGCCTTTGCATTCCGGACAGGTTTGGGTCACCATGAAATCTTTCAGCCAATCCTGAATTTTTTCATTCCCCGATTCCTGTTGTCTTTTCAAAAAGTTGATGATCCCGTCGAATTTCGTTTCCCATTCGGTACCCGGATATTTCTTGGAAGGCACCGGAACGGCCTCTTCGCTTCCATAAAGTACCAGTTTCAAAGCCTCCTCGGGAAATTTTTCCAGCGGGGTCGTGAGCGTGATTTTGTATTTTTTAAGGAGTACTTCCAATTGCTTGAATATCCAGGCCTCCCGGTATTCACCCATTGGCGCTATACCTCCCCGACTAATGCTCAATGATTTGTCGGGTATAATGGAGTCCTCGGTAATCTCTTCGATAATGCCCAGGCCCTGGCAGGTCGGGCACCAACCATAAGGCGAGTTAAACGAGAACGCGTTCGGTGCCGGATCATCGTAGCTGATCCCCGACTCGGGATCCATCAGATTCTGGGAAAAATAGTAGGTATTGCCTTTGGCGTCCAGCACCATTAATGCGCCTTTGCCCTGCTTAATGGCCGTCGCCACCGACTGGCTCATCCGGTACCGCGACTGCGGGTCTTCTTCCTCCTTCTTCGGGATCACGCGGTCGATCACGATTTCGATGTCATGGACCTTGTAACGGTCGAGCTGCATTTTCGGCGTAATGTCCTGTACTTCCCCGTCGACGCGTACTTTGGTATAACCCAGGCGGGCAATCTGCACGAAAAGCTCCCGGTAATGCCCTTTCCGGCCTTTTACCGCCGGTGCCAGCAATACGATTTTTTGCCCGGAAAACTGGGTCATAAGCTGGTTCACAATCTGGTCTTGAGATTGTTTGATCATCCGCCGGCCCGTCACGTACGAGTACGCCTCGCCCGCACGTGCGTAGAGCAGGCGCAGGAAGTCGTAGATTTCCGTCACCGTCCCGACCGTCGATCGTGGATTCCGTGAGGTCGTTTTCTGCTCGATACTGATTACCGGCGAAAGGCCGCTGATCTTGTCGACATCCGGCCGTTCCATTTCGCCGATGAAGCCGCGCGCATAGGACGAGAAGCTTTCCATATACCTGCGCTGTCCTTCGGCATAAATGGTATCGAACGCGAGCGACGATTTGCCGCTGCCGCTGATACCCGTAACAACCACGAGCTTGTTGCGCGGGATGGCTACGTCGATGTTCTTAAGATTGTGTTCCCGGGCGCCTTGTACCTCGATGAGGTCCTGCTCCGCCACTTCGAGGCCATTTAAATATTCCAAAATCCTGATGAAAGTTTGTGAGTTAGTCTGTAAATGAAGTTGTAATTCTGATAACCACAAAAATACACTTTGAGTTGCAAATTTTCTCGCTCTCAACCAGCTGCATATACGGCCCTAATATTGATTCTTTCCAATAATTCCCGGTAACATGCAAACGATTGCATAATAAGATTTTTCAAAGAAAAATTATTTTGTAACCATTTGTACATTTATATTAATTATAAAAATATTGACAAATAGAATAGCCATATCTCTATATTTGACATTATATTGACATTTAGTAATACATTTTTAACATCATCCCCAACTTAATTTATGAACAAACATTTACTAGTCCCGCTTTTCCGGGGTGTCATGATTATGCTGTTCGCAATAGCAGCTCATCTGTCCTACGCCCAGGATCATCAGGTCAAGGGTAAAGTATCCTCCTCTTCTGATGGAACCGGCATTCCCGGTGTGAACGTGCAACTGAAAGGAACGGCGGTCGGCACTGTCACCGATGCCGAAGGCAGCTACGTAATCGATGCCAAAGGCGCCGATGCGATCCTCGTCTTCTCCTCGATCGGTTTAATTAAAAAGGAAGTAACCGTTGGAAATCAGACAAACATCAATGTGTCGATGGAAGACGATATCAAGAACCTGAGCGAAGTGGTTGTAACCGGTTACGCTGCACAGCGTAAAAAGGACATTACCGGTGCCGTAACCGTTATCAATCCCAAAGAACTTACCTCAGTTCCCAGCGCAAGCGTAACGCAAATGCTGCAAGGCCGTGCTTCCGGGGTGACTGTCGGCAACGATAACTCTCCCGGTGGAGGTACCATGGTCCGTATCCGCGGTTTCGGTTCGATCAACAACAACAGCCCGCTGTACGTGATCGATGGTGTGCCTACGCAAGGTACATTGAACCAGATCAACCCGAACGACATCGAGTCGATGCAGGTATTGAAAGATGCTTCGGCGGCATCCATTTACGGTGCACGCGCGGCGAACGGGGTAGTAATCATTACTACCAAAAAAGGTAAAACCGGCGCGCCGAATATTACTTTCGATTTTTACGCCGGCTCACAGCGCCCGGGCAAAATGCTGGATTTGCTGAATACGAAAGAGTTAGGACAGTATCTTTATGAAGCTGACCTCGGTGCGGGAAAAAACCCTTCGGTAACATCGCCTTCCGCACAATACAAATTCGACGAGAACGGCAACCAGACCATCGCAGACTACATTTATCCGAACGTGTATGGTGAGCTTCCCAGCAATTACACCTACACCAACGACATCGCCGACCCGGCCCTTGGTAAAACCGCGTTCAACATCACGAAAGCCAACAAGGAAGGTACTGATTGGCAGGATGTGATCTTCGACCCGGCTTCTATCGCCAACTTCCAGGTCGGCGCTTCCGGAGGCTCCGAAGTGGCGAAATATGCATTATCGGCCAACTATTTCAAGCAGGATGGTATTTTGAGATATACCAAATACAAAAGATACTCGCTACGGGCCAATACCGAATTCAAAAAAGGCATTGTAACTGTGGGTGAGAACTTTACATTCTCTTACGACCAAAGACAAGGGATTACCAACAATGACGAAAGTAACCCGATCATGTTCGCGATCCGCGTACACCCGATCATCCCGGTATTCGACATTACAGGTGGCCCGAAAGCATTGGGCGGAACCAATACTTCCGATTATAACGGATTTGCAGGAAGCCGCGGCAGTAACCTCGGTAACGCACCCAACCCACTGGCCCGTTTGTACCGTGAGAAAGACAACCTCACAAAAGGTACGCACGCATTCGGTAATGTGTTCGCGCAGATCGACATCCTTCCCGGCCTGTATGCACGTACGAGCCTTGGTATCGAATACAACCAGTTCAACCGCTCGGAATACTTCCACCGCGATATCGAAGCTGCGGAAGCAAGAAATGCCAACAGCTTGAACGTGATCAATAATGTTGACCGTTCGTTCACCTGGTTCAATACCTTGAACTATGCCAAATCATTCGGCGTGCATAGCTTCAATATCCTGGCCGGTACGGAAGCGGTAAAAACCTACGCCGGTGAATTCCGCGCCAGCCGGAGCGGATTTGCATTCGACGACCTCGACTACCGCTTTCTCGATGCAGGTTCGGCAGCCGGTTTGAGCAATGCAGGCCCCGGCCCAACAGAAAGTGCGCTGTTCTCCCAATTCGGAAAGGTCAATTATTCATTCAAAGAGCTCCTTCTAGCCGACGTAACCATACGACGCGACGGATCGTCCCGCTTCTCGCAAGCCAATCGCTACGGTATCTTCCCTGCATTCTCACTGGGTTTGCGTATGACCGAGCTGGGATTCATGAAGCCGGCTAAATTCGTTGACGATTTAAAAATCCGCTTTGGCTGGGGTAAAACCGGTAACCAGCTCATCCCTAACGTATATAATGCTTACACGCTCTACGCCGCTGACCCGCAGAACAACGCCTATGACATTAACGGCACAGGTACTTCTATCGTAGGTGGTTTCGACCTTGTTCAGTTCGGAAACTCCAATGGTAAGTGGGAAACCAATACCTCAACCAACATCGGTATCGACGCTACTTTGTTCAATAGCAAACTGGAAGTGGTTCTCGACCTTTACAACCGCCTTACTTCCGACATGCTGACGCAAGTCGCGATTCCGAGAACGGCCGGTACAGGTACGATCCCTTACACCAACATCGGTGAAGTGCGTAACCGTGGTGTTGACCTTGGCCTGACGTTCCGGGATAAAAAAGGTGACTTCAACTATATGGTCGGCGTGAACTTCGGACACTACAAAAATGAGGTACTGAAACTGAACAATGACCCGAATGCGACCATTTTCGGTTTTACAACACGTCTGCCGGCAATGTCTGCCACGAAGGCCGGTTTGCCTATCGCGAGCTACTACGGTTATTTTGTGGATGGTGTGATCAAAGATCAGGCCGAAGCCGATGCTGCCCCTAAGTTCGGGTCCTATACGAGAGAAGGTACTTTCAAATTCCGCGATGTGAATGGCGACGGTGTTATTACCGCTGCTGACCGTACGATCATCGGCAGCCCGCACCCCGATTTCAACTATGGTATTAACGTAGGTGTTGGCTACAAATGGTTCGATCTTACATTGTTCGGACAGGGCGTGCAAGGCAATCAGATCTTCAATTATGTGAAGTACTGGACGGATTTCAACGTATTCCAGGGCAACCGCTCCAAAACGATGCTCTACGATTCCTGGAAAAAACCGGGCGATGATGCGAAACTGCCACGCCTGAACTCGGGCGATGCGACCAGCCAGCAAGTTTCGTCCTACTTCCTGGAAGACGGCTCTTACTTCCGCCTGAAAAACATTCAGCTGACATTCAATTTGCCTTCATCGTGGCTGAAAAGTTTGAAACTGGGATCGGCACAAATCTACGTTCAGGGACAGAACCTGTTCACATTTACCAAATACACAGGACTTGACCCGGATATTAACCTGAGAAGATCGGGCGAAAACAACCAGGATACCCATATGGGTGTCGATGAAGGCTCCTACCCAGTGGCCAAATCGTTCCTCGGCGGCTTGCGTTTCAACTTCTAGTTTATCCATTGATCTTCATTATATAGAACCATACAATGAAAAAGACATTATTAATATGCATGTTAGTCGGCCTGAGCTTCTCCTGCTCCGACGATTTCTTTGATCTGAAACCCCAGGGACGTGCGTCGCTGGAACAGCTCGCTAACAAAAATGGTGTGAATGCGCTGCTCATCGGGGCCTACTCGCTGCTCGATGGCGTGGGAGCTGGTAACACAGGCCGCCAGTCGACGATTTCGAACTACGTTTTCGGTGGTATCAGCAGCGATGATGCCGTGAAAGGTACCGACGCCGGTGACCAGCCCGAGCAATCGTTCATCGAACAATACAACTGGCTTTCTGACAACACTTATTTCCTGGGTAAATGGTGGCATTCCTATGACGGCGTTGCCCGTGCTAACGAGGTGATCCAGCTCGCCGCGAATCCGAATGTAAAGGACATGACCGATGCAGAAAAGACCCAGGTAGTTGCAGAAGCACGCTTCCTGCGTGGCCACTACCACTTTGAAGCCAAGAAAATGTGGAACAATGTGCCTTATATCGACGAAAAGATTTACAACGCCGGCGACCCTAATTCGACAAAAGTCCCTAATACCGAAGATATTTGGGGTAAAATCGAAGCTGACTTCCAGTTTGCGGCTGACAACCTTCCTGCCACTCAGGCGCAGAAGGGACGTGCCACCAAATGGGCGGCTAAGGCATATCTGGCCAAAGCATATCTTTTCGAGAAAAAATGGGCTAAGGCCAAAGAATTGCTGGATGATATTGTTAAAAACTCCGGTAAAAAACTCGTGGCTAATTACCATGATAACTATCGTACAACGGGCAACAACAACGCCGAGTCGATTATGGAAGTACAATTCTCTGTAAACGACGGAACGAATGGTAACAACGGTAACGCGGGGGACAACCTGAACTGGCCTTATTCCGCTACTGCTCCGGGACGTGGATGCTGCGGTTTTTACCAGCCATCTCATAACCTGGTGAATGCTTTCAAAACTGAAAACGGTCTTCCTATGATCGGAGCAGCTGCCGACGGCACATTGGATACTTACAATAAAGTGGATTTGCCAAACGATCAGGGAATCGTTGCCTCGGCGGCATTTACGTTGGACAAAACAGTACCCGTTGATCCCCGCCTCGACTGGACTGTCGGTCGCCGTGGAGTGAACTTCCTCGACTGGGGCCCAATGCCAGGCTCTACCTGGATTCGTGACCAGGCTTATGCTGGTCCGTTTACAGGTAAAAAATGGATGTACTATCTGGCAGAGGAAAACAGCACTACCCACTCGACCAGCAAACGGAACGTTAACAACAACTATCGCCTGATCAAGCTGTCGCATGTGCTGTTATGGCTGGCGGAATGCGAAGTCGAACTGGGCAACCTGGCAGTGGCACAGGATCTGGTGAACCAAATCCGCGTCCGCGCCAAAACCGGCTCCGTACAGGATGAAACCGTCACCTACAAAGTAGAGCCTTATCCCGCAGGAACCTTCGCCGCAAAAGGTGCTGATTATGCAAGAAACGCGGTACGGATGGAGCAACGCCTCGAATTCGCGATGGAAGGCCACCGCTTCTTCGACCTCGTACGCTGGGGTAT
Source organism: Dyadobacter sp. OTU695 (assembly GCF_038440355.1). Lineage (NCBI taxonomy): Bacteria > Pseudomonadati > Bacteroidota > Cytophagia > Cytophagales > Spirosomataceae > Dyadobacter > Dyadobacter sp. OTU695. The sequence goes on along the minus strand of NZ_JASATN010000009.1, from coordinate 271,610 downwards.
CGCCGAAAAAGTATTGAACAAATATGCGGCAGAAGAAGCTGTGCCGGGCAAAGAGCCGTCAGGACGCGCGTTCAACAAGCGGGGATACATGGCAGGTAAAACTTTCACACAGAAAAACCTGTATTTCCCTTTGCCACAGGACGAAATCCTGAACAGCCAAAAAGACGGAAAGCCGACTTTAACTCAAAATCCCGGATATTAATACCGGTATAACCCACTAACGTACCCCCAAAAGAGCCGGCCTTCGTGCCGGCTTTTTTGTGCATTGTCAACAATGAAATACTTTTGAGAAAACATTCAACATCTTCAATCATGAAAATCAAAAACGAAAGCGAATACGAAAAAGCCTCGGAACGGGCCGACGAGATATTCGATGCAAAAAAAGGCACACCGGAGGAAAAGGAGCTACAAGAACTGTTGAAAGCGATCAAGGAATACGAGGACGATTTCGTGCGAATGCTTCGTGACAACAACTAATCGGCCAGTTCTGCGGACAAGCCTTCAATCTTTTCTGAGCGTGTCACAAACCGCTCGACGAGCGTCGAGCGCACTTCCACCTCCATTGTGCATTGCATTTCAAATGCCTGCGCACGCACGGGCAATTCCAGCTCTTTGACGATCCGCATGACATCGTTCATTTGCGGATATTGGAATGACAGTCTGTAAACACTGAAATAGTGCCGCGTGACAATTTCCGCCAGGTCCAGGGCTGCTTCTGTGGCTGTTTTGTAAGCGTTGATCAGCCCCGGTACCCCAAGCAACGTCCCCCCAAAATACCGCACAACCACTACAAGCACATTCGTAATGTTCCTTGAATATAAGGTATTGAGAATGGGGCGCCCTGCCGTTCCCGACGGCTCGCCGTCGTCGCTCATGCGATAGCTCATCCTATCCGCGCCCAGGCGGTAGGCATAGCAGTGATGGACTGCCTTGGGATGCAATTCATGAAGATCGTTCAGGTGCGATTTGGCTTGTGCATCGCTATCGACGGGATAAGCGTAAGCCAGAAATTTGCTTCCTTTATCTTTGAAAAAGCCTTCAGCTGGTTCAGCAATGCATTGGTAAGTATCGTCAAATAACACGGGCGCGGCGCTTTTTAAACTGATAAATAACGACCGTATAGGACAGGGCCGCCAAGGCAAATGCCGCCATACAGAAAAATACCAGTGGGAGGTTCTGGCGCTGGTTTTCAAACAGCTCTGCCGAAAGAAATGCACCCAGGCCAATACCTGCCTCCAAAGAAATGAACATCGTCGCGATCGCGCGGCCGCGGTTATGATCTCCGCTCAAATCAACTGTCCAGGCTGAAAGAACCGGTGACAGAATGCCCATCGCTATTCCAAAGAATGCAGCACCTGTGAGGAACATCACCACGGATTCGGCAAAACCCGTCAGGATCATCGCTATGATCAGGATCAAGCACCCAACTATCGTAACGGGCATGCGGCCATGGCGGTCGGATATCTTACCGGCAAAGAGGCGGACCATGATCGACGAGATTGTAAACATCATGAAATACAACCCGCGGTTCTGCAAGCCCAGGTAATTGCTGAAGTCCGGCGTGACCGTCGCAACAGCACCGAATCCGAAATAGCAAAGAAATGTAATGAGCGCGGGGCTGAACACATCGGGTTCGAAAATATCCCGTCGAGTAATTTGAAATGATTTCCAGGAAAGCTTTTGCTTCTCTTCCAAAGTTTCCTTCATATTTAAAAGGATCGCAATGGAAAGAAATGCCAGCAAGGATGAAGTGTAAAAAAGGGCATTCAAAGAAAACTCCTCGCTGATCATGCTACCTATCGCAGGCCCGAACGCAGAGCCTACGCTCATGCACATGCCGTGTATGCCCATGGCCTCTCCGCGCCTGTTGACAGGCACGATATCCGCTACATAGGCAGCGGTACCGGTTGGTTTGAAGCCCGTCGAGAAACCGTGTACGAGCCTTAGCAGCAAGAAAGGCATTACCGTCGTGAAAATAGGGTATAGAAACCCGCACACAAAGCACACCAGCGACCCGAATGCCATCACGGGAACCCGGCCGACTCGGTCGGTAAGTCGGCCGCTGAATGGCCTGGAAAGACCTGCCGTCAATGTAAATAAACCGATGATTGCACCTTTGTACTCTGCCCCTCCCATGCTCGAAAGATAGGCCGGCAACTCGGGTATCAGCATATTGAAGCTGGAAGAGAAGAGAAACGAGCTAAGGCCCAGCAACCAGAACTGCGTCGTTAATATTCCGGGAGAAGCTGTATTTTGCATCGCACAAATTTACGACACTTTCCAGAAAGACGGGAAATTACTTTGACTTATCGGCCGCGATTCGATCAAGGTAAGGCCCCAATATGCGCTTCGCCTCTTCGACCTTGCGAACGACGAAAGGGTCATTGCGGTGACTTTTCAAGTTCGGATCCACAGTGACCTTTGAAAGGTCGAGAATGCTCTCTGTTTTTGGTTTCATATTCTTCATTTTTTACAGCTCACTAAAAATCCATCATAATCACTGCTACTTTTAAACGGAATTGGTTCACCATTCAATACACCCTTTACCTCAAAAACCATAGACCAGTTTTCACGTTCCCGGTTCAAAATTGCGCGGTACAAACGTGTCCTTGCTGGTGAGCTTCCTGTGAAGTAAACCTGCTCTCCGGGATAGGCTTTGAAAAACAAGATGATTGCCTGAGCTACCGTCGCCAGAATTTTATGCATATCGCCGTTGTTACTGACGACTTGGTCATTCAAATCTCCATGCTCAGCCAAATCGCCGAATGCCAGGTTATATACATTCACTCCTATTCTTACCAGCTCTACTGCTTTTGCGATAGTGCGTTCTTCGGACTGACTTTCAAACTGAAAGGACAAAAAATTCTCCGAGGCTCTTAAGGGATAAAATTTCTGATTCACAAGTGCGTGTTATTAAGCGAATACAAGTTAGTTTTAACCGATGAGGGCTCCAAGCTGACGCGACACCAATGAACGAACGGTTAAGCGTATGACTTTTTTTCCCAACTTTAACGCATGGTACGCATATTCTACAAAGACGGCCGAGTCATTAAGCGTGAAAACGATATTCGCGAGTTGGGGAAAGTCCCGAACCTGGTGTGGGTCGATTTGCAGTCTCCCAGTGCAGAGGAGGAGGAGTGGGTCGAAAATAAGTGCAATATCAGCTTTCAGACACCTCAGGAAATCGTAGAAATCGAAAGCAGTTCTCGTTTTTTTGAGCAGAACGAGACAATCAACGCCAACTCCAACTTCCTGAAAATAGACCGTGAAGGCTATGAAACTTATCCGGTTTCATTCATCCTCAACCAGAACGTGCTCTTTACTTATCGTCGGGGCGATTCGAAAACCTTTGCCGATACGGTCAAAAAAATGAAAGTCAGCCCGGACGGCATCCAGGGCGGGGTCGATTTTATGCTACTGCTGCTCGAAACCCGCATTGAGGCGGACGCCGATGCACTGGAAGGCATTTCCAAGGATATTTCCGCGATCAGCAAGGACCTCACGCACGAGCAAAAGACGCGCCAGGAAGTCCTGATCCGCATTAGCGGTTTGCAAGAGATTACGATGATGCTTCGTGAAACGAGTATCGACAAACAGCGTGTACTTTCCGGCATCCTCAGAAGCCAGTATTTCCCAGAGGACCGCAAAGAGCACCTCCGTATTATCCTCAAAGACATTAATTCCCTCCTCGAATACACCACCTTCAATTTCGAGCGGCTTGAATACCTTCAGAATACTTTTATGGGTTTGATCAACCTTGAACAGAGCCAGGTCATCAAGATATTTACCGTGGTGACGATCATCTTCATGCCACCGACTTTGATCGCCGGCATTTTCGGCATGAATTACGAGCACATACCGTCTACCAGCCAGCCGTGGGGATTCTGGGTTTCGTTGCTGCTGATGGTCTTTTCATCCCTTGTTGTTCTTTGGTTTTTCAGAAGAAAAAAATGGATTTAGGGGAGAATTTGAATTAAGCCCCTACTTTTTTCCATGATTATACGTCGCGGGGTATAATTTTAATGTAATCTTTATTGTTATCAGTGAATACAATAAATATTTCGCCATAGTGTTAGTATAGAAGTTATATTTCGACAGCCAGGTTTTATACTGGCGCAATCGACCCTCTTCCAACCATTTCCCTAACAACAGAGTCATAAGACCAGGCTGCGTGACTCCCACAAACGCTGGCTTGATATTTGTACAAAAAGTATCCGCAAGGGTATGGAAATGAGCTATATAATTTCACCAAAGGAAAAGATCATGAATGCCATCCTGTTCGAGGAAGTATTAAAGAATCGGGTATTAATAAAACTCTCAACTAACTTGATAACCGATTGTATATGAAAAGTATATCAGTAGTTATTCCCAATTATAACGGCAAACACCTGTTCGAAAAATATTTCGAACATAACTATAAGGTCCTTCAAAATCTCGAAACAAATGTTCAGATTATTGTAATCGACGATGCATCTACGGACGAATCTGTTGCATATTTAGAAGAACATTACAGCGATAAAATCACACTGATCCGCAAAGAGGCCAATTCAGGATTTTCGGATACTTGTAATATAGGCATTCAGCACGCCACCAATGACCTGATCTTCCTTCTGAATACTGATGTAACCCTTGAACCCGGCTACATGGAAAAACTCTACAAGTATTTCGAATTGGAGGACACTTTTGGTGTAATGGGCCGAGTCATCGGTATGAACGACGATTTGATTCGCGAAGCGGCAAGAGAACCTAAGATTTCGGGAAGAAAAATAAAATCCTCGGATTTCTTTCACTTACAAAATATCAATGCATTTACACCTACATTTTATTTGTCAGGCGCTATCGCATTAATGGATACGCAGAAGCTCAAAGCTATTAACGGATTTAATGAAATGTTCAATCCGTATTATGGCGAAGACCAGGAACTTTCGATCCGGGCATGGAGATTGGGCTGGAAATGCTATTATGAACATGATGCTGTATGCCGTCACGAAGTTTCAGCCAGCACCAAGAACCATAATCATAAAAAGGCAATTAAAAGGATCCATTTCAGGAACCGTTATTACGTTCACTACCTCCATTTGCAAGGTATGGATTTGAAATTATGGCATTTACAAATCCTGCTTTGTGACGTATTGCTCGGACTTCTGACACTCCAATTCTTCAAAGTGGAAGCCTATTGGGATTTCTTTAAAAACCGGGATAACCTGCAAGCGAAGAAAGTCGCATTCAACAGGGAAATGAAGAAACATCACTCGGATATCGGTATTATCGATGTAATCAATAATTTCCGGATGATGCTAAAATACCAGCAGGTAATTAAACTGAATTAGCAAGGCTCCGATATAACTCAAGATATTCCGAAGCTGCCCTGTCCCAGGAAAAGAATCTGGCCCTGTCCTTGATTCTTTCCCTGGGCTTTGTTTTATCATAATGTTCCAGACTCTCATTCAGGACTTTACGCATATGCTCGGGCTCGAAATTATCGAAATAATAGGCACAATCCCCACCGATCTCAGGCAGTGACGTGCAGCGCGACAGGATCACAGGCTTCCCATAATACATCGCTTCAATTACAGGCAGCCCAAAGCCCTCCGCAATCGATGGGAAGACGAAAGCAGCACAGTTGCTGAGATACCACTTTTTATCATTCTCGGAGATCGGTCCGGTAAAAATCAGCCTGTCCAGCACATTCAGCTTCTGTGCCTCCCTGATAATCGTCTTCTTATATTCCTGGCTGCTTTCGATGCCTGCAATAACCAACCGGAAATCATTCCCCGCCAGCAATGCAGGTAGTACATGGAAATTCTTCTTCCCAACAATTGTACCGATCGTAAATAAAAATGGTTGCTCTACCGGATTTTCAGGCTTGATAATGGCTCCGGTATCTTCGATATTACAACCATTATAAATTACAGAAGTGGGCTTGTCACCTAATTCCAGATACTTCCTTAAATCTTCCAGCACATAAAACGAAATGGCCACAATATGGTCGGCCCTATCGATTTTAAGCTGCAATTTGTTTAAATACTTTTTTATACGTTTTTCAGAACGATTCCCGTCATAAAGGAAATTCAGATCGTGAACCGTTAAGACAATGGAAACTTTCTTCCCAAATGGGAAATACCTGGATCCCTGGTAAGTGCAATGCCAGATATCAACCGATTTGGTATCCGGAAAAAACAGTTTGTGAATAAAATGCTGGGAAACATAATTAGCATTCTCCCCGAAAGCATGCTCCGCGGATGTTGGCAAATAAAAAGCTATATTTTCGCTTTCCTCCCCTACTTTTTTCAAAATGGAATTCCCCAATTGAAGGCAGTAATGATAAAGCCCGGTATGAGGGTGCCTCATCCTTTCACAATCAATCAGAATTCTTTTCGACATAAATTGACCATTCATTTTTTGCATGCTTCCAGGGCATAACAAAAATTGTTAATTGATGTATATTTCACATCATATCCCAATACAGAAAGATATTGGCTAAATGTCTTTATATTGAACTGGCTGTCAATATCATGCACTTCAATAAGCATTCGCTCAATGCGGCGTACAATATCCGCCGGTGTGTTTAAAATAATGTCATATTCGCTTCCTTCACAATCCATTTTCAACAAATCTATATTCATCTTAGGTATTCCTGTCATAATTTCCGATAGCGAAATCGCAGGAGTCCACAGCTCTTTTGTATTACCAATGTCAAACCCTTTTAACGATGAAGCGACTACCTGATTATCTTCCGTATCCTGCGCGTATAGACGCAACATCTCGCAGGGAGTTCCAGTCACGGCAAAAGGATTGATGATCACGCTTTTATCAAACCTGTCATTGGAGAGGGCAGCAGAACGCATTCGTTCGACATTGCTGCTTAGAGGCTCATACGCATAAATTTGGGCATTCTTTGTCTTAGATAAAAGCAATATATCAAAAAAACCGGCGTTTGCGCCGATATCGATGACCAGCGGATCATCAGGCAATACGCGCCTCAGCGCCTCGATGTTGTACACGTCGACCATAAATATCTCTTTGAATATCTGATAGAGACTTGCCGGCACTTCGAACCCGAGTTTGTTGGGTTTAGTGACAAAGTGTAGCGTCCTGCCACGGTTGCGGAACTTATCCAAGAGATATTCGGAGGGGTTACGGATATTCCGGAACAAATTGAGGTACCTCCTCAGGCCTTTGACGGGCATAGGTTGTTATTTTAATATTTTCGGGGTAGACATCCAAAGCGTCGCCCAACTGCATTATACCCGAAGGGTCATTCATGTCACTGTAATAATTACCAGCCGACGCTATATGGGTTTTCTAACGGTTTCAAGTCGGCGACTTTGTTTGAATTTTGCCTCAAAGCGTGTAGCTTTGTTTTCTTCCGGCCCGGCTGTCAGAGCCAACGGCAAGTAATAACGTTATATCATTCTGATTCCAGTAAAATACGCTAATTAACTATGTCACAAGAACTTACCAGACAGGAACCCCTGTTGACCGAAGATCCCTTGCGGTTTGTTTTGTTCCCGATCAAACATTCCGATATATGGGAAATGTACAAACGTCATGAGGCTTCTTTCTGGACGGCCGAGGAAATCGATTTGTCGCAGGATATGAAGGACTGGGAGAATCTGAGCGATGGAGAGAGGCATTTCATTTCTCACGTACTGGCATTCTTTGCGGCATCCGATGGAATCGTCAACGAAAACCTGGCTGTCAACTTTCTTAGCGAAGTGCAATATGCGGAAGCCAAATGCTTCTACGGTTTCCAGATCGCGATGGAGAACATCCACTCCGAAACCTATTCGCTGCTGATCGACACTTATATTAAAGATCCGGTTGAAAAGGACAGGCTCCTCCGGGCAATCGAGACTATTCCTTGCGTGCAGAAAAAAGCCGATTGGGCATTGAAATGGATCAACAGCCCTGTTTTTGCGGAACGCATCATCGCTTTCGCGGCAGTCGAGGGGATTTTCTTCTCGGGATCGTTCTGTTCGATATTCTGGCTGAAAAAACGCGGCCTTATGCCGGGACTTTCTTTCTCAAACGAGCTGATTTCGCGCGATGAGGGCCTGCATTGCGAGTTCGCCTGCTTGCTTTATACCAAGCATATCATCAACCAGTTACCTCAGGAACGCGTGATCGAAATCATGCTGGATGCGGTGGAAATCGAAAAAGAGTTTGTGAGCGAGGCACTTCCGGTGTCGCTGATCGGTATGAATGCTGATCTGATGAAGCAATACATCGAATATATCGCCGATTTCTGGCTCGAAAGATTAGGCTGCCCGAAACAGTTCGGTTCAGCCAATCCATTCGATTTCATGGAACTGATCTCGCTTCCGGGCAAAACCAACTTCTTCGAAAAACGAGTGGGAGAGTATCAGAAAGCGGGTGTGATGAGCGGTGTGAAAGATAAAGAATCAGCCCACAGAATTTCGTTCGACTCTGATTTCTAATAAATTAAAGAAAGAACTTCGCTCGGAGTGTTACTATCACCCTAAGCGGAGTCGAAGGACATTTGCGTGATGCAATTACCCTTCGACTCCGCTCCGCGTGACATCGTTTCTGCCTATTACAACAACCTTTACAGCTCCCCCAATTCCTTCCAAACAAGTTCGCTTTCATACCCCTTTCCCAGCGCGAACCTGGCCAATTTCTGTTTTAATTTAAAAGGGTCCGTTTCCGTTTTTGACAGCAGGTCCCGCTTCTTCGAAAGCAGTTCCCGCAATCCGGCTGCATAGTCCTCGTCGCCGATTTCGCCCATTCCCTTTTCAATGCTATACGTGCTGAGCCCGCGGCGGTTGAGCTCCTGCCTGATTTTCATGCGCCCCCAGTTCTTGACCCTGAATTTGCCCCCGGCGTATGTTTTTGCGAAGCGCTCCTCACTGAGATAATTCATGGAAATCAGCTCGGCGATGATCTCGTCGGCCTCATCACCCCACACATTCCATTTTTTCAAACGCTGCTTCACCTCGTCCTGCGTCCGCTCCTGATAGGCGCAATAGGAAGCAGCTTTTTGCAGAATAAGCCGGTCCATGTAATCAGGTTTTATTAAATATTCTTAACAACACGCAAGATTAAGGAAATATCACGGACGAATAGCTATTTTTGAAGGTAGAAGATACCCCTATTCCCAGTTCATCCAAACCCGTTAAATCATGACTTTCCAGAGACGGTCTTTTCTTAAACTCCTGCCTGCATTATCCGGAATCACCTATTTGTCGGAACCCGTAAAAGCGCAACCTGCTGCTAATATCTCGCTAAGGTTCATCGTCGCTTCCGACGGACATTACGGACAGGCTAACACCGAGTTCAAGACTTTCCACTCCGATCTGGTAAGCTGGGTAAACCGCGAAAAGTTACAAAAAGGTGTAGATTTTCTATTTCTGAACGGCGACCTCATCCACGACGATCCGACATTATTATACGATTTCAAGAATACGATCTCGAACCTGAGTGTGCCCTTTTATGTGAGTCGGGGCAACCACGACAGAGTGGGGCTGGATGTGTGGCAAAGCACTTGGGGCTACCCTACCAACCACAGTTTTGCCAAGGGAGAATATGCGTTCGTGGTAGGCGACACTTCTAATGAAAAAGGCGAATACGTATGTCCTGACGCCAACTGGCTTCGTAACGAGCTCACCAAATACAAGGACAAAAAGGGGATTTTCGTTTTCCTGCACATTACCCCGGCCAAATGGACCGTCAACGGTATCGAATGCAAGGAAGTGATCGAACTGTTCGAAAACACTCCAAACGTGAAGGCGATCTTCAACGGCCATGACCACGACCAGGATAGCACCAAAATCTACGGCAAAAAGCCTTATTTTTTCGACGGCCATTTCGGCGGCAACTGGGGAACCGCCTACAAAGGTTACCGCATTGTTGAAATCTACAATGACCACACCTGGCAATCCTATCAATACAACCCGACCGCAGCGCCGATTTTGAACACGTTTAACGGAAAAAGTTGAAGATTACGACTTCCATTTGACGATCGTCTCACCCAGCTTTGTAATCAACGTCACCACCCGAAGTTGATTCGCAATGTGTATGCGCATTTCGGGCGTCACATTTTCCATATTTTCTGTGAACAGAAACACCTCTACCAACGTGTTTAGGGAGTCTACAATTTCGGCGCTGCCATCCCGTTTGAAAAATTCGCTTAGCATTTCATGTTGCTGAGAGAGCATTTGAGCTTCGGCATCTGTAAAAGATTTGAACTCATCGTTTAGTTCGGATCTGATGATCATTTCGATAGTGACATATAGTGAAAAATGTAGGAAAATCTTACAAATTCAGTACAAAAAAATTTACTTTTTATAAGTCACTAAAATTTTGACGTCGAATCCATATCGCTCTAAAATTGAGATCATTCTCTTCTGAGAAATTCCCTGGTTGAATGTAAAGCTTCGCCATGCGCTGACCAGTTCACCCTTTTTTTCGTCAGCAGGTAAATTTTTATATACGTTTTCCAAAAACCAGGCAAATGCCTCCTCGATAGAACTAAATGATTTTGACATTTAAATATAGTATTTGTATGAAAATCTTACAAATTATTTGTTACTTATTTTCAAAACTAAAAAAGATAATGAAACTCTCGCAAAAAACAGAAGGCTCTGCGGGTCCCCTGTTAATGCATTAGATCATTCCATCATAGATTGAATAGACCTAAAATACCGCTTCACCCAAAACGCCCTGGTACAGAATTTTAACCACCTGATTCATTCAGTCAACAAAAACACTCGATGGATCTACTCAGTGGGCAACCTCATTGGTTTTACAAAAATGGGGCGCTGCATGCTTACCCAGCTTTATCAGAAAACCTAACAGCGGAAATAGTGATTATGGGCGGCGGCATTACCGGCGCATTGCTTGCGTGGCATCTTACGCAGGCTGGTTTCCCGGTAGTTGTACTGGAAAAACGGCATATCGGAATGGGGAGCACATCCGGCTCCACGGCATTGCTTCAATACGAAATTGATACCATGCTGACGGACCTGATCGGCCTGGTTGGGGAAAAACATGCCGTACGCAGTTATCTCCTTTGCATAGAGGCCATTCACAAAGCGCGCGAAATTGTGAATTCATTGCAGGTTAAAACCGGCTTCTCGTCCGTGAAAAGCGTGTATTATGCCTCCAATAAGGATGATCTGCCGCTTTTGGAAAAAGAATATGAGGCGCGCAAAAAGATCGGTATCAATGTCAAATGGTGGGACCAGGCCACATTACGCTCCCATTTCCCAGGTATTCGCAAAAGCGGGGCGATCCTTTCGCATGACGCCGCGCAGGTAGATGCCTACGCGCTCACACATGCGCTCTTGCAGGAATGCATTCACAAAGGCGCGCGTGTATATGACACCGTCGAGATTACCGACATCCGACATGAGCGCGGCAGCGTTACGCTGGTGCTGGACAATGGAAGTATTGTAAAAACGAAAAAATTGATCGTCGCGGCCGGTTATGAATCCCAAAAGCTGATATCGCACAACTTCGTGCGACTGCATTCTTCCTACGCGATCGTGAGCAAGCCCATGCCCGAAAAGAAAGAGTTATGGTACGAGAATGCGTTGCTTTGGGAAAGCGCCAGGCCTTATCTGTATTTAAGGACAACTGAGGACAACCGCGTGCTGATCGGCGGCAAGGACGAAATGTTCCAGAGCGCTGTAAAGAGGGACAAACTGCTTAACCGAAAGTCCAGAGAACTGGAAAAGAATGCGCGGAGCATGTTTCCCGATCTGCCGTTTGTGACTGATTATACCTGGTGCGGCACTTTTGCGGAGACGGAAGATGGGTTACCGTTTATAGGAGCGGTGAAAGAGCACCCGAACACGTATTTCGCTTTGGGATTTGGCGGGAACGGCATTCTGTTCAGCATTATCGCCGCCGGGATCATTACGGACCTTATCGCAGGAAAGAAAAATAAGGACGCCGCTATTTTCAGTTTCGAACGGCTTGACAAGTCATAATCGCCCGCCAAGCCGTTCAAAAAATATTAACTTACCTTAATCAGGTGGTTTTTCTTTCCTTTCGAGATCAGCAAAAACTTGTTTTGCAGCAATGCGAAATCGCTTAGCGGCTGTTCCGCCGAAGTCACTTTTGATTTATTCACACTCACCGCATTCTGCTGGATCGCACGGCGTGCCTCACCTTTGGAAGCATACACTTCGGAACGCGTTGCAGTTGAAACCAGATCGGTAATGTTGGCACATTCGTCCCATTCCTGACGGTTGATCTCCGTTTGTGGTACGCCTTCGAATACTGCTTCAAACTCATCTTCCGCAATGCTCTGAAGCGTTTCCAATGTCGCCTTGCCGTACAAAACTTCCGATGCTTTCAACACCAGGTCGTACGCTTTTTGCGAGTGAATGCGGATCGTCAGCTCGGATGCCAGCGCCTTTTGCATAATGCGCAAATGCGGCTCGGCAGCGTGGCTTGTCTCCAATGCCTCGATTTCCTCACGGCCTTTCAGCGAGAAAACCCGCAGGTAACGCGGCATGTCCTCGTCGCTCTGATTGAGCCAGAACTGATAGAACTGGTAAGGTGATGTCCGTTCGGGATCGAGCCAGATATTACCGCCCTCGCTTTTTCCGAATTTCGAACCGTCGGCCTTGGTCACGAGCGGCGTAGTCAACGCATATGCTTTGAAATAGCCCTCATCATCACCTTCCTTGCGGCGGATAATCTCCGTACCGGTCGTAATGTTGCCCCATTGGTCCGAACCGCCCATTTGCAGCCGGACATTTTTGTTTTTATATAAATGATAAAAATCGTAGCCCTGTAAAAGCTGGTATGAGAATTCGGTAAAAGAAATGCCGGTTTCCAGACGCTTTTTCACAGAATCCTTGGACATCATATAATTCACACTCAAATACTTACCGGCATCGCGCAGGAACTGCAAAAAGCTGATATCCTTGAACCAGTCGTAATTATTGACCATTTCCGCCGAATTTTCGCCGGAATTGAAGTCCAGAAATGATTCGAGCTGCTTGCGGATACCTTCCTGATTGATCCGCAGTGTATCCTCATCGAGAAACGACCGCTCGGCCGCCTTGAAAGAAGGGTCGCCGATCATTCCCGTAGCACCACCCACCAATGCGATCGGCTTGTGGCCTGCCCGTTGGAAATGCACCAATAGCATGATGGTAGCCAGGTTACCGATGTGCAGCGAAGGAGCCGTCGGGTCGAAACCGATATAACCGCAAGTCATCTCCTTTTGAAGTTGCTCGTGCGTCCCCGGCATCATGTCGTGCAGCATGCCCCGCCAGCGTAGTTCCTCTATAAAATCAATCGCCATTCTAAAAACTGTTGCTTATTTCAAAATCGACCGCAAAGGTAAAGGTTATCAGTTTTAAAACTTCTTAAAGACAGGATGGTTTTGCGCACGTGGAAGATTATTAAGTCAAAAACAGGTAATTTTGCATGATTAAAAGAATAATATGCACCCTATCATCATCAAAATCATGAGGTTACGCGTTTTCGGAATATTCGTTGGGTTACTACTCTGTCTTAATGCAATGCAGGTTATTGCCCAGAGCACCTACTGTAATCCGATGGACATCGATTACAAATACAACTTCGAGCAGCTCAACGACAATATCAGCTACCGCTCCGGCGCCGACCCGGTGATTATCAACCACAAAGGCGAGTATTTTCTCTTTGTGACCATTTCGGGCGGGTACTGGCATTCCAAAGACATGATCAACTGGAAATACCTGACCGCCAACCGCTGGCCTTTCGAGGACATGTGCGCGCCCGCGGCGGTTTCTGTACATGATACATTGTTTTTATTCCAATCTACCTTCGAATCGCGGCCAATACTCTATTCTGTTGCGCCTGAAAAAGGCATTTGGGAATTCTATAACCGCTGGACACCCCGGTTACCAAAGGACATCGGCCCGTGGGACCCCGCATTATTCCACGACCCGGATACCGATAAATGGTATATGTACTGGGGTTCTTCAAATGTGTATCCCATTTTCGGCTCGGAACTGGACTATTCCAAACGGCTCGCATTCAAGGGACAGTACCAGTCCATGTTTTGGCTGAACCAATATGAGCACGGCTGGGAACGCTTCGGGCCCAATCATTCGGACCCATTCAAACCATTTACAGAAGGTGCCTGGATGACGAAACACAAAGGCAAATACTACCTGCAATATGGTGCGCCGGGTACGGAATATAATGTGTATGCTAATGGCACGTATGTAAGCGATCAACCGCTGGGGCCATTTACCTATGCACCTTACAACCCGGTTTCCTATAAACCGGGCGGTTTCGCGACGGGCGCCGGGCATGGCAACACATTTCAGGACAATTTCGGCAACTACTGGAACACGGGAACGTCCTGGATCGGCCTGAACTGGGCCATGGAACGCCGCATCGTGCGCTATGCCGCCGGATTCGACAAAGACGGACAGATGTTTGCCAACACGCGCTTCGGGGATTTCCCGCACAAGATGCCTACGAAAACCTGGACAGGCAAAGGCGACGAGCTTTTCACCGGGTGGATGTTATTGTCTTACAAAAAGCCTGCAACAGCTTCCTCCACGCTTGACACCATGGCCGCCGCAAAAATTACTGACGAGAATCCACGGACATTCTGGGCTGCGAAACAAAACAAGCCCGGCGAGACACTGACGATCGATTTGCAGGCCGAGCAGGAAGTGAAAGCCATTCAAGTCAATTATACCGATTACAAATCCGACATTTTCGACAACAAACCTGAAAAAGTATACACGCAATTCAAGATCTGGACTTCGAAAGACGGCAAAAAATGGGACCTCGCAAGCGACCTCACGAAAGAGCCCAAGCGCGACCGTCCGTGCGCCTATATCGAGCTCTCGGCACCCGTGCGTGCGCGTTATGTGCGCTACGAGCACGTGTACGTGGCTTCGCCGACACTGGCCATCAGCGAATTCCGGATTTTCGGAAATGGCTTTGGGGAAGCACCGCAAACACCTGCGAACTTCACTGCTGTCCGCCAAAAGGACGCACGAAATGCAGATCTGAAATGGGAGAAAGTACCGGGGGCCGTTGGCTATAATGTGCTATGGGGCATTGCGCCCGACAAGCTTTACCAGACCCACCAGTTCTGGAACGACGAGCCGGATACTTTTGAACTCCGGGCACTGAATGTGGGCGTACCTTACTATTTTGCTATTGAGGCATTTAATGAAAATGGCGTTTCGGCGGTAAGTAAGGTTGTGTCGGTGAAATAGGTGCTTTATTGCCCGGTTTCTGGCCCAAAAATGATGTTTTCATAAATCGCTTTGAGGGCGATCTCATGATTGAATGCCTCAAAGCGGATTACATCTTCCAAATTTTCAAAAGAGCGCCAGGTCCAGAGATCATTCCCCTCCGACCGTGAATACAATTCGACGTCATATTCATGCTGAGAAACCAACAGGTAATATTTCAGAGAAGGTATCGTTTTGTATTGTCTCAGTTTAAACCTTCGGTCTCTCGTTTCCGAGTGTTTTGATACTACTTCGACCAGAATGGTAGGCTGCTGAACGACGTAGGTCCCGGAAATGTCAACCGGCGCACAGGTGACCACGACATCGGGATAAGGGTAATAAATGTCTGAAACTTTTACTTTGACGTTTTCAGAAAATACGTCGCATCCGCGCGGCAAAAAATGGCTGCTTAAAAGGTTCCTGACTTTCCCAACAATTCGGTTATGGTTCAAAGTCGAACCTGCCATAGCGTAGATCCCGCCATCATAGTACTCATGGCGGATCTCGCTTTTTTTCTCCAGCTCGAAGTATTCCTCGACAGTCATCCTCCGGTCAATTAGCTTAACACATCCCATAATTTACTGTTTTTTAACAACAAATTGCAGGATAAGATCATCAAATGAAACTAGGAAGCATCGTCATTTAGCCAGAGGAGCGAGGAATCGCCGTAGCTTAGGAAGCGGTAATCATTCTTTAATGCTTCGGAATAGATCATTTCCCAGTCGTTTCCAACAAATGCCGCGACGAGGAGAATGAGTGTAGAGCCTGGCTGGTGGTAATTAGTAATTATCCCGCGGCATAATCTGAAACGGTAACCAGGAAAAATGAATATCTCCGTTTCACCTACCACCTCATTCAGCTCCGCCTCGTCCATGTAGTCGGCAATGGCCTGAAGCGATGCCTTTGCAGAAGGCAGGTCTTCTTCATTCCACGGATACGGATAGAGTTTTTCGATGTTGAAAACCGTCGTTTCTTTTTTGAAAAGCTTCACACCAAACCAGTACAAGCTTTCCAGCGACCGCAGGGACGTGGTGCCCACCGGGACAATGTGAGTGACAGATTGGAGCAATTCATCGATAAGCGTCCTTGTAAACACCACCTGCTCGGAATGCATCCTGTGCTCGATGACCTTTTCCACTTTAATGGGCTGAAAAGTTCCAGCTCCCACGTGCAATGTCAGAAATGACCTGCGGATGCCTTTTGTGGCCAACGCATCGAAAACGCGCGGCGTGAAGTGTAATCCGGCTGTCGGAGCGGCAACGGCCCCGTCGTGGTGCGCATAAACGGTCTGGTAAGTTTCCTTGTCGGGCTCCTCGGTATCGCGATTCAGGTAAGGCGGCAATGGAATTTCACCCAATGCCTTGACCAATTCTAGAAAGGTGACATCCGCGTCCCAGGTCAATCGCACGAGATTCTGCTCATAGTCGTGATAGGAAACCTGCAAACTGACAGGCAACTCATTCACCTGGATAATGCTGGCGAGCGTATCGCCTGCTTTCCAACGCTTTTTATTTCCGATCATACATTCCCAAACGCAGGAATGCTTCACCAGCATGGCATCGTTTATCACGCGGGTAGGCAGCTCGGGATGCAGTAGCAGGACCTCGATAACCGCCCCGGTTTCCTTCCTGAAATGTGCCCGCGCAGGGATTACCTTGGTATCGTTGAAAACCAGCAGGGTGTTCTCCGGTAGTTGCGAGGTAATGTCTGTAAACCGTAAATGGCTGACTTCTCCATCCCGGTAGACCATCAGCTTCGACTGGTCCCGGGTTTCAATCGGGTATTTTGCGATGCGATTGTCAGGCAGTTCGTATGTGTAGCGCTGCAAATCAATCGCCTCAGCCGCTCGCCGCCATAATGCGTCCGAATTTGCGTTATCTGTCCTTTTACCTTCCATCGGCAGCATTACAATTTATCGTCGTGCACCGGAGGCCAAAGGAGGCGCAACGGAAGCAGGAAAACGAACAACACGAGTGCAAGGCTGGCATAGTAGAGCCAGGAGAAATCGAATACGTCCATTTTGTAGCTGGTACTATTGATCGTCGCTAATGCCAGCAAGCTGAAACCTACGATGGTGTTGATCACGGCCACCAGGCAAAACAACCAATTGGTAAGGTGCTCGTTGAGTTCGGAACGGTGTTGCGCCCATTCTTTACGCTTCAGGATCGGCAGGTTCATCGGGTCCACGTTCGGGATATGCCGTGCAATGCCGGTGATCAGTACGTTGTTCACGAGAAAAAGCCCCATTACAATGTAAAAAACGTGTTCCTTATCGACATAGCGTTCCGCCAGGCCGCTATCTGCGAAGTCGACAGCGACCATTTCGGGGAAAAGTGAATAGGTCCAGACAAGCGCCCCGATAACGAATAATAAAGAAGCCCAGCGCCAGATCTTTATTGCAAATGTTGTAACTTTCATGAATTGGTAACCTAAATAGAGGTCTTTTCGCCATAGTAAATCGGGTGCAAAATTAGGTCGGGGAGCTTCCAAAACCTAATTGTATTAACACACATTATCAATTCCGGCAATGCAATTCGAATGGGATTCAAACAACCTAAAACATATTAGCGGAGATCATCCTGAAAGAAAAAATACAGTGGACGAGGTCGAAAGTGTCTTTGACGACCCGTTTCTGGTTATAAGGGAAGGAACAAGATTAGCCGGCGAGCAACGCTTCAACGCCATAGGCAAGGGAAACTCGCAGATAATAAAAGTCGTTGTATTTACGACTAACGAAGGACTGATCAGGCCGATAAGCTGCTGGCCTGCCAACAAACAGACTATCCGATACTACCATGAAAACATTAAAGGCAAATAAAATCGCCGTTATCAAAAACAGTCATACCGCAGAAGAAATGCGTGAAATCGAGAAAGATTTCCTTAACAAGGAGACTGTAAAATACACCCTGGAAGAACTCATCAAAGCCGAGTCCGCAAAGAAAGCAAAGGCTTAATTCCACCGCATGAAAATCTACACCAAAACCGGTGACAAAGGCACCACCGCCCTTATTGGCGGCACGCGCCTGAGTAAGGCGCACGTACGCATAGACGCGTACGGGACGGTCGATGAACTGAACAGCTACATCGGAATGCTTCGGGACCTGCCCGTGAACGAAGGCCGGAAAGACCTACTCAAAGAAATACAGGATCGCCTGTTTACGATCGGCTCGCACCTCGCTTCGGAGCCCGATCAAAAGAAGAAAATACTACCGGACTTGCACGACGAAGACGTTACGCTATTGGAAAAGGAAATGGACGCGATCGATGCAAAAGTGCCTCCGTTGCGGTCGTTCATCCTGCCGGGTGGGCATCAGTCAGTTTCTTTCGGGCACATTGCAAGGACGGTCTGCCGCAGGGCCGAGCGCGCAGTAATCCACTTGCAGCAGGGTGAGGAAGTAGAACCTGTTGTAATTCGCTATCTCAACCGACTTTCCGATTACCTATTTATGCTCTGCCGCGCCATGACCCACGAGCTGGGAATTGAAGAAGTTACGTGGCAGCCGAGGGTTTCCCGGCAAAAATAATTGTTATACTAAATATCAATTATTTATAGATTAAATTCTTTAAATTGCGGGACTTAGGAAGAATGCGCCGGGATCTCCAAATCCTGCCTTTTTTCAAAGTATAAGCTTCGGAAAGCGTTTGAAAAATTAAATTTTTTGGCATCATGACAGCCGACACAGTACAAATAGAAGTTCAGCAAACCACCCAATCCCGTTTGCAGGAGGTTGACTTCAACAACCTCGTTTTTGGACGGAACATCTCCGACCATATGTTTATCGCCGAATACAAAAACGGACAATGGCAAGACCTGCGTATCGTCCCTTACGGCGACCTCTCACTTAGTCCTGCTACCGCCGCGCTACATTACGGTCAGGCTATTTTTGAGGGGATGAAAGCTTACAAAAACGATGCAGGTGAAGTGCTGCTTTTCCGTGCCATCGATAACTGGAAACGCCTTAACAAATCCGCCGAGCGCCTTTGCATGCCGCAGATCCCGGAAGAGATCTTCATGAACGGCCTTACCGAGCTGCTTCGACTGGACGCCGGTTGGGTGCCATCTCAGCCCGGTTGCTCGCTTTACATCCGTCCGTACATGTTTGCTACCGACCCTTATATCGGCGTCAAACCATCGGATTCATATTATTTCATCATTTTCACAAGCCCGGTAGGCACCTATTATGCGAAACCTCCGCGTGTGAAAGTGGAAACGCGTTTCATCCGTGCTGCCGAAGGCGGCGTGGGTGCTACCAAATGCGCAGGTAACTACGCAGGTTCGCTCTACCCGGCAAAACTGGCCCAGCAGGAAGGTTACGACCAACTGATCTGGACCGACGCCCGCAATCACGAGTACATCGAGGAATCGGGTACGATGAACATCATGTTCATGCTGGACGGTAAACTGCTTACCCCGCACGTTTCCGAAACCACGCTCGACGGTATCACCCGCAAAAGCATCGTGTCTATCGCGGAGCATTGGGGCATTCCCGTGGAAGAGCGTCGTATCACTGTAAAAGAGATCATCGACGCATTGAAAGCCGGTAAGCTCGAAGCCGCATTCGGTGCCGGAACTGCCGTAGTCATTTCTCCGTTCGCAACCATCGCGTACGAAGGCGTGGATTACGCCCTGCCAGAAATCAAAGAAGATTCATTCGTGAATAAAGTAAAAACCTACCTGACCAACCTCCGCACCGGCAAGGAAGAAGATATCTTCGGCTGGATGTTGAAAGTCTAGTTTATGAGTTGAGAGTTTATAAGTAAAGAGTTCAAAGTAGGGCTAACCCGCGCTTTGAACTCTTTACTTTTTTACTCCCTAAACTTTAAACTCATAAACTCTAGACTCATGAACTCCCTACACAAATGTCCGCGTCCCGGAATAGTTGTCCCGAAACTCCTTCGGCGTGCAGCCGTTCCTGCTTTTAAAAATCCGGTTGAAATAAGAAAGGTTATTGAACCCGCATTTGTAGGCGATCTCCGAAATTGTATGAGTAGTATTGATCAGTGACCGTGACGCGTGCCCCAGCCGGATTTCGTTCAGACTTTCAACGAATGTCTTGCCCGTTCTCTTTTTGATAAACCTGCTGAACGACACCTCCGACATTCCCGCCAGCTTCGCCACACCTGCCAGATCCACGTCCTTGTTATAGTTGTCGCGCATAAAGGCGAATACCTTTTCGATGCGGCGGCTGTTGTAATTAACATTCTCATCCGTAAAAGTGCTGTTGGAAAGCGTTCGCATATCACGCGAAACGGACAAGTCGTGCAGGATAGACATCAGCTCTAGCATGGAATCGAAACCGCTCTTTTGTGCCAGGCTGATAAGTCTCGGCTTGATCCGCTCGATCGTATCCCTCGAAAACGCGATTCCTTTCGCCGATTTTTCCAACAATGAGCGAACAAAAAACAGCTGGTTGCGTTCCAGGAACTTGTCGTCGAATAAATCGCGGTGGAATTGCACGGTCACTTCCTTGATCTCAGGCATGCCTTCATGCCACCGGTAGGCATTAGTAAGCCAGCCATGCGGCAGATTGTTCCCCACCAGCACCAGTTCGGCGTCGTCGATCACTTCGGTATGATCGCCAACCACCCGCTTCACGCCTTTTCCCGAAAGGATCAGATTCAGCTCAAACTCCTCATGGCTGTGTAGCGGGAAGTCGAAGACGGTCTTTTTTCGGTCAAAGACAGTAAAACAATCGTACTGGGTAAGTGGGGTAATTTCTCTGTAGATTTCACTCATAGGCTAAATTGTATTTTTAAGTTAAATTGACAAGGCGGCCCGTATCGATCCGCTATGTGATAATGAGGTAACAATTTAAATATTAATTGTCAATAATACCATTCTTCAACCTTCCTGTAATCCTATAAACTGTTAGTATTGGTCTAATCATGGATAAAAAAGTACTATACCCTGCCCCGGTTTTGTCAATAAGTTTGTGTCAGGCGCCGATCGATTTGCTGACTCACCGATGAAAATCAAAGCAATCGACCTCCTCGTCATATTACTCTACCTGATTACGGTCACGTTGATTGGTATTTACCTGAAACGGCAGGCGTCAAAAAGTAAAAACGACTACCTGCTGGGAGGGAAATCCATGCCGTTCTGGATGCTTGGCATTTCCAATGCGTCGGGTATGTTCGACCTTTCCGGCACAGCGTGGATGGTCGCCATTATGGTAGTGTATGGCGTGAAGAGCATTTGGCTACCGTGGTTGTGGCCGGTATTTAACCAGATATTCATGATGGTATACCTCTCGATGTGGCTAAGGCGCTCCAATGCATCCACCGGCGCGGAATGGATGCTGTTCCGTTTCGGCGACCGACACGGGACAGGGCTTTCCCATAAGATCATTATCGTCTTCGCATTGCTGTCCTGCATGAGTTTTATGGCATACGGTTTTATAGGACTTGGAAAATTCATCGAAATCTTTATTCCCTGGGAGATCCTCAGGACATTTCTTCCATTCAACTTACCAATTCGTTACACTGCTCATTTTTATGGCGTCCTTTTCACCCTGTTTACTGCCTGCTACGCCCTGCTGGGTGGCATGAAAAGCATCGTATGGGCCGACATGCTGCATTACCTGATCATGGTAGTCGTGTGCGTATCGGTGGCCGCCATGGCCTATACGGCACTACCGGGCGTTTCCAGCCTGCCTGTACCACACGGCTGGACCGACCTTTTTTTCGGAAAAGAACTAGGCCTCGACTGGGCGGGCCATTTACCCGCCGCCGCCAGAAAATTGCAAAACGACAGCTTTGCTCCGTTCGGCTATTTCTTCACATTAATGGTCGCCAAAGGTGTGCTGGCAAGCCTCGCCGGCCCCGCCCCGAACTACGACATGCAGAAAATCCTCTCGACCCGTTCCCCGAGGGAAGCGGCGCTGATGAGTATGATCGTCAACATCGTGCTGCTACCCGCACGGTACCTTTTTATTACCGGCATTGCCGTTTTTGCGCTGCTTTATTTCCGGCAACCCAATATTTCGGCGGCCATTGATACCGATTTTGAGAAAGTACTTCCGGCCGTACTCAATACTTACATTCCTTCGGGTTTGCTAGGCCTGGTGTTAATCGCCCTGATGGGTGCGTTCATGGGTACATTTGCGGGCACTTTCAATGCTGCCCAAGCCTATTTTGTCAATGATATTTACCTGCGGTCTTTCAATCCTAATGCAAGTAACCGGCAGATCAGTCGCGTAAGTTACCTTTCCGGCATTGTGATCGTGACCATCAGTATTCTGCTAGGGTTGCTGGCCAAGGATGTCAACAGCATTCTACAATGGATCGTGTCAGCCTTGTACGGAGGATATATTGCCTCCAATGTGCTCAAATGGTACTGGTGGCGGTTCAACAGTGCCGGCTTTTTCTGGGGAATGGCCGCCGGTATCGTTTGCGCACTGGCTTGCCCGTATATTTTTGCAGGAGCTTTGCCGCTCTACTACTTCCCGCTCATTCTGGCTATTTCGGCTGTTGCGGCAGTAGTGGGGTCACTGGCTACGAAACCGGCCGATATGGAAGTCCTCAAAACATTTTACCGGACAGTAAACCCCTGGGGATTCTGGGGACCGGTCCGCGAGGAAGTCCGTAAAAGCGACCCGTTGTTTTTACCTAACAGGCAGTTTACAAGAGATCTTTTCAACGTTGCCGCCGGTATCGTCGCGCAAACCGCCATCACGGCCGTACCAGTCTTTGGTATTCTTAAAATGCCAGCCGAAACTTTCATTTCGACGGCTGTTTTTCTGATACTCTCTGCTATTCTCTGGAAGACCTGGTACAAACATCTGCCCCACCGGTGATTATCGAACAATTCTGACAAAGTCAACCATGACTATCTTCGAAGAGCGTTTTCAGCGCATCAAAAGTGAAAGGCGGCGACTGATCGAAACACCCAACCAAATGCTGGACTCTGGCGACGGTTTTTACGACCGCTACAAATTCCCCGTACTCACGGCAGCACACGTACCGGTTTTCTGGGAATACGACCTCGACCCCGGCAGTAATCCCTATTTCATGAAGCGGTTTGGGATCAATGCGGTTTTTAATGCCGGGGCCATTAAGCTCAATGAAAAATACCTGCTAATCGTGCGGGTTGAAGGTTACGACCGGAAGTCGTTTTTTGCAGTCGCTGAAAGCATTACCGGTACTGGCGGATTCGAATTTTGGGAATTTCCGCTTGATATGCCCCAAACCTCCGACCCGGACGTCAATATTTACGATATGCGGCTCACTGCACATGAAGATGGCTGGATTTATGGGCTGTTTTGTACCGAACGTAAAGACCCCTGCGCCGCCCCGGGCAACGAATCGCAGGCAATCGCGCAATGCGGGATCGCACGTACACGGGACCTGCGTACCTGGGAACGGCTTCCGGACCTGAAAACGCCATCACCCCAGCAGCGGAACGTGGCTTTGCACCCCGAGTTTATCGGCGGCCAATATGCGTTCTATACCCGTCCGCAGGATTCGTTCATCGAGGCCGGACGAGGTGGAGGCATCGCACTTGGTTTGGCTTCCCAGATCGAGCATGCGCAGATAACCGCCGAAACCGTGATAGACCCGAAGAGATACCACACAGTCTACGAAGCGAAAAACGGCCAGGGGCCTGCCCCTATTAAAACCCGGCTCGGCTGGCTGCACCTCGCCCACGGCGTGAGGCAAACCGCCGCCGGCTTGCGTTATGTGCTTTACCTGTTCATGACGGACCTTGCCGATCCTGCAAAAGTCATTTGCAAGCCCGGAGGCTATTTTCTCGCGCCCGAAGGTGCCGAACGCATCGGTGATGTTTCCAATGTTGTATTCTCAAACGGCTGGATCGTTGATGACGACGGCTCTGTATTCATTTACTATGGCGCTTCCGACACGCGGCTGCATGTTGCCACCACATCGGTAGAACGGCTTCTCGACTACGTTCTCCATACGCCATCCGATGGTCTCACTACCGCCACTTCCCGCAACACCCTCGCCGCGCTGATCCGGCGGAACCTTCGATTTCTCTCCGTTGGCTATTCAGAGAGCGGCAAGATTTCGAT
The DNA here is from genome assembly GCF_038440355.1 of Dyadobacter sp. OTU695. NCBI lineage: Bacteria > Pseudomonadati > Bacteroidota > Cytophagia > Cytophagales > Spirosomataceae > Dyadobacter > Dyadobacter sp. OTU695. The sequence goes on along the minus strand of NZ_JASATN010000009.1, from coordinate 247,357 downwards.
GTCTTAAGGCACCCGAACAACGACGTATATAAGCCGCCGAACGCTGATGAAAGATCATTCAAGTAAAATTTGAACTTAATCCCAGACAGGCGCTACTTTACCCGATGACTTTACCACGAAGGTATGGTGGGACAAATAGTATAAATTAGTAGATTTAATTCAAAAGGTGCCCTGAATATTTTGGGGCATCTTTTTGTTTTTTATCCTAATTTTGAAATTCACCTGATTCACTAATTACTATTGTTATGATACAATCGTTTACGGCCGATGCCGATAAAAATGAGGTTTTCGAAAAAGTACAACAGTTTATTGATGAGCAAGGCTTCACGGTTGTAGCGAAAGACCATTCACGTCCATGGGGTGGTTTCTTTGTGCTCGACGAAACCCAGGCACCGAAATTCATCTCCACATTTTTCCCGCATTTGTCTCTGGCCGACTTTGCAGGTTATGAAAAATTAAGCCCTAAAATTCTCGTAGTGGCTCCCAACAAACGCCTTTCGTGGCAATATCACCACCGCCGCGCCGAAATATGGAAAGTGATCGGTGGAAGCGCCGGCATTGTGATCAGCGATACCGACGAAGAAACCGAATTGCAGCAATTGCCGATCGGTACGGTCATTAACCTCAAAAAAGGTGAGCGCCACCGCCTGGTGGGCGTCAACGAATGGGGTTTCGTGGCTGAAATCTGGCAGCATACAGATCCTTCCAACCCATCCGACGAAGACGACATCGTTCGTGTTCAGGATGATTTCGGAAGATAATCCCGTCATCATTCAAACATCTGGCAAGTCTCACTGGCTTGCCAGGTTTGTAATTATTCATCCTAACCCAAGCCAGTCATGAAATTCGGAAAAGTTGAAAATCCCGATAACATCGATTTCAGTTTGCCGCCGGAAGCTCCCGCCAACAAAGCATTGCTGAATGCGGCGAAAGCCGGAAAACCGGGGATTTACATCGGGTGCGCCAAATGGAACAAAACCGACCTTAAGGGTTTTTACCCAAAAGGTACCAAAGACGAATTGGCGTATTACGCGACGCAATTCAACAGCATTGAACTGAACGCGACCTTTTATAATAACTTCCCGGTCGAAACTATCGAAACCTGGTATGCCAAGACACCGGCGGGTTTCAAGTTCTTTCCCAAGCTGCATCAGGGTATCAGCCATTGGAAGAGGCTGAAAGACGCGAAGGAACCGACCGAAATATACCTCGACGGCATTGCCCATTTGCAGGATAAACTCGGTATGCTCTTCCTGCAAATGCCCGACAATTTCGGCCCTAAAAACTGGGAAATATTGAAGGCCTATCTCGAAGAATGGCCTTCGGGCTTTCCGCTGGCACTCGAATTGCGCCATACGGGCTGGTACGACGGCTCTTTTAACAGCGAAGATCTTTACAGTCTGCTGGAAAAGAAAAACATCACGCATATCGTGACCGATTCGGCCGGGCGGCGCGATTTGCTGCACATGCGGCTCACAACCCCCACCGCATTCATCCGCTACAACGGCGCCAATGTCGATTCGGATTACACCCGCCTCGATGATTGGTTCGAAAGGCTGAAACTGTGGACCGAGGAAGGGATTCAGAATATCTATTTCTTTGTCCACCAGAACCATGAGGAAGCATCACCTTTGCTCTCCTCGTATTTGATCCAAAAACTGAACAAAGAACTGGGAATGGAACTGCAAGTGCCCTACGACCCGAGAGTAGCGAGCGGGCAGGTTACCTTATTCAAATAGCAAAAGGCGGGTCGTCCCGCCTTTTGCTATTATTTCAATTCGAATTTTACACCTTGTTCAGGGAAAATCAGCCGCAGCCCAAGGGCATTCTCGGCATTTAATTCCCTGCGTATTGTCTCTTCGTTATTTCCGGTTGGTTTAATATGCGTAACGACCACATTCAGGTTTTTCAAATGCTCTTTTCCAGCCAGTTCTGCCAGCACCCCGAACTCCTTCATGAACCATTTCGGCGTCAGGTGCCCGTACAGCTGGCGGTCGGGCTGCGCATCTGGGTAGGAAACTTCCAGAAAGACTCCTTTCAACTGGTCTGACTTCACCAGCGGCGCCACGACCGTCCAGACGCACTGCATATGGTCCGTCTTCTCGACGCTGTCGGGCCCGGTATCGCCGAAATACAGCGCATAAGACTCCCCGCTTTTGATCAGAAAAGCAGTGCTCAGATACGGCCTGGAATGGATCAGCGGAAAGGCCCTGACGGTCATTTCTGTTCCCACAACCGGCGTTTCCACATTCTCGCGCATTGGCTGATAACGAAATTTGTTCAGCGCGGGTGCATTACCGTCGTTCGTCAGATTGGGCCAGCTCTGCCAGTTGAAGTAATGCGCTTTCATCACGCTAATGCAATGCTCCATCGCATAAACCTGCTTCACGGTATCATCCACCGAATTGATGATCATTCCCGAAATATGATCCAGATGAGGATGCGAAATGAGGTAGCCTTTGATATATTTTCTCAAAACCGTTTCCGCATTCACGTCGAAAGCATTCTTCCCGATCGCTTTGTCAATACCGTTACTTACTGTTCCTGCGTCCAGGCACACATAAGCATCCGAGCCCGCGGGGGCAAGCATGTATGCGGAAAGGTTCCCATCCGCGGTACCGCCCTTCACACCTAACGGAACTACTTTAAAACCCTTTTGCGCAAACGCCAGCGGAGACAGGACTGATAACAGGAAAGCGGCAATTATTTTTCGCATATTCTTCGAAGGATTAAAACGGCCCTGAAACGCCCGCGACGCAAAACTACATCGCGTTTCGGAAGATCGTCAAATAAAAGTCGAACAATGCAAATGCCTATCTTCGCACACTCGAAAGTTTAAATACCTGAGCCGATGCCCGAAATCATCCGCACCACCAGCGATAACCCCGATTTTCAAAATCTCACCAATGAGCTCGATACCGAACTCTGCAGCATTTATAACACCAAAAAAGAGGATTACGAAGAATATAACCGCATTACCGGTCTGTCAACCGTCGTGCTGGTTTACGAAAATGGCGTCGCCGTCGCCTGCGGCTGTTTCAAGCAATTCGACGCCGGGCGCATTGAGCTCAAACGCATGTTTGTGACGCCCGGCTTCCGCGGCCAAGGCATTGCTTCGCTCATAGTTGAAGCGCTTGAAAATTGGGGAAAAGAGCTAGGTTACGACACCATCATCCTCGAAACGGGGAAAGGCCAGCCAGAGGCCATTGCGTTGTACCGGAAGTTAGGATACAACGACATACCGCATTTCGGGGAATTTCCGGAAGAATCGCGGAGTGTTTGTTTGGGGAAAATCCTATCTTAACCTTTTACTACGCGAACTGACACATAGTGGAAACTTCTTCTCCTCCCTTCTACCAAAAATTCTCCCTGACCCTCCTGGCTATCGGCATCATCATGGTTGCAATTTACCTGGGCCAGGACATTATCGTTCCGTTAGCACTCGCAGGCTTGCTGGCTGTTCTGCTCAGGCCGCTTGAACAGTGGCTTATGCGAATAGGAATACCAAAACTGATCGCCATCACATTGGCACTAACCATTGCCGTATTGATCGTTTCGGCAGTTACCGTGCTCATTTCGATGCAGGTTGCCGATTTCTCGGATGAATGGCCCAAGTTGAAAAGGAATATCGATCACGTGTACCGCGACGCGCGCCGGTGGATTCGCCGGGAATACAGTGTGAGCTACCGCCAGCAAGCCGAATATTTGAAAAATGCGCAGAGTAAAACGCTGGAAACGTTTCAGGGTCCGGAAACACTCGGCGCGGTAACAGGCCCGCTCGGCACTTTGATCCTCATTCCTATTTACACTTTTCTATTGCTTTATTACCGGGCCATGCTGATCCATTTTTCGGTAGTCCTTTTCGCGGAAGAACAAAAGCATCGCGTGCTGGAAATCCTGGGACAAATTAAATCGATCATCCAGAGTTACATGGTCGGATTGCTGCTCGAAACCACCGCGGTGGCCGTGCTGAATTCCGCCGGTTTGCTCGTACTGAACGTGCAGTATGCCATTTTACTGGGTGTGATGGCGGCGATCCTGAACCTGGTGCCGTACATTGGCGGCCTCGTGGCTACCGCTCTGGCAGTAATGGTCACATTTATCAGCCATCCCCAGGTCGATGTGCTACTCGGTGTTGTAGGTGTATTCATCGCCGTGCAGGTGATCGACAATAATTTTCTCGTCCCGTTCATAGTCGGTTCCAAAGTGCGGATCAATGCATTGGTATCGATCGTAGGTGTGCTCGTAGGCGGGGCGCTCGCGGGTTTGTCGGGAATGTTCCTTTCGATTCCGGCAATAGCGATGATGAAAGTCATTTTTGATCGGGTACCGGGACTGGAACCCTGGGGTATTTTGCTCGGTGACCAGACGCCCGAGCAGGCAAATAACAACCTTTTCCGTTTCGTAAACCTGAAAAAGTCGCCCGGCGGCCCGGCAGCCGACAACCCTGACGAAGAAAACCAGCCGTGAAATTATCACGACTGGTTATGATTACGGGTGTCAGCTTACAAATTGCTTGGTATCCACCACCGCTTTAAGGTCATGTAACAGGCTGAACAGTCCGAAGAATGTGCGGTTGATGTAAATAAAGTGTTTGGATCCGCGATTCATATTCATTTTACGCAGCTCTTTATCATTGGCATATTTCTCGCCCAATGCGGCCAGTTTCAAAAAGAATTCCTCATCCGAAAAATCGAATACTTCGGAATGGAACGGCTGCGTGAGCAATGCGAGTATCTCCCGGAATAAATTCGAGAAATAAACGGTTTCGGCTTGAGTGTCCTTGTCCGTCAGAATTTCAAGTTCGACCAGTTTGGCATGAAAAACCGCGGGATTGTTCAGATTCTCCGGCTCGGCAAGCTCAAAATAAGGTACGTAGAATTCCTCGGGGATTTCTTTAATACAACCAAAATCAATGGCGATGAGGTTGTCGTTTTCGTCGATCAGGAAATTACCCGGATGCGGATCGGCGTGGACTTTACGGAGCTGATGCACCTGGAACATGTAGAAGTCCCACAATGCCTGGCCGATCTTGTTAGCGGTGTCCTGGTCAGGATTTGTCTTGCAAAACTCCGACCAATGCTTGCCACTCATCCAGTCCATCGTGATCACACGCTCGCTAGAAAATTCCGGGTAGTATTTCGGGAACCGCAGGTTCGGGATATGCTCGCAAGCCTCGGCGATTTCGGTGCTCTGGGCTATTTCAAGAATGTAATTCGTTTCCTCGGTCAGCTTCGTTTCCACTTCCTTGAAATACTTGTCCGAATCCTTGGCCTGAATGTTGAACATTGTCATCGCAATGGGCTTCACCAGCGCCAGATCCGACGAAATGCTTTCCGCAACACCCGGGTACTGGATCTTCACAGCCAGCTCTTTGCCAAGATGCGTAGCTTTATGCACCTGGCCAATACTCGCTGCATTGATCGCATTGGGGTTGAAAGTATCAAACAGTTCCAGCGGTGACTTCCCGAAATATTTGCGGAACGTCTTCACGACCAGTGGCGCCGAAAGTGGCGGTACTGAAAATTGCGAAAGCGAAAACTTCTCTACGTAAGCCTGCGGCAGGAAATTCTTCTCCATACTCAGCATTTGAGCGAGTTTCAAAGCACTGCCTTTCAAACTTTTGAGGCTATCGTAAATATCCTCGGCATTGTTGTTATTGAGATTATCCCTGGCCGTTTCCGGGCTGGTGATCTTCTCGCCGTAATATTTCAGGTAATTTCCCCCGATCTTGACGCCTGTCGAAATAAGCCGGGTGGCACGTCGTATTTTAGAAGTAGGTATGCTGTCAATTGTCTCCATTCCTACTTCAATTTTTCTTTAATGAGAAACTTCCCGAAATCGATCACGCTTTCCAACGGCGTGGTATCGATCAGGTCGAATGTAGCTCGGATCGATTTTTCGATGAAAAGGTCCGTCTTTTCAAAACCAACGGATTCATCATCGATCCAGAATTTCAAAGTAAGCAAGAGTTGAATCCACGCACCCTCTTCCAGCGCATCTTGCTGTGCTTTCCGGATGCGCTCGCTCCTGGTTTTCAGGTAGCCATCGCTGATCTCATGGATGTATTCTTTAAAACTCTTGCGGAATTCTTTCAACTTCAGAATACCGTTCAGCTTGTTCTTTTCCTCCTTCAATGCAAAAACCACATAGCTCCGGTTGGCAGTCAGGATTTCAACCAATGTGAAATAATAAGCTAAAAGTTTGTCCCGAAAACCTGCTCCTTCGATCTCGCCGCTCTGGCTGATGAGGTTCACGGCCAGGTTATGAAAACTCACAAAAACGCGCTTTTCAAGCGAATCGATGGAAGTGAAGAATTTGTAGAAATCCCTTTCAGCGAAACCGTGCTCTTTGGAAAACAGGTACACCGATTCCGGCTTCTTGTGGTTTTCCAGGCAGTAATGCATGTATAACTCGGTAATCTTGTCGGCAGTGAGGTCCACGCTTGCTGGTGGTAGCGCCTTCGTTTTGGTAGCCATCAGAAGTATTTGTTTACTTATGGAAGATGAGTCACGTTAGGTAAACGCTTCTGGCAGCTATTTAATTCGAAAACACATTCAAATTCAAAAACGCATTACGAAACTTCCCTTTCGGGTCCATTTGCGCAGCAAGCTCCCTAAATTCCGGCAGTTTTTCATATCGTTTTTCCAGCAAACCCGGCGAGATGGTGAATAACTTGCCCCAATGCGGCCTCGGATTAAAAGGTGCCAGTTCCTTTTCGATCACCGGCAACAGCTTGCTCACGGCCGGCCAATCCTGTTTCCATGTAAAATGGATCGCAACCGAATCCTGTTTATAGCAGGGGCTCAGCCAAAGGTTATCTGCGGCAATGGTCCGTACTTCGGAGGTAAACAGATGCGGGCTGATCTGGCTGCCCATTTTGGAAATGGCTAAAATCGCATCCACTGCATTCTTCCGCGGCACAAAGTACTCCGTTTGCAGTTCTTTGCCGCTGCTGGGTGTAAAACCCATTTTAAAATGCGGCATCCGCTCGTACCACGGTCCCGGCACGCCCATTTGCTCCGTGCAGTTTTCGGCAGAAAGTTCGGGGATTGGGTGCATGTTTTTGGTGGCCAGTTTCGCCCCGAACATTTCCTTCTCCGGTAATGCTTTCAAAGGTTTGTTACTATTTGTTTTAAACTTAATCCAAACTTCCGTGATGTCATCGGTAGCCCAGTTTGTAAACAGGCTTACGCTGTCCCCCCTGGATTCTATTTCATCAAAATGCTCTTTCAACTGGTTCAATGGCAAATTCTCGTACACAACCTGACCCATGAAAAATGTAGGCTGGACATCGAGCGTAAGCTTCGTCACAACTCCCAATGCCCCCAAATGAACGACAGCCGCGTTGAACTTCTCCCCGTCTTTCTCCCGGTTCAATTTTACGACCTCACCATCCGCAGTTACCATCTCCATCGCCGACACCGCCGTAGCCAGGTTCCCGTTCTTTTCCCCCGACCCGTGCGTAGCGGTAGCACAGGCCCCCGCGACGGAAATGTGCGGCAGCGAAGCCAGATTATGCAATGCAAAGCCCTTTTCGTGGAGGTAGGGCGCCAACTGGCCATATTTCAGCCCGCCATTCACGGTCACAGTTTTATTTTTGGTGTCCAATTGCATCTGCACTTCCGCATCCACCACCGAAATAAACTGGTCTTTCGTATCCGCAATGTCGTTGAAACAATGTCGCGTGCCGAGCACTTTTAGTTTGGGGTATTTCCTGACGATCGCCTGAACCTGCTGCAAATTCTTGCCGGAATCCAGCTTTTCTGTGCTGTATTCCAGGTTGCCCGCCCAGTTGCGGAGCTTGTCGCCATGAGCCCAGCCGCTCAGCGGGGAAAGTAAGGGAGCCGTCATTAATGCGGATGAAAGTTTGATGAAAGTACGTTTGTTCATGCGGTAGCCAGGTTGAAGTGCACGAATAGGAATTTATCCCAAATTAATTGAATAAATCAGCATTCCAACCGATGCCCAATGTTATTAGCCCGTCTTTTCCAGGGCCATTTTTAGAATGGAGATAGCCTCCCGCAACTCGCTCTCGTTGAAATTACCGAACCCCAGCCGCATGGCGCTGAGGCGGCCTGTCTGAAAAAGCAGTGTCTGCGGTAAATGCAGGTTTTCACGCAGGCACTCCTTACTCACACGCATGAGATTAATGTCGCGCCGCCATTCGGTCCAGATTGCCAGCCCGCCTGGTGGCGCTTTAAATGTCAGGTAAGGATTAAAATCGCTTTCCAATAATTCGGTAAACAAATCGCGCCGCTGGTGGTAAACCTTTTGGGCTTTCTTGATATGACGCTGGATCTCACCTTCGTCGAGCAGTTCGGCTAATGCTTGTTCCATCATTAAATCACCCTGCCTGTCGATGATCCGTCGCATTTTACCCAGTTCCCTGATCAGATTCTGCGGCGCTACCACATAGCCCGAACGCAGCCCCGGCGCCAGTGCCTTGCAAAACGAACCTACGTACACCACCATACCCGCCCCGTCGGCACTCGCCAGCGGAAGTACCGGGCTGCTGTTGTAATGAAAATCGTAGTCGTGATCGTCTTCCAGGATAATAAACCCGTATTTCACCGATAAATTCAGCAACTCCACCCGCCGCTCTGCGCTCAGTGTGACGGTCGTCGGATAATGGTGGTGGGGGGTGATGTACAGCATCCGGATCGGTGTGTGGTCACAAAGCTGCCGCACCGCTTCCACCGAAATACCCTGATCATCGACAGGCACCGAAAGGATATTTGCACCTGCCTGCTGGAAGATCATATTAGCAACATAATAGCTCAGATCACCCACGACAACATTATCGCCCTTTTTCAGCAACAAGGTCGAAGCCAGGTAAATACCCATCTGGATGCCACGAGTCGTGATGATATTCTCCGCGCCGATATGCAGGCCGCGGGTGTTGTTCAGGTAAGTCGCCAACCGCTCCCGGAACCACATGTTTCCTTCCACATGCGAGTAGGTAAGGTATTTCCGGTTGTTATTCCTTCTCAAAACACTGGAATAGGCCTTCGCAAGCTTATCCATAGGCGCGAGCCGGACATCCGGCAGGCCGTCGGTGAATTCGAGGTCCACGCGGGAAAGCGAAACAGGCCTGTCGAGCAGCATGCTTTCCTCAAATGCAAAGCCGGTCTGCCGGGGATATTGTTTCAGATCGCTCACGTTCGCGGGCAATGCGCTGCCCCGGATGACCGGACTCCTCCGCGTCACGAAAGTTCCGCGGTTGGGCAGCATCTCGATCCACCCCTGGGCGTCGAGTTCGTTGTAGGCGGCTACGACGGTTTTACGGTGCACATCCAACATCTCCGCAAGCACCCGTGTACCAGGCAGTTGCACACCCGTGACGAGCACGCCACGTTGAATGGCGTTGATCATCTGGTGCGCGATTTGTAAGTAAACAGGCGTGCCGGACGCACGGTCCAGCAGGATTACATTTTTGAAAGGTATTTCAACCGGACTACTCATTAGATTTAAACCGGAGCATATAAACGGGCCGGCAAGATAATAGTTTTGTATCGAAATCATTCCCCCTATGAAACTACATTACTCAGGTACCCTTCTTTTACTATTCATCGCAAACCTGGCCCTGGCCCAGGAAATATCGCTTGACCCGGTGACGGTCACTTCTTCGCTTGTGGAAAAGCGGGCCTCGCAAACGGGCCGGAATATTGCAGTCATCAAAGGCGAGTACTTTCAGCAATTGCCTGTGCACAGCATCGATGACCTGCTCCGCTACGTGCCGGGCGTTGAAATACAGGCACGCGGCCCACAAGGTTCGCAAAGCGACATCGTTCTGCGTGGTGGCACATTCCAGCAAGTGCTGGTAATCCTTGACGGCATTCGCCTCAACGATCCCAATACCGGCCATTTCAATAGCTACATCCCCATTTCACCCGCCGAAATCGAGCGGATCGAAGTTTTGAAAGGCGCTTCGTCGGCCTTGTACGGTTCCGACGCCGTTGGCGGGGTTATTCACGTGATTTCCAAAACATTCGCAGCTCGGCTGAATGCAGCCCGGATGTCGGGTGCCGGAGAAGACAACGGCGTTCAGAAAACCCAGGTAAACGGCGGTATCGGTGTCGGTGAATATGGCTTGTTCAACGCCAATGTGGGCGCGTTTGTACAGCGCAACAGGCTGGCAGTTTCAGGCGGATTTTTATCAAACAATGCATCCGGTGTTCAGCAGCGGGGCATTAAAGGTTATTTCCATAACAATACCGCCTCATTATCGCTGAGTTACGCGATTTCTCCCAGCTGGAACCTGGCTGTTCGCAGCGCTTACGACCACCGGGATTTCGCAGCTCAGAACTTCTACACAGTACTGAAATCCGACACAGCCAGCGAAAAGGTCAAAATGTCGTGGAACCAGGTCAGGTTAAGCTACCAAAAGAACAAAACAGCCTTTTCAATCGATGGGGGATATAAATCGGTGCAGGACACCTACCTTTTTAACCCGCATTCCATCGCGAACAGCAGCAAATCGAAACTATGGCAGGGACTGGCTACTTTACAGCAAGCGCTTACTCCCGGTACGAACCTGATCGCAGGCGTCAATTTCCAGCAGCGCAACATTAAATCCAACGACCGCGGCAACCACACGCTGAACCAGCTCGCACCATTCGTTTCAGTCGTGCAAAGTGTTGGTGAGCATTTTACCGTAACGCCTTCCGTTCGCATGGACTGGCGTGAAAGCATTGGCACCGAAGTTTCACCCCAAATCAATTTATCCTACAAAAAATCAAGCTGGCAGCTGCGGGCAAGCGCCGGCAAAACCATCCGCGATGCCGATTTCACGGAACGTTTCAATAACTACGCAAAAAAACTCGTCACCGGTGGCAGCGTCGGCAACCCCGACCTGAAGGCCGAGCGATCGTTCAGCTACGAAGCAGGTGCCGACTGGTTCCTTACCAGCAGCCCCACCTCACAACTTAAAGTTTCGGGTACGTTTTTCCAGCGCCGCCAGAAAGACCTGATCGATTACGTGACGACACCCTACGCGCAAATGCCACGTAAGGATAACCTCTCGCCGACCGGTACATTCGGACTCGCATTAAACATCGCCGAGGTGAATACAACCGGTTTCGAACTCGATATACAATCGGCAAACGCCATTTCTGATAACCAGAAGCTGATTTTCAACGCAGGTCTTACCTGGCTCGACAGCGACAACAAGAGCCAGGTCCAGTCTTTTTACCTTTCGTCGCACGCCAAATTCCTCGCCAACTTCTCGGCCATTTACCAGGTCGGCAATTTTTCCATGAGCGTAAATGGATTGTACAAAAAACGGGCGGAACGTGAAGCATTGGCCATCGAAGCCGCTATTTCAAAAAATTACTTTTTACTCAACGTCAGGGCCGAATATGCCTTCCTGAAACGTCAGCTGGCCGTGTTTGTTCAGGCAGATAATGCATTTGACAAGCAATACAGCGATATACTTGGCTCCGTAATGCCCGGCAGATGGCTGATGGGCGGTGTACGTTTCAATTTTGTGAAGTAACGCGGCATTGTTTTTGCAGGAGTTCGTATATTCAAATTGAAAGCACCCATTTATGTTTTCGAGTATACGTAACTCCTGTCTTCTATTGTCACTTCTTTCATTTACAAGCCCAACAGCTGTCACCGCTGCTGATAGCACCGCGGTTGATCTTCCCGCAAGGAAAATGAATGTTTACTTTATCAGCGGCCTCGGTGCCGACGAGCGTGTGTTTGCCAAACTCAAACTTGATCCGAGGCTGAATGTGAAGTATATCAAATGGGTCAGGCCCTTGAAAAAGGAGTCGTTGCAACATTATGCAGCCCGGCTGAGCAAGCAAATCGACACCTCCCAGCCTTTTCAACTCGTGGGGTTATCTTTCGGCGGGGTTGTTGCTTCGGAAATCGCCGACATTGCCTGCCCGGAACAGGTTACGCTTATTTCGAGCATGTCGACAGGCGTTCCGCTTTCGAAGTTTTATCAGGTAATGATCCGTTTTTTATTGATGTCGCCCTTGTCGGTACCTCTGTTAAAATCGGCTAACCGCATTACCTACAACTATTTTGGCGCCGATACGCCGGAACTGAAAAAACTGCTCAAAAAAATCCTGCACGATACCGACGGCAAGTTCCTGAAATGGGCCTTGGTCCGGATGAGCGGCTGGGACCGTAAAGATCGTGTCGAAAACCTGTTCCACATTCACGGAACGGCCGATAAGCTGATCCCGATCCTCATCGTAAAACCAGATATTATCATTGAAGGAGGTGGCCATCTAATGGTTTACGCCCAGGCCGACCAGATTTCAAAAATTCTCAACCACCGGCTCACGACCATTCATTCACCAGAATGATTTTGCCGATATGGTCGCTCGTTTCCATGAATGCATGTGCTTGCGCGGCTTCGGCCAGCGGAAACGTCCGTGCGATCACCGGCTTGAAGAGGCCTTTTTCCAAAATTGGCCACACGTGTTTCTGAATTTCGGCGGTCAATGCCGCTTTGAATGCATGGTCGCGGTTTCGCAGCGTGCTGCCGGTGACGGTCAGCCGCTTCCGCATAATCAAGCCAAAATCCACCTCGTCGGCGCCTTTGACCTTACTGCCTTTCATGGTATTGATAAAAACCAACCGGCCTTCTTCGCGCAGTAATCGCAGGTTTTTGGGAATATAATCGCCTCCGACCATATCGAGGATCACGTCGGCGCCCAGCTCTCTCAGCACTTCTTCGAAATCGGCAGTTTTATAGTTAATACTAATATCAGCTCCTAATGCCTCGCACGCCGCGCATTTTTCATCAGAACCTGCCGTGGTAAACACTTCTGCCCCGAATGCCTTGGCTAGCTGAATGGCGGTAATGCCGATACCACTGCTGCCGCCATGTACCAAAAACCGCTCTCCCGCCTGCAATCGCCCTCTTTGGAATACATTATGCCAAACCGTGAACACCGTTTCGGGCAATGAAGCCGCATCGGCGAAACAACGGTCGAATCCATCGGGTATGGGCAAGCAATGTGCCGCTTGTGCGAGCGCATATTCCGCGTAGCCTCCGCCCACGAGCAATGCGCACACCCGATCGCCCGGCTGCCATGCGGTCACACCGGCACCAATTTCTTCGATCAGCCCGGCCACTTCCAGGCCTGGAATGTCCTGCGGCGCGCCCGGTGGAGGAGGATAATTTCCTTTTCTCTGGAAGACATCGGGCCGGTTTATCCCCGCCGCGTATACCTTGATCAGCACTTCCGTACCCTTCGGTTGCGGCCTTTCTCGCTCCCGAATTTGCAGCACTTCCGGTGCGCCGGGCCCGGTTATCACGATCGCTTTCATGAATAAATTTCCTTACCAAAAGGCGTAAAAGAGAGGCTCATCAACTTGAAATGCTGCTTCGCGAAAGGCAGACCGATTATGGTGATAGCCAGCAAGACCCCGAAAATCAAATGGGTAGCCGCGATCCAGATTCCTCCCAGGAAAATCCAGATAATGTTGAAAACCATCGATAAGCAACCTGAATTCCCAGGCACTTCCCGCACATGCTGGCCAAATGGAAAGAGCGTCATGATGCCGATTTTGAAACATTGGATCCCGAATGGAATACCGACGATGGTGAGGCAAAGCGCCAGCCCGGCCGCCATATATTCGATAAAAACGACAAATCCGCCGAAAATAAGCCAGATAATGTTTCCAATGAGATTCATGACGCGATCAGTTTAATGTGAATGTGGATTAAAACTAGCGCTACGGACAACTAGTATGCAGGATTTTCGATAGACGGCTCCACCAGAAAATCACCGGGCGAAATCGGTGATTTCCAGTTTTCTATTTTCAACAACCTGAAAAATTCCGTTTCCCCGATCTCCCTGACCCCGCCTGGCGGCAGATCACCCAGCTCCAAATCCTCGATACTGGCGCGGATGAGGCGTTTGCACCGGTGATTGGCCGTTCGCACCATCTTGCGGACCTGATGGTACTTGCCCTCCGTAAGTGTAATGCTCAGCCAGGTATTCGGGACTTCGGGCTGAGTTTCATTCTTATGTTTACCTAAAACCGCTGGCCGGTCGATAATTTCCACTTCGCACGGAGCGGTCGTGTAATAGCCTCCACCTTTCACACGTATGGGTATACCCGTACGTAGCAATTCTACCGTTTCGGGCGGAACAATATGGCCTACATTCACCCAATAAGTACGCTTGTGCGGCACCTCGCCCAGAAAAAGCAGGTTAGTAACTCTTTTATTGGTAGTAAGTATCAGCAATCCTTCCGAAGCGCTGTCCAGCCGGCCAATCGCATGCGTCCCCTCGGGAAACTCAAAATCCAGCGTCCCCAGCAACCGCACCTCATGCGAGCTGACGAACTGAGAAACCATATTGGGCGGCTTATTGATAATGAAGTAACGGTGCGGTGTTGGAGTCATAGATAGTTAAAATTCCCACTCCAAATTTTTCGGATCCTGATGACTATTCCAAATCGTCAGAATATGTATGTCCGAGTCGGTTTCCTCGTAAATGATAAAATAGTCGCGAACGATCTTGATACGAACGAACTCAACATCAGTTCGCTTACCTATTTTCGGATACATTGCTACCAGTTGAACAGCCTCATTAAAGAGGTGATTGAGCTTTCGGCTGTACGTTTTGGATTTATTCCGATGAATCCAATACTCCAATATTTCCTTTCTATCAGTGTGTGCTCTGGCAGACCAGATTACTTGTTTAGCCATTCGTCTATCTCTTTGTTGGCTTGGTTATTGGTCAAGTATTGCCCTTTTCTTATTTGTTCACGTGCTTCGTCGATGGCCGCCCTTTGCCCTGTATTTAATTTGTAGGGCTCTTCCAAATCGGAATCCGTTCCCAACAACCGGTACGCTTCGGCCAGAATTTCCTCATCATCGATCTCTTTGATCCTGTCGATCAATCGCTCTTTCAACCCTGTTGCTGACATCTTTTTCGTATTTGTTTTATCCGAATATACGAGTTTTTCCTTTGTGCTTCCTCACTTCTTGTGCCCTGCCTCATAATGCGCCTGCAACAAATCTTCCCCGAAGTCACTCGTCAAATCCCTTACCACGGAATGAATATGATTACCGCCATTCTGTGTGTTGTCAAATTCGATCAGGAAAGTCGGGCCGTGGATGCGGTAGTAATGGCCGTGACCGGTACCGATTTCGGGTTGCTGGTCGCCGAGCCAGGCAAAGTGGATTTTATCAAGTCCGCTCTTTTCAAGCTCCGCCCATTGCTGGTTTTTGAGCGTGACGTGATACCGTTGCAGGTAGGCCATAATGAGTTTTTTAAATGCAGCTTTTTGAGCAGCATTCAACTCGCCCATCGCAATGCCTTCCATTTTGGCGAGCGAAGCTTTTCTGGTATTGGATGTAAATATTTCGTTGGGCGCTTTCGCGCCGAGATTTGCTTTTGTGAGTTGCTGAGAATCCAGGCTGTGGAGCAGCTCGAAGGCCAAATCCTGTTCAGATTGGAGGATCCGCCTGCCTTTCTGTGGCACATCGGCCATTACCTGGCCGGGGTTGCTTCCAAAAAAGCTGGGCGTATAGGTAACCTGGTTGTCGACCGACGAGAAATGCAGCGACAAATGATGCCCTTCCACCCGCCAGCCCCAGGGCTCATTGCCCGGCGTGCCGAACACGAGGAATGCGTAGTTCTCAGGGTCGCGGTAAGTATCGTTGGCAGGCCGGGACTCTACCACCCGTAGTACATTTTCCAGATCAATAATTTGCTCGGCCTTGATGTAACCTTCCTGGCTAAGTACGGCGCGAACCATTGCCATCGCGGCCTTTCGCTGGGCAGCGGTCATGGTTTTGAAAGTAATACCTTTACGGGCGCGCGGCGTAAAATTCCAGTCGAAACGCGCCAGGTCGGCGTAGGGGAGTTCCGTTTCCTGCCGCTGCTCGGGAGTAAGGGATTTCAGGAAAGTAGTTACCGTCCCGCGCATTTCACGGGCGAGCTCGTCGCTTTTCTGAGCCAACGCAGATGAGCCGGTCAAAACAGTTGCAATAATTCCTGCATACAAACACCATACTAGCTTTTTCATATTGTTTCGGTTTGAAATAAATCCCTGTTTATCACTCCACTAAAAGCCTGCGTGCGGACGGTTTCTACCTGAAATTGGTATTACCCGATCTTCCCTGCGCAATTTCCCCGAAAGCCATTAGTTTTGCCGTTTATTTGAATCAATATGATGAAGTGGGAACAATTGCTCTCGGCGAAACGCTGGGGCAGCGAAGACAAATACAATTCCGATCCGACAGAGGCACGCTCGGAGTTCCAGCGCGATTACGACAGGCTGATCTTTTCTTCACCCTTTCGCCGGTTGCAGAACAAAACCCAGGTTTTCCCCCTTCCAGGAAGCATTTTTGTCCATAACAGGCTTACCCACAGCCTCGAAGTGGCAAGCGTAGGCAAGTCGCTCGGGCGGATGTTTTACAATGATCTCAAAACCAGGAACCATCATATCGACGACGAGTTGCCGCTGATCAGCGAGATCGGCAATATCATCTCGGCCGCCTGTCTTGCACACGATCTTGGCAACCCCGCATTCGGGCATTCGGGCGAGGCGGCCATTTCGCATTACTTTACGGACGGTGATGGTTTGAAATATAAAAATCAGGTCAGCGAAGCGCAATGGGCCGATCTTGCACACTTTGAGGGCAATGCCAATGCGGTCCGCATTCTCACGCATCCGTATGCGGGCAAGGGTTATGGCAGTTTTGCATTGACCTATTCCACACTTGCCGCCATTGCCAAATACCCATGTGAGTCACTTGCTGGGCATCAGAAAGCGAATATTTATACCAAAAAATACGGTTTCTTCCAGTCGGAGCAAGCTGGTTTTCAGAAGATCGCCGCCGAATTGGGCATGTCGCAGGTTTCCGATTCGCCGGTGGTTTACAAAAGGCACCCCCTCGTGTACCTGGTGGAGGCTGCGGACGATATTTGCTACAATATCATCGACCTTGAAGACGCCCACCGACTTAAAATCCTGTCTTACCAGGAAGTAGAAGCACTCCTGCTCGACCTCTGCAACGATCCGCGAATGCCTGGCCGCCTGGCCGAAATAGAAGATGACGATGCCAAAATCGGCCTGCTTCGTGCGAAATCGATCAGTACCCTCATCGGCGCATGCTCGGAACTGTTTATCAAGGAACAGGAAAGCATTCTGAATGGCGATTTCAATGCGAGCCTGATCGATCGTATCCCCGAACCACACCGGTCGGCGATGAAGGAAATCGGGGATATTTCAGTAAAGAAAATCTACAATTACTCGTCGGTGGTGCAGATCGAAGTGGCAGGTTACAAAGTAATGGGCGGATTGCTGGAAGAATTCGTACCAGCCTATCTCCACAACAACTCGCATTACACCCGCAAGCTTGTGGAATTGATCCCCAAACAGTTTATCACCACCAAAACAGATCCGTATTCCAGGATACAGACGGTTCTCGACTTTGTATCGGGCATGACCGACCTTTACGCAGTAGAACTATTCCGTAAAATCAAGGGGATTTCATTCCCATCTATTTCGTAGCCAAACCAGATTTATCTTTACTGTGCAGCGTTAAGCGTAAAATTAATTCGTTCTCAAAAGTTTTATGTAAATTGTTGATCGAATTAAAAAATCGCAACCTCCTGTACCTATGCAGATTGAACAGTTTGTCTATTCGGATAGGCCGTCTGAAATCCAGTTCTCTTTTTCTCCGCAATTGCTGTTTATTTTCGGCGACCGGGAATTGCTTGAAACGACGGATATCCCGGGCCAGCTAGCATTACAATATCCCGATGCCATATTTTCCGGATGCTCAACGGCCGGAGAGATCGCCAACGAGTCGGTAAAGGATCACACCATCGTTGTTACGGGTATCGCTTTCGATGAGGTTTCGATCAAAAGTTCTAAGATCAGTCTGGAAGACATTGCCTTCGACAGCACGGAAGCCGGAAAGCGGCTCGTCTCGCAACTTCCCGTTCAAGGCCTTAAACATGTATTTGTCGTCTCCGACGGCCTGAAAGTCAACGGTACCGACCTTGTGAAGGGCATGACGAACGGATTGTCGGACGGTGTTACCATCACGGGCGGCCTCGCAGGCGATGGCTCACATTTCGCCCGTACGATAATTGTTGAGCCCGATGGGAAAGTCACAACAGAAAGCGTGGCGGCTATTGGATTTTATGGCGAAAAACTTTCGATCGGATATGGCTCTCGCGGGGGCTGGGACAGTTTCGGGCTCGACCGCAGGGTAACCCGTTCCAAAGACAATATTCTCTATGAAATCGACGGCGAACCGGCGCTGGACCTCTATAAATCTTTCCTGGGCGAAAAAGCGAAAGAACTGCCCGCTTCGGGCCTGCTTTTCCCGCTGAGCATGCGCGACAGTGAGGACCGCGCACCCGTGGTACGCACCATTCTGGGAATCAATGAGGATGAGAAGAGCCTGACGTTCGCCGGCGATATTCCCGAAGGCTCGTTTGTGAGATTGATGAAAGCCAATAATGACCGGCTGATCAACGGTGCCGAGGAAGCGGCCGGGGAAGCCGCTCGCGGCCTCGATAATAGTGCCGAGTTTGCCATACTAGTGAGTTGTGTCGGACGCAAACTGGTGTTGAAGCAAATGGTGGAAGAGGAGGTAGAAGCCGTCTCCGAAATGCTGGAAGGCCCGGTGATGACCGGTTTCTACTCCTATGGCGAGCTGGCGCCGTTCAACCGCGATTCGTTATGCGAGTTGCATAACCAGACCATGACGATTACCACCTTCAGCGAATAACCAATGCAAACGCTCGAACTGACCGACACCAGTTACCACCGGCTCTTAAAACGACAGATCAGAAAGTCGTTACCTCCCGAACTTGCCGAGCACCCCGACATTCAGGGGTTCCTGCTCGCTGTCAACCAAGCCTATTCCGAATACCAGGACGACCTGACACGGATGGAGTTGATATTGGAGCAAAGTTCCGGTGAGCTTTTCAAAGCCAACCGCGAGCTGAGCCGCATTGCACAGGAAAAAACAGAGGAAGCCGCCGTCACCAGCAAAAGGCTCGAAGAAGTGGTAGGCAGTATCTCAGAAGTACTGGTGCAGCTTGATCAGGAAGGTAATTTTACATACCTCAACCAGGCGTGGGAGATCATAACGGGCTATCCGGTAGGCACAAGCCTGGGCCAAAGCTTTGCAGGTTTTCTTCCTTCGCTCGAATCCAGGGAAAAGCTCGTTGAAATACTCAAAGACGAAACCCCGGGCAAGGAAGAAACCTTGCGAATACTCACCGCCGGCGGATTGGAAAAATGGTTGGGTGTTTCATTGAGCCCGTATTTTGCCAACGGCCGGCATATTGGCTTTACAGGCACGCTTTCGGACGTCACCGCGCGCGTAACGGCCGAAACCAAGCTCAAATCCTACACCCGCGACCTGGAACGGATCAATGCAGAGCTCGACCAGTTTGCTTACGTCGTGAGCCACGACCTGAAGGCGCCGCTGCGGGCGATCAACAACCTTTCGGAATGGATCGAGGAAGATATCAGCCACCTGCTGGAAGGCGAAACGAAAGACCAGTTCAGGCTCCTGCGTGGGCGCGTACACAGGATGGAGAATCTCATCAACGGCATTTTGTCCTATTCCCGCGCAGGCCGGATCAAAACCGTGAAAGAGAAATTCCTGATCAGGGGCCTCGTAGATGAACTATGTGAATCATTCAGTACTAAAAAACCACTTTCTTTCCGGATCGAGGGAGATGCAGGCATGGAAATCGAAGCGGAAAGAATCGCATTGACCCAAATCCTGCAAAATCTGATTTCAAACGGTATCAAGTATAACGACAAGGCCGAGATTCATATCACTGTGGGTTGGAAAGACCTTGGCAGCCAGTTTGAATTCTATGTCGGCGATAACGGCCCCGGTATTAGTCCCGAGTTCCACGAGCGGATATTCGTGATTTTTCAGACGCTCCAAGCGCGGGACGAAGTGGAAAGCACCGGAGTGGGCCTTGCTATTGTGAAGAAAATACTAGATGAAAAACATAGCCAGATAAAGATTGAAACCGTCATGGGAGAAGGGACCACATTCCGTTTCACATGGCCGAAAAACGAAGCAAAAGACATATGACAATGTCAAATAACCCATTTAACTCCATTCAATTTTAACAAAAATGTCCTTTTCCTCTCCTGTTCCGATGACCATACTCCTCGTAGAAGATGACGAAGTAGATGTGATGAATGTCAAACGGGCATTCAAGAAAAACAACATTTCCAACCAGCTCATTGTCGCCTCCAACGGCATTGAGGCATTGACGTTGCTCCGTTCCGAAACTTTGGAATATCCCAGGCCAAAAATCGTATTGCTGGACCTGAACATGCCCAAAATGGGCGGTATAGAGTTTCTCAAGGAGATCAGACAAGATCCGTCGCTCAGCTCGCTATCGGTTTTCGTGATGACAACTTCCAACGAAGACAGCGACAAGATCGACGCCTTTAATCTGAACGTTGCCGGGTACATCCTCAAACCATTGTCCATGGACCGGTTCATTGCCGCGGTATCCACACTGAACAGCTATTGGACCTTGTGCGAATATCCTCAATAGCGACATTCACTATAAGCCCCCGTTTATGCCCCCTCTATCCATCTTGCTAGTTGAAGACGACGATATCGATGCCATGAAACTGAGCCGCGCCATCAGCAAGGCACAGGTCGAAATAGGCGAGATCAGAATATGTAAATATGCCGAAGAGGCGATCCAGATGCTTGATATCTGGACGCCCGGCTGCATTTTCCTGGATTACCAACTACCCAAAACCAACGGATTGGAACTGCTGAAAACGGTCAAGGAGCGGGCACCACACCTGCCCGTGATTGTGCTTACATCGCATGGCGACGAACGTCTCGCAGTGGAGATGATGAAGGCCGGTGCACTGGATTATTTTCCCAAATCAGAAGTTACCGCCGAAAAACTGACGAAGGCCTTCCATACCATGAGCCAAATGCTCGAAATGGAGAAAGGCCGGGAAGTAGCGGAGCATGAACTGGCTGAAAAAGAAGAATTTATCAATAAAGTAGCGCTACTTTCTCCTAACATTATTTATGTAATCGATATCGAGAAATGGACCAATATTTTTCATAATAAACAGATTTGGAAAATATTGGGCTATTCGGAATGTGAGGTAGAAACCGATACGCGAAAGGGCCTTGCGCGGATTATCAACGAGCAGGACCAGCACACGTTCCGCGCCCATTACGATCACATGCGGTACCGCGTAAAGGATGCGGAAGTGGTAGAGAAGGAGTTCAGGCTGAAACACAAGGACGGCTCCGAAGTCTGGATCATCACCCGTGAGGTACCATTTAAAAGGAATGCGAGAGGCCGTGTGCAGGAAGTACTGGGTACGGCGATTGACATTACTTCGCGTAAAATAGTCGAACGGGAGCTGATCCAGGCCAAAAAAGACGCCGAAGAGGCGACGCGGATCAAATCCGACTTCCTGTCGACAATGAGCCACGAAATCCGCACGCCGATGAATGCGATCATCGGATTTACGGATTTGCTGCTATCGAGCGGGTTTACAGGACAGGAGCAGGAGCACCTAAAAACCATCAAATACTCCGCTGATAATCTGCTGGTTATATTAAATGACATTCTTGACTTTTCTAAAATTGAGGCGGGAAAGTTCGGGCTGGAAAACTTTGAGTTCGACCTGCGTGAGAAGCTGGGGTACCTGATGAAAACTTTTGAAATCCGGGCCAAAGAAAAGTCGATCGATTTTACGTTCGATTGTAGTAGCGAAGTACCCCAAATCGTCATGGGCGACCCTTACCGGCTGAATCAGATCATGGTCAACCTGATCGGTAATGCCATCAAATTCACGGAGGAAGGTGGTTTCGTCAAAGTCGGTGTACAACTCGCCCAGGATCATGGCGACAATATCGACCTTAAAATAGCCGTCTCCGATTCAGGAATAGGCGTTTCGGAAGACAAGCTGAATATCATTTTCGACAGCTTTTCACAAGCGCATAACAACAATGCCGAGCGCAATTTTGGTGGTACGGGGCTGGGTTTGAGCATTACCCGGAAAATCACCGAGCTCATGAAAGGGTCTATTTCCGCCAGCAGCAAACTCGGTGAAGGCAGTACATTCACGGTAGTACTCAATTTTGGTAAAGGAAGCACCTCCTACGAAGAAGAAAAAACCGACGCACCCGCGACGTTGTCGTTGAAAGGCTTCCGTATTCTGGCCGCTGAGGACATTCTGGCCAACCAGATCCTGCTGAAACATCTGCTCAACAAATGGGAAGCGGAGTTCGTGATCTGCAATAATGGAAAAGAAGTGCTGCACGTGCTCGAAACGAGCGATTTCGACCTGATTTTAATGGATATCCAAATGCCGGTTATGGATGGCATAACTGCTATGAAAAAGATACAAAGCTCATACCCAAGGCACCGGAATGTACCCGCAATCGCTCTCACAGCCGACACTTTCGCCGAAAAAACCCCGGAAATAGCGGCCTGCAATTTCAGTGGCTTTGTCACCAAACCCTTCAAAGCAGAGGAATTGATACGGGTTATCAGCCAACATTTAAAACTAAAAACCCATCCTACACCAGCCGCACTCAGCTGATCTCCCGGGACGGCTACCTGTTCTGCGGAAAATTGCACCAGCAATCGCTGGGTTCCCCAATTGCTAACTCCAAACTGATATATTTGTACTAATCGGAAATATCAGTTCTACAAAGTGAAATTTTCTTTGTAGAGTAATCTACAAATCATATATTTGCAACAATGAAGTTCTCTTCAATCCCCGAAGCATTCGAATGGTGGCTAAAAAACGAATATCCAGATCTGCCAGCCGACTTGAAGAAGGGAAAACCTGTATCTGCATGGCGTGACTACACGCATGGCGGAGGTGTTTCAGAGAAGAGAATGAAAGCGATATTAATCGAATTTGGCAAGTTCAAAATCGAAACCATCATTACCCGCGAGCCTTAACCGGCTTTTTATTTGCCATTAATTTGTAGAGTGTTCTACAAAGCTCAGTCTGTAACTAAACTAATCTTAAACCTATGAAGGCGTTACAAGTAGAAGCCCCTGGCGAAGCGCCAGACAATGAACACGAAATCATCAAAGCATTCTTCCAAACCGACAGTGCCAGCGAAATCATCAATTCGTTGACGTTCATGACGGAAAGTCTTTTGTGCGCAGAAAACATGGAGAATATTAGCTTGGAAATGCGGATGCATATTGTGAACCAGAACCGGGTCATTAATTTGATTTCGAAGTTGGGGGAAAATTATCGGTGATGGTAACGAATGGGACGGCTCAGGAGGCTCCGAATGGAGCCGCTTTCCTACGTATCATGTTCCGGCTAGAAACAGGATGTTCCTCCGGAACAATATATGCAAGGTTGATTCCGGAGGAATCGCCTGTTTATGAGAGTCAAAAGGCTAGATCCCTAGCCGCTTTCGTACGTTTTATTTCCCAGCTAGAAACAGGATGTTCCTCCGGAACAATACATGCAAGGTTGATTCCGGAGGAATCGCCTGTTCACAGCACTCAGGAGGCTCCTTCCGGAGCCGCTTTAGCACGTTTCATTTTCCGGCTAGAAACAGGATGTTCCTCCGGAACAATATATGCAAGATTGATTCCGGAGGAATCGCCTGTTTATAGCATGTCACCGCAAACAACATCATCGGGCTCCGGATGGAGCCTCCTTGATGCAAAACGCAGCCTTAAATGCCTCGTTTCAGCAACTCAAACCAATTCAGCACATTAATACCCGTGGAACGCAAAACTGGAAAAATATGGAATCAGATTCCATATTTTTCCAGTTTCGATACAATACACTCTTAATCAATACTTAACAAACAGAAAAAACCCGCGTTTCTGTCGTGATATAGATTTTCCGATCGTCGGCCAGGCCCATTTGGTACCCGCCTGTGAACACTCCGAAGCTCGGAAGAATGGCCTGGTGTTTATCGACGACGAAGCAGGGAAGCCGTACGCTCTGGCGGCCTTTTCCGTAGGAAGTGAAAACCGGATGCACGTGGCCCGCGAAAACGAATTTGGTAGCATCAAATTCCACTTTTGGATGGTGTGTAAATATGAATATATCTTCCTCATAATCATTTACATAAACCTGCAAATTACATTCAAGCAACAAGCTTACAGGCAGGATGTCGTGGTTGCCCATGACGATGATCATCTCGATATAATGGTGCTCGTCGCGCCATTCCCGAAAGGTTTCCCACTCGGAATTGTATTCGTTGTGAAAAAGGTCGCCAAGGAAAATAATGCGTGTGGCGCCGGTTTGTTGGACCAGCTCGTCGAGTCGCTGGAAGTTGTTGGCGGCAGCATTGTTAGGGATCGCAATGCCTTCTTTCCTGAAATGCGTTATTTTCCCTAAATGCAGGTCTCCGATCAGTAATGTTTGCGTTTCCTCCCAAAAAATCGCCCTTTGCGTCAATAATATAAAGTGGTTGCCTCTGATCTCAATCTGCATTACTATACTGTTTGATCATTCGCTGGATCCTGTCGTCCAGTTTTTCCGAAGTTAATTGTTCCCGAAGCCTGTCCACCATGATCGGGAACGAAAACGGTGTCGGTCTGTCGGTATGTTGTATGACTATTTTCTGATGTTCGATCCGCGCGAGTGCCTCTCGCATGCGGACTTCTTCGAGCTGGTAGGTCAAAACTTCCTGGTATGCCTGCTTGATCAGCAGGTTATTGCCCTCATACTTACTCATGACCGTGAAGAGCAGCGAACTGGATGCCTGCAATTGCCTGGTCTTGACATATTTACCAGGATAACCCTGAAACATCAACCCCGCAATGGCGGCAATCTCCCGGAACTTCCGCTTCGCCATTTCCGTCGCATTCACGCTCTGGTAAATATCGTCTACAAGGTGTTTGGTCGAGAAAAGATCCGTTTCACCCAGGATTTCAGCCAGATCGACATACTGATCACTTAACAACTCAAAACCATAATCGTTCATCGCCACCGAAAACGTGATCGGCCGTAACTGGCTAATGCGGTAGGCCAGCAAAATCGACATACCCTCATGCACCAGCCGCCCTTCAAACGGGAATATAAAGATATGATATCCCTCGCGGGTTTCGCATTGCTCGATCAGCAACTCGTTGGTTTTGGGAATGACCGAGCGCTTCGCCTGCAATTCGAGCAGCGGCTGCATTTTGGCCAGTTCCACTTCCTTATGCGGGTTTTCAATGGCGTCGGCAAGGCGCTCGCGAATGAATGCGGAGAGCTGGGAAGACAGCGGCATCCGTCCACCGGCCCAGCGGACGAGGTAACCTTTCTTGCCCTCGGCCTTTTTCACCGTCACGGTCATTTCATGGATCCGTACAAATTCCACGCTCATGCCCGCGAAGAAGAAAACGTCGCCCGCTTTCATCCAGGTAACGAATGATTCTTCCACCGCGCCCAGATATTTACCGCTCTGCAACTTTACTTTCAGCGAAACTTCCGAAACGATCGTACCCATACTCAGCAAATGCCGGTGGGCAATGCGCCGGCTCGTCACCACATAGCGACCATTCACCCGCTCTACCTTCTTGTATTCGTCATAAACCGTGAGCGACGAACTACCCGTGGTAATATATCCCAAAAGCCACTCCCATTCCTCCCGGTTCAAATATTGGTAACCGTACGCATTCCGAACCTCCTCGAAAAGCTGCGCTTCATCAAACCCCTCGCCTACCGCCAGCGTGATCATCCATTGAGCCAAAACATCGAATGCGTGAGCAACCGGCGGACGGTCCTCGATCATGTTCTTGATCACCCCCTCCCTTAGTGATACGGCTTCGATCAGTTCCAATGCATTGGTAGGACAAAAATAGATCTTGCTATCGACGCCCGGCTGGTGCCCGCTCCGACCTGCCCGCTGAACAAACCGTGCAATACTTTTGGGGCTTCCAACCTGAATAACCGTATCGACAGGCCGAAAATCGACCCCTAAATCGAGACTGGCCGTGCATATGACCAGTTTCAACCGCTCGTCATGCAATGCCTCTTCCACCCAATCGCGGATCTCACGGTCGAGTGAGGCGTGGTGCAGCGCCATTATGCCGGCGAATTCCGGGTATTTCTCGATAATCGTTCGGTACCAGATCTCCGTGCCTGACCTCGTATTGGTAAAAAGCAGCGTCGTGCGGCTCTTGTTCACGACTTCCACCACCTTATCCACCAGCCTGATCCCCATATACCCCGACCAGGGCAGCGTTTCCACTCTTTCGGGAATGATACTTTCAACCAGGATCTTCTTTTCGGTATTCGCCCTGACTATCACGGAGTTTTCCTCGGGGAACTGCATGCCGAGGAGAACCTGCTTCGCTTCTGCCAGGTTTCCGATCGTTGCCGAGATACCCCAGGTCTGTAAATCCGGGTTAATGGTACGCAGGCGTGCCAAAGCAAGCTCCGTCTGCGTGCCGCGCTTGCTGCCCATGAGCTCGTGCCACTCGTCTATGACAACAGTATGCAGGTTTTTGAAGAATTCCGATGCGTTCTTTTGCGTAAAAAGCATGTGTAAACTCTCCGGCGTGATAATGAGGGCGTCGGGCATTTGCCGCTTCTGCTCGTTACGCTCGCGCGTACCCGTGTCGCCCGTACGTATACCCACGCGCCATGTGAGGTTCATTTCCAATGCCGCCATTTCCATATTCCGGAAAAGATCTTTCGAAAGGGCACGAAGCGGCGTGATCCAAAGTACTTGAAGGCCCTTTTTAGTCTTTACCGGCTTTTTGGGAAGCGAATTGATGTGCCTGATCAGGATCGGCAGCCAGAGCGAGTAAGTTTTCCCGCTGCCCGTCGGTGCATTCACCAAACCACTTTTACCTGCCAGATAAGCCGCAGCCGCTTCCTTCTGAAAGGCGGCCCACTTCCACTTTTTATCTTTAAACCATTGCTCAACAATGCTATGTCCGCGGGATTTGGTCAAGGGAGGAATTTTTGATTTGAATTAACTAAAACTGTTGTGTAAAAGCAATCCAACTTCTGTGCCACAGGTTCCGGTACAACTTACACAGCCATTACCTCTTGCATTATATGAATGAGTGAAGTGGCCACAATACCATCGCCCATTGGAAATGTATCATTCCCTGAATAGATCACAAATTTTTTGTCCGGCTGAATGTCCTCACAGGCTATGTGAAATCCTTTGGATAAGTGTGGCGCCGAGTTTCTTTTGATTTCTATCGCCCATTTTTCACCGTTGGCAAATTCGAGGACCAGGTCTACTTCTGCCCCACCCACGCTCCGGTAGAAATAAGGCTGCATACGCGCGGGCGCCACGCT
This sequence comes from Dyadobacter sp. OTU695, assembly GCF_038440355.1. Lineage (NCBI taxonomy): Bacteria > Pseudomonadati > Bacteroidota > Cytophagia > Cytophagales > Spirosomataceae > Dyadobacter > Dyadobacter sp. OTU695. The sequence goes on along the minus strand of NZ_JASATN010000009.1, from coordinate 220,105 downwards.
CATGATATTTTCGATCACAAAACCTTCCCAGCTTCCCCCTACCACAGGATGCGCTAGCAAGTTATTGTAGGTTTCTATCCCCATTAAAGCATGTGTGATGCCGCTGTCTCTGACGTAAATCTTCGGGCTGCGCACCAATCTTTTGCCCGCATTCGAAGCCCATGGCTGCAAGCGCCTCACCAGGAGCAAGTCGACCATCAAATCCAGATACCGGCTGATGGTCACACCGGAGACGTCCAGATTCCTCGCCAAATGTGATGCATTCAGCACGCTCCCCTGGTTATGTGCGAGCATCGTCCAGAATCGCTCCAAAGTTGCTGCCGGAATACGTGGACCAAGCTGCGGAATGTCACGTTCGAGATAAGTCCGGATAAAATCCTGCCGCCATTCCAGGCTGTCGCGATCGGAAGCTGCCAACAAACTTTCCGGAAATCCTCCGCGAAGCCACAATATATTGACTTGCTGAAAGTCATCTAATGCATATTCCAGGACATCGACGGGGAAAAGTTCCAGATAGGCAATACGGCCTGCAAGCGACTCACTCGATTGTTGAAGTAGATCAATAGAAGCCGATCCAAGGAAAAGGAACAGTCCTGACCTGTTTCCCCTTCGTCTCTCCTGATCGATAATCCCCCGTAATTCCGTAAAAAGCTCCGGTATCCGTTGAACCTCGTCGAGAACAATCAGCCGGTCTTTATTGGCTTCATAAAATGCGCGAACATCTCTAACCTTTTCCAGATCCAGGCGGCTTTCTAGGTCCAGATATAATGCCGGGGTAGAATCCACGACGTCCAGGGCGATTGTAGTTTTCCCTATCTGACGGGGGCCCATCAGAGCTATTGAAGCGCTTTTTGTCAAAGCCTCCTTAATTCTAGTTTCAAGTCGGCGCTTAATCATCTATGCAAATCTAACATGAAATATTAAATTTGCATAGTAAAAAGTAAAATAGTTATATACAAACTAAATTATTTATAACTATTTAAAATCTCCCGCAAGCTCCCCAAGCTATCAGCCTCCTCCGCCTTCTTATCCTTCCGCCATCTCAAAATGCGGGGAAACCGCACGGCAATTCCCGATTTATGCCGCGTCGATTCATTGATTCCCTCAAACCCGATTTCAAAAACCAGCTCAGGCTTAACGGTACGAACGGGTCCGAATTTTTCCAGGATATTGCGTTTGATAAAATAATCCACCTGCCCGATTTCCGCATCGGTGAGGCCCGAGTAAGCTTTCGCGAATGGAACCAGCTTGCCGTCGTCGCCCCAGACGGCAAAGGTGTAGTCGGTGAAAAGCTCGGCGCGGCGGCCGGAGCCTTTTTGGGCATATATAAGTACCGCGTCAACGCTCAGTGGATCTATTTTCCATTTCCACCAGTCGCCTTTTTTACGACCGACCTGGTAAATGCTAGCTTTCCGCTTAATCATAAACCCTTCCGCGATATTCTCGCGCGATTGCGGGTGAAGGTCGCGCAGGGCCTGCCAATCTTTAAAGTCGATCAACGGCGACAGGTTAAAATAGCTTTGCACGGGCACGTTGGCATGTACCGCTTCCAGCTGGGCACGACGCTGCTCCTGCGTGAGCCCCCGAATATCAACGCCGTTTGCTTCGAGCATATCATAGGCCAAAAAAGCTACCGGTGCTTCTTCCAACACCTTTTTGGACAGATTTTTCCGTCCAATGCGGGTTTGCAGTACATTAAAAGGCATCGGACGACCATTGGTAAAGGTTACAATTTCTCCATCAAGCACAGTACCATCAGGCAGAACGTCGCTCAGGAAATGCAGCTCGGGGAATTTTTCAGTAGACAATTCCTCGCCTCTTGTCCATATAAACAGCTCTTTATTCCTGTAAATGATCTGCGAACGAATGCCGTCCCATTTCCATTCCGCAAACCAGTCACTTGCCTCGCCCAGGTCGGCGACATCACCTTCGATCGGATATGCGAGAAAAAACGGGTACGGACGCGAAGCATTGTCGTTCTCGCCCTTGTCGAGTATGAGTTGTTCAAAAGTGGTTCCCAGCGGGTCCCATTGCCCCATTACCCGATGGGCGATCACATTGGAATCTGTTTCGGTGGCCTCCGCCAGTGCGCGGACTACCAAAGTCTGCGAAACCCCAATGCGGAAACTCCCCATGAGTAGTTTGTTGAACACAAATGTCTCGTGCTGCGAAAGCTGCATCCATGCCTGAATAATATGATCGCGCTTCTCCTCGTCTGTCATGCCGGGCAGCATAGCCAGGTAGCGAAACCACTCGGAAAGCGATTTATCGGAGCCGCCGCTACTCGTACGAGGCAAAAGCAGCGAAATGGTCTCTCCCAAATCCCCTACACTATGGTAACTCTCCTGAAAAAGCCACATCGGAATGCCTGCTTCCTCGGCCGCCCATTCCTTCACCTGCGTACGGTTGACCTTAAACGACGGCCTGCGACCTGTGAACAATGTCAATGCCCATAGCTTATCGTCATCCGAAGCGGTCAGAAAGTAGTTTTTCAGCAAATCGACCTTGGCATTGGTTTTATTCGTACGGTCGAGATTCATGAAGAGGTCTGCAAACTGTTTCATAGCGCTAAACCGTCTTTATCCGCATTCACTTCTCCATCAAGCTCCTGCTTATGCCCCTGATAAGCATCCTGCCCTGCTGCGGCATCCTGCACGGTTTCTTCCTCTTCATTTTCATCCTCGTTGCCATACATCGTATTAACTTCCGCCGCTTCAATGCCATTTTCATTGAGCCAGCGCGCATAAATGCTGGTATAACCATGCGTGACGTACACTTTTTCGGCACCGGATTCCTTCACGGCCCGGTTCAGATCGGGCCAGTCGACGTGATCGCTCAATACGAAACCCTGGTCGACCGCCCGGCGATTCTTGGCGCCCCTTAATGCCATCCAGCCCGAACAATAACCGACCGAATAGGGAGCAAACTTCCTGATCCAGGTAGTTCCATCTGCCGAAGGTGGTGCCAGAACCAGCGCGCCCCTGAACAATTTTCGATCTGTCTCCCTGGTAACCAATGTAAGCGCCGGCAGCTCGAAACCAGCGTCACGCAAGCGTTCGTTCACCGTGTAAATGGCCCCATGGGCATAAATGACAGTGTCCTGCAACTCGATATTTTTCAAAATCCGCTGCATTTTACCCAACGAATAGCCCATCAGCACGCTAGCCTTGTCCTCGGCGCGGTTCTGTGCCCACCAGTTGTCGATCTCCGACATAACCTGTTGCTGCGGCTGCCATTTATAAATAGGTAACCCGAATGTGGATTCGGTGATGAACACATTGCATTTCACTGGTTCAAAAGGTGTTGCAAAATGATCGTCTTCCAGCTTGTAATCTCCGCTCGCCACCCAAACTTCGCCCTGATACTCCACCCTAACCTGCGCGGAACCTATAATATGGCCCGCCGGGTGCAATGAGAACTTCACACCGTTGATCATGAATTTCTCGCCATAGCGAACTGTCTGCAGGTTAATGTCCTGCCCCAGCCTCAGCCGCAAAATCGGCTCGCTATCCTTGTGGGCGAGGTAATGCCGGCTTCCCCATCTTGCGTGGTCGCTGTGCGCGTGCGTGATGATCGCCCGGCCAACCGGCATCCATGGATCTATGTGGACGTCGGCAACGGCACAGTAAATGCTTTTTCCCGTAAACTGTAAGAGTGGCTGTTTTGGCATACCCGGGAATTTATCAAAAGTATGCCAAACGAGCTATTTCCCTCACCATAAACGCAGTTGAACACCCAAAGAAAGGGTCATCGCGCGGGGATACGCGCCATAGTCGTAACCACGTTGCTGAATGGATTGGCCGTAATGGCTCACTTCCGGGTCCCAGCCTTTGTATTTCGTTAAGGATATCAGGTTTTGTCCGCTCAGAAATACGCGTACGCTTTTCTCTTTTAAAATAGGTAAAGTATAGCCAATTGCGAGGTTTTGCAATCTCACGAATCCGCCCTTTTGCAAGTACCAGAATCGGTTTCCAGACGTAGCATCTATGCCCTGGCGTGGGAAATTATTGTCCGGGCGATCGGGAGCCCAGGCATCTTCCATGGTATAATAAGTGGTGTTTGTCAGAAAACCGGCGTGTAATGACTGATCTGCCGAATTATATATCTTTTGTCCGTGTTCACCGCGGATCAGAAGGGATACGTCGAACCGCCGCCAGTCGAGTGTCGATGAAAGGCCCCAGAATACATTGGGGAATGCACTTCCGCTCTGTTTTGGTCCTTCGGCACCCACCGGTTCCCTGGTCATACCCAATAATTCCTGAACGCGGCTCTCCGGATATCCCGCGTCGAGAATCTCCTGCGGGGTTTTCCAAACGCCAACGACCCCAGGTACAAACCAGCCACCCACCGGCTGGTTAGTTTTATCCCCATCTTTCGCGAAACCAAAAAAATCCAGCGGCTTCCTGATCCGGTTCGCCATTGCCGTGAAATTGCCGGAAACCTTCCAAACCAGGTCCTTTTTCCGAAGCACTTCCCCGGAAGCCGATATTTCGATCCCATGGCTATACAGACCTTTCACACTGGAATTGAATCCTATGCTCTCACCTCCCGGCAGATATATTCTGTCCTCATACACCTGATTATTCGTAACCTGATTAAAAATATCCAGCTCTACGCGAAGTTTTCCATTGAGCATGCTAAGTTCGCTCCCTATGCTCATCATATTCCGGCTCAGTCTCAAACTTTTGGATCCGGAAGTACCGAGCCACAAGCCGTATGTCGGCGCGACGTGGCCATAGTCGGCTATCAACCGGAGCGAGTTGATACCTATTTTTGCCAGCCGACCGCTTTTGTCCGGTACAAGCCAGCCAATGCTCCCGCCAATCGAACCGAAGCTATTTATCCAGCTATCCTTTCGCGCATTTATATGGAAATCCCATCCACCGGTCGAAAACGAGGTTTGAGCAAAGAGCGATTTAGCGTCGGACTTTCTTCTGAAATAGGAGTAAGAAAAAGGAATTGTCGGTCCCGGGCCCGGTATAATGATGTGGTCCCTGGCCTGTTCAAGCCAATAGTTTACCAAATCCTGATCCCTCCCGTGCGCCTCTGCGACGGTTTTGTCGAATTTCTGTTTCGCATAGCCTCCCGAAATCTTCCATACATTGTTTCTCCAGGCATAGCGATAGCTGAGCGTAGCATCCAGCGTATTTTGATGATGATCTATAAATGCATGCGTTCCGTAGGGGGAGTGCGGAAAGGCCATGTTATAATCCTGCTTATAGCCGGAAATCCCGTATTGCGCCTTTAAGGTCAGTCCCTGTATAATCGCGATTTCAAGATATTGTGAGGTAAAAAGCTGTCCTATGTCTGTCTGTTCGGCTGTTCTTTCTATTTCAACCAATGGGTTTTCCCGGGGCCAGAGCCCTATCTTGATCGGAGCCGGTGATCCGTCTGCATTGTTTGGTGGCCCGAAAGGTAATGCTCCGTAGGCTGGCCGGATGTCTCGCATATCCATCCTTGCTTTGGCATAATAGGTGCTTGTCCCGAAGCGGAGCCGTTTTTTAAAGAAGTTAAAATCAAGATTAACCCGTACACTTTTGCGGTCATACCCACTATTTTTCACCACACCTTTCTGGTCAGAAAGATTTCCCTGCACCGAAAACCTTACAAAATCCAGCCCGCCGCTCACGCCTAACTGTTGCCGGATTGCGGTGCCTGTCTGAGTAACTTCGTCGATCCAGTTGATGCTTTTGTAGGAAAAAGAAGGGTCTTCCAGGTATTTCGTCAGCTGCGCCTGCCGGGGATACAGCGATTCGAGCCTTTTTTGAAATACTTTAAAATCCGCCGTACTCAGTATGTCCGGCGCATGCCTTTTCCGCTGAATGGAAGCCGTCGATTCGAAATCCACGTGAAGCCCGTTCGTTCGGCCTCTTTTAGTACGGATCAACACGACACCATATGCTGCCCGGCTTCCGTACATAGCAATCGCAGAGCCGTTCTTCACTATTTCAATCGATTCGATGTCCGAGGGATTAATAATCGAAAGCACGTTCGGAGCGCTGGAAGGATAGCTTGGACCTAGCTGGTTCAGCGCAAAATCCGCATTAAAACTTTCCTGCTGAATACCATCGATGATATACAACGGCTCGTTGGAAGTTGCCAATGCCGCCGCGCCCCTGATCTGCACCGAAAAAACCCCACCAGGTGCACCGTTAGTTTCGATTACGCGCACGCCCGCCATTTGCCCGGCTAGCAGTTGTTCGGGTGTAGCGGCAATCAGCTTCTGTTCATTTTGAACAATCCTTCGGCTCGTCCATGCGGAATTACCGGAAAGAATCGGCAAGCTGGCTTTCTGTACGGAATCCGCTTTCAAAGAATCAGGTGCAGACTGGGCTTGCAGCAAATTTTGGAATAAAACAAGAAGATTAAAGAGAATACTGCAAACAGTAAACGAAGGGTAAAAATGCTTCATTAACGATAGAGGTAATGTAACTTATATATCATTTCAGTTCATCAAAAATACAATTTCTCCCCCCGCCGCAAAAGCTTCTGAAATTTATTCGCAACTTGAATGTTACTTTACGCGAAAGTGTTCGTATAAAGGTTAGATAAACCAACACGATGGCAAGACCTGAACAACACGATCTTTCCCTCACCCCCCGCACAGGAAGCCGAACGCTACCTGGAAAACGCACGCAAAATCCTGTCCGAAAAAGCAGGCAAAAAGGATGGTTTGTATGCCGATGTCAAATATGTTAAAATGGCCGCCGGTACAGCTTACTCGGCTGCATTGCTTATTCTGGATGAATATCTCCGGCAAAAAGAGGGCATTCATTTCGTGAAACCGAAGAGCATCGAGGACTATATGACGCGGCTAAGAAAGTACGATAAGAAATTGCTTAGAATTCTTGCCAGTGTGTATGATGAATTGCATCTGGCAGGCTATTATCACGGAACACGATCAGTGGATACAATGCAGAAAGGAATGAATGGAGTGAAACAAATGCTGAGTTATATTTGAGCTAATTTTGAATGAGCGGGTCAACAATTTGCCATTCGCTCATTCACTCATTCACCCATTATACTCCATGTCCAAAATCTCCATCCTGTTCATACTGCTGGCCCTCCTCTTCCAGGGCTGCACGTCATCCGGCAATGAACAGCACGATCAGACGACACCAGCCGATACAGTCACGCAGTTTGTCAAAACCGAAATTCACCATGCCCGGGGATTTGAGATAAAGTATTTCAAAGACTTTAAACTGGTCAATATTATTAATCCTTTCGGCGGACAGGGCGATACTTTGCAATATATTTTACAAAAAAAAGGAGCAACTCCTACAAACGGATATCCCCGCGCCCAACGCATTGAAATACCGGTCAAAAGCCTCGTGGCAATGTCGTCGATGCACATCGGTTTGCTGGGTTTTCTGGATGCGGAGCATGTACTGACTGGTCTCGGCAACCTGCAATATGTCTATTCCCCAAAGGTTATCGGGCTCATCAATGCAGGGAAAATAATGGAAGTGGGCCGCGACCAGGGCCTGAATGACGAGAAGGTGGTCGAAATGCGGCCCGACCTGGCGATGACCGTCGGCAATCCCGGCGGCAAGATGGACCATTACCGTACACTGAAAGAAGCCGGGATACCTGTGCTGATCAACTCGGAATGGGTGGAGCAAACACCCCTGGCCCGCGCCGAATGGGTGAAACTCATGGCCGCATTACTGGATAAGGAGGAGCTTGTGAACGAAAAATTTGCACAGGTGGCATCCGAATATGAGCGGCTCGCAGCCCTGGCCGGGAAAGCAACCCAGAAACCGACGGTATTATCCGGCCTGAACACCAAGGATGCATGGTTCATGCCCGCGGGCGGTAGCTTCATGGCACGTTTCTTCAGGGACGCCGGGGCCGACTATCAATGGTACGATACGCCTGAAACAGGCAGCCTTCCCCTCAGTTTTGAGGCCGTATACCCATTTGCCCTGAAAGCGGATTACTGGCTCAATGTCGGCTTCGACAGCCGCGACACGCGAAAAAGCATCATCGCACAGGACGCCCGCTATGCCGATTTCAAAGCCACCCAAACGGGCAGGCTATACAGTTACAACCGTCTCGTGAGCGACCGGGGCTCTAACGATTTCTTCGAATCAGGCTGTGTAAACCCGCATACGGTACTGGCCGATATGATCCGGATTTTCCATCCCGATCTGCTTCCCGGACATCAGTTGGTTTACTACAAACAGCTTCCCGAATGATACAGCATACTCAAAACAGAAGCTGGACATTATTTTTTCTGGGGATGCTTGCCATCGCCCTGTTTTGCCTGGACATTATGCTAGGCTCGGTGGCCATACCATTCAAAGAAATATTCCGGATCGTCACAACGGGCGAATCTGAAAACCGCGCTTGGCTTTTTATCATTGAAAAAATACGTTTGCCCAAATCCATTACCGCTATCCTTGCCGGCTGTGGTCTCTCCGTGAGCGGATTACAAATGCAGACACTCTTCCGTAACCCGCTGGCCGGGCCATCGGAGCTCGGCATCACCGCGGGCGCGGGCCTGGGTGTAGCGGCCGTCATGCTCGCAGGTGGAAGCAGCGCAAGCATGTATGCGATCAGCCAGTTGGGGATTTCAGGAAGCTGGCTCATCATCGGAATGGCCTCGCTGGGCTCGGCCGGGGTTCTGGCGCTTATTCTCCTCATCGCAGGGCGCATCCGCGACAATGTAATCTTGCTCATCGTGGGCGTTATGATCGGCACTATCACACTCTCGATCATCAGTATATGGCAATATTTCAGCCAGCCCGAGCAGTTGCAGGAGTATATTATGTGGACGTTCGGGTCGCTGGGCGGTGTTACCGGTTACCATTTGTATGTACTGTCCGGGGTGGTCGTTGCAGGTTTGTTGCTGGCATTCGCCTCGTCCAAATCGCTCAATGCGCTGTTACTCGGTGAGAATTACGCGAGGAGCATGGGACTTACCGTCGGGCGGACACGCCTGTTGATCATGCTCAGTACAAGCCTGCTTACCGGGAGCGTCACGGCTTTTTGCGGGCCGATCGGCTTCGTAGGCATCGCTATCCCGCATATCACCCGCTCGCTGCTGGGCACATCCAACCACCGGGTACTCATCCCGGCGACCTGTCTCACCGGCACTGTATTGCTGCTGCTCTGTGACATCATCGCACAACTGCCCGGTACACAAACCGTAATCCCGATCAACGTCGTAACATCCTTACTGGGCGCTCCCGTGGTAATCTGGATTATTATCCGACGTAATAACCTGCGTTCTTCGTTTTCATGAACAATCAGACAGCCATAGTAGAAACCCGTTCACTGGCCATCGGCTACCGGTCGTCCGGCATGGGAAGGACCGTTGCGGTGGGGCTAAACATACAGCTTCGTGCAGGCAATATGGTGTGCCTGCTGGGCTCAAACGGCGCAGGTAAATCGACTTTAATGCGCACGTTGAGCGGCCTGCAACCGCCATTGGCAGGTGAAATCAGGATAGGCGACCAACTGCTGGGTACCTTAAAGCCCGCCGAACTCGCCCAAAAACTCAGCCTCGTGCTGACCGATCGGATCGAAGCCGGCAACCTCACTGCGCGGGAAGTGGTTGCATTGGGACGCACGCCGTATACCGGTTGGCTGGGGTCACTGACAAGGGACGATAATTTCAAAATAGCCCAAAGCATTGAACAAACTGGCATTACCCCGCTGCTCGGTCGGCATATGCACCAATTAAGCGACGGCGAAAGGCAAAAAGTAATGCTCGCCCGCGCGCTTGCGCAGGACACGCCGGTGATCCTGCTCGACGAACCTACGGCCCATCTCGACCTGCCGAACCGTGTCGAAATGATGCGTCTCCTGCACACGCTCGCGCGCACCGCGCACAAGGCGATCCTGCTTAGCACGCACGAGCTGGATCTTGCATTACAAACCGCCGACGAGCTTTGGCTAATGCACCCGGACGGATCCCTTCTGGCAGGATTACCCGAAGATCTGGTGCTGAACGGCGCATTCGAAGCTACATTTGCCCGCAGCGGCTTTTCTTTCGACCGCGCTACCGGCACATTTATCATTCATCAACCCATCGACAATGCTCAGATTTACCTCGAAGGACCGGAAGGACCGCTTTTTTGGGCGAAACGGGCGCTGCAACGGAATGGGCTTGGTATCAGCAGGTACCGCGATGCCGCTTGCCTCGTCAGGGTAGTCGATGCCGAAAATGGTTTTCAAGCCGAAATAATCTTTCAAAACCAGACCTTCAAAGTTTCTTCGGTTCAGGCACTTATTACGCAAATACACCTCCTTTTCCCGGCGCAATCGAGGTCCGGCGCGGCGAGCTAATGCGGTTCTTTGCGACGAAATAGTTAGTTTGCGGCTCGTATTTGCCGAACAGGACTTTTCTTACCTATGATCCTTTTGATCCCCACGGCGATGGTGCTGGCCACAGCCAATTGCTATGTGGCGTTTTACAGAGCCACAGATCTGCCTTTTCGCCGTTCGCTGATATCCGCCGCTATTCTTATCTTCTTTTTCATTGCCGGCATTACAGAGCTTTTAGGGTTATTCAACCTGATCAACCGCCTGGCGGTTATGGGCGCCTGGGTCATATTCAATGCAGCCCTTGCAGCGACGTGGTTCAAACTGAAAAGCATTCACGGCATCACGTTCGGGTCGGTAGCACGACGATGGCTGGATGGCACCCGTAACTTTTACCGGGAATTGGGCCTGTGGACGACCGCTATGCTGGTGATACTCTCCTCAATTACAGGAATTGTCGCTCTTGTAGCCATTCCAAACAACCAGGATTCACTCAGTTATCATCTCAGCCGGCTTGGCTATTGGATACAGCAGGGAAACGTCGCGCATTACGCCTCGCACATCGAGCGTTCGATCTCATTCAGCCCGTTTTCAGAGTATGTTCATTTGCATACATTTCTGCTTTCAGGCTCGGAACGCTATTTTCAGCTTTTACAATGGGGTTGCCTGCTGGGAATACTGGCATTGATTTCGATGATCATCCGGCTTTTTTTTAAATCTCCGGCCGCGGAGGAGACCGTCGGGCGGCAAACCGCCGAGCAACGAACCGTCGCCCGGCGACAGATTGCACTTCGGATCGGCTTGTGTTTCGCTGCTACGCTCCCGATTGTCGTCCTGGAATCGATGACGACCCAGAACGACCTGGTAGTAGCCTTTTTCATCCTTGCCACAGCATTTTTGGCTTTTGATTATATTCAAAATAACCTGCTGGCAAGCCTGTACCTCATCCCGCTCTGCTGCGCGGCCGGAATGATGACCAAGGGAACATTCCTGTTTTATGTGCTCCCCTTCGGCTGTTATTTGCTGGTCGCCATGCTCCGCAAACCAGCGCTCCGAAAGCATATCGCCGGTTTCGTAGCTGCCGCGCTGATCCTTACCCTCGCGCTCAATGTGCCCTACTGGTACCGGACCAACAAAGTTTTCGGGTCGCCGATCGGCACGATCAGTTCCGGCAATAAAAACACTTTTACCGGGCCGGCAGATTACATTTCATCGGTCAGTAAGCATATTTTCCTGCACCTGGGCTTCGTTTCTCCCGGTAACCGGTACAACGATTTCCTCTATAATCAGCTTAAAAATGCTCACGACGCAATGGGTATCCCCCTCGATGTACCGCGTTTGGGAATGCCATTCAAAATGAACAAGCTGAATTTTAATGAAGATTTCGCCCATAACTTCTTCGGTATCTGGCTGATCCTGCTCAGCATTCCGGCGCTGTTTTTGGCACGCTTGTCCAAAACCGTCAGATGGTATAGCCGGCTCACTTTTCTCAGTTTCCTCGTCTTTTGCTTTTTTATCAGTTATCAGACCTACGGCTCGCGGCTGCACATTCCGTTCTTTCTGCTCGCCTCGCCCGTCATAGGCATTATTTACGGCGCCGTTTTACCCACATGGCTTGCCCGACTGCTCCCTTCTTTGCTTTGGGCGACAGCGCTGCCATTCGCATTGCTCAGTTCGGCGCACCCACTGCTTTCCACCAAATGGTTTTTTGAAGAAGTATTTCCCCCTATCAACTCCGCATTGCATCTGAATATCCGCACGGACGCCCCTAACCTGAACCTCAAACAGGAAAGTGTATTGCATGCCAGCCCGGGGCGGCTTTTTTGGGGTGATCACTGGCCCGGAACGGAAGCACTTTTACTGCAGGTGAATGCACTCAATCCGAAAAAAATCGGTTTTGTTTTCACGGAAGCCAGTTTTGATTATGCCTACCAGTTTTTACTGCGGAAACCCGGACGGGAATTTGCGCATGTGCTTGTTGGCAATGCGTCGGGAATGCTGGAAGATCCCGCATTTCAGCCGGATGCGATCATCGCCGAAAAGAGTGAGGGACCGGGATTTGACTATCATAGAAAAACCTACCGACTTGTTCTGGAAAGTGACGGCAAATGGCTGTATGTTCCTTTAAAATGACCTTGTTCAACGATTATGACGTTTTTTAAAAACAAGAAAAACCTGCTGCTGCTCGCACTGGCTGCTATGATAGGCTATATCGTCTACGATTCCACGTCGCAGCCGACCGTCGCCGATCTGCAAGGCGGTTTCAGCGAGGTGGCGATGTACCGGAATGAAAATAATACGGGGCCGATCGTGCGGATATATGCGGTAAGTGTACAGGATACGCATTCTAAGGACTTGCTCAAATACGGCGACCTGATGCCTTATACCAAATACGGCACTACGACGGTTTATTTTTTTGATGCCGCAAAACCGTTCCCGAACAGCCTCTCAGCAAGTGAGCCGCATTTTGCCCCGAAATTCTCGCCTAACTGTCTTGCGGTGTACCGAAAGGACGCAAATGGACAGGTTTCGCTGGACGAGAAGCCATTTTAAAACCAACATTCCATTATTTATCCGAATCGTTTTTAAACAAATACCTGAAAAAATGACTGCATTAGAAACCGTACAGCTATACTATGAAGCTTTCAATGCGAAAAACTGGAAAGGCATGCTCGCGCTGCTCCATCCCCAAGTAAGGCACGAGGCCAACCAGGGTGACGTCCGCATTGGATTGGAGAAATTCACGGCATTTCTTCAAAAAATGGATGAAGCCTACGAAGAAACGCTTACCGACATGGTGTTTTTCTCCGAGCCACTTGGTAAACGCGTTGCTGTGGAGTTCGTCGTGAACGGCATTTATAAACGGGCGGAAGAGGGCCTCCCCGAAGCGCGTGGGCAGTCTTATGTACTACCTGCCGGGGCATTCCTGGAACTCACCGACGGCAAGATCAGCCGGGTAACCACTTACTATAACCTGCCCCTCTGGATCGAACTCGTTTCCAAACCATGACCGCCCAATTAACCTTCATTCAAAAAACAGGGGCCGGGATTGCGGAAGTTTTTGACGACCTGGCCCGGCTCCGCATTGCCGTTTTCAGGGATTATCCTTATTTGTATGAAGGCAGTGTCGAATACGAGAAGCAATATTTGCAAACCTACCTGCGATCGGGGCACTCTTTCCTTTTCGCCATTTATGACGGTGATACAATGGTGGGGGCTACGACCTGCATTCCGCTTGAAGATGAAACGGCCGAAATCCGCAAGCCATTTCAAGTCGCGGGCTTCGATGAAAAGGCTATTTGTTATTTTGGCGAGAGCATTCTTTTGCCCGCGTACCGGGGATCAGGCCTTGGTCATCGCTTTTTCGACGAACGAGAGGCGTATGCGCGAAGCCTGGGTACATTCAAAACCTGCTGTTTCTGCTCCGTGGACAGAGGCGACAGCCATCCGCTCAAACCCACCGACTACCGTCCAAACGATGCATTCTGGCTGAAACGCGGCTATCAGAAAGAACCGGCATTGCAAAGTATCATGGAATGGCCGGATTTAGGAGAACTTGTTTCTAGCCCTAAAACCATGATTTTCTGGACTAAACCGCTCAAAAACTAAACCAATAATGCAGCAGGTAACGATTGCTTCGGCACAATATCCTATTACCGAACATCCGGATTTTGCCTCGTGGCAGAAGCATACGGAAAAATGGGTAGCCGACGCTGCCATCGGTGGCGCGGAGCTCCTCCTTTTCCCGGAATACGGCGCCATGGAGCTTGTTAGCATCTTCGGCGGTGACGTCCGTAACGATATCCGTCGCCAGATACACGCCTTGAACGAGCTGAAAGCCGATTTCTGCGCTACTTTCGCAGCATTTGCACGCAAATACGGGGTTATCATTGTTGCCCCGAGCATTCCCGTCGTGGAAGAGGGAAAAAAGTTGAACCGGGCTTTTGTGTTTGGCAAGGATGGCCTGGCGGGATATCAGGACAAGTTTTTCATGACGCGATTTGAAAACGAGCATTGGGGCATCGAAAGCGCGCCAAAACAGCTGACGGTCTTTGAAGCCCCCTGGGGCAAATTCGGCATTCAGATCTGTTACGACGTAGAGTTTCCATTTGGGGCGCAAAAACTCTGCGAAGCCGGCGCCAAACTGATCTTAGCCCCAAGCTGCACAGAAACCCTTCGCGGCGCCACGCGCGTACATGTGGGTGCACGGGCACGCGCGCTCGAAAACCAGGCTTATACGGTGGTGTCCCAAACCATCGGCGAAGCGGCATGGTCGCCCGCGGTGGATGTCAACTACGGCTATGCGGCATTTTACACTACGCCCGACAAGGATACGCCCGAGGAAGGCATTATCGCCTCCAAAGCTGCGCAGGTAGAAGGCTGGTTGATCCGGCAAATCGATTTCTCACTCGTCGACGAAGTCCGTCGCGACGGGCATGTTTTTAATTTCAGGGATCAGTCGCGGATGACAATGGAATTGGCGAACGAACAGGTTTCTACCGTTTTCAAACACCTTTAAACATCAAATAGCGGCATCCAAACTGAACGCCGCTATCCCTTTTCCACTTCAATTTACTTCGCCGTCATACCCGATGGCTGCACCATCAATTTATCAAGCCTTGACTGTATTGTGTTCAGTTGGTCTTGAATGGCCCTATTATCAGCTTTAAAAGCCGCATTTTCAGCTTCCAGCTTCACATTTTGACTCGCCAATTGCTTTACCGACTCGACCAGGTGTGGGATAAATCCTGTGTAGTTAACCGATTTGAAACCTTTATCATCTGTCTTGACCAGTTCGGGAAACACCGCTTCTACGTCCTGGGCTATTAAACCGGTTTGGAGCGATTGATCTCGTTCCTTTTCTTTCCAATGATAATGGTAACCTTCGAGGCTGGCCAATTTTTGGAGGCTGCCCGAAAGCCGGGAAAAGTCGCATTTTAACCGGCGGTCGGAGGATTGCGTTAGTGTACCTCCCAAGGTTCCGTTACCCGCGTTGTCAACCCAGAATCGCCATGCGCCGTTAATAAAAAAACCGATTTGGGAATCTGTTTTCAATCCGGCAAAAGCATCCGCAACATTTTGCGAGTTGTTGAAATAGATTCCGGAAGCCGCCCCGTTGTGCCTGATGCGCATCCGCCCACCGACATCTAGCGGAAATTCTGGAAATCCATTACGCAGATTTACTCCTGTACTTCCATTCCGCAAAACTGTTATTGCATTCAATCTATCATTATCCCCCGTTCCGTTGCCGACCTGAAAAATAGCATCATCAGGCGCAGCAACGGCGCTACCGCCTGAGCCATGGGGCAAATTATACATACCGACAATGAAACTACCCCTGTAGTTGGACTGTGTGCCGATACCAAATGAGGCAGCAGTATAACCTGATGCAAATGCGTTGAAGCCTATCCCTGTCGAAAAATCGCCCGTAGCCGAAGAAGCTACTCCGGAAGCAAGGCTGGCTAATCCCTTCGCTATATTGTCGCTTCCGAATGCAACTGAAAATGTCCCGGTTTCAGAATCCTCCCACTTACCGTTTACTGAACTTCCTGCACGGAAGGCACCTTTCGCCGGATACCAGATCAATCGGTTCCCGTCGCCGATTTGAGGCAACAGGTACTTTTTAAGATCAGAATCATTCACAGCATCCGGATCATTCGGATCGAGGTCAGGCCCGAACCCGTCTTTTTGCACCACCGGGTACCCGTCGTTCCATTTCGTCGCTTCCGTCGCATGCATGGCATATGGGACACTTACCATTTGCGTTGTTCCCATATCCGTATACGTCGTTCCACCAAACGGGTCCATTTCCAATTGAAGAAAATACGGGAATGTTTTCCACGAAATATCCGCAAACTTTCCGCTTACAACAGCCCCTCCGCCAATCTGAATATTGAAAATGCCACTCGCGTTGGTTTGAGTGGCATGCGCTTCCTGATAAACCGAAGCGCCAGCCGCCGTTTCGGAATGGATCGTAATACGGATGCCCACAGTGGCATTACCTGCGATCTTCCCGTCGGCTTGCCGCGCGACTCCCTGGAAACTGAATTGTTGTGGAGTCTGCGCGAGGATAAGCAATCCATGCAAAACCAGTATAACGCCAATTGAGAATGCCTTCATCGTCTGTTGTTTTAGAGTCAGGAATTAAAGGGCCGAGTTTTCGTACCGGGACAAAAAAGAGCTAACAAACGGTTCGACCGGTAAAAAAGTGACCAGGCGGCACTATTGGATATACCAACGGTAAAAATAGAATTATATCAGGGAGAATGCTGGCCTATAAATTGTACTTTTTCAATAGGTCATTCATAGCGCGGGATTAAGATTATGTCTAATACTCGAAAGTTTTCAATAAGACATAGCAAAATTTATAGTTGGATAAAAAATAGTTTCATTAAAATGTAAACAATTAAAAATCAATTATATAAAAATATATTTACACAAAAAAACAATACTATTTCTATTATTCGTAGTCGGAAAACAGGTGGCGCTAGGTACTATTTTTACACGACGCATAGCTATTGGTAGTTTTGTAAAAATTACTTGACCAAATACTTTATAATTTAATTATTTCAAGATATTGGAAGTATATTGATTTTAAATTTTTAAGTCACTAAACGTCCTCTATCATGAAAACTTTTTACCTGTGGATATGGGTTGTCCTTGGGGCAATTTCCATCCATTCGAAGTCTCACGCTCAGTGTCAGCTGGTTGAACCCGCAATTGAACTTAACAGTGTTTCCCCGAGCGGCTCAGATTGTATCGTGAATGTCAACCTCTCCTTTACGATCGACAAAAACAATGGTAACAAGTATACTTATGTACATTTGTGGAAACCTACCGAGTACCCCGACATCGATTACAAAAAAGCGCCTAAACTCGCCGACCTTGGCAATGTGCTTGCCACGCTTGCTATCAGTACCGATGGATCGGCCACATTACTATCTACTTACAGTGCCGACGAGGATGTGATACCCCTCTTTACCGGGCTGAACCTCATCGAAGAAGATCTGGGTTCAAACGTGTATCGCATAACAATCGAGAACATCCAGTTTGCGGTACCGGGCGCATGCGAAGCGCTTCCAATCCTGAAAGGTGATGTCTGGTCCAGCCAGGCGCAGAGCGCCAATCCTCCTGTCCATTGTTACAATGAGGGCTTCAATCTGCAAATCAATGATCCTGTGATTACCGGCAAGATCAATTGCAATGAGCCCGACGGTCCGCGGACATATGACCTGAGCATTGTTTCCACCAGTCCGACGGCATTTGAGGTGTCATATACCTTGTATCTGGACGATGGAGTATTAACAAACGGAGAAACGACTTTCGGCGCGGGCGATACACCAATTTATACAAGCGGCCCGACCAACCTTTCGGCTTCTCAGCCTATCCAAAGTAAGGAAGAACCATATACCTATGGCTTACTGGAAGATAAACGTACGATCTGGGTGGTTTTGAACGGCCCGAGCCTGCCAAATGCGATCGTGGCCGAGTTGAAAAACGGCTGTACTATTACACTACCCGTTACACTAGCCCGATTCAACGGGTCACTGCTCGATAATGCCGTCAGCCTTTCGTGGACTACCACCGAAGAAGCTGGCAGCAGCCATTTCGACATCGAAAGAAGTACGGACGCAAGGGAATTCATCCAACTCGGCCGTGTTCAGGCAAAGGGGAATTCGGCGGCTACCCAACAATACCTGTTCGTCGATGCCAAACCCCTGGCTGGCAACAACTATTATCGCCTGCGAATGGTGGATCTGGATGGGAAATTCGAGTATTCACGAACGATTGCTGTTGACAATGGCGCCAATAGCGTCGCATTTGAGCTTATGGGCAACCCGGCATCGACAAGGGAAATCAAATTCCTGCTTAAAAACGAAAATGCGTCCAATGTTAATCTCTACGATCTATCAGGAAGGGCAATACGCTTTTCGCTTAGCCATACAGGTAATGAATTTGTTCTAAAGCCTAAAAATGGCATTTCATCGGGTCTTTACATTCTTTCCCTGCAGCGTAGCAACGCCAGCACACTGACCAGGAAGGTACTTGTACCGTAATTTTCACATTTTCATACAGAAGACCCGCCGACGCTTTTTTCGGCGGGTCTTTTGGTTTAATGCCCCAACCAGCGCAGGAGGGCGGTGCTGATCCCTTTTGCCGGAGAACCTTGGCTGATGGAAGTGATTTGCCATTATTCATTTTGAGAAAATTAAAGATAACCGATTATCATATGGCACTCACCAACGATTCCAGATGATTACAAGCTATTGAAACGCTGCGACATAAGACCCACGTTACTTACCCTTTCAATGTTTAAAAACGACAGTAATGTAGCCTTACCACCATGTGACTTTTAAAAGAACAACTTTCAATATTTATCTTTACAATTTTTTATATAGCTCATTATCAATTACTTGCAAACTTGTAGAGATATTTTTATTTTGAAATTGAAATCTAATCCCTTAAACTTGTTGTAGATTTTATTTTACATCTGGAAAAATGCAAGTAAAATAACGTCTACAATTAGCCCGTAGAATTTCAAATGAACGAAACTCTGACTGGACAGACAACTCACTCAACGGTAAAAGACATGATGGAAAATTGTTATCAATGGCTTTCGCCGCGAGGCGGAATGAGCTCCGGACAAGGGCGGTGCCTATCCGGCCACTTTAAGAATCTGACCTTCCTTTTCAACTATCCTGTTTCCAGGACTTCCGTTCAGGAAATGTCCCGACCTCTTCCTCTTATTGATAATTGCGAAAATCCCTTAGAGAATGCCGCAAAGCATGTACGAACCTGTTGGTATGCTACGATGAAACGGATTGTGGCATAGCGTGACAGGAAACATATAGGAGTATCCGTTCGCTTTTACTGCTTGCCATTGAAGGGCTAAGCACGGCATTGTTATGCGGTGGATGATAATCAGACTGTTTACACCGGTAAGCAGCCAAGGTTTGGTCTGGCTTATATAAGCGCACTGGCCAGGGAGAATAATGTAGCAACAGAACCAATTTAATAATCCGCCAAATAGTCTTTTTCACTAAATCAAACTCGTAATGAAAACACGTACACTCAGATTACTTACCCTTCTGACGTTCTTTACATTCTTCTTTTATGAGTGTAAGGATAAAGAAGCGGATTCACTGGCACCCGCCAACACAGAGCTTTCCGGCGAACTGGACAAGCTGGAACTGGCCCCTACCACACTTCAGGAATCACCGGACGTCAAACTCGTGCCCGGAAAAGTGGAAACTTCGGTAAAGAGCCAGAACCTGAACAGCTCATTGAGCACAGTTACGGCTGGAAATATCCCGGCCAATGTATCGCAGGCAGCCGCGGAGGTATCCAGCTCGCTGACAGACGCGGAGATCAAAGCGCTGAACCAGGTTACCCCAGCTCAGGCAACGAAAACCGTGATCAATTCGGATCAGGTGCGTTCCATCCTGAACAAAGCTGCAGCAGACGCAAAACTTCAGGGCTACCTCTCGCTTTTCACAGCAGCCAAGGTGGCTGGCCTTCTCGAAGGTGGACGCACCGGCGGAGTTACAGCAGGAACATCTTCCAACAACCCGGCTGTTGAAGCCGGCAACACCGACGACTGTATCGCCCGGGCTAACGAGAAATTCGAGAAAACCAAGGAGCGCCTGGATGACAGCAAAGCGAAAGAGCTCGACAAAATCAACGATGCTTACAACAAGGACTTGGAACGCATTCAGCGTAACCTGGAACAATGCACCGGCGAAAACAGTGCGGCGCATTTCGAAGCACTTCGTCAGGTTGGTATCAAAATCGCTAATGAGGCGCTTGCTGCGTTGGAGAAATCTAAGCCATTCCTGAAACCGGGCCAGTACGAACAACTGAAGGCGCTGATCAACGTTCAGTTGCTTGATTACCTGGCAAAGGTTAATCAGCTTGAAGCTGCTAAAACCGGCACTTGCGCAGAAATCGCAGCGATCGCCAAAGCACGCGCAGAGGAAACTAAGAACTCAAACACTGCCCGTGTAGAAGCAAACTATAACGATGCGCTTGCCAAAGCGGTAGAATTGAGAGACAAAATGATCCAAAACTGCCACAACCAAGGCAGCGGTAAATAATAATCAGGCGGATAATTCTATTTGTTAGAGCCCCGTAAAACCACTGTTTTACGGGGTTACTTTTTTTCACCAAAGCCATCAATCTCGCATCACGCCAGTTTTCCTTTAAAAAAATCGATTGTGCGTTGCCACGCCAACTCTGCGGCGGCCTTGTCGTACCGGGGCGTAGTGTCGTTATGAAAGCCGTGATTCACGTCGGGGTAAATGAATGCCGTATATTCCTTGTGGTTTTCTTTTAATGCTTTCTCATACGCGGGCCAGCCTTCGTTCACGCGCGTATCCAGGCCCGCATAATGCAACAGTAGCGGCGCTTTGATTTTCGGAACATCTTCTGTTGCCGGCTGTCCGCCGTAAAACGGCACCGAGGCGGCCAGGTCAGGGATACGCACGGCCATCATATTGGCAATGGCACCGCCAAAACAGAAACCCACGACACCGACCCTGCCATTACAATCCTTATGGTTTTTCAAATACTCATAAGCCGCGATGAAATCTTCCTGCATTTCATTGCGGTCGCGTTTGCTTTGAAGCTCTCGCCCAGCGTCGTCATTGCCCGGATACCCACCCAGCGGTGAAAGCGCATCCGGCGCAATCGAAATAAACCCTGCCAATGCCGCACGGCGCGCTACATCCTCGATATGCGGGTTCAGTCCCCTATTCTCGTGAACCACTACAATGCCTCCCAACTTGCCTTGCGCATCGGCAGGCTTCGAGAGCAATGCTTTGATCGTTTTTCCACCTTTCGGAGAATCGTAATTGACATAATCCGACTGCAACCGCGGGTCACCGGCCTGAACCTGAACGGCCCCCTGGTAATCGGGCATCAGAAAGCTCATCAGCGAAGTCACCGTCACACCACCCACCGCATATGCCGACAAGCTCTGCATAAAATTACGGCGGTCGATACGATTGTGCGCATAGTCGTCATAAAGGTCAAATACTTCCTGTTTGATATCCTCTTTTTTTAGCTCATCCATTTGCTGGGTAAAAGGTTTGCGGTTAGATTAATCAGGATAAAGTTCTCAATTTAAACTGAAATGGCATTGAGTTAAAATCGACATGACGCATTATTTGCTTGCATTTTGTATCCAATGTTTACAATTTTATAACCCATTGGAACAACCTCAAATATTATCCCTCAATACCAATAACTGAAAGCTATGAAACACATTCTACTGGCAATTTTACTACTGTCTTTCTTTACAAGTTCGGGACAAGGTTCTTTGGAATCTGACCGACTGGCATTAATAGCACTTTATAATTCCACCAACGGCCCGGCCTGGTTTGAGAATGCCGGCTGGAATCCTGCCGGCAACCCGGGCGATAGCCCTTGTGGCTGGTACGGCGTCACCTGCGAGGGAGGACGTGTAACGGGCCTGAATCTCTTGCAAAGTGGCCTCGATGGGAGCATTCCACCGGCAATCGGGAATCTGGATCAATTGAAAACCCTGATTCTCGGCTGGACTGTCCTCACCGACGCTCGCACAGCATACAACCCGCCTTATCTACCCATTCCAACGGAGATCGGCAATCTGACCAACCTCGAACATCTCGATCTAAGCGGCGACAATGGGATCGACTACGACATATATGGTGGCTTGCCGCTACCAGGCCCGCTACCGGAAAGTCTAGGCAACCTGACGAAACTGACATACCTTAATCTGAGTTGCATGCTGAGAGACATGAAATTTCATGGCGAATTGAATGGCCCTATCCCCGGCTCCCTGGGCAATCTTGTTAATCTTACTTATCTGAACCTGGGTTCCCAGCAATTTTCGGGCGCTATTCCCTCCGAACTTGGCAACCTTACTAAATTAGAGTTTTTGAACCTGGGCGGCGCGAACCAGTTTACGGGTGGCATTCCCGCTTCCTTTAATAACCTCACAAGTTTAAACTCACTGAGTTTAGGTTATTATAACAATCCATGCTGTGCCATCCCATTATATGGCGGACTGGAAGGCCCTATTCCCGATTTATCTGGAATTCCGGCTTTGGCCAGTGTGAGTATTCCGAACAATTCATTCAATTTTGAAGGCTTAGATGTAAACATTAGTCGGATTGACATTTACAACAATCAGGCTAAAATTGGCATCGATTACAACGTTGGCGCGAAATTGCTGACTGCGGAAGCAGGTGGAACGATTGCCAATAACACCTATAAGTGGTATAGAAACAACGTGCTGGTAGCGACGATAGTCGGCAATAAAGACTACAACGTGACCGAAGACGGCACGTATTACGCCGAGGTTACCAACAGCGCTGTACCCGGCCTCACCCTGACTACCGAAAACGAAGTCGTGGCCACGCTCCCCGTGACCCTGGTATCGTTTTCCGCCAGCAATATAGGCGAGCAAAACTATCTTGCCTGGAAAACCAGCTTCGAAAACAACAGCGAAGGATTTGCTATCGAGAGAAGCTGGGATGGGAATAAGTTCGAGAAGATCGGATTTGTAGCAGGCCGCGGCAACACCAATACTGGAAGCGATTACAATTTCATTGACAGAAGCCCGCTTTTCCTCAGCTACTACCGGCTCAAACAAATGGATTTTGATGGCAAATTCGCCTATTCAAGAGTAATTTCCGTTAAAAGCCCCGACGATGAGATCGTTGCTTACCCGAATCCGGCCGGAAATCACTTTTATCTTAAAAATCTGAAAGACAAAAGCGTCATCATCATCCGGAATCCGGAGGGGAAAATCATGAGCAAACAGTTTGTGGAGCCTGGCAAGCCGGTCGACGTCAGCAATCTGACAAGCGGCCTGTACACCGTCACTTCGCCCGGGAAAAGTCAAAAGATAGTAATCCGGAAATAGAAGGGGGAGACACTACTAAATTGCCCAGCTACGTCCGTGCCACTGACGGTAGAAACGTTTTCATCTTCGATAGCAGCGGGGAGCTTGTTCACGGTTTTTACCTTCGATGGGTGGACGGCACGCCGGATCCATTTCTCAACCAATTACTTAACCAAAGACCACCTAAGCTACTTTGGCGATTTTAATGGCGACGGAAAAACGGATATCCTGGCCGAATCAACTACTTCAGGAGCTTGAAAGTAGTTATCTCTAATGGTGTAGGCTTCTATGAATCGCCTTTTACATTTAACACAACTCCCGATACCGATCCTTTCACAGGCGATCAGCTGGGTATTGCCGATATCAACGGAGATGGCAAATCGGACATTTATCACGGGTGGCAAATAGCGGCACCTTCGAATTTCGATGTCTACTATGGAAAGGGTTATTCAAGTACCGGGGTTAATTTTTATTGTGTAAATAGCACTTACGCAGTAAATCTGGGTGCGCCCCTTCCAATGATCGGCGATTTCAACTGTGACCACCGGGCTGACACCGCCAATTTCAAGATCATCAATGTAAAAATGGATCTTTTTTACTTCAAAAAAGAAGGCAGAGAGAATCTTCTTGAAAAAGTAAAAACGGCTACAACCATGTTACCAAGTGGGTTTACAAGAAGCTCACGGATGAAAACGGCTTCCATATCCGGGGAAATCTCACCGCTTACCCATTCAACGCGATCCAGCCACCGCTCTACGCCGTTTCCGATTTCAAATTGCAGAATGGGATCGGGGGGCATTAACACCATTCAATATAACTATGAAGCAAGTAAGCTGCAACGCACAGGCAAGGGCTTCCTGGGATTTGGCAAGATAACGGCCAACGATCTGGCAACGGGGATCAAAACCATTTCAGAAAATGAATTCAACACCACTTATTGTCCAGCGGTTTAATACCCAAGTGGTCAATTAACTCAAAATTGTAATCCGCAGAGAAACTGACCGGTTTGCTTGTTGTTACATATAGTTGTAACTTACTTTTACCTTTTGTTTCACCTAGATTTAGGTTAGCGTCTATTCGAAATTTACTTAACAATCTTAAAATGCGTTATCCTGTTAAATTGAAGGTCGTTCAGGCATGTGTACTGACAATTTCGCTTCTTTTAACCACCAAGATTTTTTCACAGGATTTCAATCAGGCAGCAGACAAATATCAAAAGCTCGCAGACAGTTTGGGTGAAGCAAAGCACTATAAAGGAGCTGCCAGAAACTATCATGCCGAGGGGGAGGCCCGCAGAATGCTGGCATATAAAAGACAACCAGCGGTAAATGCCACCTATTTCTATGCCATGGCTCAAATGCCCGATAGCGCACTGGCCAGCCTTGAAAAGGCTGTGAAATTGTATGGATTTAGTAATAGAAAATGGATAGAGTCTGAACCTGGCTTGGCGGCGGTTCGGAAGTATCAGACATATTCAGATCTGCTTCGCTATATGACCGAAAAACAAGACGCGCAGCGTGATCCCGAGCGGGCTGCGGTGATCACGAGCGATATAGCGCTATTCTGGAAAGTTTATGACCGATATAAAAAAGACTCTTCTAACGCTCAGAAGTTGTTTCTTACTGAATATTTCGAGAAAGGCACTCCCGATTTGCAGGAATACTACCGGATAAAAACGCCAAACATCGGCGGCGTCAAAGGTTTTGTCCACAACCTTGAAATCATGCCTGAATATTACGCCAGTATCCGTGCTAACACGGAACAGGTTAGCACTTTGGAGGATTCCCTCCGTGTTATATTCCGGAATCTGAAACACTTGTACACACCCGCCACTTTTCCTAATGTCGCTTTCGTCATCGGAGGATGGAGCTCAGGTGGAACTGTCACTGGTTATGGCTCCATCATGGGGGTCGATATGCAGGCAGCGAACAAGGATACGCCAACCCATGAATTGAATTTATGGCAGAAAAAAAACATGCTGCCATTTAATGAATTAAAGCATGTGGTAGCGCACGAACTGGTGCATGTACAACAGAACAACATGGCCGCTGACACCATCTTGCTGCGCTATGCGATCGAGGAAGGTATGGCCGATTTCATCGGAGAACTGATCAGCGGCAGGACGGCAAATCAGCGCCTCCACGCCTGGGCCATTGGAAATGAACGGAAGGTTTGGGAAGAGTTCAAAAAGGAGATGTATCTGGATCGTTACTCAAACTGGATTGGCAATAGCAGTCAGGAAACAGCGGACCGTCCTGCCGACTTAGGCTATTGGGTAGGGTATCAAATCTGCAAGGCTTATTATGACCAGGCAGCTGATAAGAAAAAGGCTCTGCACGACATGCTGAATATCAAGGATTACAGGACATTTTTGAGTCAAAGTAAATTGGACGAAAAAATTTCAGGAGGTAAAAAATAGCCTAGGTCGACACTATGAGGGCGGCAACGTGCTATCATAAAAAATGGTCCCATATAAAAGAATGCTGTTTGGAATGCCCAAATAAGGTGCTGGTATCTGGTAAACTGGTTAACTACCAGGGCCATTCCGTAGCTTACGCATGGCGCTATGGAACTAGTACCTGCATCACTTTCAGTTTGTTATATGCTTATTCCTACCGGCAACTCTTATTATCGGTTATGCAAGAAATAATGCTATTTCCCTGAAACCAGCCGGTTGATTTTAGCACAATCCAAAAAACTTAAGCACAGACAGATATTTTTGAGATTAAATCTTGTGCACTCCACAAGTTTAGGACTTGATCCCAAGTTTTGGCGCTGATCCTTTTTGACTTGGCCCAAAATGTTTGCAAACAAAAAAGCACTTACAAGTTTTATCTCGTAAGTGCTTCATTTTCAAGCTCCCGAAGCTGGGCTCGAACCAGCGACCCTCTGATTAACAGTCAGATGCTCTAACCGGCTGAGCTATTCGGGAATCATTATCCGGTTGTTGTACTCGAATTGTGGTGCAAATCTAAGAAATCGATTTATACAGCGCAAGCCCAAACCTCAAAAAAATGTTACGCCTGCACTTTCGCCAGGATTAACTCCTTGACTTTCTTGGCATCTCCCTTCGTAAAATTATTGATAATTATTTCAGGACGCATGCGCGGAATGACCCGGATCGTCGAAAAGAACACACCACTCTCAATTTCTACGCCCGAGATGTCGGAATAAAAAACGAAGTTATCGTTGCTTTTGAAAAGTTTCCTGACTTTGAAGGTTACGCCTTTTTCTCCGAAAGTGACTTCATCCGGAAAAAAGGGGTTCATGAGCCCACTGGCGCTGAATCGCTCGTTCATATTTTGAATAGGTTGATAAATGAATGCTTACAAAGGTACGTATACGACTTTCTTAGTTTCAAAGAATTCCTCCCCGAAAAAGTCGGAAAGCGCGTAAATTTGCGGCTTTTCCCTGATCTCGGAGAGTTCTTCGTCCAGGTCGCCGCCTTTGAGGTATAAAATACCGTTCCTACGGTCGTGGAAGGAGTTGCGGCTGATGTTCTTTTTCACCCAGCCTACAAAAGGTGCCATGCGCGTCACGGCACGACTTACGACAAATTCATAATTGTCGTCCAGCTTCTCGGCGCGTACCTGCTCTGCACGCACGTTGTCGAGCTTCAACGCGTCTACAATCTCCTGCACGACGCGGATTTTCTTGCCAATGCTGTCGACGAGGTGAAACTGGGCTTCGGGGAACATAATGGCCAGCGGGATACCCGGAAAGCCGCCGCCTGTGCCGACATCGAGCAAGTTCGTACCCGGTTTGAACTGCTGCACTTTCGCGATACCCAGCGAATGCAGAATGTGACGTTCATATAAGGTATCGATATCCTGGCGAGAGATCACATTCACCCGGGCATTCCAGTATTCGTATAATTCGCCCATTTGCCCGAATTTATCACGCTGGTCAGCGGTAAGGTCCGGGAAGTATTTATCAATCAATTCCATGATTTACGGGGTTTTCTGCTCGTCATGGTCAAAAACCCGAAAACGAGGTAATAAATAAAAAGCGCAAAGTCCATCAGTAAAAAGCCGAACCACTCCACGGTTTTATCCAGCTTTATATTAATAATGATAAGGAGGAACCATTGAATGGCCCATCTTACGCCGAAAATGATACCGAGGTATTGCAGCAACAGGATGTCTTTCACGATCAGGCCCCAGGCCAATATCAACAGCCCCAAAAACCAGGTACCAATGTGTGCGGCAGAAAGCATTCCGAGTAAAACCTTGTTACGTGGCTTGTAATACCTGCTCACCGAAATATGCCGACGCTTCTGCCGGAACCAGTCTTTCCAATTGGTCTTGGGGACGGAATAAACGAAAGAATCTTCCTCGATCGATATGGTGGTGTTGGTGCTGGTAGCTACCTCATTCAGAAAAATATCGTCGTCACCACCGAATACATGTTTGTGTGTGTAAAAGCCCTTGTTGGCGAAAAAGACGGAGCGCTTATATAATATGTTACGCCCAACGCCCATGTAGGTCACTCCCGCGAGTGTGAAAGACAGGTATTGAACGGCCGCGTAGAAAGTTTCGCAGCGAATAAACCAGTTAAGCAACCCCTTTTGTCTGAAATAAGGTGAAAAACCCAGTACGATATCTTTGTCCTCGTTTACCCGGGAGGTCATGGCAGTGATCCAGTGGTTCGAAGCGGGACGGCAATCGGCGTCGGTCATGAGCGCGATGGGATATTTGGCCTGTTTCATTCCAACGGTCAACGCATATTTCTTGGGCGTGACGTGGTTGAACTGATCGTTGATACGAATGTAGCGGATGTGCTTCCAGCTGTTGATATTCTCGCGGATATACTCTTCACTCCCGTCATCGGACCGGTCGTCGAGCAGGATCACCTCATATTCTGGATATTCCTGCGCGTCCAGCAGTGGAATGAGCTCCGTCAGGTTCTCCCTTTCGTTCCAGGCGCAGACCAATACGGTTACTCCGGGCATGGCATTGCCATAATTTGCCCCTTTTCCGTAAAATGCCAGCCGTGTAAAAAAGAAGAGATAATAGAATAACTGAACAGCTACAAACGCTCCTAGCGCATAGAGTAAAGAATCGGCCACAATAGAAGAGAGATGTAAAATTTTTCCATATTCATGCAAATATACTGTCATTGACAGGAATGTTCGAGACGTTCCCCCTATTTTTGCACACCAGCAATTTAAAACCTTTTAATGAAGTTTACATTACAAGTTGAGGATCCCCATTCGAAAGCGAGGGCAGGATTGGTCGAGACGGATCATGGGGTAATCCAGACGCCTATCTTCATGCCCGTGGGTACAGCGGGAACTGTGAAAGCGGTTCATCAGCGCGAGTTGAAGGAGGATGTCAAGGCACAGATCATATTAGGAAACACCTATCATTTATATCTCCGCCCCGGGCTCGACATTCTCGAAAAGGCGGGCGGGCTACATGCATTCAACGGCTGGGACAGGCCGATACTGACCGATAGCGGCGGTTATCAGGTATATTCGCTGGCTGGAACCGGCCGTAAGATAAATGAAGAAGGTGTGGTATTTAAGTCACACATTGACGGTGGCGTACACACCTTCACCCCCGAAAACGTCATGGATATCCAGCGGACGATCGGGGCAGACATTATCATGGCATTCGATGAATGTACACCTTACCCGTGCGATTTCACCTATGCCAGGAAGTCGATGGAGATGACACACCGCTGGCTCACCCGCTGCTGCAACCGTTTCGACAGTACCGAACCGCATTACGGCCATAGCCAGACATTGTTCCCCATCGTTCAGGGAAGTGTTTACAAAGACCTCCGCAAGCAATCGGCGGAGTTTATTGCATCTGCTGGCCGTGAGGGGAATGCGATCGGAGGGCTTTCGGTAGGCGAGCCGGCCGAGATCATGTACGAGCT
Organism: Dyadobacter sp. OTU695; assembly: GCF_038440355.1. Taxonomy (NCBI): domain Bacteria; kingdom Pseudomonadati; phylum Bacteroidota; class Cytophagia; order Cytophagales; family Spirosomataceae; genus Dyadobacter; species Dyadobacter sp. OTU695. The sequence goes on along the minus strand of NZ_JASATN010000009.1, from coordinate 191,067 downwards.
CACGGAGGTGGTGTGCGATATTTTACCGAAAGACAAGCCGCGCTATCTCATGGGCGTAGGCACGCCTGCGAACATTCTGGAATGCATTTCTTTGGGCGTGGACATGTTCGATTGCGTAATGCCGACGCGTAATGCACGTAATGGCATGATTTTTACAACAGAAGGAATTATCAACATCCGCAACGAAAAGTGGAAGGATGATTTGTCACCGATAGACTCAGGCCTCGGAGGGCACGTTAGTACATTTTACAGTAAGGCGTATTTGAGGCACCTGGTGAAGTCGGGCGAAATGCTCGGGGCGCAGATCGCGAGTATTCACAACCTGACATTCTATTTGTGGCTGGTTAACAGCGCGAGAGAGAAAATTATTGACGGAACTTTCACTTCCTGGAAGCGGGAAATGGAAAAAAAATTGAATCAACGGCTTTGAAAGTTCAAAAAAGGAGGTTTCTTTCGGGTAAAATTTGAATTAAATATCAGGAAACTTTTCCATTTGTATCAACTTGCGGTTGATTAAGTGATATTGATAACCTATTTTTGTGCGCACTAGGCATTTGGTTAATGTTGCGATTAGCCGTGAAAACAATATATAACTTTACTCATAAAATTGGATATAGATCAATCCTAGTTAATCTTAATAACGCTAACTTGAATAGTATGAAAAAAGTATCCCAGTTGATTGGTTCGTTTGCCTTGGGAGCAATGATGGCGCTGCCTTCATTCGCACAGCCGCTGGTGCAACCGAATTCTCCGGATTACAATCCAAAAGCGACGTACGATGGCCCCTACAAATTGAACACCTGGTCAATTTCCGCACACTTTGGCCCGACGCTGTTTTTTGGCGATTTAAGAGAATATGACTTCTGGCCTGTTACCAAAACAAACTCTGACAGCCACAAGGAATCCGGAACTTTTCAAGGAGGCCTCACTTTGAACAAACAACTTTCCTACCTGTTCGGCGCTCGTCTGGACGCGTCTTTGGGGAACCTGAGAGGTATGAAACGTCGTAACTATAACCGTTATTTTGAAGGCAACTACTTCGACGTCTCGGTTTCAGGAACGGTCAACCTGAAAGGGCTCCTGATGGGTCCCAACAAAATGAAGCGTTGGAAAATCGATGCGTATGCAGGTATCGGTCAGGTGTTTTACGACGCCACGGCATATGACCTGACAGGCGGTGTCGAGCTTCGCAAAACAGGTAAAATGAACGACTGGATCGTTCCAACCGGTTTGAACATTAACTATGAAGTAACGCCAAGAATCGACATCGGTGTTGACTTCCGTTTGAACCACACCAACTCTGACTATCTCGATGCTACTTACGGCGGAGACTACGACAGAACTGCAAACAATGTTGAGATCAAAGATCAGGTCAAAACTTCCCACAAAGGAAACTCGGAACTTGACAGCTACGGATACGGTGCAATCCAGGTAACTTACAAATTGGGCAAAAAGCCTTTGAAAGTTGCGAAAGTGGATGGCAAATGGGATTACAAACCGGATGAAGGCGGTTACTACCACCTGCGCTACACAGACCCACGTGTACTGGTTAAACCACCGAAAATCCTTACACTCGAAGAAATGGACTCGGTTGCAAAAGCAAACCGTCCAAAAGATATCGACCCACGTTTGCTGCTTGATACCGACGGTGACGGTGTATCCGACTTCTTCGATAAAGAGCCAAACTCACCAGCAGGAAGCATTGTTGATGGTGCCGGTCGTGTACTCGACTTCGATTCTTACGTGAAAAATGCATTGGCAACAGGTGCAGCATGCTCCGAGATCTTTGCTAACGTAACATTCGATACCGACAAAAACGTATTGAAACCTGAATTCCAGGAATTGCTTAAAAACGTAGCACAATTGATGAACAAAAACGGATGCCGCTTGCAACTGGCTGGTCACACCGACCGTCGTGCATCTGACCGTTACAACATCTCGCTTTCAAAACGCCGCGTGGACGCAGTGAAAAATTACCTGATCAATGAAGCTGGTCTGACAGACCCAAGCAAAGTGATCGTAGACTACTTCGGATCATTCAAACCTATCGCAGACAGCGCAACCCGCACAGGTTTGCAGAAAAACCGTCGCGTAGAATTGAAACTTCTTCCCTAATAGTTGAAGAAACGACTGAAAGAGAAAGGCTCCCGTCGGGAGCCTTTCTCTTTTTAATATATTCACACGCTCATTTACAGAAATCAATTAGCCACATCATAACAACGCAACAGGGAATTAATGAAACAATATGATTATCTGGTAGTAGGTGCAGGTTTGTGGGGGTCGGTATTTGCCCATGAGGCAACCAAACGCGGAAAGAAATGTCTCGTTATCGATCGCCGCGACCATATTGGCGGAAATGTGTATTGCGAGAACGTCGAAGGCATCAATGTCCACAAATACGGAGCACATATATTCCACACGAATGATAAGGACATCTGGGATTACGTCAACTCATTCGTGGAGTTCAACCGGTATACCAACTCCCCGGTAGCCAATTTCAACGGCGAACTCTATAATCTTCCATTCAATATGAACACTTTCTACCAGCTCTGGAAAGTGCGCACGCCGGAAGAAGCGAAGGAAAAAATCCGTCATCAGGTGGAAGAAGCAGGTATTAAAGACCCGCAAAATTTGGAAGAGCAGGCCATTTCACTGGTAGGAACCGATATTTACGAGAAGCTGATCAAAGCCTATACCGAAAAACAGTGGGGTAGAAAAGCTACCGAATTACCCGCATTCATTATCAAACGGCTCCCCGTCAGGTTTACTTTCGACAATAACTACTTCAACGACCGCTACCAGGGCATCCCGATCGGCGGCTATAATAAACTGACCGAAGGCCTGTTGAAAGATGTGGACGTTCGCCTGGGAGTGGATTTTTTCAAGGAAAGGGAATCACTTGCGGCCCTTGCAGAAACCATTGTTTACACGGGTCCTATCGACGAATATTTCAATTTCCGCTTCGGCCAGCTCGAATACCGCAGTTTGCGCTTTGAAAATCAATTGCTGGATCAGGAAAATTATCAGGGGAATGCAGTGGTAAACTACACTGATGGCGAAACGCCTTTCACCCGGATTATCGAACATAAGCATTTCGAATTTGGTACGCAGCCAAAAACGGTGATCACACATGAGTACCCGCAGGAATGGGTGCAGGGAGCAGAGCCCTATTACCCGGTGAATGATGATAAAAACACGGCAGTGTTCAATCAATACAAAGCCCTCGCGGCCGAAGAACCGAATGTTATTTTTGGCGGAAGACTGGCAGAATACCGCTACTACGACATGCATCAGGTGGTTGCATCGGCACTCAAAAAAGTGAAAGTACATTTCGATTCCTGAAAAATGTTTTTTCTCAAAAGCCCTGTTTCAATGTACTGAGACAGGGCTTTTTGCTTTTTGGAAAACTTTTGAAAAAAAATTTGTAGAAGTTGCGTTACCAAAATCACAAGTCAGCGTCTAAATCATACCGACCAAAACGTGTATGCAATGCTGGCAACCAAACCTCCGATAGCGAACTTCACACCATTTCACGACTGGGCTGATCACCGGCTCTGGAAAGCGATCCGGTTCCGCTGGTACTGGTTTCTCATTTCCCCTTGCCTGGCGACATTGCTCGGATTGACGTTCCTGCGATACAAAACACCGCATTACAACATTACAGCCTCGTTACTGGTGCGCGACGATTCGAGAGGTAGTGATTTTCATGAAAATGCCCTTCTCACAGAACTGGGACTTCCTGACGCTACCAGCAGCGCTGAAAACGAAATTGAAATACTCAAAAGCCGCACACTGCTAAGCCAGGTCATTGAAGACCTGCATTTAACCACGCAGTACTTCGCTTCCGGCCATCTCAAAACAGCTGAACTTTATGAAAAAACGCCATACAAGGTCAGGTTTTTAGAACCACGGACTGCGAAACCGGGAATCTATCGTATTATTCGTGAAAGCGGCATTTCCTTCACACTTCAAACCCCTGGTGGAGCCTACAAGGGCACGTTTGGCAGGAAGCTAAAACTGCCGCACGGGTTGGCTATCATCGATACCACCGATTTCAAACCTGCTTTCGGATACCAGTATTCTTTCGAAATATCGCGAAGTGAAACAGTCCTGAGCGACTATGCACGTGTTCTGGGAATTCAGGCCCCGAACAAAACTGCCAGCCTCGTCAATCTGTCCATACAGGATGCCCTGCCAAAGAAGGGTGAAGCCATTTTGACGCAGCTGATTGCCCGGTACCAGAAGGCAAGTATTGAAGAAAAAAACAAAATAGCAGATAACACGATCGCCTTCATCAATGCGAATCTGACGCGCGTTTCGTCCGAACTGATCAAAGTTGAAAAAGATATCGAGCATTTCCGCAAGCACCACAAGGCGATCGATCTTGTGGAAGACGGCCGTCAGGCACTTGAAAGACTTACTGTAAATGCGTCAAGCGAAAGGGAATTGGCAATGCATTTGAAAATTATCCGGCTACTGGAAGCCCATCTGCACGACAAACCAGCAACGGCGATTCCCTCCACGTTATATCCTCAGGACGACAACTTTGCTACGTTAGTCGGGAAATACAATGAAATGCAGTTAATGCGCTTAAAGGCCCTTGCGTCACTCACGCCGCAGCATCCCGAAGTGAAGACGTTGGACAATCAGCTGGCAGCGCTGAGAGACGGCCTTTTGGAGGCAATACGGCATCAAAGGCAGGAACTTGCGCTAAGCATAGCCGCGACACGTGAATACGGTATGGGCTTCAACGCGGAAATCTCCCAATTGCCCGGGCGCCAGCGAGCATTACTGTCGCAATCCCGTGAGCAGGGCATTCAGCAGGAATTGTATTTGTTTCTGCTGAAAAAACGCATGGAAACCGCGATTTCCCGCTCGGCAAATATCGCCAATGCAAGGGTGATCGATCCACCGAAAGTCAGTCCGGTACCTGCCTATCCCAACCGGCAACTTACTATGCTGGTAGCTTTCCTAGCGGGCATGATGGCACCTATCGGCGTGCTCTATGTCGGGCAGATATTCAACAATAAGATCACATCGAAAGAGGATATTATCCAGCAATGTGACGCCACGATAATCGGAGAAATCAGCCAGCAAAGTTCGTCTACATGGCCGAAAAAGGCTGATAACCGCGGCCTGATCAATGAACAGTTCCGTTCATTACGGACGAATATCCAGTTTGTCGTCAGGGAACGGCAAAGCGCCGTGATCCTCCTTACATCCGCAATGGCCAATGAAGGAAAATCATTCGTCGCCACGCACCTCGCACGCTCCCTTACCCTTGCGTGTAGAAAGGTACTGCTCATCGACTTCGACCTCCGAAAACCAACGCTGGCCCAGCTCCTGAAACTACGAACCGAAGGCATAACCGAATGTATTACACAAGGAGGCATGCCCCTCATTCAAAAATGTGGCATAGTGCACCCGTTTGATTTTATTGCCGCTGGCGCACCATTCCCCGGCTCTGGCGAATTAATGCTCTCGCCCAAGATTGCAGAGCTTATTTCAACCCTTAAAAGCAGGTACGATTATGTGCTGCTGGACAGCCCGCCTGTCGGCCTCGTAGCCGATGCACGACTACTCGGACAGCATGCCGACATGACCTTATACATTGTCCGCCAACATTTCACTTTCGTCCACCAGCTCGCCGATATACGGAAAGCCCGGGATGAACGCCAACTATCTGATTTATATATCGTCCTCAACGGCACCCGTGACTTGCGACACTATCAATACAACTACTATTAATATCTACCCAACCAATGAACAAACACACCTATGAAACAGCAGATTTACATTATCGGAGAGATTGGCCAGGCTCACGAGGGCAGCATCGGCCTCGCGCATTCGTACATAGATGTACTTGCGCACGCAGGAGCGAATGCCGCCAAGTTCCAGGTCCATATCGCCGAGGCGGAAAGCAGTATTTACGAAGATTTCCGGATCAAAATACCCTATCAGAACGGTTCGCGCTTTGATTACTGGAAAGGCATGGAGTTTTCTGAGGAAGAATGGGCCGGACTTAAAAAGCACTGCGAAAAAGCCGGGCTGGACTTCCTTGCAAGCCCATTTTCGCTGGCCGCGGTGGATCTCCTTCATAAAATCGGGGTATCCGCATTTAAAATTGGATCTGGCGAGGTCGATAACCTGCCCATGCTCGACAAGATAGCGGGAACCGGAAAGCCCGTCATACTCTCTTCCGGAATGAGCTCCTGGGCGGAGCTCGACAGGGCCGTCGCATTCCTGCAATCCCGGGGAAGTACGGTTTCCGTGCTCCAATGTACGACCGCCTACCCTGCCAAGCCGCATCAGTGGGGATTGAACGTATTGTATGAAATGAGTCAGCGTTACCAGGTCCCTATTGGTCTTTCGGATCACTCCGGGGATGTTTACGCTTGCCTGGCAGCTGCCGCGCTCGGTGCCCGGATCCTGGAATTCCACGTTACTTTCGACAAAAGGATGAGCAACCCCGACGCCACCGCATCACTCACCGTACGACAAGCGAATACTTTGATCTCGGGCGTCCGGAGAATAGAAACAGCGCTGAATTTCCCTGTTAATAAAGACGCCAATGCGGCTTTCACAAGACTAAAAAGCCTTTTCGGCAAGTCTCTGGCTGTCAATCGCGATCTGCGAAAGGGCGAGCAAATCCAATGTGCCGATCTTGAAACAAAAAAACCGGCCGGTTTCGGAGTATCGGCTGCGCGTTATCAGCAAGTGCTGGGTAAACCCCTGACAAGAGACATTGCACAATGGGAATTTCTCACCGAAAACCACCTTACCCATGCGTAAAATCTGCGTTGTTATTACCGCCAGGGCCAGTTACAGCCGGATCAAAACCGTCCTGACAGCCATTCAAGATCACCCGAGGCTCCTGCTACAACTTGTCGTGACCGGCAGTGCACTGGTTGAAAGGTTCGGGAATATCATCCCCTATCTGGAAGCTGAGAAGTTGCCTGTTTCCGCTGTTATTCCAAACCTGCTGGATGTCGAAAACACTACCGCATCGGCGAAAACGACCGGGCTTGCGGTGATTGAACTTGCCACCTTTTTTGCCAACCTTCGGCCCGATGTAGTAGTGACCGTTGCCGATCGGTTTGAAACGATTGCTACTGCCATCGCCGCGGTAAATATGAACATTCCACTCGCTCATGTGCAAGGTGGAGAAATTACCGGCAACATTGATGATCGTATCCGGAACAGTATATCGCAACTGGCTGACCTGCATTTCGTATCGACCGAAAATGCGCGAAGCAGACTGATACGAATGGGGCTTTCCCCTCAGAAAATCCATCACACAGGATGCCCATCCATCGATCTGGTGCACCGGCACAGGGATTTTAATTTCAACCCTTATGAAACTTATGGGGGCGTCGGCTCACAACCGGATCTGAATGCACCTTATCTGGTCATATTGCAGCACCCGGTAACCACCGAAACAGGTCATTCCAAATGGCAGATCGACAGTACCCTGCGTGCCATCACCGCCCTGAAAATGCCCAGCATTTGGTTCTGGCCCAATGCCGACCCCGGGACAGCCGGCACCGCTCAGGGCATACGCGCGTTTCGGGAGCAACACCCGGATCTCCCTTTTCATTTTTTTAAAAATATGGAATCCCATCACTTTATTCAGCTATTGAAAGGCTGTGTATGTTTTGTCGGTAATTCCAGCGTGGGGATACGGGAATGTAGTGCGCTGGGCATTCCCGCGGTGAATATCGGAACCAGGCAGCGGGGCCGGGAGCGGGGCCCGAATGTCATAGATTGTCTCCCCGACACCGACTCGATCCTATCCGCCGTGCGACACCAGCTTGCGCATGGGCATTATCCGGGCACTAGATTATATGGCAACGGAAATGCAGGAGAACGCATTGCCGAGCAGCTGGCAACCATCCCTTTCATTATCAAAAAACACCTTTTTCCTGCATGAAGCCATTATTTCCCAAAATACTGGGCCTGATTCCCGCGCGAATGGGTTCCAAAGGAGTGCCCGGTAAAAACATGAAACCGTTAGGCGGAACACCGCTGATACAATACACGATTGAGCCCGCCCTGCAATCGCAGCTTCTCGATACCATTTTCGTTTCCACGGATTGTCCCGACACCGCCAGCTTTGCGAGGTGTTTCCCAGGAATAACGGTGCCGTTTGTGCGTCCTGCGCACCTGGCAACGGATCACACGCCGATGGTCGACGTAGTAACGCATGCGCTGAACTATGCCCGGCTCCATGGATATTGTTTTGAGTTTGTATTGCTACTCCAACCTACCTGCCCGTTTCGTACCCCGCACATTATCGATGACACCATTCGACATATCGTTCAGCAAAAGGCCGACAGCCTTATAACCGTACGAAAAATCCCCCATCCGTTCAACCCTTTCTGGGCTTATACCTCCCATGCCGACGGATTTAAACATGCGATGCCGTGTAGAGATCACAGAAAGGCCACACGAAGGCAGGATCTGCCCGTCACCTACTATCGCGACGGAGAGATTTACATTGCACGTACGTCACTGATCCACAAAGGTGAGCTCACTGGCGGGAAGCTGTCGGGATGGCTCAACGACAATGAATTGGGGATCAACATAGACACACCTGCCGATTGGACGCAGGCCGAAACACTTCTCAGCCGATGGAAAGAGCAGACCAAAAACATATTCTCGTATTGATTACCAACCCGTTCGCGGTCCTTAACAGCATACATTCCGGCCTTATGGGGCAGCTTGAAAAAAATTACAGGATTTCGATCATATCGGATTTGCTGACCAAGGCAGACATCGACCGTTTCAACGAGCATTTCCAATTAAATATGCGCTTACTGGATACGCGGGTCCCGACAATTTCAAGGTTTGGTAAATGGCTGCGAGCTGTGCAGACGCTGCTCCACGGTTATCACTTCGGCATCGAAACGATCCGTATCAAAATCGCGGAACGCAGCCCTATCTTTCACCGGCTCTTCCTCCTATCCGGAAAAAGCCGGCTACCAGCCCTTTTGACCGGTTTGGGAATGACCTTTGTCAGAAATTGGTTGATCCGTCGCACAACGTTGCCGGATACCTATGCGCCGCTTGCAACTTGCAACTTTCTGGCAGTAGTCTCAACTTCACCGTTTGACTTGCGTGAAAACACCATCGCCAATTCGCTCACGATACCCCGTATTTCGATCATCATCAGTTGGGACAACCTGACTTCAAAGGGCGTCATGAACACGAAATCCGACCTGGTATTGGTTTGGAATAAACCGATGGCCCTGGAATATCAGCGGCTGTATGCCTCGTTCGGGGACCATGCCGCGGTTCGCATTACCGGCATTCCAAGGTTTGATATTTATTTCCGGGAACGGCCTTTGCAAAATTCAAATCTGGCGGGGACAATCTGGGAAAATCCTGTGAAACGGGTTATCCTCTTCTCGACAGGCGCCGTTAAACACCACTCCTGCCAGAATTATATCATCAGCGACCTGCTCGAATATGCGGAAAGCCGGCCTGATACGGTAATCCTGGTAAGATGCCATCCCGGCGATGACCCAGAGCGGTACGCCCATTTCGGTCTGATTAAAAAACTTCACTTTTTTCACCCTTTCGGCGAAAACCCGGGCCATGTACCTCCCGCCGATTTTCTCGAAATGCTGCATTTACAGTTGGTAACCTGTGATGTTTGTGTGCAAGTAGCCTCCACTATGTTTCTGGATGCGGCTGCATGCCGCAAACCATGTATCAGTATTGCGTACGATGCCCACTCGAGTGTGCATTATGCCGGCTCAGTGCGAAGATTCTATGATTATTCTCATCAACTGCCGTTGTATAAAATTCTGGACGGGCATATTGTTCACAATCGCGGGGAGTTATTCCGGAAACTGGATGAAATATTAGTAGATCCCAATGTTCAGGCCGATCCTGGGAACGCTGTCAAACCTTTCATTCATCACTGTGCGCCCGACTCCACCCGGTTGGCTGCTCAATATATCAGGGAATGGTTAGGTTGATCATCGCCGCGGGCACCATGGCGGCCATATCCGTCGGCCTGATGTGGATAGCTTCGATGCTATTCAACTCGTTGCTCATTTTCGGCGGAAGTACAATTCAAACGGTACTCGTTTTTGGCTTTTATACCTACTGTGTACTCACGTTGGCCGTTCCATCGGAGCACAAGTTCTTTTATGTGCTCAGCATTCCCATTTTGAGCCAATTTCTGCACCTGTACCAAAAGTATGATTTTCCAGCCGGCGCCAATTCCCTATGGCGACTGCTACCTTTTATACTGGCCGATCTTCACATCATATCTGTGCTGGTTCGCTTTAAAACGAATCTTTCCGCCGGAGAAAAAAGTGCAGTCGCGTCATGGATAGCCGTTAACTTCCTGTTCATCCTCATTTCTCCGAATCTGCCGGGAATTATTACCGGGGCATTCGTATTGATCCTGTTGACCCTCCCTTTATACTTCTGCTATCTCAACATGCACTCGGAATGCCCCTCTTTCACAAAAGATCTGGAGCGGTCGCTATGCCTCCTTTTCCTCATCCTTGCATTCGGTACAGTGGGGCTGGTCTTTTTCGGCGCACAGTATAAAGGAGCCAGCAACCTGCTGGTAACGCGGAATATTTCCGACACCAACGTAACAATGGCCTATTTTATACTCCTTTGGCCTTTTGCATTGCGATATGCCGGGTATTCGGCACGTACGTTTCTATTGACAACCTTGCTGGTATTGCTTTTTACCGTCGTGGTAGTGTTATCCTTTTCGCGCGGGGCTGTCTTTATCGTACTGCCCTATTTGCTTGTCACCTTATTGATCTCGAACAATTTGAAACAAGCCGGATGGTTTGCTCTGGTCGGTACTCTGTTCGGCGCGGATTTCGACAGTCTGCTTCAACAGATCAATGCGGATCTGGCCTACTCCTGGCAATTGCGTTTCGCAGATTTCCAGACAGCCGCACCGGCCTTTCAAAAACTAGGAGACACCAGCGGCCGGGCAGAGATCCGCGATCTTGCCTACAAGCTGTTTCTTGAAAATCCCCTTTACGGCCATGGTATAGGGAGTTTTGAGGTTCTTGGGCCCGGCTATCGGGAAGCACATTCGATGTTTTTTACCATTCTCGCCGAGCAGGGATTGATCGGGATGCTGTATCAGTACGCGCTCTTCGTTGGGCTTGGGTATTGTTTGTATAAAACAGCTGCGTTGGGGCGCCATTATCTGCCTTTGTCAGGCGCATTTGGCGCGTACCTGCTTTTTGTGCATTCGGTAGGCTCCGTTTGGGTAGTCATTCCGGCCAAAAGTCTCACGATCAATTGCATTGCCCCGATGCTGCTGATCTGTATGTATTATTATTCAAAAAGCATCTGTAAGCCTATTGTGATGCATGGCTAAACTGCTGATTATAGGAAGAATACCCCCGCCCATCGGAGGTGTGACGATGCATGTGAAACGGCTGAGACAAAGCCTGCGACGGGTCGGGGCTCATTTCGATTTTTGTGATCCAGGACGCGCCAGTCTCCGCAAAATACTTGCTGACATAGCAACGCATCGCACCATTCACATTCATTTTTCAAACCCGGCTATCCAGGTTTTATTCGCCGTATTCTGTCGGATTACATTCAAAAAACTGATCATTACTTATCACGGATGCTGGGGTCGGTATGGTGCGGTGGGGAATTGGGCTGTAAGGTTATCGGCCTACCTCACGCACGTGCCCATTGTACAGGAGCGGGCGAGCCTCACGCAGGCGCTGCGCTGCAATGCGCGCGCGCGCCTGATTTCAACTTACATTCCCGACCCCGAAACAGTGCCGCTTCCCGACGCATTGCAGAGCGCGCTCACATCCCGGCGCAGATGTTACCAGGCCACATTCTGCACTAATGCGTGGAATGTGACATTTGATAAGAATGGCTGTGAAACTTATGGAATTTCAGCCATGATAGCCCGCTTCGCCGATTATCCGGAATATCAACTCCTGATATCCGACCCTTCCGGCAACTACCGATCGTACATTGAAAAGCGCAGGCTGCACATTTCAAACAATGTGCTATTTATCAGCCAACTACATGATTTTAGAAGTATTCTCCGGCATTCCGACGCATTCATCCGAAACACTACTACCGATGGCATCTCATTATCTATTCACGAGGCACGGGAGCAGGGAATCCCCGTCCTGGCTTCGGCAGCAGTGGAACGGCCGCCATTTTGCAGCATTTTTCAGGATTTTTCGGAAGCTGATTTAAAGGAAAAACTGGAAGAAGCGCGGCGGCTGACCGCCTTACCCGCCACACCATACGACGCGGTAGGCGAACTGATCACACTATATCTGGAAACTGCTAAACTGTGATGCTAAACATTTGGTAATCAGTATATAAAAACAAAGGCATAGAAAAATTTCCATGCCCTGTTTCACACTATACACACACTATATTTTTAATATCTATATATCGCTCAGATAAATTTCAGATTGAATTTCAATACCGCAAAATAACAAACTAAAGTGATCAGAAAAAAACTTTAGGATGCGAATTTCTAAATTCTAATCAGAAAATAATGGACAATTCCCTAAAAAATTTTTATTGAAATGCCCTATCATTCAAATTTACGGAAAATTGGCGTAATTATTGCTCAAACTACTCTGCCTGATTACTTTCGTGCAACCAACACTCACCAACTCATTCATGGAATCACTTTTTACCACCGACGCGCTCATCAGTTTGTTAACATTAACCCTGCTGGAAGTCGTCCTTGGCATTGACAACGTAATCTTCATCACAATTGTTTCCGGAAAACTGCCGGTTGATCAGAGAAAAAAAGCACAGAATAACGGCTTGCTCATTGCGCTGGTGCTACGGATTGCGCTTTTGTTTGCCATTTCATGGGTTATCGGTCTTAAAGAAGATCTTCTGACCCTGTTTGGTCATGGTTTCAGCGGCCGTGATCTCATTCTGCTTGGCGGAGGACTGTTCCTGCTTTACAGCACCACCAAAGAAATCCACCACAAGCTGGAAGGCGAGCCGGAAGAGCTGCCGTCCGGTGATATTTCGAACAAAAAATCGATGACATTCGGTAGCGCATTGGTCCAAATCGCATTGCTGAACATCATTTTCTCGTTCGATTCCGTGCTGACAGCCGTCGGGCTCGTGAAAGAAGTACCGATTATGATCATCGCGGTAATCGCATCGACGTTTATTATGATCGCTTTTGCCGGTAAAATCGGTGATTTTGTAAATAATCACCCATCTATCAAAATTTTAGCGCTGTCATTTTTGTTGATGATTGGCACGCTGCTCGTGGCAGAAGCATTCCACTACGAAATCCCGAAAGGCTACGCCTATTTCGCAATGGCCTTTTCTTTCCTCGTGGAGCTGCTGAATATGCAACTGGATAAGAAGACAAAGAATCCGGTGAAGCTGCGCGACCACGTGAACTGAATATTAGAAAATTATGCGCATTAACCCCGAAACCGTAGAGAGGATCAAGCACGCCGCCGACATTGTGGAGGTTGTAGGGGATTTTGTTTCCTTAAAGAAAAAGGGCGCCAACTATTCGGCTTGCTGCCCGTTTCACAACGAAAAAACGCCGTCCTTCAACGTCAATCCCGTAAGGCAGATCTATAAATGCTTCGGTTGCGGCGCTGCGGGCGATTCCATCAAGTTCGTCATGGATATTGACGGGATCGGCTATGGCGAGGCTTTACGGTACCTGGCCGGCAAATACAATATCGAAATTGAGGAGGAAGAACTTACAGACGAAGAGACGATCCGGCAGAATGCGCGGGAAAGTTTGTATATCATCCTCAATTATGCCAAAAACTTCTACCAGCACCAGCTTCACAACAGCGAGGAAGGCCAGGCGATCGGTCTGAGCTACTTTCGCGAACGCGGCTTCACAAATGAAATCCGGAAAAAGTTTGAGCTGGGTTACAGTCTCGACAACTGGGATTCGTTTTCCAAAGAAGCGCTTGAAAAGGGCTATTCCGCCGAAATCCTTGAAAAAGCGGGCTTGCTCATTCACAAGGAGGGCAGCAATACCGCGGGTTACGACCGTTTCCGGGGCCGGGTTATTTTCCCGATCCACAACATCGCGGGGAAAACGATCGCATTTGGCGCGCGCATTCTGAAATCTGATAAAAATCAGCCTAAATACCTCAACTCACCCGAAACCGAAGTTTACCATAAAAGCGAGGTGCTTTATGGTATTTACCAGGCTAAGAACGCGATCCGTAGTCTTGAACATTGCTACCTGGTAGAAGGATACACGGATGTTATTTCGCTGCATCAGGCCGGGATCGAGAATGTCGTCGCGTCCTCCGGAACCTCGCTCACCGTGGAGCAAATACGGCTGATCGGTCGGTTTACACCCAATATTACCATTCTTTACGATGGCGATATGGCGGGTATCAAGGCGGCTCTGCGCGGTTTGGACCTGGTTTTGGAAGAAGGCCTGAATGTCAATGTCGTCCTTTTTCCCGACAATGAAGACCCCGACAGCTACGTGCGGCGAGTAGGCGCGGAAGCATTTAAAGAACATTTAAAAAAGGCTTCGAAGGATTTTATCACCTTCAAGACCGAAATCCTGTTGCAGGATGCCGGGAATGACCCTTTCCGGCTAGCCGCAGTGATCCAGGAGGTTGTCAACAGCATCGTCAAGATCCCCGATGCGATCAAAAGGCAGGTATTTTTCCACCGCACATCGGAAATGTTGCGGGTGGACGAGCAAATGCTGATTACCGAGGGGAACAAACTGCTTCGGAAACAGCAAACCTCCAAACCCACCGAACGGCAACCCCGGCAAAACAATGCAATATCGGAAGGTCCGAGACCCGATAGTTTCGTACCTGAGGGACCCGGTGATCTGGACGGGTTGTTCAGCGATGGTTTCGGGCCGTTCGCCGGTGAGCCGGAGACGAGTCCGTTCGTCCAGGACGAAGTCGCGCCCGAACCATTCCAGCGTACCAAACTGCATTACCAGGAAGAAGCATTCGTGCGCCTGCTCGTAGTACACGGCGCACGCGAGCTCGAACCGACCATCACGGTATGCCAGTATGTGCTAGGGCAAATCGAAGGGATTGAGCTGAAAGATCCGGTGTTCGGTCATTTGCTAACCTTGTTCCGCGAAAACTTCAACCGGAATCACGTCCTGACCACCGACTATTTCCTGAACCACCACGAGGCCGAAATCAGGAACCTTACCATTGAATGGCTGACGCAGAAACACGAATTGAGCGAATTGTGGAAGGAAAAATACGAGATTTATGTGCCTTTTGAGACAGATGTACTGGACAGAACGGCATTTAACAATATTCTCAGGCTCAAAAAAGCGTTCATCGAGGAGAAAATGAAGGTCTGTCTGCAACAGGCTGTGCATGCGAAAACGGAAGAGGAGCAACATGCCGTGATGACCGAATTCATGTTCTACAAGGGCATCAGCATGGCCGCCGCCAAGGAATTGGGAAGCGTAATCGGATAATTTAACCTAAATATTCGCTGTTATGAGAAATGTACCGGCACTCGCCCTTTTGTGCTTCATTTTTGTGATTACCGCGTGCAGCCCTTCCTATAAACTACTGAAAGTCAAAAAAGAAGATACCTTCAAGCTTGCCGACTACTCTACCTACGGCTTCTACGACATTGAAGCGAGCGGCGATACCGTTTCCAAAAACTTTGAAAAGAATGTGAATATCATCCGGGAAGCCATCGCCAAAAATCTCCAGGCCCGCGGGTTGGACGAAGCACGTGATCCCGCCCTGAAAATCAATATCGCATTGAATGTGCAGGAACAATTGCAGACCCGGCAGACAGATTTCCGCACCGACGGGCTACCGCGTTATATGGGCCAGCGCCGGTATTCGTGGAAAAGTGAAGAAGTGGTGACAGGAAAATACCGCGAAGGCACAATCGTAATCGACCTGGTGGATGCCGCCAATAACAGGATGGTATGGCAGGGGGGCGCGAGCGGCATTATCCCCGAGAAAACGAAGGGCTTCACTGCCGATATTAATCAGGTAATCAATGAAGTAGTGGCAAAAATACCGTGATTAAAACAACAAAAAGGGTCGCTCCTTTGTCGGAAACAACCCTTTCAATGTCGTGAATATCGGAGTTACTAGGCATTATTGTTGACCACACCGCGAACTTTATCGCTCACATTGTCGGCCACACCATTTGCCTTATCTTTTGCTGTACTTACATTTTTCAGGAACCCGTCTTTGAGCTTGTCGGCGAGGTGAGAAAGCTCTTCAAGGCTTTTCTCATACTTATCCTTTGCGTTTCCACCAAGGTCGTTTGCCTTACTCTTGATCAATTTGCGGGTTTCTTTGCCGTTTTTTGGAGCAACCAAAAGGCCAATCGCGATGCCTGTCAACAATGCTCCGATTGAGCCAATCAAAAATTTTTGGTTCTTGTTCATATGAATTCCCTATTTTGTGTTGATAAAACATTAGAACTGAAAAATAACAAAATACTGTGCCACTTCGCAAGCCAGCGTCCCGATTTTACGTAAACGGCCTTTTTGCTGTCCTACTTCCGTTGATGACTTTTCTCACAGCAACAGAGAGTCGGGCGCAATGGAAAGTCATCGATATCAAAACGAATATCCATATGCGCGCAGTACATGCCGTAGCCCCAACAATCTGCTGGATCGGCGGCACACGGGGCACTGTTTTGAAAACGACCAACGGCGGTCACACCTGGACAACCTACAAAGTCGCCGGTGCCGACTCGCTCGACTTCCGCGACATTCACGCATTCGATAAACAAGTTGCGATCGCCATGAGCGCGGGCGAATCTGAAAAAGACAAAGCGAAAATTTACAAGACCGAAGACGGCGGCGAAAGCTGGAAGCTTGTGTACCAAACTACACAACCTGGGGTTTTTCTGGATGGAATCGACTTTTGGGATAAAAACAAGGGCATTTGCCTCGGCGACCCAACCGAAGGCAAACTATTCATTTTGACAACTGAAGACGGCGGCAACTCCTGGCAGGAACTTCCCATCGACAAGCGTCCGGCCGCTGAACCCGGCGAAGCATGTTTCGCTGCCAGCGGCACCTCCATTCTTGTCAACGGCAAAGGAAGTGCTTTCATAGGTACCGGCGGCGGCAAAATGGCCCGGGTATTCCGCTCCGAAGACTACGGCCGCTCCTGGCAGGTTTCCTCCACGCCATTGCCCGCCGGGCCTACCAGTGGCATTTTCGGATTAAGATTCTGGTCTAAAAAGAATGGAGTAGCAGTAGGTGGCGACTACAAAAAAACAACAGATTCCACTCAAAACGTTTTACTCACAGCCGACGGAGGCATTACCTGGACATTAGCAGGCATGACAAAACCAGCCGGGTTGAAAGAATCCGTGGCCATTTACCACAAAACAAATGCGACCTGGAATGGCGACACCCAAATCCGATCGGACAACTATGCGTTAGTAGCCTCAGGTCCGTCCGGCAACAGCGTTTCCCTTGATCGCGGCAAAAGCTGGATTTCACTCGGCACCGAAGGTTTCCATGCCCTCAGTTTCGCAGGAAATGTAGGTTATGGCGTTGGGGCAAACGGTTTAATTGGTAAAATCGAGAAGATTTCCTCCAAAAAGAAAAGGAAAAAGCTGGTTTTAGTGGATGGATAAGCTCATATCCGGTCAATCAGCTCCTTCACCTTCCTGACTTCACGGCCTGCCAAATGATCGGCGATAGCAGCCGCATGATCCCGGCCGTTCTCAATGAAGACCTTTTCTGTAAACACACCTGCCAAAACAGTCCCGCAGAGGTAGAGCCCCGGCACATTCGTCTCGAAAGTCTCCGCATCATACTCCGGCACCTTCGTGACGGGATCGAGCGTCACGCCGCAACGCGCCAGCAAATGCTCGTCGGGCAGGTAACCCACCAGCAGGAACACGAAATCAGCCGGCAGCCACTCCTGCTCGCCGGTTTCAATGTTTTCAATTAAAAGTCGCCCCGGCTCGATCGCCCGCGTAACAGAGTTGAACCGCGTGTGGATCTTCCCTTCCTTCACCCGGTTTTTGACATCCGGCACTAGCCAGTATTTTACTTTCGTCCGGAAATCGGCCTCCTTGTGAACGATCGTCACCTTCGCGTCGTGGCGGTACAATTCCAATGCAGCCTCCACGGAAGAATTAGAACCGCCTACCAGCACCACATTGGTATAGGAGTATTTAAATGGCTCATCATAATAATGCGAAACGTGTGGCAGGTTCTCCCCCGGCACATTCAGCATGCGCGGCACATCGAAATACCCCGTGGCCAGGATCACATTTTTGGACTGAAATACCTGACCATCATTCGAATACGTCAGAAAAGTCCCGTCTGCCTGTTTTTCACTCCGGTCGACATCCACGAATAGTCTGAAATTCAAGTGGAAATACCCCGCCACTTTCCGATAATACTGCAAAGCCTCATTACGGTTGGCTTTTACATCCGAAATCGCGAACGGTATTCCGCCTATTTCGATATTTTCGGCCGTGGAAAAAAACTTCATCCGTCGCGGGTAGCGGCGAATGGATTCTGTGAGGTTTCCCTTTTCGAGGATCAGGTAATCGAGACCGCTTTTGGCCAGCTCGATCCCCATTGCGAGGCCGCACGGGCCGCCTCCGATAATGATTGCGTCGTAAATATGCATTGTTTGGGCCGACGGCCCTTTGCTACCGGCCGTCCATAGTCTTTTAACCCCCTAATTTAGCTATTGGTTTCTGAACTTTGTAAATTAGCTAACTGTTCAGAAAGTCTGATAATACCACTTTTAGTTTGGAAAACGCGGCCGGGGATTTTACGGAGAAACTGAATGAATGGGGCAAGGCAAAAACCCCGTTCTTTTTTTTGGTGGACTATCAGTTCCAAAAGCCCCTGGCCTGGAAGCTCGACGACGTCGACCCGAAAGAAATCCTTTTCAATCTGAACGGTCTTACCAATGACGTTGCCGCACCTGGCGACGACCTTCCCGAGCATATTCGGTTTGACAAACGTCCGCTCGCTTTTAGAGATTACCAACCCAAATTCGACTGTGTAATACGCCATTTGAATGCGGGAAACTCATTTCTCGTCAATCTTTCCGTACCTACGCCAGTTGACACCAACCTGACGCTGGAACAAATATTCCGGCACAGTGAAGCGCCTTACCGGCTGCTTTTCCGAAACCGGTTCGTTTGCTTTTCTCCCGAAATTTTCGTCCGAATTCACAGCAACCACATTGCCTCGTTTCCGATGAAAGGTACTATCGACGCTTCGGTACCCAATGCGGAACAGGTAATTCTTGCCGATGATAAGGAAGCCGCCGAACACGCTACGATTGTCGATCTGATCCGAAACGACCTGAGTATGGTAGCCGAAAAAGTGTGGGTGGAACGCTATCGCTACATCGACCGCATCCAGACTTCCGATAAAACTTTGTTACAGGTAAGCTCTGAAATTGCGGGAATCCTTCCGGCCTCTTTCGATGGTCAATATGGGGATCTTTTGAAAAAACTATTACCCGCAGGATCTATTACCGGTGCACCAAAACCGCGCACATTGGAAATCATTGAGGAAGCCGAAGAATATAACCGTGGTTATTACACTGGAGTAATGGGTTATTTCGATGGACAGAATTTCGAAAGCGCCGTGATGATCCGTTTCATCGAGCAGCAGGAAGATGGAATGATTTTCAAAAGCGGCGGCGGCATTACCGCGCGGAGCAATGCATTCAGTGAATACCAGGAAATTGTCGATAAGGTTTACCTCCCATTTAGCTATACACCACATGCTGTGCTTTGAAACGATCTGTGTTGAAAACCGACAATGGAAGAACCTGCATTATCACGAAGTACGCCTGAACAAAACCCGCCGGGAACTTTGGGGTTGCTCCGACAACTGGGATTTAGCAAAGCTTCTGGATATACCCTCTCAAATCGATAACAGCACCCACAAATGTCGTTTGGCTTATGATAAAAACATCGATAACATCCGGTGGGAGCCCTATTCAATCCGCACGATCCACAAAATTCAGCGGGTCTATCACGATGAGATCGATTACCGATATAAATACGATGACCGCGAGGCTCTTAACACGCTTTTTGCGCAACGAGCAGATGCCGACGAAATACTGATTATCAAAAAGGGGCTTGTCACCGATTCCAATTTTTGCAACGTCGCATTCTTCGACGGTACTTATTGGCTGACGCCCGCAACACCGCTCCTACCCGGTACGCAACGCGCACTCCTGCTCGATCAGGGCATGATCAGGCCGGCCGAAATCCGGGAAAGTGATATTGTTACATTCCAAAAGATCAGGCTCTTCAATGCGATGGTCGACTGGGCACATGCTGCTACACTCGATGTTTCGTTGATTGCTTGACCACAAATTGCGAACTTGCCGCCGAATTAAAGAATTGAACCAATGACCTCCTTTTTTGAGGAAGAAACTACCTTTTTTGCCGATCTGATCCTTCCGGTACCGATTCCGAGCCTGTTTACGTACCGCGTACCGCGGGAAATGGCTTCGCTGATCAAGGTCGGGGCGAGGGTAATCGTACAGTTTGGTCAGAAAAGGGTTATCACCGCCGTCGTGGCGCAGCTGCACACTAATCCGCCCGTTAAGTACCAGGCCAAATACATTCTTGAACTACTTGATGAGCAGCCGATCGTTACCACACATCAGCTTGAACTTTTCAATTGGGTAGCGGAATATTACCTCTGCAACATTGGCGAGGTAATGAATGTGGCATTGCCTGCGGGATTGAAAATTACCAGTCAGTCGCGGATCCAGCTGAATCCGGAATTTGAATATGAAGACCTGCTGACAGATCAGGAGCATTTGGTTATTGAGGAGATTAAAAAGCACCAGACCCTTTCCTATGAAGAAGTAGAAAGGCTCCTGCAAAAATCGAATATAACTGCAATTATTAAATCGCTTGTCGGGAAGCGGGCTGTGATTCTGTATGAAGAGGTTAAAGAACGCTACAAGCCCAAAGTTGTCAAGAAGATCAGGCTAACGGCCGCTTATACCACAAATGAAGCACTTTCGAAACTGGCGGCCGACCTCGACAAGACACCGAAGCAGCAGGAAATCCTTTTGAAATACCTCAGTTTCATCCCGGTTTACAACAATCCGGATCTGAACCATAAAGGTCTGGACAAATCGATATTCAGCCAGGACAACACCATTTCGGACGCCTCTTTGAATACCCTCATTAAAAAAGGCGTTTTCGAGCAGTTCGAAATATTTGTCTCCCGTTTCGATGACATTCCCATGGGCAATATGGGCAATATCACGCTCACCGAAACGCAGGAGGAGGCTTCAAGGCAAATCCACGAACTTTTCAGGGAAAAAGAGGTCGTACTCCTGCATGGCATTACCGGAAGCGGCAAGACGGAAGTTTACATCGAACTCATCAAACAGGTCCTCGAAAGCGGCTCGCAGGTGTTGTTCCTGCTACCAGAAATTGCGCTGACGACCCAGATCGTTATCCGTCTGCGTAAAGTATTCGGCGAGGTAATGGGCATTTACCATTCCAAATTCTCGGACAACGAGCGCGTGGAAGTCTGGAAGGGCATTCTGGACGGCAAATTCCAGTTTGTCGTCGGCGTGCGGTCGGCTATATTCCTGCCGTTTGATAACCTGGGACTGATTATCGTGGACGAAGAGCATGAAACTTCCTACAAGCAGCACGATCCCGCCCCGCGTTACAATGCGCGTGATGTGGCCGTGATCATGTCGTACATGCATAAAGGCAAAACGCTGCTCGGTTCGGCAACCCCTTCGCTGGAAAGCTATTTTCACGCGCAAAGTGGTCGGTATGGACTGGTGGAGATGAAGCAGCGCTTCGGCAATGCCGCATTGCCCCGCTTTGAACTGATCGATACCAAAAAAGAAAAGCGGCAGAAGCAGATGAAGAATGAGTTTTCTTCCGTGCTGCTCAGCCATTTGGAATACAACCTTAAAAACAAAGAGCAAACCATTCTTTTCCAGAACCGCCGCGGTTACTCGCCTTATTTGCAATGCGAGGAATGCAACTGGATTTCGGAATGTGCCAACTGCGATGTGAGCCTTACCTACCACATGAAGGCGCGCGAGTTGCGCTGCCATTATTGCGGGCATAAGGAGGAGGTACCGCGTACCTGTCCGCATTGCGGGTCTCCGAAAGTGAAAACCATGGGATACGGCACTGAAAAAATTGAGGAGGAGATCAATGTCATGTACCCCGAAGCACGGGTTCAGCGGATGGACCTCGATACGACGCGCGCCAAGAATGCCTACCAGCAGATCATACAGGACTTTGAAGAAGGCGGGATTGATATATTAGTCGGAACGCAGATGGTAAGCAAAGGGCTTGATTTCGATAATGTAAGCGTGGTAGGCATTTTCGACGCCGACCGGATTATCCATTTCCCCGAATTCCGCGCTTCGGAACGGGCTTTCCAGATGCTTACGCAGGTGAGCGGGCGCGCGGGCAGGCGGGCGGACAAACCCGGGAAAGTCTTGATCCAAACGGCCAACCCGTCACAGCCTTTGCTCGAAAAAATCATCAACAATGATTACGAGGGGATGTACGCGGACGAAATCGCAGAGCGCGAAAAATTCAACTATCCGCCATTTACCCGGCTTATCAAGGTTACGGTGAAGCATGTCGACGAGGGAACTTCCAACCGTGCCGCGAAAGTGCTTGCCGAAAAACTGACGGCCCATTTAGGCTCCAGCAGGGTTCTCGGGCCGCAGCCGCCGCTGGTCGAAAGAGTAAGAAATCAGTTTTTGTTCGATATTCTCATCAAACTTGAGCGAGAAAAGATTAATTTTAAGGCGGCAAAGTCATTTATACAGGAAAAAGTAATTGACATTCTGACTGACAAGACGCTAAAAAGCATCCAGGTAATAATCGACGTGGATTGTTTATAAAAACATCATTTTTACTGCACATTAACTTTATGTCTTCCAAAAAAACCAGAATTGTTGCAACCGTAGGCCCGACCTCGGAATCGAAAGAAACATTATATGCATTGGCCAAAGCAGGAGTGAACGTATTCCGTCTCAACTTCTCCCACGGTTCCCACGCTGACCACCTTGAAAGACTCACCAACATCCGCGAGATAAACGAAGAGCACGGCTTAAACCTGGCTATTCTGCAGGATTTGCAGGGACCGAAGATCCGTATCGGTATGGTGGCAGAGAAAGACGGTGTATTGATCGAGGCAGGTAAGAAACTGATCCTGTCGAACACCGAAGTACTGGGTACTGCCGAGAAAGTGAGCACGCCTTACGACGGAATGTACAATGATGTAAAAATCGGTGACCGCGTGTTGATGGATGATGGTAAACTGGAAGTACTGGTAACCGGAATAGACGGAACGGATGTGATCACAGAGGTTATTTACGGAGGCTATCTGAAATCCAAAAAGGGTGTTAACCTGCCTAACACACGTGTTTCAATGCCTTCGGTAACACAGAAAGACTGGGAAGATTTGGACTTCGGTCTGGAAAACAATGTGGAATGGATCGCATTGTCGTTCGTCCGTACAGCTGATGAAATCACAAAAGTGAAGGAATATATCGCCAGCAAAGGCAAATTCGCCCGCGTCGTTGCGAAAATCGAGAAGCCTGAGGCGATCGTCAATATCGATGAGATCATCGAAGCTACGGACGGTATCATGGTAGCCCGCGGTGACCTCGGGGTTGAACTTCCTGCGGAAGAGGTTCCGATGATCCAGAAAATGATCGTTGAGAAATGTAACCGTGCCGGCAAACCGGTAATCGTGGCAACACAGATGCTGGAAAGTATGATCGAAAGCCCGCGTGCAACCCGCGCCGAGTTGAACGACGTAGCGAACTCGGTACTCGACGGTGCCGATGCCGTAATGCTTTCAGCTGAAACCGCTTCAGGAAAATACCCGCTCCTGGCTGTGGAAAGCATGACCAGAACGATCGAAAAGGTGGAAGCTAACAGCAAAACCATCTATTTCAAACACCATGCTGCCGTTAATGATACGCCCGGTACCTACAAGCTAAACGACAACGTAGTAATGAGTGCATGCCGTCTGGCACGTGACACCCAGGCTGCGGCGATTATTGGCATTACGCGCTCGGGCTATACATCATTCCGCCTGTCGCACCACCGTCCGAAAGCCAATCTGCTGATTTTCACATCCAACCGGATACTGATGAACCAGCTTGCATTGTACTGGGGTACCAAAGTATTCTATTACGACCGCGACCAAGGGGTTTCTACCGACGATCTCATCGAGGACATCAAAACTTTCCTTGTTGAAAAAGGCGAGTTGCAAAAAGGCGACGTGTTCATTAATACATTGAGCATGCCGGTTTCAAGACAGCGCAAGACGAATACAGTGAAGCTGAGCGTGGTCGAGTAATCGTCACATAGATTTATTATCGCAAGGGCGGCGGAATTTGATTCCGTCGCCCTTTGCTTTTACCGACGGTTGCTCATCGAGCCTATTACCTTGTACATTACGTTGAATATCAGTCAATAATTTTTGTATATTCGATTATGAGCTAACCGATCCATAACCATGATAGCTTCACCGAAACCGGGCTTTGACATTCCCGAAAATGCATTAGAAGAGCGCATTCCCACATCCTTTATCCGCGAGATCATCGATGGGAAACCTTACTACTATAAAGGCTACCGCGAGGCACTTGCGGGCAATATGAACATAGAAGACATCATGGGGTGCAGTGCTTTACAAACATATATTATCAGTTATATCCTAGGCATCTTTTACGATCAGATCAACCGGGCTAAATACATTATAGCTACAAATGAACCCGGACTCCATATTAACAGGCGAAACAACCTCGCTTCTGAGATTATGATCTTCGATAAAGATGTGCTTACAATAGATAAGATTGATCTGAAATATATACAGGTTCCTCCCACGCTATCGATCGAAGTGGATACCGATGTTGAACTGGAAGAAGCCACGGAAAGTGAATATGTGACTTTGAAAACCATGAAGCTCCTGGAATTCGGCGCGGATAAAGTAATTTGGTTCTTCAGGGAGACAAGAAAAGTAATGATCGCCACACCCGGAAACTGGACAACGTTTGACTGGGACCATGAGGTAATGTTAATGCCCGGCGCTATCTGCAATGTAGGTCAGTACCTTCAAAGCAAAGGATCAAGATTTGCTTAACGCCAATACTAAGATCCTGATAACCAATTCAAACCGTCAAATTTCACATGGCGGTTTTTTTATTTTTAACAATAACTAATAAAATAGTTTTGAAACTAACAAAATAGTAATACATTTGAATACCGATTAAATAATAACCCATTTTAAAGAAAGAACACATGGAAATTCGTAACCTGACGAGGGCCGAGGAGGAGGTCATGAGAATTCTCTGGCAGCTGAAAAAGGCATTTGTAAAAGACATCCTCGCCGAAATGCCCGAGCCAAAACCCGCCTACAACACCGTATCTACCATCATTCGTATTCTCGAAAAGAAAGAGGTCGTTGGCTACAATGCTTACGGCAAGACACACGAATATTATCCGCTCATTTCGGAGGAAGAGTATAAACGACACGAAATGAAGCAATTGATGGTCAATTATTTCGACAATTCGCTCCCCAACCTGGTTTCCTTCTTTGTAAAAGATAACGATCTGAACACCAAGGATTTGGACGAGATCATGAAGCTGATCAACCAACATAAAAACGACCAGTAAACCGTCTGTTAGCCATGGAAACTTTAATATACATCGGCAAGGTAAGCCTGTACTGGACGCTGCTTTATGCTTGTTACTGGCTGATGCTGCGCAAGCATACGTTCTTCCAATGGAACCGTTGGTACCTCATCGGCTCCCTGCTGATCGCCTTTGCATTGCCGGAGATCATCTACCCCGCCACCGCACCCGAACTACCCGTGATCTACGAAATGAATGCTTCGACTTTCGCCGTGATAAGCGGGCAGTCGAAAGAACCGGAAAGCTGGACATGGATAGAGATTCTGACATTAGCCTATGTAGCAGGACTCGTCGCCGCCGCCTCACAGCTGGCCCGCCACGTTGCACAATTGGTGCATTACCTGCGCTCGGGCGAGCTTATCGAGCTGGAAGACTGCAACGTAGTCCTGATCGACTCAAACCAGGTAGGCTCGTTCTCATTCCTAAAATGGATCGTCATCAACCACAACGACTATGAAAACCATTTCGACGCCATTCTACGGCACGAAATGGTACATACGCAACAGCGGCATAGCCTTGATATCCTGCTGATCGAGATTCTGCGGACCGTTTTTTGGTTCAATCCGGTGCTACTGCTGTATAAGCGGTCGCTACAAGAAATTCACGAGTACCTGGCCGATGCGCAAGCCCCGAACCGTGAGTATTACGCCCAATTCCTCGTCGCATATGCGCTCAACGCGCCTGTGGCGTCGCTTACCAATCACTTTTTCAAACCGTCTCAGTTAAAAAACCGTATCCAGATGATCTATAAGAACCGCACATCCAAATGGATGCTGGGCACCTACGTGGCTGCCGCAACAATGATCGGAACCAGCGCACTCCTCGTCGCCGGCTGTGAGAGCCAGGTTTCAAAGGAAAATGGGGCTCCTAAAACGGAAGCTCGTTCGAAAGACGCTACTCCCATCTTCACAGTCGTGGAAGTTGCACCGGAATACCCGGGTGGAAATGCCGAGATGTTCAAGTTTCTGGCCCGGAATATTAAATACCCGAAAGCTGCTTCGGACGCCGACGTGCAGGGGAAAGTCTTCGTCAATTTCATTGTTACTCCGGAAGGCAATATTAAAAATGTATCGATCCTGAAAGGCATTGGCTTTGGCTGCGATGAAGAGGCGCTCCGCGTGGTTTCAAAATTCCCCAAATGGGCTCCCGGCAAGCAGAATGGGAAGGCCGTCAACGTGAAATTTACCGTCCCAATCAACTTTATGCTGGCAAAAGAGGGAGAGCATACAGCTACCGATAAAGAATCAACTGTTGTAGGCTTCAAACCCGTATCACATGCCGTTAGTCCGGAAACAATGAAAGAGGGCGTGCTTCTCGCCGAAACTTTCGGGGACAGAACTGACCTTACTGTAGGAGAAGGTTCGGACGCTAAAATAACATTCCGGGGTACATCCGAGCCATTCACGGCGGAAACCCAACCGCTTTACATTTTGGACGGCGAGGTTATCGAAAGCCTTGCGCTGAATACGATAGATCCTAACACCATTAAGAGTGTTAGCGTATTGAAAGGTGCACAAGCCACTAGTCTGTACGGTTCAAAAGGGGCGAAAGGTGTCGTCTCCATTAATACAAAAAGTAACTAACGTTTAGCAACGCAGCCCGGCATGGAAACGCTCCTCTATCTGGCAAAGGTCAATGCATATTGGTTATTATTTTACACCTGCTATTGGTTTTTGCTTCGAAAGCATACATTTTTTCAATGGAACCGCTTTTACCTGCTGGGCACGTTGCTGATTGCATTTGCATTGCCGGCGATCCATTTCGCAGAGCCGATCACGACTATTCACGTGCCGGAAACTGTTTACCGGAAAGCTACCATATCGGTGGCCGTGGTGGCAGGAAATGCTCCTGCGGCAAGTTTGCATGCCTGGTGGTGGGTTGCCGGACTATACCTGGTCGTTGCGGTCTGCCTGATGTGGACGTTCGTTTCCGGTTTGTTCCAACTGTTTAAAGCGGCCCACCAAAGCGAAAAGATCGACATGGAGCACTACACATTGCTGTTGCTTCCGGAGAATGTTGGAAAAACCAGTCAAAGCTCGTTTTCTTTCTTCTGCTGGCTATTCCTGAGCGACCACGACTACCGGCATAATCCCGATGTTGTGATCAGGCATGAATGCGAGCACATCCGGCAGTGGCATACCGTGGATATCCTGATCGCCGAACTGGTTAAAATAGTCTTCTGGTTCAACCCGGTGCTTTGGCTGTACAAACGATCCATTCAAACAGTACACGAATACCTGGCGGACCTCCCTGTTCCGAACCGGAACGATTACGCCTCTTTTCTGGTCGCCTACGCCATGCGCAGTCCTGACATTGCAATTGCTAATCATTTTTTCAATTCATCGATACTCAAAAACCGTATCCAAATGATTTACAAAAAACGCAGCTCTCACTGGTTACGGACCAAGTATCTGCTGATATTACCGGTCGTGATCTGCTCCGTGACCATCTCGGCCTCGCACGCTCCCCTGCAAACGGCTATCGGGCAAATTAGTGCACCAACACGCGAAGGAGCAAGTATCAAAGGCCAGATAGCGGACGAAAACGACGGCCCGATCCCCGACGCAACCATCGTATTGGCCGGAACGACAAAGGGTACCACCACTGATAAAAATGGACGGTTTGAGTTGAAAAACCTACCGGAAGGCTCCAAATTGGTCATCACCCACGTCGCCTACGAGCCACACGAGCTTACACTCACGGATACCCAGACCAACTTTTTACTGATTCTGAAAAAGCGGGTCAACGAAATCAAAGGTGCTGTGGTTGTAGGTAGGCCCGCCGTCGCTGAAAATGCTACCGTCCCCTCCTCGACGGTTCCTACTGAGAATTCGGACATGAAAGTGGTCGATCGGTTACCAGAATTTCCCGGAGGCAGGGACGCATTGATGCAATATCTACTTCAAAATCTGGAATATCCGGAAACGGCCCGTAAAATCAATGTAGAGGCGATCGCGCTCGTTTCATTTGTGGTGGACAAAAGCGGGGATATCCGCAATGCGAAAAGCTTGAAAAACATCGGCCATGGAATTGATAAGGAAGCACTACGGGTGGTAAATGAAATGCCCAAATGGACGCCCGCGGTACAGAACGGCAAACCGGTTGACATGGAATATACTTTGGAGGTGAATTTCAAAATGGAGAAAAGTGGACAGGATAAGCGGCAGGGTTTCCTGAATTTCAATACAAAAAGCTTTTTCCCGACTCCGACGATTGATGAAATCGGCTCCTTTTCCAATGGAACGCTGAACCTGTCGAAATCCGGAAGAGTTCCGGATATTGCGTACGGTAGCTCATACAGCGTTATTCCGAGAGTACCTGCGATGAGTGAAACCAATCCAAACGATAAATACCGCTATCTCAATTACAGTGACGCAGATCTGAAAATCCGAAAAACGGCTTGGAAGTACCAAAAGCTGATTGAATAGTTTTCTCGCAGCTTTTCTAATCCGAAATTCTGATATTTGGAAGAATAACCAAACCTATTCTTCCCATTCATGTCAGTACTGAAAGCCGCGATCATCGGCGGCGGGCACATTGCCGACCAGAACCATCTTCCGGCGTTGGCCAAATTACCGGATCGCGTCAAAGTCATATCGATATGCAGCCGCGACATCCACAAGGCTCAGGCCCTGGCGGATAAACATGACGTACCATTTGCCTACGATAATCCCGACGATATGTATCGGAGCGAGGGCAAGCCTGACATTGTCATCAACTGCACGGCCAACAACCTGCATTACCCATTCACGATGCAGGCGCTCGAAAATGGCTGCCATGTATTTTGCGAAAAGCCCCCGGCTATGAATGCACGCGAGGCGCGTGAAATGGCCGATCTGGCAAAAAAGAAAGGCCTGGCCCTGGCATATAACTTTCAACGGCGGCATGCTCCGGAATACACGACGCTGAAAAATTACCACGCGCTCGGCAATCTGGGCGACATTTACCATATCAAAGCCAACTATCTCCGCCGCCGCGGCATTCCGGGCTGGGGTAATTTTACGAACAAAACCATTCAGGGAGGCGGTGCCTTGATAGATCTTGGCGTCCATATCCTCGATCTTGCACTGGGTTTGACCGGCTATCAGCAGCCTGCACATGTTCTCGCCAACACGTATGATTTCATTGGAAAAACAGGAGGAAAAGGCCTGAAAGGAGCCTGGAACCCTGCTACTTTCGAGGTGGAAGATGCGTGCTTTGCCCATCTGTCGTTTCCAGGCAATGTGAGCATTGCGTTATCTACGTCTTTCGCACTGAATATGGAGCAGGAAGAGACGATTAACCTGGAAATATTTGGTACAAAAGGCGGGGCTAAGCTCTTCCCATTGTCGGTACACACCGAAATAGCAGGCGAGCTGGCCGATATCCGCTTCCCGTATTTGACCGACGTCGATGCCCAATTGGAAAACACCACGGCTTTCCTCGATCTCTGCGACGGCAAACAAGCTAACATTTGCGACGGAGAACAAGGCGCCATCCTGCAATCCATCATCGGACAAATCTATCAAAGCGCAGCTAACCAATAGCCACGAAAAAGGGCTTGAAGATCGAATCTCCAAGCCCTTTCCGTTCTCCTTCCTCCCTCTTCCCTTTCCTCCCAAAAACTCTATTTGGCCGTAGCCATTACCATCTTGATATCATTCTTGGCACCGATTTCGAGCACATCGACCAGGTCCTGCACGGCGAGGTTCTTATCTACCCGCAGCACGACTGTGCGTTCTTCGACATTGGCAAAAATATTTTGCAGCTCCACTTCCAGCCTGTCGAATGGAACAGGCTCTTTGTCAATGAAATAAGCCTTATGCTCGTCGACTGACAATGTGATCTGCTTTTTGTACATCTGCTGTGTAGCCGCTGCTTTGGGCAGCATCAGTTTGATTACGTTCGGATTGGACATCGTCGAGATGATCAAAAAGAACAGCAGCAGGAAGAACATAATATCGTTGAGCGAGTGCGTGAACACCTCCGGGGCAAACCGGCTCTTCCGACGTATTTTCATATTGGAAAATGTAATGGGTTGTCAGAAACGGCAAATTTGAAAACAGGCCGCATCTATATATCAATTTTTTGCGGCAACAGGCTTTTGAAGCACATCCAGAAAATCGGAAGCAGCCATTTGCAGACGCAATGCAAAACGGTCGATTTTCATGTTCAGCAAGTGGTAACCCGCGTAAGCGATCAAACCGATGATCAGACCGGAGCCCGACGTGATCATTTTCTCGTACATACCACCGGCAATCGTACTGATATTAAAGTCGTTGGAGATCGAAATGTCGTAGAAAATACGGATGATACCGGAAATCGTACCGACGAACCCGAGCATCGGCGCGATACCCGCGATGACCCCGAGGTAGGGCAGGTTACCTTCCATACGCTGGATCTCGATCTGGCTGGCGTTTTCAATCGTTGTCTCAATGTCTTTGATCGGATAACCGATGCGACCGATCGCTCTTTCAAGAATACGGCCCGCAGCATTACGCTGGTTTCTGCAAAGCGACTCAGCCGATTTCAGATTTCCTTGCTGAATAAAATCCTTCACGTTGTCAACAAATTGCGGCTCGATCTTACCGTTTGCGCCGATACCGAGGAAACGTTCGATAATGAGGAACAATGTAGCCAGGAACAACAATCCGAGTGGCAACATTACCCACCCCCCTTTGGCGAGCAGATCAATTACAGAAAGGCCCTGCTCAGCGACGGGTGCAGCCGCAGTAGAGTCAGTAAGTGCTTGCAGAAGCATCATATCAGAAATAAAAAGTGAATGGTTAAGCGAATGAAACAGAGGTCGATTCTATTCAAAAACAATTTTGATCTTAAACGGAGCAAAAAGCCCCTTATTGTTTAAAGGGCAAATATAGGAAAATTACTCTTCGACCGGGGGTAAGAGACTGCTTACATTCTCAATGCCGTCATAAAGATCGGCCATTTGCAGCGTAGCGCCGATGGTTTGAATGGTAATTGATTCGGTTAGGGAGAATGCGTCATCGGCCACGATCCATTGATTATCGGGCATCCGGCGAAACACCTGCGCATCCGGTTTCCGGGAATCGATCGTCACATATTCCTGCAAGGTTTCAATGTCACGGTACAACCTGAATTTCAGGCTGCGGTCGTACTCCGCAGTGGATGGGGAAAGTACTTCTATGATCACGAATGGATTAGTGATCGTTATGCGATCCAGTTTTGAAAATTTGTTCGGCCCGCAGACGATAAGAACATCGGGATAGGTATAAAGCGAATTCGCCGGAATGTGAATCCGCTGATCACTGGAAGAGCTTCTGCATGACTTGTTCTTTTTCAAAACAATCCCTACTTCTATCGAAACGTTTTCCTTAACCCGATTGTGGTTTGGCGCTGCCCCGGCCATCTTGAAGATCTGGCCCTGAAAATATTCGCTCTTTTCGAAGGCGTCGTTTTCAAGCCGGAGATATTCCTCTTCTGAGTACATGGTCGGTTGTGGATATACTATTGCGAGTGCTGCTGACACAGTGTGGTTTTTTCTCAAATATACTTTTATTGACTCAAATTCAATGCGCTAAAAAACAGCGATTATCCGACGGCAGCAACGATGTGTCAGGAAGATGTGTCTAACCGGTTGTCTAAAACATCACGGACCGCTTTGATGAAACAGCTTCTACCCATTATCCTCGTTCTATCAGCTATCAGCGTCCAAGGCTGTGTGGACTGTGGTCCGCAAGCGGAACTTTCAGCAAGAATACGTTTTACCGGCAAATCGTTGAAGCTGGATTCCGTTTACGCATTGAATGCAGTAAGTCAGGATGCCATTACGCGGCAACTAGCGGATGCCACACCCCGTCATGTGGACGCGTTACCGATATCACTTCTATCTGACACTACCACATATGTCTTCCGTTTTGCCGAACGCACAGATACTCTTTCTATTTACTATCAACGAGTTTTCCGCTACAAAGGTGGATGCGGATTTGTCACCGATGCAAGGGAACCTGCGACGGGAAGCCATTACTATTCCACTTTCAGCAAGACAGAGATTCATTACGATACCTACGTCCGCCCTGGCCAGCAACCATGGCTAAGCTCTAATCCCGGTGCAGGAATTTCAATAGACATCGAGCCATGAGAAGATTCATCGCATTAATGATTCTCATGAGCGCACCTTTCGGTACACAGGCGCAGGACACGCTAGCGAGAAGAGCTTCCTACATCGGCCTTGATGTGATCAACAGCCTGCCTTCTGTCATTTTTCCCAAAGGCTATTACATCCGCTACACCACGATTATAGAGCCCTATTACCTGTTCGATCTGAAAAAGGCCGGCAGACGATTGTACTTCGGAGCGGGTTTTGCCAGTGGCGACACCCGTCAATACAGCGATTTCAGCCCATCGCAGGCATTCAAAGGCGTGTACGTGCGCGCGGCGTATGAGGTGCGACGAATGCGCAGTACCCGCAGAATCCTCTACGCTGGCTATGGGCCGGTCGTTTCCATTGCCGGATACCATGGAAAGTACCTCTTCAAGGGTCCCACCTTCGGCGATTACGAGCGCCAGTTCCGGGAAACAAATAATATCGCATTGGGTTTCGAAGGCTATTTCGGGTTCGATTTCAAGTTGGCAAAAGATTGGCTTTTGCGTTTGACGTTCCGAAACGTAATGGGGCGGCGATCGGCCGCTGACAGCTATGTTCAGTATTTTCCCGGGTTTGGTTATACGATCGAAGGGTTAAATAACAGGTTCCTCTATTCCGGCGGCCTGTCGCTGCAAATCCACTATAAAGTCCGTTAACACACAAGCCCGTTCAACATTTCAGCGCTTTTATACGTATTGATGTTTACCTTTGCCCCGCAAACATCATTTCTTTCCGTTTGTTCGTTTCTGATATTGTGAGAAATTCTGCCAAACAATGGATATCTGTCAGCCTCCTTGGCCTCATGCTGGTCAAAGTGTGGGTGATTCCTTTGTTGTACCTGGATTTTGAGATCAGACGTGAGTACATCGTTGCCAATCTTTGTGAAAACAAAAACAGGCCGCAAATGCGCTGCGATGGAAAATGTTATCTGGCCAAACGCATCGCTTCGCTCGACGAGCAGGAAAAACGCCAGGCCGAAAAAACTTACATGTCGCGGCTGATCGACCAGGTAATGGACCAGCGTTCGGATTTTACCTTTACCAAACCGCCCGTGGTGGTGGAGTTTTTGCCACGAGCAGTTTTCTCTCTTGCTTCAAGTTTCACACCCCGTGTCGCGGCGGACGACATTTTTCATCCCCCCGCTCGTCTGATTTAGCATAAAATCACCCCATTTCCAGTTCTATCATTAGCTAGAACAAATTCTGTTTGCAATTTTGCCGGCTCAAAACGCGCTCATCCGTTGCGCGTGAACTATTATTTTACAAATACATACATGATGAAAAGAACATTTTCATGGCTGTCGGCATGGGTACTTGCCTCGGGGTTGCTGGTGGTTTCATGCTCTTTCCCCGACGAAGAAGATGATACCGATCCGATTGAAACCGGTACTATCCAACTGCAATTCGACAATATCGTGGGCGACAAGGATTTGCAGCTCGACAGTACAAAATACGTCAACGCGGCAGGAGAGGATTTTACAGTCAGCAAGCTGAATTACTACATCTCCAATATCAAACTCACAAGAACGGACGGCAGTGTATTCACGGTACCGCAGGATTCGAGCTACTTCCTGATCCGCGAGGCCGATTCGCAATCTCAAAAACTGACGATCCGAAATGTGCTGACAGGTGACTATACCGGCATTGAGTTCCTCGTGGGCGTCGACAGTCTACGCAGTGTGATGGAGCCGGACTCCCCCGGACGAAAGGGCATTCTCGATATATATGCAGGACCTACCAACGAAGAAGGAATGTATTGGGACTGGAACCCAGGTTACATTTTTCTGAAACTGGAAGGCTCTTCCGATTCATCTGCCACACCCAATGGGAAGTACTATTACCACATTGGCTTTTTCGGGGGCAGAACACAAAGAACAATCAACAATCTCAGGACCGTCAAGCTGACTTTCCCTGGCCAAAAAGCGATCGTTACCACCAGTATTGTGTCTAGTGTGGTTATTCAGGCCGATATCCAGAAAATCTTCAACAGTCCCACGCAGTTAAGCATCAAGCAGAGCCCTTCATTGATGTTTACCGACTCTACGAAATATGTCGCCGACAACTACGCGGGTATGTTCAATGTCAAGGAAATAAAAATTAATTAAGCCGCGTTCGCAAGCGAAATGAGGAAGGTTACAGGCATATTAAGCATTTTGGCGGCCCTGCTGGCTCTGGTGGTTTCTTGTAGTAAGAAAACCGACGCTCCGGAGCCAGTTGTTCCGCCCGACGATAAGCCTACGCCATTAGAATGGACAAAACCTTCCTATTTTCCTGATCCCGTTTATGATTTATCCGAAAACCCACTAACCGTCGAAGGTGTCGAACTCGGAAAGTTTCTTTTTTATGACGGCATTCTCTCGCGGACGGACAATATCGGCTGTGGTACCTGTCACCAGCAGCAGGCCGCATTCACGCACCACGGCCACGATCTGAGCCACGGTGTGGATGACAAAATCGGCACCCGGAACGCTCCGTCGGTACAGAACATGGCATGGAACACCTCTTTCTTCTGGGACGGAGGCGTGCATGATATGGATATGGTGCCGGCTGTTCCCATTCAAAACAAGGTCGAAATGGACGAACGGGTCGCTAATGTCATCGAAAAACTAAGAAAAACGCCCGTAGCGGGTGCCACCAAGCAGGTGGATTATCCCAAAATGTTCAAAGCCGCGTTTGGTAGCGATAGCATTACCGCTGACCGAATGATGCAGGCGCTGTCGCAGTTTATGATGACGATGGTTTCGGCCACCTCACGGTACGATTATTTTGTAAGGGGTGACGCTTCTGCGCTGACGGCCCAGGAGAAGGACGGTTTATCAGTATTTAAGCAAAAATGTGCGTCGTGCCACGCAGGCGAGCTTTTTACGGACCAAAAATTCAGGAATAATGGCCTCGCACCGAACCGCATCAACGACCAGGGCAGGTACACCATTACACTGAATGCCGACGACCGGCTGAAATTCAAAGTCCCGAGCTTGCGTAACGTGGGCCTGACAGCCCCTTACATGCACGATGGCCGGTTTACGACCCTGGAACAGGTGCTTGATCATTACGCGAATGACAAGCCAGGCAGCAAGGACAGCATTTACGTTTCACCAACATTGGACCCGCTCCTGAATGTAGCCGGACAGAAACGGGGGATCAGCCTGACGAACACAGAAAAGCAGTCAATCATTGCATTTCTGAAAACATTGAACGACGACGATTTTATCAAAGACAAACGTTTTTCCGATCCCGGCATAGGGACATCGTTCTAGAGTACTTCGGCTGTCGGCTATCGGCAGTCGAACCTTTTGTATTAAATTAAACAAACCGAAAGCCGAAGAAAAAAAGCCGACAGCCGACTGCCGAAAGCCGAAGTAAAAATATGCGCTCCGTTATAGCCTACATACTGCTTGCAGCTATTATGCTACCCACGCTCAGCCCGTGGGGAACGATCGCCTATTTTAAACTGAACCGGGAATACATCGCCAAGGTACTTTGTGAAAACCGGAAACGCCCCGAGCTGCATTGCGACGGGAAATGTTACCTCGCCAAAAAACTCAGACAGCAACAGGAAAAACAGGATAAGGAAACTTCCGAGAAAGTCCACAATATGCCTGTTATCCAACTTTTTACACCACAACCATACTATTACAATTTTGAACCGGAGATCAAAGTATTCCGCGAACCGGTTCGTTTCTTCCATCAATTGCTTTTCTACTCCGCGCCAATTGGCAAACTGCTGCGCCCGCCCAGGAGATAAAATTCACGATACCTAACTGAATTTTAATCTCTTAAAGCATTATAATGAACCTGAAAATATTTTTACAGGCGCTGTTCCTGTATGTATGCGCGCACGCCACCGTCGCGCAGGGCATCGAAGGCAGTGTATTTGACACCCAGACCAAAGAACCCATCCCCGGGGCAACCGTGCAGATCGTCTCCGCGAACCTCGGTACGACAACCGACCATAACGGCCATTTCGCATTCAGCAGCCCCGTATCCAATGCGGTACTCCATATTTCCAGCATTGGATTTTCTGCCAAAGAGGTTCAGATCTTAGATGGCAAGAGCATTCAAATCGGACTGGATGCGGCTACGGAAAACCTGCAATCGGTAGTGGTGACGGGCAATCGTGAGGCGACTTTGCGGACCGAAAGCCCTATCGCCATTTCTAAACTGACTCCCCGGATGATCGACGAGGCCAAACCGACGGCCATGTACGAGATCGTGAACAAGGTACCGGGCGTAATGATGGTGAACCTCGGCAACGAGCAGCATTCGATGGCGATTCGCCAGCCGTTTACGACCAATGCCTATTTCCTGTATATGGAAGACGGTGTGCCGATCAGGCCTATGGGTGTTTTCAACCATAACTCAATCCTGGAATTCAACCAGTTCGCGATCAGCTCGGTGGAAGTGGTTAAAGGCCCGGTTTCCTCGATTTACGGCCCGGAAGCAGTGGGTGGCGCGATCAACTTCATCACGCAGCGGCCAACGATATTGCCAACTGCCAAAATCGGCGTACAGGCCGACCAATGGGGCTACAAGCGCGTGCAATATGGTGCGGGCGGCATGATCGGGAAGTTCGGCGTTTACGTAGGCGGGTTCGTCGCCAACCAGCGGAATTCCTGGATGAAGAGCTCCGATTATGATAAGAATGCGATCAATGCGCGGCTGGAATATCATTTCACGCCGTCGACGCGACTGATTTACACCCTGGCATACAGCAAGTATGATTCTCAAACCAGCGGCAGCGTGGATAGCCTTGCATTTTACTCACGCCAATATGTGAGCACCACCGATTTTACCTACCGTAAAGTGAGCTCGTTGCGCAGCCGGCTTACCCTTGAAAAAGACTGGAAAAATGGCTCGCAGACATTCGTAACTGCCTTCGCAAGAAAAAATGAGCATGGTCAGAACCCGAACTACGGCATCCGCTGGACGCCGGGACAGACCACCGCGAAGGGTGAAATCAATTCGAGCAATTTCAAAAGTCTTGGAATACTCGCCCAGCACAGTCAGCGGTTCAGTTTTCTCAATTCCAAGCTGATCACAGGCGCTGTTTTCGACTTTTCACCGTCGAATTACTGGTCCTACCAGGTCGATCTGGCCGCCCAGCTGCGACCTGATAAAAAGTCGGTGGAGAAATACACCATCATAAAAGAGCGCCCCGACATCAAAAACGCCGATTATGACGCGGATATCAAGAATATGGCCGCATACACGCAATATGATTTCGAGCTGTTGCCGAAACTGCGCGTGTCCGCAGGATTGCGGTACGACCGCATGTCATTTACCTACACCAACTTCCTCGACAGCACTTCCGGCAGCAAATCTTACAGCAAGGTTACTCCCAAAATAGGTGCTACCTATGATTTGGGTAAAGGGAAAGGGATTTATGCCAATTATTCGAGAGGTTTCTCGCCTCCGGGTCTGACGTCGGTATTCCGTAAACGTACGGTAGCGGCGGAGAACGGCGATTTGTTTTACTACAATCTGAAACCTGCGGAGTTTAACAATGCGGAAATCGGCGGCTGGGTTTCTTTGCTCGACAACAAGATTTATGTCGATCTCGCATTCTACCAAATGAATGGACGCAACGAGTTGCTGAATGTGCGGCTGCCGGATAATTCCTACGACTATCAATCGGCCGGAAAAACACTGCACCGCGGCGCGGAATTTGGTGTGACTTACAAGCCTACCAAGGAGTTTTTCTTCCGTTTCGGCGGCACTACGGCCATTCACCGCTACGAGGAATTTATATTGAGCAACCGCGATTCCGATGTTGTCAAGAATGTCAATGGCAAGGATATGCCGTCGTCGCCAAAATGGCTCTGGAATACCGAATTCAGTTATTATCCCAAATGGTTCAAGAACTTCCGGTCGTCGGTGGAATGGCAGCATGTGGCTTCCTACTATCAGAACCAGATCAATACCGTCAAATACGAAGGCTACGACATCCTGAACCTGAGATTGGGATACAACTGGAAAGGCATCGAGCTGTTCACCAATGTCCTCAACCTCACCGATGTGCTTTACGCCACCAACGCGACGCGCGGCAATAATGCTACCGACCGCACGACCTACACCGCTGCGGCACCGAGGACGTTTGTTTTCGGCTTACAATACACTTTCACAGGTAAAAAATAACAGGTTATGATCGAGGAAATCGCCATCAAACCAAACGGATCATTTAAGGCAAAGGCCGAAAAGACGATCCGCAGGAACATTTACCGCTGGCACCGTATACTCGGGCTGCTGGCGCTTGTTCCCACTATTTTCTGGACCGCCTCGGGCGTCATGCACCCGTTCATGTCGCACTGGTTCAAAACGTCCATTGCCCACGAGTCTTACAAAGCTGACCCGATTGCGCCAGCCGACGTGACATTGCAGCTCGGGCAGATATTGATCCAAAACAAGGTTACAGAATTCAGGAATTTCAGGTTGATCAAGTTCGAGGGAGATACCTGGTACCAGGTAAAAGGCGTCGACGATAAGTTAAGGTATTTCAATGCCTCCACCGGCTCCGAACTGCCCGATGGTGACCGGAAATATGCCGAGCACATGGCGCGCTATATGCTTGGTGATGCGAAATCGAAGATCCTTTCCAGCACATTACTGACCGAATTCACCGATCAGTACAAGTATGTGAACCGCTTTTTGCCCGTGTGGAAAATCAGCTTCGACGACGACCGTAAGATGGATATTTATGTCGAAACAGGCCAGAGCCGGTTTGCTACTTTCAACGACAAGGGGCGCAAAGCGTTCATCTGGGTGTTCAGCACCTTCCATAACTGGGGTTTTATGGATCTGATCACCAACAATACGATCCGCATTGCGGTCATGGTGACATTCCTGAGCCTCATTATCCTTTCGGCAGTCGCCGGGGTGACGGTGTATGGGTTAATGTGGAAAAAGTTTAAATCCGGCCTCTCAGGCAACCAGCGCGGGATTTTGCGCAAGTACCACCGTTCGATCGGCATCTGGTGCAGCATTTTCACATTCACTTTCGCGTTCTCGGGCGCCTACCACGCTGTTCAGAAACTGGATCCCGACCAGCGACAGAAATACATTTACGATCCGGTGATCAAAACGGAAGAAATCGCCCAGGCATCGGTGATTGACCTTAACGGTGTCACCAATATCGGATTGATCAAATGGGGCGAGAATATCTTCTGGCAAACCGTGCGGAAGGACTGGGAAACCGACAAAACGGTGGTGGATTACACCAACATTCGCGACGGTAAAAAGCTCGAAGACGGTAATATCCGTTTCGCGAAATACCTCGCGCGCAAGTTCGCCGCGCAGGAAGAACGCAATGCCGAAAGCTGCTGCGACCTGATGGAAGCGCAAATTTCGTCGCCTATTTCGGATGCAGAGGTAGAGAAAGCTTCGCTCGTAACCAGTTTTGCGGGTGAATATGGTTTCGTGAACAAAAGGCTTCCGGTGGTCAAACTCGCGTACGATACGCCCACCCACACGACCTATTACATCGAAACCACGACCAGCCGCCTTTCGACCAAAGTGGAAGATCACAATCGCCGCGAGGGTTTCAGCTTCGCATTCCTGCATAAATACAGCGGTTTGGATTTCCTGGGGAAAAATGCACGCGATGGCGTTATGACAGCCGCCGCAGCCAGCGTTTTAATCGTAAGTGTGCTGGGGTTGCTCGTGTTTTTGAGGATTAAATAGATGATCCGCCTTTCACGAACTCGGCTATTAAACCTTCATTAAAACCAAGGATTTCTGCGATTCGCG
Source organism: Dyadobacter sp. OTU695 (assembly GCF_038440355.1). Lineage (NCBI taxonomy): Bacteria > Pseudomonadati > Bacteroidota > Cytophagia > Cytophagales > Spirosomataceae > Dyadobacter > Dyadobacter sp. OTU695. Next base: position 150,567 of record NZ_JASATN010000009.1, on the reverse strand, counting down.
TTGTTTCTTTGCAGGAAATTCAGTCGCAGTCAATACAGTAACATATGCAAAGCGGAGAAAAGAATGCACAGCCCTGGTTGGGCAAAATGCAGGAAAAATGGGGATTGGAAACAACCAGGCAGGTTTTATTGGTACTCGCAGTTTTCAGTTTATCAGGTTCGTCGGTGGTATGGCTCCGGAAAGGGCTCTTTTACCTGCTCGGGTATGACGACACGACGCCGATGTGGCTCAAAACCATTACCTACATTCTGTTCATTTTCCCGACCTACCAGAGCTTATTACTGCTTTACGGGTTTCTGCTAGGCCAGTTCTCGTTTTTCTGGGAAAAGGAAAAGAAGATGTTCCGCTGGATCGCCGCCAAGTTCAGGAAATAAGTGAATACAAAGTATACTCCAAAGGGTGAGCAGACGGTAACAGAGCCGCGCTCACCCTTTTTTCATTACATTACTACCCCCGACAGAACAATTTCTACCCAAAGATTTTGCCCGCCACGTTGCTAATGTCTCCGGAATGAATGACTTTGCAGCGGAATGTACATTTCAGTCACAACGTTTCACACAATTCACATCTGTCAACAAAACCTCTACACGCATGAATTTTGACATTATCAAAGCGCAGATCTGGACGCTGGCAACACTCTATGGCGGCAAGATCCTCCTGGCACTCCTGGCTTTTATCATCGGCCGTTTTATTGTAGGCAAAATCAGCGCGATGCTGACCAACGTAATGGAAAAACGCAAGGTCGACCACGACGTGCAGCCATTCCTGAGCTCGCTGATCGTTGTCTTGCTGAATGTAATGCTGTTGCTCAGTATCGCGGGCATCGTAGGTATCGAAACGTCCTCATTCGTGGCGGTACTTGGTGCGGCCGGTCTGGCGGTCGGCTTGGCATTGCAGGGTAGCCTGGCAAATTTTGCAGGCGGCGTCCTGATCCTCATCTTCAAACCGTACCGCGTCGGAGACCTGATCAACGCCCAGGGGTTTACGGGAACTGTCGAAGGGGTACAGATTTTCAACACCGTCCTGGTAACACCCGATAACAAAACCATTATCCTCCCGAACGGAGCATTATCGACATCGCCGATCACCAATATTTCAGGAAAAGGTAAGATCCGCGTCGATATGGTATTCGCCGCAGGCAGTCAGAACGGTGTGGACAAGATCAGGGCTTCGGTACAAAAGGTGGTCGACGCCTGCCCCACCGCATTAAAGGACGTTTCGCACGATATTCTGGTCACCAAACTCACCGAGAACGCCATTTTCTTCGACGTACGCGTGTGGACACCCAGCGCGACGTATTGGGATACCTATTATAATGTGCATGAAGGGATCAGCCGCCAGTTCGCTTTGGATGGCATTCAGGCACCAAAACCAGCGGAGCTAAGCGTCGCAGTGAAGCAATAACCGGTTCGGAGCAGGAGCTTCGAACCAGCGAATATTGAGGAGTACGGGAGGTAACTTTCCTGTACTCCTCATTTTATTTATACCTTTGTGTTTTATTTCAAATTCAGGTTCAGATTCATAGATATTATTCCATGTTTGAAAACTTACAGGACAAGCTTAATAACGCCTTTCGCACACTAAAAGGAAAGGATAGGATATCAGATATAAATGTTGCCGCTACCACCAAGGAAGTACGTAAGGCATTGGTCGACGCCGATGTTAACTTCAAGGTAGCCAAAGAAATTACCGACCGCATCCGTGAAAAGGCCCTCGACAGAAAAATCCTGATTTCTGTTGAGCCAGGGCAAATGTTCGTCAAAATCGTGCAGGAAGAGCTGACCGAATTGATGGGCGGTAATGCCGAGGGGATCAATATCAAAGGCGATCCCGCGGTAATCCTGATCGCAGGTTTGCAGGGTTCCGGTAAAACTACTTTCTCCGGAAAACTAGCTGCATTGCTCAAAAAACAAGGCCGCCAGGTACTCCTTACCGCTTGCGACGTGTACCGCCCCGCGGCGATCGACCAGCTGAAAGTGCTCGGCGAGCAGATCGGGGTAGAAGTATATTCGGAGCCTGAAAATAAGAATGCCGTCGACATCGCGCGGAATGCCGTTGCACATGCGAGAAAAATAGGCAAGAAGATCGTTATCGTCGATACTGCCGGCCGTTTGGCGGTGGACGAAGTGATGATGAAAGAGGTGGAAGACATTAAATCTTCTGTAAAACCTTCAGAAATCCTTTTCGTGGTCGACTCTATGACCGGTCAGGATGCGGTGAATACGGCCAAGACATTTAATGAAAGACTCGATTTCGACGGTGTCGTTCTGACCAAGCTGGACGGTGATGCCCGCGGTGGTGCGGCGCTCTCGATCCGCCAGGTGGTTGAGAAGCCAATCAAATACATCAGTACCGGGGAAAAAATGGAGGCACTCGACTCCTTCTACCCCGATCGTATGGCAAGCCGCATCCTCGGCATGGGTGACGTGATCTCGCTCGTTGAACGCGCCCAACAGGCATTCGACGAGGATGAAGCGAAACGCATTAACGCCAAAATGCGTCAAAACAAATTCGATTTTGACGACTTCCTCGGCCAGTTGCAGCAGATCAAGAAGATGGGGAACGTGAAAGACCTTATCGGTATGATCCCGGGAATGGGCTCAGCCATTAAAAACCTCGATATCGACAACGAATCGTTCAAGCCGATCGAAGCGATCATCCAGTCGATGACTAAAAAAGAGCGTGAAAACCCCGATATTATCGACGGCAGCCGTAAAAAACGCATTGCGACCGGTAGCGGAACCTCCATTCTGCAAGTCAACAACCTGATCAAGCAGTTTGATGAAATGCGGAAGATGATGAAAAAAATGAATACCATGCAGGCCGCAGGCAAGCTGGGCAAAGCAATGCGTCGCTAATAAACACTCCTCGATGAAACGAGTTCTTTTGATACTGATGCTGGTAATGCTGGCAAGTTTGGGAAAACTGCGGGCGCAAGCATCGGTGGGTTACTACCCGTGGAGCAACTTACTGACTGTCAGCACGAATGCAAAAAAGGCAATCTGGCTGGATACCCGGTTGCAAACCAACTCGCTGTTCAGCAGCCTGAGCATCGACCTGCTGCCGATGATCAATCTGAAAAGAGGCGAAGTGGTGCAATGGTATCTTGGCGGCGGCCTCAGGTTAAACCCGCTATACCGCATTGCCGACGCCGATGCGGATCTGATCACCATCGACGGTTACTCCGTGAACGTAGGCGTACGCATATCACCGCTCCCGATGAACCGCCGCATTATGCTCGCATTGGAACTGAACCCGTATGTGAAGGATAAATTCGATAGCGGCGTACTCAAAACCCATTTCGGGCTCGTATATGCATTTGGCAAAAAGAAGAAAACGGACGCGGCACCGGAACAGCCGGTGAGTCCATAGAAAACACAAAAGAAATTGTAATTAATAATAATTTCTTAGTCTTAAAATCCCTCAAATTCGGTGAAATAGCCGTTAATTTGAGGGATTTTTTATTAAACAGTCATTCAATTTATGAAAACCCGTTTTTCCTTTCTGCTATGGCTAATATTGGCCATAATCATCGCCCCGACGGCCTTTTCCCAGGCTACGAAAACCAAAAAGGTCGTCTTTGTGATCGTGGACGGCATTTCCAGTGACAGTAAGGAGAAAATCGCGACCCCGCATCTGGACGCGATCGCGAAGGTAGGCGGCTACACGCGCGCACATGTGGGCGGGGGCAAAGGCACCTATTCGCAAACGCCGACCATTTCAGCCGTGGGTTACAATAGTCTGCTTACGGGAACCTGGGTGAACAAGCACAATGTTTGGGATAACGATATTAAAGACCCGAACTACAATTACTGGACACTTTTCCGCTTCCTGGAAGAACAATATCCGCAAAAACGCACCGCTATTTTCTCGACCTGGCTCGATAACCGCACTAAACTCGTCGGCACCAACCTGCCGCAAACCGATAAACTGCAAATCGACTACTCCTTCGACGGTTTTGAGCTCGATACCGTGCATTTCAAACACGATAAGCAGAGCGAATACATTCATCAAATTGATGAGAAAGTAGTAGACGAAGCTGCTGTTTACATCCACGACAATGGACCGGATATGTCCTGGGTATACCTCGAATACACCGACGATATGGGCCACAAATACGGCGATAGCGAGCAGTTTCACAAAGCAATCGGTACGATGGACGACCAGATGGGCCGCATTTGGAAATCCATTGAATACCGTGAAAAGAACTTTAAGGAGGACTGGCTCATCGTAGTCACTACCGATCATGGCCGCGACGCCAAAAGTGGCAAAGGCCACGGTGGCCAGAGCGACCGTGAGCGCAGCACGTGGATCGTTACCAATGCGAAGGATTTGAATGCGAATTTCAAAGCAACGCCGGGCATAGTCGACATTTTCCCTTCCATAGCACGACATATGGACCTTAATATCCCCAAAGAGCAAGCTTTCGAAGTTGACGGCGTCCCATTTACAGGAAAGCTGTCGGTAACAGCGCCGGTAGTGCAAAAGTCAGATGGCAAGGTTAACATCACCTGGAAGGCCCTAGAAAAAGATGGAAAAGTAAAGATCTGGCTTACCACAACTAACCTGTTCGGGAAGGGAGGCCGCGACCTTTATTACCTGATGGACGAGATAGAGGTCACCAATGAAAAAGCCGAAATAGATATTTCAAAATATCCTTCCGGCTTTTTCAAGATCGTTCTTGAAGGGAAATACAACAGTGTAAACCGCTGGCTTGTGGAAAAGTAAGCTAGTTGCCTCCGCGACCTGCTTTATAGGAATCATACTCTTCCAAGAGGCGGATCAGGTCGTCTTCGCCTGCGAAATCAAGCTGCTGCTCTTTAATAACATAGTTCAGCTTGTTCTTTTCGTCGGTAAGCAGTTTAAGAAAACTGTTGCGGTTATTAAGCTGAACGGGATTCATTTTATCATCCTTCAACAAATACAACTTTGCGCCAGCGTCCATTTCTCTTGTGGCGCTGGCTTTTTCCGTTTTAATGGGATTTGTATATTTTTTCAAAAGCTTGGTATTACCATCATAAAGCACGCGGTAAAAGCTTTTGGAGGTTTGGTCGCCGACGGCGGGGTAACCACTCCTGAAAGTATACAACTCTACACCGCTTGGAATCGAGAACTCCGCAACGCCGGACGATACCCGGTATAGGTTTGAGCCGACTTTGTACTCTATTTCGTCTTTCAGATAGTCATATCTCAGTTGAACACCGTCATGGACACGATCATCGCTCGTCCTGACCGCCCCGGAATACCATTCTTTCAAAAGGTACGGGGATTTTTCCCCAGCCGCCGGTTGTGTTTCCTGGTAAGGCGTCCCCGCCAGCCCCGTCGAATCCTGCGCGTTTGCCTGAATGCTCATAATGCAGAATGCCAGCGAGAAAATTCTTAGCAGATATTTCATGATTAAGTTGGTTAATTTGATAAGTTCGAGGTTTGAAAGCCGAAGGGCTGGATTGTTTCCGTACTTTTGCACAAAAATTGTACCTGCTCTCTTGGACATCAACGATCAGCTCATACATATACGCCAGAGCCTCGGCGGAATCATCCCTGAAATTTTTCTGGTCCTATTCTTTTGCCTCTTCCTGCTCACCGAACTGATTTTCACCAGGCGTTTTGGCCAGGAAAAATCAAGGTTCTATTTGTTGAATGTAGCACTGGCGGGCAGCTTAATAACCTTGTTACTGGTGATCGCCCAATGGAATGAAGAACCTTCGTTCCGGTTCCAGCCCTTATTGTTTCTCGACAGGCAGGCTGTTTTCTTTAAAATCCTGATCACGCTCGCCTGGATATTTACCTTGCTCCATGTTCGCATTCTAAAATACGATTTCCCGGCCGAATACCACGCATTGCTCGTTGCGGCCGTGGCAGGGATGCATTTGCTGACAATGTCCACACATCTGCTGTCGATTTACCTCTCGCTCGAACTGATTTCCATCAGCTCGTACCTGCTTGTAGCATTGTCGCCCTATAAAAAAGCGGCGGAAGGCAGTATCAAATACCTGCTTTTCGGGACCGCCAGTTCGGCGGTAATGCTTTATGGCATTTCGCTCATTTATGGCCTCAGCGGCACGCTCGACATCACCAATGACGCTATGACCGTTGCCCTCAGCAGTAATTCGGACCTGGTAGTAACGGTCACCATTGTACTGACACTCGCCGGCCTGCTCTTCAAGCTTTCGCTTGTGCCATTTCACGTATGGACGCCGGACGTTTACGAAGCAGCGCCTACGCCATTAGTATCATTCCTCTCGGTTGCGCCCAAAGCGGCTGTTATACTGGTACTCATGCGCCTGGCGGGGATTTTGCCGGCACAATATTTCCCTGTTTTAGGAGGGATCGCATTGATTAGCATGACCATCGGTAATGTAGCAGCCCTTTGGCAAAGTAATGCACGCCGTTTGCTCGCCTATTCCTCCATTGCCCAGGCGGGTTATCTGCTCGTAGGCATTGCCGCATACAGCCGTTTTGGCTTCGAAGCTGCCGTGTTTTACACCGCGGCCTATCTAATCATCAATCTCGCCGCATTCTTCCTCGTCGATCTTCTACAACCGAGGCAGGAAACCGAACTCAAAGATTATGAAGGCTTGGGCCGCAACTACGTCTGGGTTTCAGGCGTCCTGACCGTCGTAATGGTCGCTTTGGCGGGCTTACCTCCTACCGGCGGTTTCACCTCTAAACTACTCGTATTCTCAGCCCTTTGGGAAAGCTACCATGACCAGGAACTGACGTGGATGTTATGGCTGCTCGTGGGCGGGATTTTGAATGCCGCTATTTCTCTCGCCTATTATATGCGGTTGCCCTATTTGTTATTTTTCAAGACGGTGAGAGCCGGGGCGGTCGTGAGCAACAACAGTGCTTCCGGCAAACTGGTCGCCGGGCTTTTCCTCGTGGCATTATTAATGCTGTTTTTCAGTCCTGAATGGCTGACGCGGTGGATTTCGGTGTTTTAATCTTGCGAAATCTGTTTCAGAAATCGTTCAGGCAGAGGGTTTTTTTGAATAAATCTAATCGCGTCCAAACGCTTTTTTTCGAAAAAAGGATTGGTCGGCACCCCAATTGATTTCACAACCTGAATTCCAGGAGAAAACTCATTGTGTGTTTTTTTTGAAGCTTTCATTTCTAGTGCGTTTGATTTTGATTATAAAGTTAGCAATCTCCTGATCAATAAAAAACCTTCATAGTTTACGTTCTTTTCGAAAGCCTCCCAGCAACCATTTCTGAAACCTTCGACGACATACTCTCTGGAAATTTCAACGATATTTTTCCGAATATTGATTTGATAAAGGCGGGTTCTGGACTCCGTACTTCCTTTTGCAAATAATCGGGCGTCAGGATTTTTATCCATGAAATCTAAGACGGCAATTGCTACCGTGTTCAGCACTTTCTGAGTATCATAATTATTCGTCCTTGCCAGATCGTCTAAATTGCTCGTGCTCTCGTCCCAATCACCAAATGCCAAATTAAACAACTTTCGTTCTTCATCAATCAGTTGAAAAAACACACCTTTTTTAATATTCCCTTTACTTCCCTGGCTAATGAAATAATACACGGGAAGCATTTCATCTCCGGTGAGGAGATAATGATCTGTATTCATAGTGTGTTGTGATATAGTGTAAAAAAAGATCTTCTATTTCACCGCCTTCACCTGAAACCCCTCCTTCCTCAACAAAGCAATAACCCCCTTTTCCCCGCCCAAATGGGCCGCGCCAACCGCGAAAAACGTTGGCTTCGCGCTCGCGATCCTGCGTATGCGTGGGATCCATTTCCTGTTGCGGGCGAACAGCATTAATTCCTCATTACCTTCCATTCCGAACTCGCTTTTCAGCGTCATTCCGTATAGCTCATTGATATTTTGAGCCTTATACAATTCAATAAGGGCCTTAAATTCTTTCCGGGCAGAAGGGAGACTATCGATCAGGTTAAGAAGCATTTTCGCCTGATCTTTGTAAGGAATCGTATCAAAAATAGCCATTTGCTCTTCCAGGGTCTCAATACCGATTACCTCCGATTTCTGCTTGCCAGCCAGTTCCACCAATGCCATTTCATAAGACTGCGGCTGACAATCGAGCACCGTATTGAATAGCGGCCCCATCAGCACGAATGGTTTTGCCCGCTCGAACATGGCCAGGCCCACATGCACCGAGTCTTTGAAAAAGCGGTCCAGTCGCTCGTACTCCTGGCTCGTAACCAGCTTTTTCAACTCGTTATCCGCGGTCATATTCATCGCCTTCATCATCCCGGCCATCATACCCGGGTCGTCCATATCCATTTCGAGTGCTACCTGACGCGTGCGCGAGAGGGTGCTTTTTAAAGAATCACTGAGGGAGAAATCGGTCGGGCAAATGAGGTGAATAGTTCCAAACAGGTATGAAGGCTTAGCCAACCCGCGACCGCTGATTTCCCAAAGAAGCGAATTCTCAGCCGGTACCTGCGCCCGCGAGACGAGGCTTAACACACAAAAAACCAACAGCAACAAAACCCGATTCATATTTCAAGCATTTAGTTTAAACAACCTCAACCTCCCTTTCCTCCTTCTTCCCTTTCCTCCTTCCTCCCCTTCCTCCATTCTCCCAGAAAATTACTCCTTATGACTATCCACCACAATGCGCTCATCGCGGTTCACCAGATCCCAGGCTGTGTAAAAAACAAGTTTCACGATCTCAGATTGCTTGTCGAAAAGGATTTTCTCCACGTCATCGCCCGGACGGTGGTAATCTTCGTGAACGCCCGTAAAATAGAAAATGACTGGGACGCCCATTTTGGCAAAGTTGTAATGATCGGAGCGGTAGTAGAACCGGTTCGGATCTTTCGGGTCGTTAAAGGTGTAATCGAGCTTGAAATTGACGTACTTCTTGTTCGCTTCCTCGCTGATCGCATGCAATTTCGAAGAGAGCTTGTCGGAACCGATCAGGTAAACGTATTTCGGGTCATTCTTGTGTGCTTCATCAACACGGCCGATCATGTCGATATTCAGGTCGGCGATCGTATTTTTGAGCGGTATTAACGGATTTTCAGAATAATACTCCGAGCCAAAGAGTCCCTTTTCCTCTCCCGTAACATTCAGAAAGAGAATGCTTCTGCGAGGTCCCTTTCCTTCCGCCTTCGCCTTGCTGAACGCTTCGGCGAGTTCCAGCAATGATACTGTTCCAGAACCGTCATCGTCGGCGCCATTGTTGATTTCGCCATTCTCGGAAATGCCGATATGATCCAGGTGGGCACTGATGACCAGCACCTCGTCTTTCTTGTCGGAACCTTCCAGGAACGCCGCCACATTCTCCGTATCAATCGTTTCACTCATACGGCCAACTTTCAATGAGACCGTATTCGCGAAGTTTTCTGAAACAGGTTTACCCGACTTGTCAATCGCGGATTTCAATTTTATGAGTTTTGTAACCGAAGTTCCCAGCATTTCTGCCGCCGCTTTTGCCGAAAACACGAACGCAGCTGTCTGCGACGGGTTTTCTTGTACCGGTTTTAATGTAGGGGCACTAAACCGACGGGCCATTACAGCGTGTTGGCGAATCTCCTTATCCAGGTCTTCGCCCGTTTTCTCGGTAATTATGAAAACATACTTAGCGCCTTTTTCCCTGGCAAGCTTAGCCTTCACCTGCCACGAAACCGGTCCGCTCCATTTGCTTTTCTCCGAATTGCCGGTGAGCAGGTATTTTCCATCGGAAGATTTAGGCTCTCCATCGAACAGCATCACGGACTGGCCTTTTACATTGATATTGGCATAGTCGTTATAATTTCCGTCCTCGATTCCATAACCTACCGACACCAGATCGGTGCTGATCTCTTCGGGAACATCCAGCAATCCATTCAGATAGAAGTCTTTATTAAATTCATACTTCTTGCCGTGCGCCGTCACATACACCTCGCCCCAACTGCGCTTGTATAATTTGTATTTCTGCAAATAGCCTTCAGAGCCATCCGCTTGTGTCGCAATGGGCTGCAATCCGTATTGCTTGTAATATTTAGAAACATATTCCGCTGCCTTTTTCTGGCCAGGTGAACCGGTATCACGGCCTTCCAGGCTGTCGGAAGCGACAATAACGAGGTGCTTTTTAAGATCGGAGGGGGTTATGCTTGCCGCATATTTGGCTGCATCGTCCTGCGGCAGGCGTTCCTGCGGCAGATGGTTCTGTGCCAATGCCAAAGTGTTCACAGACAGGAGTATTCCAGCCAGAATGTTCTTGTTCATAATCGAGGTTAATGGTCATTCAATCTTCACAAATTAACGAAAGCCGCGCGCTAATGCAAAATGACTGGCTTCGAGAGAAAGTTCTTATATTTGGCTAACAACATATACACACTATATCATGCCTGAGATCAGCCCCTACAACAAGATTGATCCACTCCAATAACTATGCTACACTACATCAAAAAAATCATCGAAATAAGGGACTATACGGTGACTTGCCTGTTTAACACGAATGAAATAAGAACCGTAGATCTGAGAGAGCTAATCGAGAAGTACCGCAGGATCAATGATGGCTTAATCAGCAAGTTGTCCTACCCGGACTATTTCAAGACGGTAGGGTTGGATTCTTACGGAACCCTTACCTGGGATAATGGCGTCGATTTCGACCCGGACAACCTTTACAAAAAGTCACAAAACGAAATTGCAACCTTTTGAGGTTTTACTGCACTTTTTGCACTTCTCTCAGTTTAAAGGCTGTTTTTCACGGCGTAACAATTATTTAATTGTAAAATACTGTTATTCAGACGAAAAGTGTGTACCTTTGCACCCTGTTTGGCCAAATTACATCCAGACAAAAGCCAAACGGTCGTTGCGCGTAGTTCTAACCATTTCGTAGCAATGCCGTAAACAACTGATCCATAAAACAATGCAAGCCATTCGTAACATCGCAATTATTGCGCACGTTGACCACGGTAAAACGACTTTGGTCGACAAAATCATCCACGCGTCAAAGCTGTTTCGCGACAATCAGGAGTTCGACGACCTGATCCTCGACAACAACGATCTGGAACGTGAGCGTGGGATTACAATTGTTTCCAAGAACGTATCGGTGCGTTACAAAGATGTGAAAATCAATGTAATTGATACACCAGGTCACGCAGACTTCGGTGGTGAGGTAGAACGTGTTCTTAAAATGGCGGATGGCGTATTGTTGCTGGTCGATGCATTCGAAGGACCGATGCCACAAACCCGTTTCGTTTTGGGCAAAGCCATCGATTTGGGTCTGAAACCTATCGTGGTTGTTAATAAAGTAGATAAAGAAAACTGTCGCCCGGAAGAAGTTCAGGAAAACGTTTTTGATTTGATGTTTAACCTCGGCGCTACCGAAGACCAATTGGACTTCGTGACCGTTTATGGTTCCTCAAAACAAGGATGGATGGGCCCGGATTGGCAGCACCCAACTGATAACATTACCTATTTGCTGGATACGATCATCGAATCCATTCCTGCGCCGGTAATCGACGAAGGTACGCTGCAAATGCAAATCACTTCCCTCGACTACAATGCATTCGTTGGCCGTATCGCCATCGGTCGTGTAAAGAGAGGCACCATCAAAGAGGGATCGACATTGTCGCTTTGCAAAGCCGACGGTGTGATCAAGAAAGTGAAAGTTAAAGAAGTTCAGACGTTTGAAGGACTTGGCCGTGTGAAGGTTTCGGAAGTTTCTGCGGGAGATATCTGCGCAGTAACGGGTATTGAAGATTTCGAAATCGGCGACACCATCGCTGACCTCGAAAATCCAGAGCCAATCGCGCGTATTGCCGTGGATGAGCCTACCATGAACATGCTCTTCACGATCAACAACTCACCATTCTTCGGTAAGGAAGGCAAGTTTGTTACCTCACGCCACCTTCGTGACCGTTTGATGAAAGAAACTGAAAAGAACCTTGCATTGCGCGTGGAGCCAACGGATACAGAAGATAAATTCCTCGTTTTCGGACGTGGTATCCTTCACTTGTCGGTGTTGATCGAAACAATGCGTCGCGAAGGCTACGAATTGCAGTTGGGTCAGCCACAGGTGCTTTTCAAAGAAGATGAAAATGGCGAGCGTCTCGAACCGATCGAAACATTGGTGGTAGACGTTCCGGAAGCAACTGCCGGTAAGGTAATTGAATTGGCAACACAGCGTAAAGGTGAATTGCTGATCATGGAGCCAAAAGGAGATTTGCAGCACCTTGAATTCCTCATTCCTTCAAGAGGTCTGATCGGTCTTCGTTCGAACGTGTTGACTTCGACTCAAGGCGAAGCCGTTATGACGCACCGCTTCAAAGAATTCGGTACATTCCGCGGACCAATCCCGGGACGTATCAGTGGTTCTATCATTTCAAAAAATACAGGACCTGCTACGGGTTATACCATTGATAAATTGCAGGATCGCGGACGTTTCTTCGTTGAGCCGGGTGATGAAATTTACGGTGGACAGGTTATCGGAGAGCACAACCGCCCGAACGATATCGTTGTAAACTTGCAGGAAGCGAAAAAACTAACCAACATGCGTGCTTCCGGTACGGACGACGGCCTGCGTATCGCTCCGAAAATCAATTTCTCTCTGGAAGAATCTATGGAATACATCCAGAAAGACGAATACCTCGAAGTGACGCCTACCAGCATGCGTATGCGGAAAATATACCTGGATGAGAACGAGCGCAAGCGCTACGCATCCAAAATGGAAATGGCTTAATCGAGGCCGGACATTCCAAACCCGAAAAGGAGGCAAAAAATTGCCTCCTTTTTTTATTTGTTTAGTTTGATAATCAAGTTTGTAAGTGCCTCGACCTGACGTTTGTGTGCATTTCTGGTGATCAGGATAAAGGTGAGTAGAGCCACAACTGTCATAGTCAGAAAGGATGTAACGCTTACCTTCCCTGGCAGCGCATCACCCGAGCGATATTTGATGTAACCTAGAATTAACAGCGTGATAATGATAGCAAAATCCAGCGTCACAGGCAGATTAGTTCTGAACATAACCTCCTTGTAGAAAAAGAAAGAGAGGATCAGATGGGTTCCTGCTAACACGATTAACAACCAGGTGAATAGACTTTTCAGCTGTTTTATTGTTTTCATTTGAAGCGAAGTTTATAGGCGAACCTCAATTCATTCCACAATTCATTGAACAAACATCGAAACTTGCAAATGCCGTGCTTTCACAATTGAAATACGTTCCAACAGCAAAAATAAATCCGCCTGCGCCGACCATTCCTCCCGAAATAGCTCCTGCGACCAAAGTTGCCCCGATTTCCAAAGCCAACGTATTTTCGCAAGACTCCATGTCAATGTTGAATTGCTGACTACACAAACCCGCGCAATCCGGCGTCTTTGCGGCGCTAAACCGTTGCCTAAAAACTTTTTCGGTTATTCTGCGTGCAACGATTTTGGAAATGCGGCCGGCGTCAAGGTGCTGGTCAGCAATGTACTTGACCAACTGGCGATAGCCTGGAAAGAGCTTTATGATGTCACTCCCGTTTCCGCCCAACCGGCTAATGACGTGACCTAACTCCTGATCGTCTTTGGCTTCGCGCAAGCCATTTAGTTCTTCCTCCGCCAGAGAGTTTATTCTATCACTCTTTGTCAGATTTTCCCTAACAAACCATACATAATCCACCATAACTCTTACCAGTTCTTCCTCGGTAAGATTGGATGATTTGAGAATACTAAAATCAGGAGCCACGCCACTAGTATTCCCATTATCAACGGAGACGGTGTCAACCTCTTTATTGCAGGATGTAACCACGCCAAAAATCAACATAAATAGACAAGCGAATGCGAAAAATTTTTTCATGTGAGTGGTGATTTAGATTTAACATGCAAACAAATTATCTCTAAACCACCATAAGATCGATTGACATACTCCGCTAACCAGCATGTGGCACCGACCGTTTTTTTAACGGCAAGAATCGGTCACCGTCTGCTCCCCTCATTAATTTTTTTGACAACTGCTTCGTTTTTCATTTTTTCCGCATTTCACTATTTACCTCGATGGCGCCAGAAAATTTGGGATAATCGGTAAAACCGTAGGTATAATTTTAGTCTTTGTTACTGTATTGAAACAATCTACTTTGGTCATTTTTTATTACTATTTCAAGAAAAACTAGTTTTTTGTTTTTATAATAACAAATGCCGTAGTTTGTAAAAGCAAACACATATAAATAGACAACTTACTTATTATCAATAATTTAAATATCAAATGATGTCCTACATAGAACCGGCTCCGATTAAGGATAAAGACAATCCGTTGGAGTCAATGATGCAGCGCTTTGATAAAGCCGTAGACCTCCTCGGAATATCAGAAGAAATGTATTATATCCTCAAAGTACCCCGTAAACAGGTAACAGTCGGGCTGCCGGTAACGATGGATTCCGGCGAGATCCGGACCTTCGAGGGTTATCGTGTAATCCATTCCACCATTCTCGGCCCCAGTAAGGGCGGCATCCGGTTCGATCCGGATGTGAACCTCGATGAAGTACGCGCGCTGGCTGCCTGGATGACCTGGAAATGCGCCGTAGTCGATATTCCTTACGGTGGTGCCAAAGGCGGGGTTGCCTGTAACCCGCGCGAAATGTCGCCCGGCGAGATCGAACGCCTCATGCGCGCTTACACGACGGCATTGCTGGATGTCTTCGGTCCCGATCAGGATATTCCCGCACCCGATATGGGTACCGGCCCACGTGAAATGGCGTGGCTGATGGATGAATATTCCAAATCGAAAGGCATGACCGTGCCGGCTGTGGTAACCGGCAAGCCGCTGGTTTTGGGCGGCTCGCTCGGCCGCACGGAAGCCACGGGCCGGGGAGTAATGGTATCCGCGCTGGCAGGTATGGAAAAGCTGCGCATCAATCCTTACCGCGCTACGGCGGCAGTTCAGGGTTTTGGCAATGTCGGCTCACACGCGGCCCTGCTCCTGCGCGAGCGCGGGACCGCCATCCACGCGATCAGCGATATTTCCGGAGCATATTATAATGATAAAGGAATCGACGTGGCCGATGCCATCGCCTACCGGGATGCCAATAAAGGATCATTGGAAGGTTATGCCAAAGCTGAACCGATTTCGGGCGACGACCTCTTCACCTTGCCCGTAGACGTGCTGGTGCCCGCAGCGAAAGAAGACGTAATTACCCGTAAAAATGTATCCAGCATTCAGGCACGAATGATTGTCGAAGGTGCAAACGGCCCTACTTCCGCCAAAGCCGACGATATTATCAACGAAAAGGGCATTATGGTGGTACCCGACATCCTCGCGAATGCAGGTGGTGTAACGGTTTCCTATTTCGAATGGGTTCAAAACCGGATCGGCTACAAATGGACGCTCGAACGCATCAACCGCCGTACCGACCGCATTATGAAGGATGCCTTTGACAAAGTGTATGAAACCTCGCTGAAATACAAGGTGTCGCTCCGCATCGCCGCGTACATTGTGGCCATCGACAAGGTCGCAAGTACATATAAGTACCGTGGGGGATTCTAAGAGTCAGGTATTGCCATTCGTTGTCAAGTATTGTGAGTTGTGGTTTGAGGTTGAACAAACCCTACCTGACAATACCTGACCACGCTTGACCATACCTGACTACACCTGACTTAACAATTTCTTAACAAGCCACTTCGGAAGCGAAACCGAATCTAAACCGGTTTCAAAGTGTTAACTTTAAGGCTAAATTTCAACAGATTCGCCACACGCGGAAGAACAAGCTTTCGCGTGTGGCAAGCCTTAAAGTATCATGTCGTTAAGTCCCCGCTTCATTGCCGTCATCCTGGCATTCCTGATATCCGTCATTACCACCACATTCCTTGCATTTGTGGATGGAGTTTCGAAAGGGATGCTGTTCGTTTCGGCTATTTCCTCCTTTATTTCCTCGTTCTTTCTCGTCCTTTATGCCGTCGATATCCTTGTTTTCCGCGAGGTGAATAAAATGTACCGGACGATCCACAAGTTGAAAATGAGGGATTTCAATATGGCCCCGCGCAAGAAGCTCATCCGGGAATCCAATCCTTTGAAGACGATCAACGACGAAATCTTTGTTTATGTAACCAAAAAACAAAAGGAGATCGACGAATTGAAAAAGCTGGAACTGTTCCGCAGGGAATTTCTCGCAGACGTTTCGCACGAGTTCAAAACACCGATTTTCGCCGCGCAGGGATTTATCCACACGCTCCTCGACGGCGCAATGGACGACGAGAAAGTGCGCGAACGCTTTTTACGCAAGGCAGCCAACAACCTCGACAGCCTCGATGTACTGGTGAAGGATCTTCTCGTGCTCTCGCAAATGGAAACGGGAGACATTAAAATGAATCTCGTCCCGACTGATCTTCGCAAACTCACCCTAGGCATTTTCAGCCGGCTCGAACACATTGCCAAGAGCCGCAATGTGACCCTGAAAGTCAAACCGGACGACATGCCGGAGGTCTGGATCAAAGCCGATGCCGATCGCATGGAGCAGGTTATGCTTAACCTCATCGAAAATGCTATTAAGTATGGCAATGACAACGGGAAAGTGATTGTTCATTTCAGTGAGAGTAAAAAATATATCGAGGTAGAAGTGAAAGACAATGGCCCAGGTATCCCCCACGAGCATTTGAACCGCATTTTCGAGCGTTTTTACCGGATAGATAAAAGCCGGAGCAAAGAAATCGGCGGAACAGGTTTGGGACTTGCCATTGTAAAACATATATTGAACGCCCACGACACTAAAATCGCCGTTATGTCAAAGCCGGAAAAAGGCACCACGTTTTCTTTCAAATTGGAAAAAGCCTATCACCAGCAGTTGCCGGAAGCGAAAACCGATGAGGTCGTCAATCAGTCGAATCCATAATCAATTTCTAACACCATAAACCATTATCCATGTTTATTCATAACGTATTCTTCTGGTTGAAAGAGAAGGACAACGAAGAAGCAAGACAAGCCTTGCTCGCCGGCATCAAATCACTCGAAGCGATCGAATCCATTGAAACGGCTTATATCGGCCCACCTGCCGCCACGCGCAGACCGGTTATCGACGCCACTTATGATTTCGCAGAGATTCTGATTTTCAAAGATGAGGCTGCACATGACGTATACCAGGTTCATCCATTGCACAAAAAATTCATCGAGGATTGCGCTCATCTCTGGGACCGCGTACTGATTTACGACGTCGAAGCATAAGCTAATATTTGTTAACAAGTTATCCACACCTCAAATGTGTATAACTTGTTAACAACCTTCAAAACCTTCCATTTTCAGCGAGTTAAGCTACATTTAAGCATTGTCCACAATGTGGATAACTTGAAAGAGGCAGCAGCAATGCCCCACCTGCGGCACTATTCAACCATCCAATTCGTTCTAGAAACAGTACAAAACGAACTAGAACCGTGAAAAAGAACAGAGTTTTGCTGTCGGTCATCGTGACGCTGGTCGCAGCTATATCGATTTCATCCTGTACCTATCGCTCCTATGACCCGGGCTATGACTACGGCTACCGGCATGGTTACAGGTACTACCATGCGCCCCCTCCGCCACCGCGTGTTGTAGTGGTAAAACCGGCACCACGCCGGATTATATATGCCGATCGTCACGGGCATTACAGGCGTGACGACAGGGTTTACCGCAAACAATACCGCCGCAACGACCATTACGGAAACAATGGCCGTCATCGCGGACACAGACGATAATTGACATACTTTAGATAAAAAGGCCCGGTACTGTGCACAAAACACTTTATCGGGCCTTTTCCTTTTATTCAGGTTTTACGGACATCGCAAGCTGATATGGATTACTTAACAAGCCATTTCATTTTTTAAAAACCTGTTCAAGTACTATTTTCACGGAAGCATTATTGCCTATTAAAAAACATCACCAAATGGGTAAAACGTTTAGTAAGCAAGGCATTGTAAAAAACCTGGAAGCCTGAAAGCATGCTGGCCTTTTCTATCCTGGCATACCTGCTGGCAAACCTGGGAATAGGCCTCTGGGCCTCCAAACGAATTTCTACCACACGGGATTTCGTCCTGGCGGGGCGCCAGCTCCCGCTGATCCTGGCTGCATCCGCCACATTTGCGACGTGGTTCGGATCGGAAACCATTATGGGCGCCCCTACCGAGTTTATCGAACACGGCGTATTGGGCATCATCGAAGACCCTTTCGGTGCTTCACTGTGCCTTTTTCTCGTCGGAATATTCTTCGCCCGGAGGTTTTACAAAATGAATATTATCACATTTTGTGATTTTTTCAGGCTCCGTTACGGACGCAATGCCGAACTTCTTTCCGCCATCCTCATCATTCCGTCCTATTTTAGCTGGATAGCCGCCCAATTGCTTGCCATGGGCATTGTGCTGAAAATCGTTCTTGGTTGGTCACTGCTGATGTGCATTCTGGCAAGTTCCTTCGTCGTGATCCTGTACACGATCTGGGGCGGTATGTGGTCGATATCGATCACCGATTTTATCCAGACAATCATGATCATCGTAGGCCTGCTCATTGTGGCGGCGGTCCTTTACCAGGAAGTAGGAGGCTTTAAACCATTAATCGACGCCGCACCGGAGGGTTTTTTCCGCTTTTTCCCCGAAAATACACTCAAAGGCCACCTCGAATATTTTGCCGCATGGATCACCATCGGGCTCGGGTCCATCCCGCAGCAGGATGTTTTCCAACGGGTAATGTCGGCGAAATCCGCCCGGGTATCGGTCCAGTCCACGCTTCTTTCATCACTCATGTACCTGACGATCGCCCTCCTGCCGCTCTTCATAGGGCTTTGCGGGCATCACCTGTACCCCGGCGAAGAGCAGGATGGCCAAATGATCATTCCGAATATGGTCTTGAAACACATGAACCTGCCACTCCAGATCCTGTTCTTTGGCGCATTGGTTTCGGCCATCCTCAGTACTACCAGCAGTGCCATTATGGCCCCGGCCGTTGTCCTGGGAGAGAATATTTTCAAATTCTTTAACCCCGGCCTCCACGACAGGCAATTGCTGAAAATCATCCGTACCGGCATTATTGGTATCACCGCCATTTGCATTTTTATGGCGGCGACACGGGAAAGCATTTTTGAATTAGTCGCCGAGTCCTCCGCATTCAGCCTAGTATCGCTGTTCGTACCGCTGGCGGCCGGACTCTACTGGAAATCCAGCAATACACTCGGCTGTATATTGTCGATGTTAGCCGGACTGGCGGTGTGGCTGGTTTGCGTATTTATCAAAACAGCATACCCCGCACTCGTTTATGGCCTTCTCGCAAGTTTTTTGGGCATGCTAGCCGGATGGGTTTGGGGAAAAATGCAGGGCCGCCAAGCCTCGGCTGTATCTTGAGGTGGTCAGACCGTCTCAGCTTCGGCTTTGCGGTCCCAGCCGGCGAGGGCATTCAAATGAACCGCATCCCTATCTGCCTGCATGATCATTTCCAGCTCTTCCATATGCTGCCGTGCCGCATGGATATATTCTTCATCGTTCCGGATGCTCGATAAGTGTTTTAACGTCCGCTCGTCATGGACGAAGAACGTCTTTGCCATTCGCGTCGCCTCATGTGCCCGATGTCCGAGCAATTTCAAAGCATCCACACCCAACCGGAGGCTCGTATCGAATGTTTCGCGGTAAATATGCATCATACCCGCGTTCATGAGATCGTATGCATCGTTTCGGTTGGTCGAGCGCACGAGCATATGCAGGTTGGGAAAGTGTTTTTTAACCGTTTCAATGAGTTCCAGTCTCTTCTCTTCGTCGCTGATCGCTATAATGATCATTTGAGCACGGCCCGCTCCGGCAATATCCAGCAATTCATAACGCGTGGCATCGCCGTAGTACACTTTAAGCCCCATACGACGCAGGAAATCAACATTGTCGCTGTCATTGTCAAGCACCGTCGCCTCCACGCCATTAGCCCGCAAAAAACGTCCAACGATATTTCCGAAATGCCCGTAACCGGCGATAATAACCGGGTTGTCCTCGTCTTCCACGTCGCTTGGCCGCTGTGCCGTCTGCAATCCTGCGCTCACCAGGCAGAAACGTGTAAGGATAAATTTCTCATTAACCATCATCGCTAACGGTGTCATAGCCATGCTGATCGCCACCACAGCCGTCATCGTATCCGAAACTTCCTTTCCCAAAACACCTTGCTGTACCGAAAAGCTGAGCAGCACGAATGCGAATTCGCCGATCTGGCTCAGCCCAATGCTGAATATGAAGTTCTGCGCATTACGCACTTCGAATATTTTCCCTAAAACAAAGAGAATGGCCATTTTCAGCAGCATTAATCCTGCCACTAATCCGATGATCAACATCGGCTTGGAAGTGACAAGTGAAAAATCGATGGAAGAGCCTACCGAAATAAAGAACAATCCCAGAAGTAATCCTTTGAATGGATCGATCGAGCTTTCGAGCTCATGGCGGTATTCACTGTTGGCAAGTACCACACCGGCAACGAACGCACCCAGCGCCGGGCTCAGGCCTACCGAGGTCATGAACACGGCAATGCCCACGACGAGCAGCAATGCCGTAGCGGTAAACATTTCACGCAATGCAGTGCGGGCCATCATGCGGAACACCGGGCGTAAAAGGTATTTGCCCGTCAGCACAATCGCCGAAACCGACAGCAATACGACAATAGCCTGCTGCCAGGCGGGCAATGCGCTCACCAGCGAGCCTCCACCTCCGTGGCCATCTGACACTCCGGCCTGATCGGCGAGCAACGGAAACAATGCAAGCATGGGAATAATGGCCAGATCCTGGAAAAGCAGTACCGCAAACGAGCTCTGCCCGGCAATCGTTTTCAGCCAGCCTTTTTCATTTAGTGTCTGCATCACGATCGCCGTGGACGACATCGCTATAATCATCCCGAGAGCGAGCGCTTCTTTCCAGCTTATGCCGAACAGCATCGCAATGCCTGCCACGAGTACGGTCGTGATGCCAACCTGCAAGCCTCCGAGCCCGGCAATGCTCTTCCGCATGCGCCACAAACGTGAAGGTTCGAGTTCCAGTCCGATGACAAAAAGCATCATTACGACTCCGAACTCGGCAAAATGCATAATATCCTGGCCCTCCATCCCAATGAATTTCAGACCCGCCGGGCCGATGATCACCCCCGCGACCAGATAGCCCAGCACCGATCCCAACCCCAGCCGTTTGGCAATGGGGACCATCACCACCGCAGCCGCGAGGTATATCATTGCCTGAAAAAAGAAGGATTGTTGCATCGCAAAGGGTATTTAGTGTGGAAAAAGTTCGTTCAGATATTCTATCCCAGCCAACTTTGCCGGATCGATACGATCGTTCACGAGCGCATCCAGCAATTCGGCATATTGCTCTCCACAGGCTTTCAGCGTGTAATCTTCAATCGTATAAGTTTCGTGCACGACAAATGGCGGTAGATAATCCATCCGGCACAAATAGGCCGTCTGGTTGAATGGTAACAGGTATTGGCCAACCGGAAAGCGATTGTATCCCGAAGGTGTATAGGCATCCCGTCCGCCCCCGCACGACAATACGTTGAATATCCTTTTACCCTTCAATGCATGTCCTTTCGGCCCGTACGCCCAGTTGTATTCCAATACCAGGTCCTGCCATTGTTTCAAAATCGGGGGGCTGCTATACCAGTAGAACGGATGCTGGAATATGACGATATCGTGTTTTGCCAATAATTGCTGCTCTCTTTTAACATCAATAAAGAGATCCGGATAATGCTCATAAAGATCATTGAAAGTAACTCCCTTTACTGTTCGGGCATACTTTTCCAATGTCTTCTGCACGTTGGATTTGCTGTGGGTAGGATGGGCAAATTGAATAAGTACTTTGGACATAACATGGAATTATTGCGAAAAAATTACGGTATCAAAATGACAGAACCCGTCGTTTTCCGTGCTTCAAGATCGGCCTGCGCCTGATTTGCTTTCGATAACGGATACCGTGTAATAGCCAGTTTTCCGAATACCCCGCTTTGAAATGCACCGAATGTATCGGCAGCATATTCTTCGAGCAACCCGCGATCGGTAATGTATGCGCTGAGCGTGGGGGTAGCCATCACAATGGACCTTTCGCGCAGCAATGCGTGATCGATATGCTCGGGCTGGCCCGATGATGATCCGTAGAGCACAATTTTACCCCCTTTCCTTATCAGGTCCAGCGAATGGGTGAAAGTATCTTTACCCACTCCATCAAACACGACATCCACACCCTTGCCACCGGTTATTTCCAAAACCGAATAGACAAACTCCCTACATTCTGCCAGAAAAACATAATCGGCCCCATTGGCAAGAACGATTTCTTTCTTCTCTTCCGAACCCGTCGTCCCGATCACCGTCGCTCCTAGCGCTTTGGCCCATTTGGTAGCAAGGGTACCTACGCCTCCGGCCGCCGCATGCACCAGCACCACGTCGCCCGGCTTAACGGGATGGATCGCTTTCACGAGCATCCTCGCAGTAAAGCCTTTCACCATCATAGCCGCTGCCTCGTCCGAAGTAATGCCTTCCGGAATATGGATCAGCTGCTGGGTCGAGACGACCCGACTTTCCACATAAGCACCGGGAATGAAATGGTAACCGACGTGGTCGCCTACGCCGAACTCAGTCACCCATGGCCCGACGGCCTCGATGATACCTGCCGCTTCCACTCCGGGTGTGTAAGGAAATGATTTGACGGGAAACTTGCCGTCGCGATAATAGGTATCTACAAAATTAAGCCCTATGGCTTCCTGGCGTACCCGAACTTCTCCGGGGCCCGGTTCTGTGATGGTTTCTCTTTCGTAACCCAGCACCGAGGGCGCTCCTTGCTTGTAGATTTTTACTATACCTGATTTATTTGCTGTTTGTGTAATTAACCCTGACATATCCGTAAGCATTGTCATTATGGAATGCTTGTTCCATCATTAGACAACTTCATTTTTTGATAGATTTTATTAAAAATTCGGCTTGCTGTTGAACCAGCTCCCCATCTCCATACACCAGGTAAAACTGCGAGAAGCCGGTGAAATTCGATACGATGAAATTCGCCAGCATGCCCGGGTCCCTCTTGCCACTGATCTCCTCGGCCTTTTGCGCCTTCTTTAAAAGGTCTTTCAGCAGGGCAGTCAGGTTGGTGGTGTTTTGTTTTAATATGGCATGCACCTCTTCATCCACCGAAGCCAATTCGAAAGTCGATTTCACACCGAGGCATGTTCTTTCCTCCTCTATCGCCCTGATCGCCGCCTTTTTGATGATCTTTTCAACCGCCTTGATAGGCGACTTCGTTTCCTCGGCTACTTTTCGATAGTCTTCAAACATGTCTTCGGTATAAATCCGCAGGCATTGCAGAAACAGGCTGTGCTTGTCGCCGTAGGTGTCGTAAATACTGCCACGGTTGAGCCCCATCGTATCAACGAGGTCCTGCATGGAGGTGGCGTTGTAGCCCTTTTGCCAGAAAAGGCATTTCGCCTTTTCCAGCCTCTCTTCCGGTTCAAATGCTTTGTTGCGTGCCATGACTATCAGACAATTATTCCGGAACGAACGTTCCAAAATTAAGTATATTCCAATCAACGCATATAAACGCAGCCTGTGTGGAGCGTCAGATAATGAACTTTGCCACGCCGCCGTCCACTTTCAGCGCCGAACCGTTGGTCGCCGACGAAAGCGGGCTCGCCACGTAAGTTACCAGGTTGGCAATCTCTTCAACCGACGCGAACCGCTGCAACAGCGAGGTAGGCCGCGCATTTTTGAAGAAATCCTTCTCAGCCTGTTCGGCCGACATATTGTTTGCCTCGCCCAGCTGTTTCACAAAATCCGCCACTCCTTCCGATTTGGTCGGACCGGGCATAACCGTGTTCACGGTTACATTAGTACCCTTGGTAAGTTCCGCCAAACCGCGGCTCACGGCCAGCTGTGCCGTCTTGGTAGTCCCATAATGGATCATTTCCTCGGGGATATTAACACCCGACTCGCTGGAAATAAAGATAATCCTGCCCCAGTCTTTGGCGATCATTTTCGGAAAGAAATACCTGGCAAGGCGCACGCCGCTCAGCACATTAACTTCGAAAAACCGGAACCATTCTTCATCCGAAATCTCGGTGAACTGCTTTGGCTCAAAAATTCCCGCATTATTGACCAGTATATCAATATCCGGCAGCTGTTTCAGCAATGCATTCACTTCGTCAACCTTTGAAAAATCAGCTGCAATACCGCTGACATTCGCTCCCGACGAACCGTCGCCCGACGATAATTCCTTCAATTTTTGAACGGCCTCGGCTACTTTACTTTCCGAGCGGCCGTTGATAATGACGTTCGCACCTTCTTTCAAAAGGCTTTGTGCGATGGCGAAGCCGATACCCTGTGTTGAACCGCTGATGAATGCAGTTTTCCCGTTGAGTTTCAAATCCATAAACTTGATAGTAGTAGCGTGATGAATGTTTGAACTAGCAGAAAGAGTGACCCTTGCCTGCTATGGATTGCAATGATGCCCGAAATCCATAATTTTATAACACATCACCTAACAAAATCATCGCATGAGGAACATTTATCTTTTGTTACTATTGCTGTTTCCCCTGGGCTTATATGCGCAGGGCCCGCGTGTCCTGATCGTTACGGCGCATCCGGATGATGAAACGATGTTTCCTGTCACTGTTTTTAAAATCACCCATGAATTAAAGGGCACTGCCGACCTGGCATTGATCACCGACGCGTCGGGCGGCTACAATGGCCTCGTGGCATCGAGCTACTATGGCCTGAATCTCGTGGATTCGGCGACCGGCAGAAAACATTTACCGCTGATCCGAAAAAAAGAATTGATGGCTTCCGGCGAGGTAATGGGCATTGGTAATTTCTTCTTTCTCGACCAGCTCGATGATTACTATAACCGCGACGAAAGGCCCTATCTGCAAGGCAAGAACTGGGACATTGCCTATGTGGAAAGAAAGCTCGACAATATCCTGGCCAACGGCAATTATGACTTCATATTCTGCCTTATTCCGCACGAGGGCCAGCACGCGCACCATAAAACGGCGTCCATCAGCGCGATAAGGGCCGTGCAGCGTTACAAAGGCACCAGGAAACCGCTTGTGTTGGGCGGTCAGTCGCAAAACAAGGGTTATACCTTCCAATTCTCCGGACTTGCCGGTTATCCGGAAACCAATATTCTTAAAACAGCGCCTGTTTTCGAGTTCGACCGTTCATTCAGTTTTGGAGAAGATGAAAAACACAGTTACATGATCGTAGCCGACTGGGTAAAGGCTGCCCACAAGTCTCAAAGCGGCGATATGAACCAGGCTATGCACCGCGGCGATCTGGAAGTATTCTGGTATTTCGCACTCAATGGCGAGGATGGTGTTGCCAAAGCCAAAGCGCTGTTTGACGCCGTGAATTCGTCGGGGTACTCCAAAAAATAGGAATCAGGCTGGCTGGAAGGTCATGAATAGCGAGCTGCCGAATGGCGCTTTGCCCAGAATGGCCGATTCGGCCCTGGTAATGGTTTTCAGAACTGCATTCACGGCATCGCCGGGGTATTCGACATCCGAATCGAGGTCTTCGACATTGATCTTCTTGCTCCGTATCCTGTAATTCTGCCATTGCCGCACCAGCAGAATCGGCAGCGAAAGCGCGAATGGCCAGTACGTGTTGTAATCGATCCGCAGCCCGGCCGCCTTGCTGAACGTCTGGAACTGTTCCAGTTTGAACCGTCGCGAACTGCCTACGGCGAGGTCGTGCGTACCTGAAAAAGCTTCGAACGCGTGAATATTGATGATGATCAGCCCGTTGCGGTTCAGGCGCTTTTTGAATGCGGTCAATGCGCGGACGATCTCTTCATCAGTCAGGAAATAAAGCGCATCGTTGCAGGTAATGATATCGAAAGTCTCGCCCGGCTCGAATGCATCCACGTCCCGGAGATCCCCGAAAACCACATTCAGGCCGCGCTCATCCGAGAAATCGATGGCATGCTGTGAATAATCGAAGCCCCGGAGGTTGGAATAACCATTTTCCTTTAAAAACGACATTAACCCGCCCGTACCGCATGCCGCATCCAGGATTTTGAGGTCGGGGTCCATGGCCCGGAAATGTTTGCGGATCTGGCCCAGGACTTTACCGTGCAGAATCTGATACCACCACAGCTTACGCTCGGTTTCATACATGCGCTGGTATTCGAGCCGGTTGTCGATCATGCGTGTTCGGAGCTGTTGTATTTGATCACATATTGCGGCTGACCGCTTTGCGCCATGAAACTCTTGCCGATGTATTCTCCCAAAACACTCAGCAGCATGCATTGAATACCCCCAATGAAGATGATGGTGGCCGTTACCACCTGCCAGCCTTTTGGGTCGGGACCAATGATCCACTGTATTGTCAGGAAGAGCAGGAGAAAAAAGCCCAGACTGAATAACCCCACGCCGATGGGCACGAAAAGGCGGATCGGCAGCGAGGAATAGCAGAAAAGGATGTTCAGAAAAAGCGATACCAGCTTGTGTAAAGTATAATTCGAAGCTCCCTCTTCCCGCTTTTGGTGCGCTACCTGCACGGTCCCAATGTTCCGGGTGATCCTGAATATCAGCCCGTCGATGTACGGATATGGGCCGTGGTATTTAATGATTTCCTGTACAACTTCCTGCCGGATCAGTTTAAAGCTCGAAAGATAGAGGTCCTTGGGTTTATTGAGAAGATAGCTCGTGAGCCAGTTAACAAATCTGCTGCCCATATTCCGGCCGACAGAGTGCTGCTTTTTGGCATAATGCGTATAAACTACGTCGTACTCTCCCGATTCGGCGGTTTCGACCAGCTTTAATATCTCCTCCGGTGGATTCTGGAAATCATCGTCGATCATCACGCAATAGTTACCGTATGCCCAGTTGAGCCCGCACATAACTGCATTGAATTCCCCGTAATTCCTTCGCAGTGAAATAAACCGGACATTCGGATAAGTGTGCGACAATTCCCGGCAGACCTGCTCGGAGCGGTCACGGCTGCCGTCGTTGACCATGACGATCTCGAAGGATATTTCTGATAAAGTCGCTTGTAGTTTTTCGATCAGCGGCCGGATGGTTTTTTCGCTGTTGTAAACCGGGATGATGACCGATAGCTTCATTGACGATCGAATTGATTGACGGTTTGAATGATGTAGGCCACCTCATCGTCCGTCAGAACCGGGTTGAGCGGCAAACTGACCACCTGCTGGTGGATCTGCTCTGTCAAAGGCAAATGTAAATCTTTAAATTCTTTATAGGCTAATTGTTTATGAATAGGCTGGGGATAATGGATGTTTGTCTGCACTCCATGCGCATCCAGAAAGGCAACGAGCTCCGCGCGCCTCGGATGCCGCACCACAAAGAGATGCCAGGCATCTTCGGAAAGCCTGTCACCGGGAGGTAATGTCAGATCCCGGCATTGCAATTCCCGCAGATACCGGCCGGCTATTTCCCGTCGGCGGGCATTTTCAGTATCCAGGTAAGGCAGCTTTACACGGAGAACAGCGGCCTGCATTTCGTCCAGACGGCTATTTACCCCCTGGTATTCATTCTGATACCGGATCACGGAGCCGTAATTGCGCAGGTACCGTATCTTTTCGGCCAATGCGGCGTCGTGAGTAGTAATAGCACCGGCGTCGCCTAGCGCGCCCAGGTTTTTGGTAGGGTAAAAACTAAAAGCAGTCGCGTCCGCCCATGCGCCTACTTTCCTGCCCGCATGTGTAGCCCCATGCGCCTGTGCGGCGTCCGTGATTACCTTCAGGCCGCGTTTTTGCGCAACGCCGAGGATATCTGCAATTTCGCAGCTACGCCCGTAAAGATCGACGGTGATAATGGCTTTCGTCCGCGGCGTGATGGCCTGTTCGATCAGCGCAGGATCGATCAGCATCGTATTGGGGTCGGGTTCTACGAAAACCGGCGTCAGATGCAAATAGCTCACCGGCAGTACCGACGCTATATAAGTGTTGGCAGGCACGATGATCTCGCTGTCTTTCGGCAGATCCATCGCCAGCAGTATCAGCGTAATCGCGTCCAGTCCGTTGGCCGTTCCCACGCAATGCTCCGCTTCACAATATTCGGCGAAAGCCTTTTCAAATGCCTTCAATTCATTGCCCAGAATATACCATCCCGACCGGATCACCCGGAGGGAGGCTTCTTCGATTGCTTGCAGATAAGGGGCATTTACCTGATTTAAATCCAGAAATGGGATCATTGAGATACTGTCTGGATTAGCTGATTCAATGAATATGGCTCGTCGATGTAATCGGCTTTGTCATAATATTCATTGGACAATACCAAAAGGATCGCGTCGTCCGAGAAAGAATCCATAATGTGCCAGTCCTTCGGTTCGAGGATCAGGCAGGACACTGGGTTATCGAGAATGAAAATCTCCTCTTTTTCCCCGTCGTTGGAGTATATACGACAGCTTCCGTGAATACAAACAAGCGCATTCCAGGTTTTGTGATGCCTGTGGCCACCTCTCTGTGTCTCACCCGCGCCGTAGATGTAAAATACGCGTTTGATCGTACCGGGAATAATTTTTTCAAAGACTGTGAGGTTACCAGATCCGGTGTTAAATGTATCCAGCTGTACTAAAAGCGGCATATGAAAATTTCTAGATTGTTAGGGTGTGGCAAACTCTTTCACGTACGCGATCCTCTTCCAAAGTAACCGTTTAGTAAATGTCAGATATTTTTCCATTAAAATACAAAAATACCTTCCACATAAAAAAATCGATTACCCCGAGGCGAGGCTTAATGATCATTTAATGCACACCGACCCTCGCGTTGACCAATGTTGCCGGGCATTGGTTGGGAGAGGACGAAAATAATCGGCCTAACCCCTATCCGGGCGACCCTAACTGAACAAACCCCACTGCAAGCGGTGGTCAATCAGCATGAAAAGCTTGACAGGCAGCGGTTCGAGCCACAATATTTTGTTGTAACCCATATAAAAAACCTGCGGATGGATTACGCAAACAACCATCGTAAAGAACAGGATGAGCCGCACAACAGATGTGGAGGAGGTTTCAATCAGTATAAAAACCGCAAGCAGGATAAATGGAAAGCCGTACGACAATGCCCTGTCGATATCATGCACATAAATGCCGGTAGCAAGGAGCACGACAAAACCGCCCATCAGGGCCAGCAGGAGCCAATAGCGCCTCGTAAGGCACAGTACCGCAAATGCAGCGGCCAGAATGAGCCACGTCCCTTCAAATGCGCCCCAGATGCTGCTTCCAAGACCGTTCCGGTGGGCATTGGCGAGCAATACCGGCGTTCCTATCGTGGAATAGGAATGATGGGGGAAATAGGTTGTCTGCACATATTCCCGGATCGTGAAATAGATCGCCCATGCTACCCAAACCAC
Source organism: Dyadobacter sp. OTU695 (assembly GCF_038440355.1). Lineage (NCBI taxonomy): Bacteria > Pseudomonadati > Bacteroidota > Cytophagia > Cytophagales > Spirosomataceae > Dyadobacter > Dyadobacter sp. OTU695. The sequence continues at coordinate 121,348 of NZ_JASATN010000009.1, read as the reverse complement.
CAGGCTCTCGCCCGTGAATGCCGATTTCAGCAAGCCGGGAACGCTGAAATTGTTGCTGCGATAGGCCTTCGTACCCATCCACCAAAGCAGCAAATAGCCTCCCGCCACCACTGCCCGCTCGTCGGTGAAGAATGCAATCTGAAGTGAGAGGAATATCACGAGCGGATTTTTGCTCAGCAATGCCAGCAACAGGAAGAAAAAGGCAAATTCGTCGCCATACCCATGCACATCCGCAAACGCCCATACGCTCACGAAAATATTGGCGATAGCGGTGACAAACAGCGCAGTACTCACCTTGTCGCCTGAAACCGAATAGATGTAAGCGGCTATCTTGTAAAGAAAAAGCACTCCTAAAACAGCCTGGATGATCAGGATCAGCAGTACATTATGCCCTGTCAGGAATGAAAGCAGCGGCAGCGTCCAGCGGAAGATCATGTTCTCGCGACGGACGTCATAGTCCATGTCTTTGGGGTGTAACAAGTCATGCGCCTGGTTTTGGATAAAAACCCACGCATCCAGGCTCACGCCATTGTTTCTCAAATGATTAAGCAGTAGCGAATAGGGTGGAAACGCAAGAAAAAGCGACAGTGCGACAGCAAAAAAAGTGAGCTTCCACAGCCAGTTTTTTCCCGATAATTGTGCTTCAATCCAAAGTAGGGACGAACCGTAAAAATTTTCCAAAAGCATAGGACGGCTGGGCAAATAGGCCCAAATATACATTTAATGTGTGATACTCATTTCCAGCTTGGCACGATCCTGCTCCCCTCTTCGCTTTCGGTAATGCGCAGGTACGTCTGGATTTCCTGCTGCAAATCTTCTACGTGGCTGATAATACCGACGATCCGGTTCTCTCTCCGCAACGATTTCAGCGTTTCAAAAACCGTTTGCAGCGCATTTTTATCAAGTGAGCCAAAACCTTCGTCTAGGAAGAAAAAGTTATGCTTCGATTCGTTACGGACGTGGATGTGGTCCGCCAGCGCCAGGGCGAGCGACAGTGCCGCCTGAAATTTCTGCCCGCCCGAGAGCGTTTTCAACAGCCGCATATGCCCGCCGTTGAGCAAATCCCTCACCGAAAAACTGTTGCCTTCGCCCAATTCGAGGTGGAGTTGCTGGTGGGTCATCTGGTGAAAACGGTGATTCGCTGCCTGAATCAGGTTTTGCAGGTAAATGCTCGACGCATAATCCACAAACCCGCTGGATCTGAACAGCTTCGCAAGATCGTCCAAATGTTCCTTTCTGAGTTGCAAACGTCCTTTTTCCGCGAGGAGCGTAACCTTTTTTGCCAGATCTTCGGCCAATTGCTTCAACCGTCCTCCGATATTCCCCTCTTCTTTCCGCAGGGTACTCAGGTTTTCGGTCAGTGTATTTTTCAATGCGGTAACTTCCGCATGTTTTGCCGCATCATATTGTTCGCCTGCGTGCTCTTCGAGCAGGTTTTTCAGCTCTGCACCCGTCGTTTCCAATGCGAGCTTGAACTCGCCGATCGCCTGCCGCTCCGTTTCGATCCGGATCGGCTTTTGCAGTATTTCCACGACCTGCATTTCCGATTCGAATGCATAAGTCGCCAGCTGGCTATCGATCTTTTCCTGCACAGCTACAAGGTCGCGCTGGTTGCCTTCCAAAGCGACCAGCAATGTGGTTTGGCTCCCTAAAAGCGTATTCCGGTCTTTTTCAATCTCATCTATCTGCTTTTCAGCCGCGGCAAATGTGCTTGAAAGCTGGCGGTAATCGGCTTTCAATGCATTGATCTGCTCAGAAATCTCCCCTTTCTCTCTCGCTTCAAAATCAGCCAGACTAACCCTTGACAATTGTTCCGAGAGCGTCTGAACCGTATTTTCAAACCTCAGAATCTCATCTTTCAACACTTGCAACGGCTTTTCGATCTTTTCGATCTTCTCCTTCGCAGCTACTTCTATCTGTTCCGTCGATGTTTTTATTGCAGTTTCACCGGCTTTAATTTCCATCTGCAACCGGCTGCTCTCCGCAAAACGCTTTTCAAAACCTTCGCGGTCGGCCTTACTGAATGCCGGCCAGTTAAAGCTTTCGTCGTGAGCTTTCAATCTGCTCTGAGCCTCTACATAGCGCTGTTTTATCGAGCCTTTCTGTTTTTCAAGGCTTTCTATCTGATTAAAAATCCGTTCAATCGGCGATTGCAGGCGCCTCAGCAGTTTCTCTTTTTCATCCAATGTCTTTACCTGCTGCTCGATCTCTGCTGTTTCCGACGATAATGCACCGTCGGCGGTCAAAACTTCCGGATGGTGCAGCGAGCCACAAAGCGGACAGGGCTCCCCGTCTTGCAAATTCCCCGCATACTGATGTAACGCTACCCGCGTATGAATGTGCAACAGCCGTCGGTTTAGCTCCTTACGATGACTTTCACCTGCTTCCAGGTAATTAGAAATGCCCGTTTGAAAAACTTCAAGGGATGCTTCCGTTCCAAAATCAATACCAAAATTACCGGTAATCTCCTCCAAGCGCAATGCCAGGCCTTCCGTTAGCGCGTTGATTTCCGCTGCCAGTGTTTCCGCCTCGGTTTTAATCACCTGGCGGCCTTCGGTCAGACTGTCGGCCGTGGTAAACCAGGATTTCACAAGGCCCATTTCGAGCACATCACCGAGGCCTGCCTTGCGCTGTTCATTGGTCGCTTCCAGCAATTGCCTTTGCTGTTTTTGTATTTCAATGGCGGCTTCTTTCTCCTTCAACTGCTCCTCGCCACGTGCAAGCGCTTCTTTCCGTTTGAGAACGGCTTGTGAATGATCGATAATTTGCAGGACCTTTTCGAGCTCCTCGGCGGTAGCAAGCAACTCTTCACGCTTTTCATAGCGCGGCCTGAGCATCTGCAAAGTTTCCTTTTGTATTTCCAGCGAGCCGGCCAGTTCCGACAGCCGCTGCTGGTTTGCCGCTGAAATGCGTTCGTCGCGTGCTATGGCTGCCAGCAGGTTACTTTTCTGGTCAAAAATAGATTTGAAATGCAGCGAACAGGTTTCAAAAGTCTTTAATATTGCCTCCCGCTCCTGCATCGCCGCGCGCTGGGAATCCAGCACCGCCAGCCTGTTACGGAGCATTTGAATTTTCTCCCCGGCAAGTTTGAGTTTCTGAAAATTGCTTTCGAGTTCCGTCTGGACTGCCAGCTCGCTGGTAATCTGCCCGATCTGCTGCCAAAGTTGCTCCAACCGCTGCTGGCCTTCCGCAAGCATTTCCTGTGTTACCTCGCCAAGTACTAGCAGCTGGCCTTCCACATTCGATAATGCGAGGTCATTCTGCTTGGCCAACGAGCCCACGTTACGGCTGAGGTCATATTTTTCGAGCTGGAAAAGTTCTTTCATCATCCGCGTCCGCTCGGCGTCTCTCAACTCGATAAACTCTTGGAAACGCCCCTGCGGTATGATGATCGTCCGGCGGAAATTGTCGTAACTCAGGCCGATAATGCTTTCGGTCGATTCGCTTTCGGCCAGGGGTACCCAATCGTTTTCCTGCCAGATGTAGCCTTTCCGGTCAAAGGTTTTTACATCCTTGAAGTTCTTGCTATTCCGTTTGCCCCGCACTGTAAACCGGTACCGGTCGCCATTTTTTCCTGCAATGCATTCAAAGTCAATGAGCAGATCGTCGGACCGGAGGTTCATCATGTTGTAGGTCCGGTCGTCGCCCGACTTGTTGAGCCGCTCGGTATCCCCATATAATGCAAATGTGATGGCCTCCAGAATGGAAGACTTCCCGCTCCCCACTGCGCCGAATATCCCGAACAGGGAAGCGTCCGTCAACGGATCGAAATCAATTTCCTGCTCGGTTTGGTAAGAATATAGTCCTTTGATTTTTAAGCGCTTAGGAATCATAGTGGCTGTCAGCTTTCGGCCATCGGCTGTCGGCCTTCCGTTTTTTGTGAGCCGTCATTTAATTAAAATCGTATTCAAAAAAGCCGACGGCCGATAGCCGACCGCCGAAGTATTATAAACTGCCCAGCAAATCATCCAGATACTCCCGCGTGTTGCTGAGCCTTGGCACTTTATTCTGGCCGCCGAGCTTGTGCTTCCTGCCCATCCAGGCGTAGAAAGTGCCTGCGGGCGCGAAATGTACCTGCGGACACGTAAGGGCCATGTCTTTGTAACGCTTGGCATCATAGTCGGAATTGACTTCCCGTAATGCAGTATCCAGCGCCTGGACGAACGCTTCACGGTCCTCTGGCTCTTTGGTGAATTCTATAATCCATTCATGACAGCCTCTCGAGCCGTCGCCCATGTACACGGGACCGGCAGTATAATTGGCCACCAAGGCATCGGTCTGGTGTGCCGCTACCTTAATCGCGTGGTCCGCATTCTCGACAATCACCTCTTCACCAAATGCATTAATAAAATGCTTCGTGCGCCCGCTTACCTTCACACGGAACGGATAGATAGAGGTGAATTTCACGGTATCCCCGATAAGGTAGCGCCATAGGCCTGCATTCGTCGAGATCACCATGGCGTAGTTTTTCCCTACTTCCACTTCATTCAGCAACAATGCCTGGGGATGTTCCTTGCCGAGCTCCTCAATGGGTATGAATTCGTAAAAAATGCCGTAATCGAGCATTAGCAGCATTTCTCCTACCCGGTTAATATCGTCCTGGATCGCGAAAAAGCCTTCGGAAGCGCTGTAAGTTTCAAGGTAAAGCACCTGATCGGACGGGAAATATTTCGTCATGAACAAATCCCGGTAGGGCTCGAACGACACCGCGCCGTGCACGAAAACTTCAAAATCAGGCCACACTTCCAGCATATTCTTTTTGCCGGTACGTTCGAGAATCTGGTCGAGGAGCACGATCGTCCAGGTAGGCACGCCGAGAATGCTGGTCACATTCTCCTGCGAGCAAATCGACGCCATTTTGTCCAGCTTGCCTTCCCAGTGGTCCATTAACGCGACTTCCAGCGGTGGCGTACGCATAAATTCCGCCCAAGACGGCAAGTTTTGCATGATTACCGCCGAGACGTCGCCGATCTGGGTATAATCATCAAAAGGATTCGCATGCAAAGTACCGCCGATCGAGAGGCCTTTTCCGTCAAAAACACGGGTATCCGGGCGGTTGTTGATCAACAGGGTCATCATGTCCTTACCGCCTTCGTAATGACATTCTTCAAGCGCCTCGGGGGACACGGGCAGGTATTTACTTCTCGCATTTGTCGTACCCGACGATTTGGAAAACCATTCGATCTGCGACGGCCAGAGTACATTGGGCTCACCTTTCAGCACGCGCTCGATGTAGGGATAAAGTTGTTCGTAAGCTGAAATGGGTACCTGTTCCTGGAATTCTTTTACAGATCTGATCTGCCCGTAATTGTAGCGGCTGCCCCATTCGGTGTAGCGGGCAGTTTCAATCAACTCGGAAAATATACGCTGCTGGGTTTCAATGGGGTACTTCATAAACTGTTCGATCCGTTCGAAGCGCCGCTTCAAAAACCAGACAGTCATATCATTTACCAGCTTCATAAAGGTCAATTAGTTAGAAATAAGCAAGTCTGTAAAAATAGCAATAAAAAATGGTGCTAGAACAGTTGGAAGCCGTTCTCGCACCATTCAAAAAAATACATCGGCCGATCGCTATCTGTCGTAGAACATGTTGCTGCCGCCCGCTTTGCGGCTGATCGACGATGACAATTCCGCACTTGCTTCTTCCTGCAATACGCGCGCGCTGCGCCCCTGGCGCGTTACATGCGTACCTGTGATCCGGAACAGCGCCTCGCCCAGCAACGGGTCGCGAGGGTCGCCGTAAGGATAAAGGATATTGCCTTCGCTCACCTTCACATCCGGTTCAAAGCCCACATTGTAGTCCGACTTTTTATCCCTATTCAAAGATTTTGAAACAATAGGCTGCAACCCCACTTTGATGCCATTGTTCTCATCAGCGATCGTTATCGACCCCACATTCTTACCGACAGTTTTGCCGCCGACCAATGTAACCGTCATAAAAGGTTTCAGACCGTTGATCACCAGCTCACTCGCAGATGCCGTACGAGACGATACCAGCACCACGAGGTGTTGCAGATTACTGCCAAGATTCTCGCTTTTGGACAAGAACTTGTCGTAGAAATAGGATTCGCCATATTTTTTGAGACTCGTTTCGGTAACCTGCTTGTTGTACTCCTTGTAATAAAATACGTCGTTGGCTGTAACCTTGCCGATGAGGCTGGCCAGATTTGTCGCTGAACTTACATAGCCTCCGGGATTATAGCGCAAGTCGAGGACCAATGCATTGACATTGCTGTTCTTAAATTTCGAAAAAATAGCATCCAGTTTTTTGTCGTACGCCTTGTTGCTTGTCTGATACGGCTCCGGGATGAACTGGTGGTAAACCACATAACCTATTTTACTGGCGCCGACAGTATAAACCGAGTCGAAAAATACCGGATCTTCCTGCAACACAACCGGTGTTACATCCCTGGTTGTCGTGGTTTCCTTCAATATGCCATCCTTGATGTCAGCCAGGGTGTAAGTTGCCTTGTCCTGGGTATTCAACAATTTGGAATAATTCGAATCCGTCAGTTTCTGTCCGTTCACACTGCTGAAAACATCGCCGCGCATAAAACCAGCCTTCGCGGCGGGCGAGTCAGGGATTACGTAGAGGACAATGCCGACCACATTGCTGGTATTAGCGGGAAAATATACGAGTTTGTATTCCATTCCGCTGGTTTTCGACTCGCCTCCCAAAGATGCTTCGAGCTCTTTGGCACTTTCCTGCATCCAGGAAAACCGGTCGCCATCCGGGCGCGCTGTCGCGTCATACTTGTAGAGCAGCGAGTTGAAAAAATCGCCGGGCGTTTTGTTGTAATCCGGCGACGAGGTAATATGATCCGTCCAATAATACCAGTATTTCATATTGGTATAGATCCATTGGTTGGTTTCGGTATCATTTTTTGGATCTACGTTTTTGTCCTTACACGAAAAAATAAGCGCGGACAGCACAATCACAGGCAGGAAAAGTCTCAGTTTCATAGATTTCCGTTCATTTCTAAAAATACCTCTTCAATAATACGGCAAGCTTCGTCCATTTGCGGCTCACTGATGACCAACGGGGGGGCGAAACGAATTTTGTTGCCGTGGGTAGGCTTACATAACAGCCCTTTTTCCATCATCTTATAACAAAGGTCCACGGCTGTGTTGCTGTCCTCGGAGTCGTTGATCACAATCGCATTGAGCAGCCCCTTTCCTCTAACGCTTTCGATCAGAGAACATTGCTTTTGGAGTTCCTGCAGACGTCCGCGGAAGATCCGGCCCATTTGTTCGGCATTATCCGCGAGGTTTTCGTCCTGTACTACCTGTAATGCGGCGATCGTCACGGCACATGCCAGCGGGTTACCTCCATACGTGGATCCGTGCTCGCCGGGAGCAATCGTCAGCATCACCTCGTCGTCGGCAAATGCAGCGGAAACCGGCATGGTACCGCCAGACAATGCTTTCCCGAGAACGAGTATGTCCGGCTTTACACCTTCCCAGTCGCACGCCAGGCGCTTGCCTGTGCGCCCGATGCCGGTTTGCACCTCGTCGGCGATGAAAAGGACATTGTATTTCGTGCACAAATCGCGGACGCCTTTCAGGTAACCTTCATCCGGCACTACTACACCCGCTTCTCCCTGAATGGGCTCCACCATAAAACCGGCAATATCCGGGTCACTTTTCAGTACATTTTCGAGGGCGCCAAGGTCGTTATAAGGAATGATTTCATAGCCCGGAAGAAATGGCCCATAATCATTGGTCGACGACGGGTCCGTCGAAGAAGATATCGCCGCCAGCGTCCTGCCCCAGAAATTACCGGCCGCATACACTGTTTTGGCTTTGCCGGGCTCGATACCCTTTACTTTATACGCCCATTTCCTCGTCAGTTTCAGCGCCGTTTCACCACCTTCGACACCGGAGTTCATCATCAGCACTTTGTCATACCCGAAGTATTCGCAAAGGAACTTCTCGCATTCGCCGAGGCGGTCGTTATAAAATGCACGGGAAGTAAGCGTCAGCTTTTGTGCCTGCCGGATCATGGCATCCACAATTTTCGGATGACAATGCCCCTGGCTCACGGCGCTATATGCCGAAAGGAAATCGAAATACTGCTTTCCTTCCACATCCCACAAAAAAACTCCCGCACCCCGCTCGATAACTACCGGCATTGGTTTGTAGTTATGCGCCCCATAGCGGTATTCGAGCTCTATGGCATGTTGGGAGAAGGTTATATTCATTGTGTCTGTATAGTTTGGCATGGTGTAAGTATCGATACGATGTTGGTTTAAGTTAGGTAAAATTAAGCAAAACCGTTAGAAAATTGGGGCGAAACAGATTTAAACGCCTGGCCGACTTTCACTATATTTGTTAAAAGGCAAAAAGCGACACTATTCGGCAGGCTATCATGAAACTTCAATATATATCGGGGCACAGAAGCGTAACAAAAGGCTTTTTGATACCAATCGGCGAATGGAATGGATTAAAAGCTAAATCTCGGAATGTCGGCAGGGAGGAAATGCCCGAAATACCCGATTGGCATAAAAAATTGCTGGTAGAAAGGATCGAGGCATATGAAAATGGGCTTGAAGAATTATTTGATACCGACGAAGCTTTAAACGACATTGAAAAAGACCTGTACTAATAACTTTAATGTACAAAACCGTATTCCTGAATCGGGCCAGGAAGGACATCCGGGATGCTGCGCAATGGTATGACAAACAGCAATCGGGCTTAGGCAAGCGATTCACACACGCTATAAGAAGTAAACTTGTCTTGATCGGTGAAAATCCTTATCAATACGCAGTTCGTTACAGAAAAACACGGACGGCATTGCTCTGGCGTTTCCCTTTCATGATTCATTTTGACGTGGATGCACAGCAGCGGATTGTTGTCATATTGGGTGTTTGGCATACAAGTCAGGACCTTAGTGAAGGACAGGGCCGCAAACAATAAGCGCTTTTACTTGAAACATCCCGCGCGAACACTTAATTTTACATCATAATCTCAAGGGGTGCCCTACCGAACGGGCTGAGATCATACCCATTTAACCTGATCCGGGTAATGCCGGCGTAGGGAGAGAAAGCCGGAACCGGCTGTTTCTATTACACATTTTATCGAACTTTCTGATAGGTGGCCCCTGCCTGTTGTAATTATTGATCGCAATGCGAAAAATTACTACCTATCTGCTGGTGCTGCTGTTGAGCACCGCCTCACTCCTCTCTTTGGCCCAAAGAACTGTTTCCGGGCGTGTTACCGATGCCGAAGACGGCAAACCGCTTCCTGGTGCCACGATTAAAGCGGGCGCAATCCGCGGGACAAGTACCGATAAGGACGGGAATTTTGTTTTGAAAAATATCTCCGCGAATATCGACGCCCTCGACATTTCCTATGTTGGTTACCAAACCTCGAAAGTATCTCTCGGCACTCCTAATGAACTCGAAATCAAACTAAATAAAAGCACTTACCAGGCCGACGAGGTGATCATCAACGCCACCCGCGTGAACGATAAGACCGGTATGGCCTATACCAACGTCACAGCCGCGCAAATCGACAAGCAGAATATGGGGCAGGACCTGCCCGTGCTCCTTAACTTTTCTCCTTCCCTCGTGAGCACAAGCGACGCGGGCGGGGGCGTGGGCTACACAGGCATACGCATACGAGGCTCCGACGCGACGCGCATTAACGTGACCGTCAACGGCATTCCTTATAATGATGCTGAAAGTCAGGGTGTTTTTTGGGTCAACATGCCCGACTTCGCCTCGTCGGTCAGCAGCATTCAGATACAACGCGGAGTGGGTACTTCGACGAATGGCGCAGGTGCATTCGGAGCTTCGGTGAATATCAATACCAATGCGTTTCGTGAGACGGCTTATGCGGAATTGAATAACTCTTACGGGTCTTTCAATACATTTAAGAACACATTGAAAGTGGGTTCGGGATTAATCAAAGACAAATTCACATTCGATGCGCGGTTATCCCGGGTTTCGTCGGATGGCTTTGTGGACCGGGCTTCTTCGGAACTGCATTCCCACTACTTGTCAGGCGGGTATTTTGGCAAGAAGAGTTTTGTAAGGGTGAATGTGTTTTCGGGTAAGGAGCGCACTTACCAGTCGTGGAACGGCGTACCGGAAGCTAAGCTACGTGGCGATCGTGAAGGCATTCTATCCTACATCGACAGAAATTATTTAAGCGAAAAAGACGCCGCAAATCTCCTCAATTCCGATAACCGCACTTATAATTCCTACACATACAAAAACGAAGTCGATAACTATCGCCAGGACCATTACCAGATCGTCTCTTCCCATAACCTGAGTAATAAACTGACATTTAACCTCAACGCTTTCCTCGTCCGGGGCCTTGGCTATTACGAACAATACCGCGCCGGCGACGATTACAGCAAATACAACCTTCCAAATGTGATCGTAGGCAAAGACACCCTCACCAGCACCGATTTTATCCGTCGCCGCTGGCTGGACAATTACTTTTACGGAACCACTTTTTCATTCGATTATAACAGCTTCAAAAAGCTGACGGCAAGTTTTGGCGGTGGCTGGAACCAATATGATGGCGATCACTATGGACAGATCATTTGGGCGCGCAATGCCGGAAACATCGAGAATGAGCATCAATACTATTACAGTACGGGCAAAAAGAAGGATTTTAACCTATACGGAAAAGTCTATTACACATTTACAGATCAGTTGACGGCCTTCGCCGACCTGCAATACCGTCGCGTGAGCCATGCCATTCACGGAACGGATAATGACCTGGTGAACCTTGCATTTGATCAATCCTATTCATTCTTTAATCCAAAGGCTGGGCTGACTTACCAATTGGCAGAACAAAGTTCTGTCTATGCCTCATATAGCGTCGGGAACCGCGAACCTAACCGAGATGATTTCACCAATTCCACTGCTGATCTGTTCCCGAAAAGCGAGCGTTTGCAGAATATCGAAGCCGGTTTCCGGACGCAGCAGGGCAAATGGGCTTTCGCGGCGAACTATTATCTGATGAGTTACAAAAACCAGCTCGTACTCACCGGTCAGATCAACGATGTGGGCGGTTCGGTGCGAGTGAATGTGCCTAAAAGCTACCGCACCGGCATCGAACTGGAAGGAGCCGTGGCTTTCAACCGCTATCTGAAATGGAATGCGAATGCCACTTTCAGTCAGAACAAGATCAAAAACTTTACGGAGTACATCGTCAACTACGACAATGGCGGATACACGACAGTGGATCACGGCAAATCGGATATTTCATTCTCCCCGAATGTGATCGCCGGGAGCCAGTTCACTTATTCACTCAGAAAGAACCTCGAACTCGCATTGCTGACGAAATATGTGGGTAAGCAATACCTGGACAACACCTCGACCGAAACCCGCAAACTGGACGCCTATCTGACCAATGACATTCGTCTGTCGTGGACTATCAAACCATCTTGGGCGAATGAAATCGCATTCAACCTGCTCGTAAACAATGTACTGGATGAGAAGTACGAATCGAACGGCTACACGTACGGATACATCGCCGGAGGTGCGCTCACGCAGGAGAATTTCTACTTTCCGCAGGCGGGACGGAATTTTTTGGTTGGGGTTAATTTTAGGTTTTAAACCCAAACATCACTTTTCTAACGGTTCAGGCAATGCTGCCTGAACCGTTTTTTATTTCTTAAATTGCCGTATTGGTTCTACTTCATTCTCACACTCACAGATGGAAACCTTCGAAACACAAAATGTTATTGGTGTAGGCACTGGCATTTATACTCTTGCCGATGTTGCCAGCATTCTTCGGTTGCCTGCCGCAAAAGTTCGCAGATGGATGCATGAGTATTGGCAGCTCCGGTTCAGTTCGTCATCATATTCAGAATTCTCTTATAGATCGGGGAAAGAACTTGTCACCAACTTCCTCACATTAATCGAGTTTTTCACGTTCTACCAGCTTCGGCAGGAAGGAGTTAGTGCGCAAAAAATTGTAAAGGCCCACCAGATTCTGTCGAAGACATTCCGTACAAAATACCCTTTTGCTAAATCTAATCTTCTGACCGACGGGGAACAGGTTCTATTCGACGGCGATGCAGGAAACATTATTCAGGCTGATGAAACACTGCAAATCAATATCAAAGAAGCGATTGAACCGTTTTGCAAAAAGGTGGAATTTAGCGACGACGACCTGGTCAAACGTTTTTACCCAATGGGCAAGGATCACAGCATTGTCATCGACCCCAAGAGACAATTCGGCCAGCCGGTGGTTGGCAATACCAATATCCTGGCGGAAACCATTTACAACCTTCACCGCGGCGGAGAGTCCGTTGAAACAATCACCAGCTTGTATGCACTGTCAGTAGACCAGGTCAATGATGTAATCAACTATTATAGTAAGGCGGCATGACAAAAATTTACATCGATGAGAACCTTCCCCTGAACATTGCAGAAGGATTGAATATTCTTGAAGCTCCGAACCGTGACGGATTTGAAGTACTCTCTATCAAGAAGGTTTTTGGAACCGGCACTTCTGACGAAGATTGGCTCGCTAAAATTGGCCACGAAAATGCAGTCGTTATTACGCAAGACTACAATATTCACAGAAATCATCATCAGCGTGAGCTATACCGGCAGCACAATGTTGGTGTGTTCTTTCTAAGCCCGCCTTCCAAGACCGGTTATCAATATTGGGAGATGGTCGAACAAATCATCAAACGCTGGCGCGATATAAAGAAGCATTGCAAAGGCAAACGACCATTTGCCTTTAGGTGTACATCGCGAACCGACTTTGAGCTACTATAAATCCACCCCATTGCTCAGCCATAACCACTTTCTCCCTACCTTTGCCGCATGAATCTGAAAAATGACCTTTTGCTTCGGGCGGCGCGGGGGGAGAAGACCGAACGCACGCCTGTTTGGATGATGCGCCAGGCCGGAAGGATCCTGGCCGAATACCGGGCCGTTCGCGAGAAGGCCGGGAGTTTTATCAAGCTTGCTACTACACCTGAAATGGCAGCGGAAGTGACCCTGCAACCTGTGGATTTGCTGGGCGTAGATGCTGCCATTATATTTTCCGACATTCTCGTAATCCCCGAAGCAATGGGGCTGCCTTACGAAATGGCGGAACAGCGGGGGCCGGTTTTCCCATCGACCGTCCATAATTTAGCAGACCTGCAAAAGTTACATATCGCAGAGCCCGAAACGGATCTGAAATATGTGTTGGACGCTATCAAGATCACCAAACAAGGCCTGGCCGGCCGCGTTCCGCTGATCGGTTTCGCGGGAGCGCCTTTCACGATCTTCTGTTATATGACGGAAGGCAAAGGCTCCAAGACATTCTCGGTCGCCAAAAAACACTTGTATGCCGACCCCAAATTTTCACATACATTACTACAACAGATTACCGACAGCACAATCGCGTACCTGAAAGCGCAAATCGTTGCCGGTGCTGACATTGTACAGCTTTTCGATTCCTGGGCCGGCATACTGTCGCCTGAACAGTACCGCGAATTTTCATTGCCCTATATCAAACAAATCTGCGATGCCATTACCGAAGTGCCGGTGACCGTATTTGCCAAGGGTGCATTCTTCGCCAGAAAAGAAATCGGTGAACTAAGCTGCTCGGTCGTTGGCCTCGACTGGAACATGGACATCGCCGAATCGCGCGAGCTGATCCCGAATAAGACATTGCAGGGCAATCTTGATCCTTGCGTACTGTATTCTTCTTTCGATCAGATCCGGGCGGAAGTGAAGAAAATGGTAGGCCAGTTTGGTACGCAGCGCTATATTGCCAACCTCGGCCACGGCGTGTATCCCGACACCGATCCCGACAAGGTAAGGTGCTTTATAGAGGCCGTCAAAGAGTACTCTTCATTGTAAATATGGCTTTGCATCAAAATAAATGCGTATTCCTCGACCGCGACGGAGTGCTCAATGAGGACTGCCCGGATTATCTGTATAAGCTGGAAGAGTTGGTGATTCCGGAAGGAGTTCCCGAAGCTTTGAAATTGCTGAAAGAAGCAGGCTATTTGCTGATCGTCATTACCAATCAGGCAGGGATTGCAAAAGGGCTTTACACGGCCGATAACGTGTACGCCATCCACGAGGCAATGCAAAAAGTGTCGGGGAATGCCTTAGATGACCTGTATTTCTCGCCCTATCACCCGGCATATTCCGGCAATTCGTTGTCGCGGAAGCCGGGCTCACTGCTGATTGAAAAAGCAATGGCCAAATATGACATCGATCCCACGCAATCATGGATGGTTGGCGACCGGGATAGGGATATGGAAGCAGGAAAGAATGTGGGTTTGAGAACGGTGCATATTATCCCGCATGCAGAAGAGTCGACGGGAGATTATGCCGCTGTAAATTTGCTGGAAGCCGCCAGGCTGATATTGGAGCAGTAAATTAAGCTTTTACTGCCGGTGCAGGCTGGATTTTTTGTACTGATCCGTAAGCAGGGCAGGCGTGTTTGGTGCAAGATGATGCAACCGCCAATGTTCCGCAAACAGCCAGAAGAAGTAAGATCTTTTTCATTTTCCAGTTCGTATAAGTTTTTGTCACTACAAAAATATAAAATTAAGTTCTTTGAATGAGCGTTTTAGCCTGACTAATAACGAACTCATTCAAAGAACTTTATATACGGCATCAGATTTTTGTTTCTGCCAACTCTTCTTCGGGCTCCACGCGTGGCTTTTCCACAACCTGCTTTCCATCCTGCGCTCCGAAGGGCTCCTCTTTGAAACCCAGGATCCGCAACATCGAATCGCTGTTCTGCTCATCGGCAAAAACACGTGTGGTAATGCGGCCTTCTTCGTCGCGGTCCACGAGCACGTGCTTCGGCGCAGGGATCAGGCAATGCTGAATACCTCCGTAACCGCCTAGCGATTCCTGGTAAGCGCCCGTGTGGAAGAAACCGATGTATTGCGGCTCGTTATCCTCGAAAATCGGCATGTACAAATCGGCGCTGTGCATTTCGCTGTTGTAAAAATCCTGCGAGTCGCACGTCAAACCACCGAGGTTAACCTTCTGATAAGGATTATCCCAGTTGTTGATCGGCAGCATGATGTATTTCTGGTTCATGCCCCACGAATCGGGAAGCTGGGTAATGAATGATCCATTGATCATATACCAAAGCTCCTTATCATTTTGAAGCTTCTTATCAATGATTTCATAAATCACCGCGCCGCTTTCGCCCACGGTGTAGCTACCGAATTCAGTGAAAATATGTGGTACCGGCACGTTGTTCTTGTTGCAGATCCACTGGATGTTCTCGATGATCTCGTCGATCATCTGCTGGTAATCGTAGCCGGCCTGCAATGAAGTCTGGATCGGAAGACCGCCGCCAATGTCGATCGAATCGAGATCGGGACAGAGCTTCTTCATCTCGCAGTATTTGAACATGAAGCGCGTCAGCTCACTCCAATAATAGGCACTGTCCTTGATACCTGTGTTAATGAAGAAATGCAGCATTTTGAGCTTGAAGCGAGGGTTTGACTCGATCTTCTCCTTATAAAGCTGCTGTACATCGTTATAGCGGATGCCCAGACGCGAGGTGTAGAATGCAAAATTCGGTTCCTCGTCCGTCGCAATGCGCATTCCGAAATTGACCGTGTCAGCCGTCACCTGCTGCTCGTACGATTCGATTTCTTTGAGGTTATCCAGGATAGGCACCACATTGAATCCTTCGTTGATCAGCTCGCTCAGGTACTGTGTGTAACGCGGCAGCTTGTAGCCGTTCGCAAGAATATACGTGCCCTTGTTCACCTTGCCGCGACGGTAAAGCTCCCGGATAATGGGGATATCGAAAGCGGAAGACGTCTCGATATGGATATTATGCTTCAACGCTTCTTCCAGCACGAAGCTGAAATGGGACGATTTCGTGCAGTAGCAATAGGTATAGGTGCCCTTGTAGTTATGTCTTTTGAAGGCATTCCGGAAGAACATGTTGGCATTCTCGATGTGTTCCCCGATCTTAGGCAGATAATTAATCTTTAATGGCGTACCATGTTCCTTGATGATATCCATCAGGGGTACATTGTTGAACAGCAATTGATTATTATCGACGTTGAACTCCATGGTTGGAAACTCGAACGTCTGCTGAATCAGGTCAATGTAGCTTTTCATTGATTTGTTTGTCGCGATGGCAATTAGTGAATTGGGTGTTAAAAAATAGGAACGAAAACGACCCGAAAATTGGGCAGAATATGTGTCATTTCCAAACACGGATCACCGTCAAATCATTCCCATTCGAAAGCAATTTATCTCTCTATTTGCCAAGTTCATACCTGAAAATACCCGCTTAATAATTTTTTAATTGACCAACCGGCTGCTCACTGCCTATTTTCAGGCCGGAAATCCGGAAATCGGAGCACACTTCCCCGGTTCTCTCCTCATTTCCAGTGTTTTGTACTGAGACTATTTATTCTCGATATAATCCTATTCAAGATATTTACATTTCTCAACAGCTAAAAACCATTCCTATGACTCTTCCCGACGCGGCAATACTTGTCAAAAGACCAAAATATTGCCAAAATCCGCTAATTAACGCTGTTTAAGCACTTATAGTAGCTCCTCTTGTGCCTGCTCTATCAATATTCGATTACTAATTCGCAGAAAACTTTAAACATTATCAAAGTTTTCTTGGTTTTTTTCATTCGAAAATTTCAAATTTGTCGCTGTGAAAGAGCGAATTATAAAATCGGCATTGAACCTTTTCTGGCGCTATGGCATCCGAAGCGTCACAATGGACGACATTGCCCGTGACCTTGGAATTTCGAAGCGAACTATTTACCAGCATTACTCGGACAAGGAGGCCATCCTTGCACTCGTGATCCAGGAGGAGATCCGGGCGCAGAAATGCGAAATGGAGAAACTGGAAGAGCTCGCCGAAAACCCGATAGAGGAAGCAATGTATGCCACGGTGCAGATGCAGGATACACTCGCGGACATGAACCCGACGCTTTTGTACGATCTGAAAAAATACTATCCCAATGCCTGGGAGCTTTTCCAGAACTACAAGCATGAGTACATTATCCGGAATATCCGTGACAATCTGGTAAAAGGCATCGAAATGGGCCTCTACCGCCCTGATATCGACGTGGATGTGCTTTCGCTCCTGCGTGTGGAGCAGATTGTACTCGCTTTCGACCCGACCGTTTACCCAGCCAAAAGATTCAACATGATGCATGTGCAAACCCAGTTTCTCATGCACTTTTTAAGGGGAATACTTTCGGAAAAAGGATTTGAATACTACAACACCATAAAAGATAAACCAGCAACTGAACTCAATATCCATGAAAAATGCCAGAACAATACGTAGCACTTTGATGCTGCTCGCGGCACTGATAAGTTTTGTCCCTTTACATGCACAAACCGGATACTCTCTCAAAGAGGCCGTTGATTACGCAGTTAAGCACAATCTGAATGTCAAAAATGCGCAGCTCGACGCCGTTTCTGCCGAAGCACGCATTGGAGAGATTCGCGCCACCGGTTTGCCGCAAGTGACCGGCGCCGCTTCGTTGACCAATAACATTATCATCCCGAGATTCTTCCTCCCAGCCAGCACCTTCGACCCATCGCAACCCGCCGACGCGCCGCCGACGGCAGTAGAATTCGGGATTCCGTGGCAGGGTTCCGCATCCGCCACATTGAACCAGCTCGTTTTCAACGGATCCTACTTTATCGGTTTGAAAGCGGCCGCGACCTATCGCGAACTGGCCCAGAAGAGCACAACTTCGTCGAAAGTGTCGGTAGCAGAGGCAGTTACGAAAGCTTACTATTCCGCTCAGGTAGCCGAAGAACGCGCCAAGCTCCTCGACCTGAACATCGCCCGCGTGGATTCGTCCATGCGCGAGACGAAAGCCCTGAATGCAAGCGGCTTTGTGGAATTGCTGGATGTGAACAGGCTCGAAGTGCAGGTCAACAATCTGCAAACCGAACGTCAGAAAGTGCAGAACCTGATCGAACTCAGCTATGCATTGCTGCGATTCCAGATGGGAATGGCTGCTAACGAGCCGATCAAACTGACAGACGATATTAATGTAGTCGATGTCGATGCCGTGAGGGCTGCCTCCGAAAGCACCGGTGTCAACTATGAAAGCCGAATCGAATTCTCGTTGCTTAACACGCAGGAGAAATTGGCGGACCTTGATTTACGCAATATACGGAGCGGTTATCTGCCCAGCGTTTCGGCTTCCCTCGGTTACGGGTACAATGTCGGTGCCGACACCTTTTCGCAGGTATTCACCAACAAGTGGTTCAATAATATGGTCCTGGCCGTCAACGTGAACATTCCGATCTTCGACGGCTTTTCCAAAAAATACCAGATCAACCAGAAAAAGATCGCTATCGACAAGGTTAAGAACAATCAGAACCTGCTGAAACAGTCGATCGATCTGGAAAACAGCCAGGCGAGCATCAATATCAAAAATGCATTCGCTACGCTGGAAACCCAAAAGCGTAACCTCACGCTGGCAGAAGAAATCGTCAGGGTGACAAAAATTAAATATAAAGAGGGAGTAGGCTCGAACATCGAGGTGATCAATGCCGAATCTTCATTAAAGGAAGCGCAGACGAACTACTTTACCGCATTGTATGACTTGATGATCGCCAAAGTCGATCTAAGCAAGGCCAAAGGCGAGCTCTATTCCGAATAAAAGCATTAACACTTAACAAAATTTGAAACAGCTACTTACCAATACCATGAAAAGCAATATTCTGATAATAACCGCTATTGCCACCATCCTGGCTTCCTGCTCAGCCAAGAAAGAAGGTTTGGAAGGCAAAAAAGAAGAGCTCGTTCAGCTGAAAGCACAGCAGGTCGAGAACGAAAAGAAAATTAAAGCACTCGAAATCGAAATCGGCAAACTGGACCCCAAGAAAACGACGGAAGCCAAGGTGAAACCCGTATCGATCGACACACTGAATGCGGAAACTTTCAAGCACTACGTGGAATTACAAGGCACGGTTGATGCCAAAAACAATGTGCTCGTTACCCCTAAAACAGGTGGCGCCATCGTGGCCATGTACGTGAGGGAAGGCGACGCAGTGAAAGCGGGAAGCGTGATCGGCAAGATCGATAACAGCATTCTGACCGAATCCGTGGAGGAACTGAAAACCTCACTAAGCCTGGCAAACACGCTTTTTGAGAAGCAGAAAAACCTTTGGGACCAGAAGATCGGCACCGAGCTGCAATACCTTCAGGCCAAAAACAATAAAGAAGCGCTGGAAAGAAAACTGGCTACACTGAATTCTCAGATTGCCCAGACGAACATCGTGTCACCGATGGCAGGTGTGGTCGATATGGTCAATGTCAAAGTCGGTGAAATGGCTTCTCCGGGCGTAGGCGTAGTGCGTGTTGTAAACCTGAGCAACCTCAAAGTTTCGGCGAAAGTATCAGATGTTTATGCGGCCAGCGTGAAAAAAGGCGACGAAGTGATCGTGAAGTTCCCTGATTTGAAAAAGGAGTACAAAGCGCGTATAACATTCGTGAGTACGGCGGTGGACCCATTGTCACGCACATTTACGATCGAAGCGAGTTTGCCTTCCGACCGCGATATCAAGCCGAATATGATGGCGCAGGTGCAGATCAATGACGCTACCAGCAAAAATGCGCTGGCTATCGACCAAAACTATGTTCAGAGCACGGAGAAAGGGAATGTGGTGTACGTAGCCGTGACCGAAGGCAACAAAAAGGTAGCCAAAGCGAGAGAAGTTAAGACCGGCCTCAGCTACAATGGCAAGGTCGAGATCCTTTCCGGTTTGTCAGCAGGCGACGCCCTGATTACACTGGGTTACCAGGAAGTTTCAGACGGCCAGCCGATTAGCTACTAATATGAAGAGTGACAGACCGTCAAAAGTCAGTTATAGTCAAGAGTTGTCAGGAATGCAAACGCTCATTCACTCATTCAGTCATCGCACCGGCGACCCGGTCAATCATTCAAAATTGATTCTATGAAATTCAGCGAATATAAAACCTTAGGCTTCACCAACTGGTGCGTCGAGAACAGGACGACGGTCTACATCTTTACGTTCATCATCACGTTGGCAGGGTTCATGGTATACAATAACCTGCCCAAGGAGCAGTTCCCGGACATTAAAATTCCGCAGATCTACATCAACACGGTGTATTTCGGAACCGCCCCGGCCGATATCGAAAACACGATCAACAAACCGATCGAGAAGCAGCTCAAATCCCTCAACGGGGTCAAAAAGATCAAATCCAATGCATTGCAGGATGTTTCGGTAATCCTCGTGGAGTTTACGCCGGATGTACCGGTGGAAGTAGCTTTACAACGTGTAAGGGATGCGGTGGATAAAGCCAAAACCGATTTGCCTCAAAACCTCGACTCCGGCCCGACGGCCCAGGACGTGAACTTCTCGGAGTTCCCGATCATGAACGTCAACATTGCGGGCAATTATTCTTTGAAACAATTGAAAGAATATGCCGAAGACTTGCAGGACGGGATCGAAGCATTGCCTGAGATTACCCGCGTGGATATTCTGGGTGCATTGAACCGCGAGATCCAGATCAATGTGAATCTCGACCGCATGAAATCGACCGGTTTGACATTCTACGATGTCCAAACGGCGATCCAGGGGGAAAACATCAACGTTTCGGGTGGTGAATTGAACGTGCAGGGCGTACGTCGCACGCTGCGCGTGAAAGGCGAGTATACGAACGTGAGCGATATGGCAAATATCCGTATCCGCACCTCCACGGGCGCGACGGTCCGCCTGGGCGACATTGCGGAAGTGGCCGATAGCTTTGAAGAGCAGCAGGATTTCGCCCGTCTGGCCAACAAATCGGTCATCACACTGAACGTGATCAAGCGGTCGGGAGAAAACCTGGTCGAGGCAGCGGATAAGATTGAAAATGTCATCGCGGATTTTAAAGAAAACCGCTTTCCGGCTGGTCTGGACGTTAAAATCACCGCTGACCAATCAATCCAGACACGTGCCGATCTGCATGACCTGATCAATACGGTTGTACTTGGCTTTATTTTCGTCGTGCTCGTGCTCATGTTCTTCATGGGCGTGCGTGACGCGATCTTCGTGGGGCTTTCGGTGCCACTATCAGCATTGGTCGCATTTGTATTAATGCCGATTATCGGTCCGATGGTAGGCACTGAATTCACACTGAATACGATTGTACTCTTCGCATTCTTGCTGGGTATCGGTCTGGTAGTCGATGACGCGATTGTGGTGATTGAAAACACGCACCGCTTGTTCAACATGCATAAGGATTGGACGATCCAGCAGGCGGTAAAAGCGGCCGCCGGCGAGGTGTTTATTCCCGTACTTTCCGGTACACTCACAACCATTGCGCCGTTCTTCCCACTTCTTTTCTGGACGGGTATAGTCGGGGAATTCATGAAATTCATGCCCTTGACGCTCATTATCACGCTCGGAGCCTCGCTTTTTGTAGCTTATGTCATGAACCCGGTGTTCGCGGTGTCGTTCATGGGTCGTCATGAAGACGAAAAAGAAGCCCACGATACCAGTTTCAAAGCGATCCGCCGGCCGGTAATTATCCTGGTAGTAGCCGCAGCAATCGGTTACCTGATCGACCGCGGTGTGGGTAACTTCTTTGTATTTATATTGATACTCTGGATTTTCAACCACTACATACTGACGCCACGAATTCTCGTTCCGTTCCAGGACAACCTGCTGCCGGCATTGAAAAACGGCTACCGCAAGCTGATCGACTGGCTTTTGAGAGGTTGGAGACCGGTTGTGGCCATTGTTTTGGTATTTGGGTTATTGATTTTCACATTCGTACTAACCGGCATTGTTCAACCCAAAGTGTTGTTCTTCCCAAGCGGTGACCCGGATTATGTGTATGTCTACAACAAGCTACCGATCGGTACCGACGCGCGGGTAACTGACTCCGTGACCAAGATTATCGAGAAACGTGTTTTTGATGTTCTCGAAAAAGAAAAAGCGATGGACATGGTAAATTCGGTGATTGCCAACGTCGGCAAAAACGCCGGAGACCCTTACAATCCGGACCGTTCGGCGACACCACATAAGTCGAAAGTAACGGTTGCATTCGTGTATGGTACCGAACGTGGCGGAAGATCTTCCGAAGTAATACTCCGCAAGATCCGCGACGCTGTCGCGGGTATCCCGGGTGCCGAAATCTCCGTAGAACGCGAGGCAGTGGGCCCACCGACCGGCAAGCCTATTTCCATCGAGATTTCGGGAGATGAATTCGAAGTGCTCCAGAAACTTGAAAAGACGGTATTGCAACGCGTCCAGAATTCGGGTATTGAAGGGATAGACCAGCTCCGTTCGGATCTTGTCACCAACAAACCTGAGATCGTTATCGACATTGACCGTGAAAAGGCGCAACGCGAAGGCATCAGTTCTCAGCAAATCGCATTGGCGGTCCGTACGGCCCTGTTTGGTTTGGAAGTATCTAAATTCCGCGACGACAAAGACGAATACCCGATCATGGTAAGACTTGAAAAAGACGACCGTGAGCAGATTGAGAAGCTTTTGAGCCTCAATGTAGTGTACCGCGACATGAACATGGGCGGAGCATTACGCCAGGTCCCGATCACGTCTGTGGCGAACATCCATTACTCCACTACATTCAGCCAGATCAACCGCCAGGACCAGCGTCGTATCGTTACATTGGGATCGGACGTACTGCCGGGCTACAACGCCAACGAGGTTGTTGCGCAGATCCAGACGCTGATAGAAGATATGGAAGTGCCCAACGGGTATATTATCAAAATGGGTGGTGAGCAGGAAGAACAAAATGAGTCGATGTCATTCCTCGGGACTGCATTCGGTGCTGCGATCATGCTGATTTACCTGATACTGGCCACGCAGTTTAACTCCGTGATCAAGCCGTTCATTATCTTCTTCACGATCATACTGTCGCTGATCGGCGTGTTGCTCGGTTTTATCATCTTCAACAAAGATTTCTCGATCATCATGTCCGGCGTAGGGATCATCGCATTGGCCGGTATTGTGGTTAAAAACGGGATTCTTCTTATCGAGTTTATCGAAGAGCTCCGTGGGCGCGGGTACCCGATGCGCGAGGCCATTATCGAAGGCGGTGCAATCCGTCTGACACCGGTATTGCTTACCGCCTCTGCCGCCGTACTTGGCCTGGTACCACTTGCATTGGGTATCACAGTCGATTTCGTAGGCCTCTTCCGTGACCTCGAACCACACCTGATCGTCGGCGGACCTAGCTCCGTATTCTGGAACATCCTCGCCTGGACGATCATTTTCGGTCTCACATTCTCAACCTTGCTGACGCTGATCATGGTACCGTGTATGTACTACGTCAACGAGCGTGTCCGCGACAAATGGTTCCGCAAGGGCAAAACCGAGGTCGTAAACCCGAATTGGCAGAGCGAGACGATCTAGTCACACCGTTTAATTATTGTTCATTTCAGGTTAAATCAATTTTTTTCAGCCTGAAATGGACAATAATCCAAAACATTCTTAGATTTGCAACCCCAAAGAATACCGCGGAGCAATCTGCAAAAGTTCGGGATGTAGCGCAGCCCGGTAGCGCACTAGCATGGGGTGCTAGGGGTCGCAAGTTCGAATCTTGTCATCCCGACATTGATTTCAAGCCACTTACAATGAAAATTGTGAGTGGCTTTTTTCATTAGGTCGAACAGCTTCGTTACACAAATATCTACCCCCGCTATACAGGTATCCCTTTTTTGTAAGTTCCGTCACCATTAAAAATGATCATCAGAGTCCCGCCATTACCACCGTATATCCTTCGTTGCCCCTCTTTATTTTTTTCATTCGTAAATGGTCTAAAACCATCGGCCCAACGAGTTTTCACAGTTGGTCGATATAAACACGGTCGCCGATCAATTGTTCCAAGCAGCTATTCAGCCTGTCCTCGTCCCCGGAAGCAGGCTTGATGTTATGCATTCAATCTCCCTCGAATATCAATACAATATCGCCGTGAAACGTCGCAAATTTCCTGGGTAGGTTATCCTTGTAGCGATCATCTATACTCGGGGCAGGCAACCAACATTGCTTGCCGTCTTAATTGATATATTCGATCAACATGCCAATTCCCTTATCATTCTTCCATTCCTTTGGTCTCGCAATATTAGATGTAATCAAATAGAATTTTACTTTTCACCGGGTCATTTTCAAGATCAATCCTCTCTACTTCTTTACATGGCATAGCGTTTCCCGGCTGGGCATAACACTCTCTCGTAAATAATTCATAGCATAAAATCAACAAAATCATGCTGCAAAAGCGTATCATAACGATATCAGTTTATTTGATCAGAAATTACGAAATGAATGGTAATACTCCTAAATTGTAACGGCCACAATACTTTCAGCCATCTTGAATTTCACTAGATACGCAATGGTATCCTAAACTATTTATCATATCGATACCATCAGCAACATCCTTATATTTTGGTTGAACCGGGCTTTAATAATATTAATATCTGTTATATACCCAGTTAAAAATTTTACGCATGAAGTTTGTGTGCTTTTTACTATTACTGTTTGTACTTGGTTGCAAGGAGACCAATCTCGATCTCAATATTCCCTACTCAGGTGACAAGCTCGTTTTATGGGGAAAACTCAAAGCAGGGGCACCCGCTAGAATTCAAGTAACGAAAACCTTTAACCCAGCCGGAGCTATTCCGCTGGATATCAGTGTCGCAGATGCGCAAGTGGGATTATTAATAAATGACAAGGAATATATTGAATTGTTTTCGGCACCCAATGAAAAAGGCATCTATATATCGGATCATGTTATACAACCAGGAGCAACCTACATCGTAAAAGTTTCAGCGCCGATGCTGCCAAGCGCCGAATCTGCTCCTGTATTTATTCCTTCCGAGGTACCGGATATTAAACCACTAAGAATCCGGAACGTTCCGGGTGAAATCAACCATCAAACGCCCCAGGATTTAGTAGATCTGTATTTTCCAAAAAAACAGACTGAGGCAGAAAAATATTTCACACTCACATTCTTATCTTATTATGAGAAAGATACCGTATCGGCTAATCCTTATGGTGCAACGGACAATATACCTGCCAAAGAAGAGGATTGTCATACCTGGGCCTATGAAAAGATATCTGCCTATCGCAATGATGTTGCTGGAATTACTTTTGACCGTTTCGCTTCCATTTTTTTAATGAAAAGTACATGCCTGCCTGGCCCGAATACGCCAATAAAATTCTATATCGAAACGGGCAAAGGATCACTCGACAATCCGCAATGGGCGCGTAAGGTTACCATGAGGATTGAAGTCGTTACAAAAGAAGCGTTTGATTATGCGAAAATAGAATATGATCAGCCAGAGGGCGTCGATCACCTCGTACTTCCTCCGCAAAGAGCCTTGACCAATATCAAAAATGGTTACGGGCTAATTTTTGCTTCTAATGAAAAAGTGATCGAAATACCATGATAAAATACTTAATAACGATCCTTTTATTTGCTTCCAATGCGCACACAGTCTTCTCTCAGAAACTAACTATCAACGGAACCGTTCGGGATGCGGCAAACGGAGAACTCCTGGTGGGTGCCACTGTTCAGGACAGTATTTCTCAAACGGTCGTGCAAACCAATGCCTATGGTTTTTTCAGTCTGGAAATTCCCGCAAGCAGATCCTCCATTAAAATCAGCTTTGTAGGTTATACCCCTCAGTACATTCAGGATTTTACCAAACATAAATTCCCTCTGGACATCAAACTAATACCCGCTAATTTTCTGAAAGAACTGACGGTAAAGGAAGTCAAAAACAAGGAAGCGCCCGTTGGAAGTTTGTCTATCCCAATGAATAAATTAAAACTAATGCCGGCCCTGTTAGGTGAAGTAGACGTACTGAAAGCATTAAGCTTTACACCGGGTGTCTCCACAGGCACGGAAGGCAGCGCCGGTCTATATATCCGGGGAGGAACCCCGGATCAAAACCTGATTCTGCTGGATGAAGTCCCTGTTTACAATGTCACGCATTTGGGTGGATTCTTTTCAGTTTTCAATCCAAGTTCTTTGAAATCAGTTGACTTATACAAAGGAGCATTCCCCGCGCGTTACGGCGGCAGGCTTGCTTCGGTAATAGATCTCGCCATGAAAGACGGTAACAACCAAAAATTTGGCGGGGAAGTAGGTATTGGCATTCTCAATCAAAACCTGGCTCTCGAAGGGCCGATCGTTAAAAATAAAGCCTCATTCATCGTATCAGGAAGGGTTTCCACATTAGGACTCTCTTCCTTATTACGGCCAAAGAAATCAAGCGGATACGGGGAAAGCCGGAAGTATCGCTTTTATGATCTCAATGCAAAACTCAATTATCAGATTAGTAAAACGGATCAGATTTATTTGAGCCTCTACAATGGTTTTGACCGCTTTATGTACAGCGAATGGAGCGCAAATGATGGAAGGGAAACGGAAACTTCCGTGGGCAATAATTGGGGAAACACCACTGCAACCCT
Source organism: Dyadobacter sp. OTU695 (assembly GCF_038440355.1). Taxonomy (NCBI): domain Bacteria; kingdom Pseudomonadati; phylum Bacteroidota; class Cytophagia; order Cytophagales; family Spirosomataceae; genus Dyadobacter; species Dyadobacter sp. OTU695. Next base: position 94,958 of record NZ_JASATN010000009.1, on the reverse strand, counting down.
AAGATATAGCAAGATCTTCTCGCAAAGGCTTTTTGCCAGGTTCATTTTGCTCTACTCCAAATACACCAGTGAATTGACCAATAGCTTTGAGGATAATAATCCGAACACCGAACACATCAGGCTTTACCGAAACACGAATGCGGGAGTAGCGGATCTGGGCGGCAAGGTTCAATTCGATTATTTCCTTTCCAATCGAACAAACCTGAAATTTGGTTTGGACGCCACCCGGCATTCATTTAGTCCCTTTATTACAAAAAGCAATTACAGTAGCCCGCACGATGATACGGGAAAACTAAAATTCCCTGCCACGCAGTTGGACTTTTACGCGGATGCTTCTATAAATATTACTCACAATTTGCGATTTAATCCTGGCATACGGTATAGCTTGTACCATGTCAATAACCGGACTTTTTCAAATCCGGAGCCGCGCTTAGGATTAAACTGGTCGCTTCCTGCGAACTGGTCTATCAAGGGAGGCTATGCAATTATGAATCAGTATGTGCATCTCCTCACTAATAATGGTTTTGGATTCGGCTACGATGCCTGGGTACCTTCAACGGATAAGGTAACACCTTCACGAAGCTCGCAATTATCCATCGGACTATATAAGAATCTTCCTCAGCTCGGTCTGGATCTGTCGTTGGAAGGTTATATAAAAAGGATGAAAAATCTGATTGATTATCCCGACGGAACGAATTTTTCAGGCTTACTTGCAGCCTCGTGGGATGATATTGTTATCAAAAATGGCGTGGGGCGTGTAAAAGGAATTGAAGTAATGCTGAGTAGAAAATCCGGTCGTTTTAATGGGTGGGTTTCCTATACGCTATCCAAGTCGGAAAGAAAGTTTTCGGAAATCAATGGTGCCTGGTGGTTCCCGATGAAGTATGACCGGCGGCATCTTTTGGCAGCAACTGCAAACTACGGCATTGGTAGAAAATGGACATTAAGTGCGAGTTTTATTTACCAGACGGGGCATGCTGTTACTTTACCCGAAGCAGCTTTTATCACTGAAAACAGTAACGGCCCGAGGTTTATATATGATAAAAGAAATAACGGGAGAATGCCTGCATTTCATCGGCTGGATATCGGCGCAAGCAAATCGGTAGTAACTCCTCGCAAGCGCAATGCTCAGTTACGCCTGGGCGTGTACAATGCCTATAACAGAAACAATCCTTTATATCTGGATATAAAAACTGAACGAAATCGAGATTTTGTGCCAACCGGCATCACATTCAAGCAGGTTTCATTTTTCCCTATACTGCCGTATATAGGTTATACCCTTAAATTTTAAAGTATTCCTGATAATAATCAACATTGACTATGAAAAATGCGTCCATCTTCCTTTTTACCAGTCTTCTGATGCTTTCCATTAACCTATTTGCACAACAGGGCACAGAATCCAATAAAATTGATAATTCAATAGATATTCCGGCTTATAGAAACTTGAAGAAAGGAGCTTTTACTTTTTCATTGAACGGTTCCGGCAATAACAGTGTGCAAAAGGCAGGCTGGTCTTTGACATCCCAGGCCGGATATTTAGTCGCTGATCGTCTGGTGGTTGGACTTCAATTGTCTCTGGCCAATCGATTTTCCAAGGAAGAAAGAAGCTGGATAAGCATGAAACGTGGGGGAATAAAGGAATACGCATTCACACCGGAGGTATATGCACGTTATTATGTGCTACCGTTTCGGTTTACTCCATTTTTACAATTGTCATCAGGTTATAACTTCGGTAAATTCAAAGCAAGGGATGATTTTTTCGACAAAAAAGTATCCATCAATACCAACAATTATGTCATGTTCGGTGCGGTTGGTTTAAGCCTGCGGGTCGGGAAGTACGCGGCATTGCAAACGCAATATAACTTGCCGATCATTGTCGACTCGAACATAAATGAGATGATCAGAGGCAACCTCTTTCGGCTTGGATTGTCTTTTTATTTCAGGTAGCTAAATAGCATGCAGGACAGACTATTTAAGAACAAACCCTATTATAAATGAACAGGGATTGTCCGAATTCGTACAGTCCTCCGCTCAAAATCGGCTCAGACTTATTGCTATTCACGATTTTGGTGCTTGGTACGGTAATTGACTCGTCGGGTAACAACAAACTAAACCGCCCAAACCGGAGGGACACGGCTCAGAAACATGTTACGAAACTATATCAAGATTGCCTGGCGTAATCTGCGTAAAAATCAAGCCTACGCATTCATCAATATATCCGGGCTTGCCCTCGGCATGGGATGCGCCTTGCTGATTTTTGCGCTTGTCCGCTTTCATTACCAAACCGATCGTCACCACCGGAATTATGACCGGATATATCAGTTTACATCCCGGTTCACATCGGCTACCGGCGACTTCAATATTCAGGGAGTCCCGTATCCGTTCGGTCAGGCCGTGCGTAACGAGCACACGGAAATCGAACGTGTGACCATGCTGGACGAATGGTATGGGCCGCTGATTGCGGTACCCGTCGCAGGCCGGGCGGATAAGAAAATTAAGGACAAGAGCCACGAGGGCGCATTTGTAGAGCCCGCCTTTTTCCAAATATTCGACTACACATGGATCGCGGGTGGCCCCGACGACCTTGCCCAGCCTGGGACCGTGGTGATGAGTGCCGGGATGGCCCGCAAATGCTTCGGCACCACCGACGTCATAGGCAGGATCGTTCGCCTGGAAGCCCGTATCCCAGCCCGTGTGGTAGGTGTGTACGCTGATAAGCGGGACGATACCGACCTGGATTATTCGATTATGGCTTCGTGGGGATCGCTCAGAGAACAGCTTAATGCACGTCCCGAGAACGAACCGTTCGATAATACCAATGGAAGTACCCATTGTTTCGCACTTTTCAGCGACCGCTTTACGGCCGCCGACTGGAATCGCCAGCAGATTGCCTTCGTCCGGAAATACAACCCCAAAAAGATCAGGGAAACGTCGTACCCGGCCATTCCATTCAGTAAAATGCACTTGTTGCCCGAGTATGGCGGTGTGAGCAAGGGATTGTTGCTGTCGCTGACCCTGATCGGCCTTTTGCTCATTGGCACCGCGAGCATCAATTTTATCAACCTTGCCACGGCACAGGCGCTCAACCGGGCGCGGGAAGTGGGCGTCCGCAAAGTGTTGGGTAGTACAAAAACGCAGTTATTCTGGCAATTTATGGGCGAAACGGCGCTTATCGTGCTGGTCGCGCTGGCGCTGGGAATAGTGATATTCCAATATGGCCATACGCTCGCCCATACTTACCTGCACGGTGCTTTTCGGTTTACATTCTATTTCTCGCCATCGATATTGGGCTGGCTGGCCCTTCTGGCCGTGACGGTGATACTCATCGCGGGTCTCTATCCGGCCTTGATCATCGCAGGTTTCCGCCCGGTGGTGGCGTTGGCCGGACGGCTCACCACCTCCGGGACGGGTGGTTTTTCTGTCAGGCGCGGACTCGTCGTCACACAGTTCGCGATTTCGCAAATGCTCATCATCGGCCTCATTGTCGTGGCCAATCAGCTCAAATATGTCCGGACGAAAGATTTAGGGTTTCGAAAGGACGCGATCCTGACGGTAGGCTTACCTAACCTTCCTTCCCAGGATATCGGCAAAATGACCGCATTCCGTAACCTGGCCATTGCCTCGCCCGACGTGAATAATTTCAGCTACTCCATGTCCGGGCCGCCTCAGTCAGGCTCGACTAGCCAGACCATTGTACGCTTCGATTCGCGACCCGAAGAAGAACCTTATGCGCCCCAGCAGGTGTGGGTGGACGCCAATTATGTAGGTTTGTATGCTCTGAAACTGGTTGCCGGACGCAACCTGCGGCCTTCGGAGACAATTCGCGAAGCGCTCATCAACGAGACGTTCATGCGACGGCTCGGGTTCAGCAAGCCAGCGGATATATTGGGTAGAACCCTTTATAAAAGCTCCGTACCCATGGAAATCGTGGGTGTTTTGAAAGATTACAACCAATCGGATCTCAGGCAGCAGATCAGGCCTATGTTCCTTACCACGATGGCAACCGGCTACTATTCGGCCAACATTCAGCTGCGTTCGAACAACTACGCACGAGCGTTAAAACAATTGGAAAAAGCCTACAACCAAATCTATGCAGATAATTTCTTCGATCCGGAGTTTGTAGACGACCAAATCCAGCTGGCTTACCAGCAGGAGCAGACGATGGGACGATTGATCAACTTCTTTGCCGGAGTTGCCCTGCTTATCGGCTGCATGGGCTTGTATGGGTTGGTGCTGTTCATGGTAACGCAACGCAGGAAGGAAGTAGGCGTACGTAAAGTCCTGGGCGCGAGTGCGGAGAGCATTCTGTGGTTATTCAGCCGGGAGTTTATACAGCTGATCTGCATTTCCTTTATCCTGGCTACGCCCACCGCGTGGTGGGCTTTGAACGGCTGGCTGAAAAACTTTGAGTACAAGATTGCGCTAACGCCTGCAATCTTCGTACTGGCACTATTGGTGACGGTAGCTATTGCATTGCTAACCGTGAGCTTTCAAAGTGTAAAAGCAGCGCTGACTAATCCTGTAAATTCACTTCGAAACGAATAGTAGAACGAAGCCACTTGCAAACTGGAGTATTGAAACTGCTCTTTCAGGCAAAGCCATTTTTCCACTTCTGTGCAATAGCTATGGCCGTTTCAAGCATGTAGGGAGCCCAATTTTCAACCTCCCAGGCGGTGTTATGCAAGTCCGAAGAAAGTAACATTGCCTTTGCCTCGCTCACACTTGCGGCTGTTTCCAGAATGTGCGATAACTGAACCTGCTGCCGGTATAAATCGGGATCTTCTAGTGGAATGGCGTTCGCTTTCCCTGTAACAGGGGCAAATGCGTATGCGGATTTTTGAGGAGAATCAGAGGCCGATGATTTGATAATGCTATCCATACGAAGAAAATCCGACTGGAAAACTGCCTGACTTGCATGGTCACCAAGGGCAGTGCCCAACTGTTCGAGCACCACGAATTTTAGATTAGGACATTTGGGGATTACTTCACTTAACAATTCAAACACCCTTTCCGGAACCGATTCGTCGTGCGTATCCCGCCTCACCGGCTTGCCCGGAAGCATCTGCGTATCTTCCCAACTGCCGCCGGAAATGTGGATTTCCCTCACTTTGTTTAGCGGATACAACTTTATAATGTCATCAAAAGCGATGTCGAAGTTATGAACCTGGCAGTAAATGTTATGAAGGTCTAGAATAATGAAGCCGTTGACACTCTCCACCAGTTCGTTCAGAAAAGTCCCATGTTTCCTGACCTCATCAATTGAATAGGAAAAAGCCAGGTTTTCCAGTCCGACCGGGCATTGACATGCGTCCTGGATTCTTCGCAGGCGGTCCCTGCCCAGCGCCAGCGTGCCGGAAGTAAAAGGAATGCTGATCGGAGCGCCTTTATGGAAATCCTCCCCGGTCATAAAACCGAAATGCTCGGTAATATGATCGAATTGAAATTGCCTGGATAGCCTCCGGAGTTTATCGAGCCATTCCTGCTGCCCGGACGACCATTTTCCGGAAAATAATGAGAAATACACGCCGTGCCCGATTAACCGGTCACCGTTACTAAACTCGGTCACCAGGTCGGTAAACCATGCCGGGATTTCGTCAAACCTGAAAAGCGTATCAAACGACCATTCAATGGCCTCCACCTTTTCTTGTTCGAATAACGGCAGGGACGCCTGCAAAATATGGGCATCCAGATTGCAGGCAATTGATGAGTAGATTCCAGACATTGATCAGCGCGATCAACCCATTCCACAAGCCGGGCAGGGGTCCACAGTTTTAGTTTTGCTCGTTTTTTCGCCGTTCGGACCAACAGCGTTGTCGGTGCAAGCTGTGGCAAGCGCAGCAACAGTAACTGCAACGGCAACGGCCTGTAATACTGATTTTGAAATTTTCATAAGACAATTCGTTAAGGTGAATTAGCATATACGAGAAAGATGAAGTTTGAATGCATTTGGTTGTAACCGATTGTGATTAAATTGAGTATCGAAGTCTTGATGGGGTCAGGATGTTATAGTACGCATTGCCTGATTTGCCAGGCCTGGATTTTTACCTTTACTTTAACGGGCTAACCGGCGTGTATCGTAAATGACTATACTATCACTGTGAAACAGGCGACGATCAGGAAATTTCATTCATTTTTGAAATTCAAAAGAGGACTTACTGCTTATAGTTTAAGGAAATTCAAACTATATGAAGTCATCATCTTTTGGCTCAAAAGCATTCTGACGCGATCACAATTTCTCATCCTTTCCGGGATTTTAGTGGGAGGCAGCGCAGGATTAGCAGGGGTCATACTCAAATCGCTGGTGCACGCCATCCATAACCTGATTACCCATAAAGTCCATTTCGAGACTCAGATTTTCTTTTATGCCATTTTCCCCTTCCTGGGTATTGTCCTGACCTCCCTAGTCGTCATCTTGTTTTTCGGCGGCCAGGATCGTAAGGGAATTCCAGCAATTCTCCACGAAATAGCCCAGAATTCCAGTATTGTTGCTCCGGTAAAAATGTATTCGCAAGTCATACAAAGCGCTATTACAGTCGGACTTGGCGGGTCGGCCGGGCTCGAAAGCCCCATTGCGGTAACCGGGTCGGCCATCGGTTCCAATTTTGCGCGTGTCTACAAGCTCGATTACCGCGAGCGCACATTGCTGCTGGCGGCCGGGGCAACCGGGGGCATCGCATCGGCATTCAATGCGCCGATCGCGGGGATGATGTTCGCCGTCGAGATCCTGCTCACCGGTGTGGTTTTCACCGACTTTATTCCGCTCGTATTAGCGGCTGTCTGCGGCAATGTTCTTTCGAGGATGCTGCTCAACGAAGAAGTACTGTTTCATTTCAGCAGCCGCCATCCATTCAATTACTACAATCTGCCCTTTTACCTCGTTTTGGGTATTTTATGTGGACTTTATGCCCGGTACTTTGTCGTGATCGGGCACCAGGTCGAAAGATTTTTCGCAAATCTCAAAGGCGGCCGGCTTCGTAAAGCTATGATCGGCGGAGCCATTCTTTCGGCACTCTGCGTTTTGTACCCGCCACTTTTCGGGGAAGGTTACGAAACCATTAAGGCGTTGGTAAACGGGCAGGTCGGGTTACTGATGGAAAATAGCTTTTTTGGAATGATCGGCGGCCAGCGGTGGGCTGTTCTGGTGTTCCTTACAATCGTATGTCTATTAAAAGCTTTTGCCAGCTCCATCACCATTTTCAGTGGCGGCAATGGTGGTAATTTTGCCCCTTCGCTTTTTGCGGGCGGAACACTCGGATTTGTATTTGCGGTATTCTGTAATTTCATCGGCATATCCGATGTCCCGGTCGCCAACCTGGTGTTGGTGGGAATGGCAGGAGTAATGAGTGGTGTGCTGTATGCGCCGTTGACAGCGATATTCCTCATCGCCGAATCAAGCTCGGGTTACGATCTATTTATTCCACTAATGGTAGTAGGCGTAATGGCCTTTCTTATTTCAAAATGGTTCTCGCCTATTTCTCCCGACCTTAAAAGATTGGCCGACGAAGGCAAAATATTTACCCGGGAACATGACCGTAACCTCCTCTCCCAGCTGAATACGTGGGAATTTATCGATAGGGACGCCCCGGTAGTGAACATCGACCTGCCATTTGGAAATTTTCTGGATGTTGTGCACGAAAACCGGCATAGCCAGATCGCAGTGGTCGATAATGAAGGGATTTTGCGCGGGATCATTTCCATAGAAGATCTGTATCCATACCTGTTTACTTCTGCCAATGAACAGAATTTGTCCATTGCTTCCTTGATGCGGCAGCCGGCGGCAACTGTCGCGGATACCGAACCGGTGGCCAGGGTCATAGCACGATTTGACCAGACCAGCTCGGGCCATTTACCCGTTACCGATCCCAACGGCCGTTATATCGGCTTTATTTCCAAAACGAGACTACTCGACCGCTATCGCAGCCTTTTGCAAGCACATTCAGGTTGATTTGTCCTTGTTTAAAAGAATACTTTTTTAACTTGCCTGGCCACACAAAAGAAAAACAGCTACTTAGCGCCGTATTTCCCATCAGAACCTTCTCCTATGGTAAATCACAAATACTATCTTGTTGGCCTGACGATCCTTTGTCTTTGCTGGGGCTGCCGGGACAGACAAAGGGAGCGTAATCTTGAACTCCGGGAGCAGAAAATTCTTGAAAGGGAGAACGAATTTGCCATGAAGGAGGCCGACTATCAATCTCTGCTCCGAATGCGCGACAGTCTTCTTACAAAAAGAGACACATCGGTACTCATCCGGCAATGGCCCGACGATATTGCGGGCTTGTGGAGCGCCAGATCGGTCTGCCGCGAATCCAGTTGCAGCGAATATGTCATTGGAGACCAGCGCGCAAATACCTGGGAATTTATCAGCGATTCGACAGGTCTGTACACCCGCGTGATCAACAACAATCAGGTGGTTCGCGTCTTTACCGCGACATTGGACAGTACGCGCATTCAGCTCCGGTACAGCAGCGACACGTCGGCTACCAGGAACCTCGACCTGACCGTCGAGCTCAACCGCGATAACCCAAACCTGATCAAAGGAATGCAGACTGCGGGTATTGACAAATCCTGCACCGCGAAATTTTCCATCGAGCTAACCCGCTTAACAAACCGCTAGCTTATGCCGTTGCTCAACATCCACATCGGCAGTCTACCGATTGAAGACCCGGTGTTAAAGTTCCTCCTTGAACTGATCATTATTCTCAGTGCTCCGCTTCTGCTCAATAAAATCAAGGTGCCACACCTCCTGGGCCTCCTCATTGCCGGTGCCCTGGTAGGTCCAAATGGCCTGAACCTGCTTTCCCGCGACAGCAGTGTTGTAGTTACCGGCACGACGGGCCTGCTTTACATCATGTTCCTCGCAGGACTTGAAATCGACATGGGCGATTTTAAGAAGAATATGGGTAAGAGCATCACTTTTACAGTTTTCACATTTGCTATTCCCTTCATTTTAGGAATGATTGGCGGTTATTACGTACTGCATTTTCCCGTGCTCACAACAGTACTGTTTGCCAGCCTTTTCTCTTCCCATACACTTATCTCCTATCCGCTGGTTAGCAAGATGGGCATTGCCAAAAACTTATCCGTTAACATCACCGTAGGCGGCACAATGCTCACGGACGTTCTGTCGCTGCTCGTTTTGGCGGTGGTAGTCGGGATGACCCAGGGGGAAGTAACTACGGCATTCTGGCTACGCCTTGGTCTCTCCGTACTGGCTTTCAGCCTCACTGTATTGTTTATTTTTCCAATCATAGGAAGGTGGTTTTTCAAAAAGGTCGATGATAAAATATCTCAGTACATATTTGTATTGGTCATGATCTATCTGGCCGCGGTACTGGCTGAGCTGGCGGGTATCGAGGCAATAATCGGCGCTTTCTTCGCGGGACTTGCCCTCAACAGGCTTATCCCTCACAATTCAGCCCTGATGAACCGGGTAGAATTTGTGGGCAACGCTATTTTCATTCCCTTCTTTCTCATCAGCGTAGGAATGCTGATTGACTTCACCGTCTTCTTCAAAAGCCTCGAAACGCTTGGCGTAGCTGCAGTAATGCTCGTTGCTTCCATCGGCGGAAAATACCTGGCGGCGGTTTTTACACAAAAGACGTTCAGACTGACAAAGGATGAAGGAATGGTCATTTTCGGATTAAGTTCGGCATCAGCCGCGGCGACACTGGCGGCGGTAATGGTGGGTTACAATATTATCGTTTCAGAAACCGACAGCGGCGAACCGGTACGCCTGCTGAGCGAACACGTGCTTAATGGCAGCATCCTGCTGATATTGATTTCATGTACCGTTTCTTCATTTGTCTCGATGTCCAGTGCGGCAAAAATCGCGGAAGCCGATAACGAGGCGACGGCATCGGGTAATAACCCTGAGTCCGAAAACATTCTGCTTGCTGTGAATTACGAGGAAACGGTCGAAAGGACCGTGAACTTTGGCTTGTTAATTAAGGCGGCGAACAACAGAAACCGGCTTTTTGCATTGAATGTAATCAATGACGAAAAAAACGAGTCTTCTGTCAGAAATGCCGAGAAGACGCTCCATGCAGCAGTCGCTACAGCTGCGGCAGCCGATGTTCAGATTCAGCCACTCACCAGATACGACAGCGATGTCGCTACCGGAATCAGCAATGTCATCAAGGAACAAAAAATCACGGATCTGGTGCTCGCATTGCAGGCCGACAATGGTTTTACCCCCTCGCTCGTTTACAATCTTACTAATGGCTACTTACAAAACGACCATGTAAACACGCTGATTTACCACGCTGCTCAGCCCATTTCTACCATCAAACGATACATCGTACTTATTCCGCCCAAAGCAGACAAGGAGCCAGGTTTTTTTCACGCACTACTTCGTATCTGGAACATCGGAAAGTCATCAGGAGCCGAAATGGCATTTTATGCCAGCGCGCCCATCATCCTGATCCTTGAAAGAGTGGCACGAAAATCCGGAATAGAACTGTCCCTGCATACCATTGATTACTGGGGTGAAGCCGAACAGGCAGCTGCGGCTATCACGGTAGACGAAGGGCTGATCGTATTTATGGCCAAACGCGGGATGGAATCCTATTTCCCAAAAATGGGACTAATACCGGATTTCCTGAACGAGCACGCGCTCGAAAATAACTTTTTGCTGATATATCCTTTCTCAAAACAAAACGTGGACGAGACAGAAAAGCGGTCGGTCAGTAACCATGACGATTTTGTGGAGATCGGGCGGATGATCAGTAAGATTTTCCCGGGGTAAAGCTGCCCTTACTGCTATTTCACGGCACTAGCACCACCCTGCCGCTCTTTGTATTAAGTATCCTGCCTTGCTCCCCTATCAGAAGAACCTTATAAGTGTAAATTCCTGCTCCAACTTTCCCTCTCTCCCAGTACCATTCGGTTGTTGATGACTCATTTGAAACCATTAGGGCCTTGTTTTCCAGTTCATTTCCCCGCTGGTCGTAAATAAGGTAACGAACCGATTTAACGAACATCGCCTTCGGGGATTTTAACTCAAACCGTAAGTAGGAAGTAGCAGGATTGGGACTCACGACCAGGCTGTATTGTGTCTCTTCCGGCTTGCCAATTTCAAATGCCATCCGATACGGTTGCAGGACTGCATTTCCCGCAACGTCCTTTGCATTCACCAACATTTCGTAGTCGCCTGGAATCAGGTGCGTCGGAAAACTAAGCCTCAGCTCCCCGCCCGAGGCGCTTATGACCACTTTGTTGCCTTCATAGGTGATCCGTTCGAACTCGCAGGCGTCCGTTGTGCAGGGTTTGATAAAAAGATCGACCAGCGTCGTGTCGGGAGAAAGTTGCCGGTCATCGGAGAGCGCAATGCTTATCTCCGGCTCAGGCCATAAGGGCTTGTCTTGTTTGAGGGGCCGGCCATTAACCTTCACCGAAAGTAGTGGCGGGATATTGTCTTTCGCCGCTTTATTCGAAAACAAGGACAGGTCCCTTACGAAATCCCAGTCGATATGCAATTCCGATACGTTATTGTCGCGGCTTACTTCCCTCAGCGTCTGGTTTGGATCGATTTGAACTTTAATGGATCTGACATCCTTTTTGTTGAAAAATGCTGCCTGCAAAATTTTCTCAGCAGCAAATGCTTCCGCCTCAATCGTTTTGGTATATGTTCCGTTTTTTGACGTCAATGTCACTTCAACCGGCACAAGCTGACCTTTCACAAACCTTCCCGAATTGGCAATGACAATGCTTACTTTCAGCGAATCCGATTCTCCGATCGTTTTATCGCCTGATTCGGAAAGCAATGTAATGCCTTCATCGTGTCCGATTGCGTAGTCGGGCTCGGCTACCGTTGCCAGCCGCAATGCCGGATCGCCTTGCAGTAGCGACTGATGGACGTAAGCGATATTGTATTTGTCTTTGTATTTGGATAAAATGTCGTTGGCGACGGCAAGCTGAATTTTGCCGATGGGCAAACCGACCGTTGTTGGATTCGTGAACATATGCCGATAGAGCGATTCGAGATACGTAACTCCCGGGCTGACAAAGCTTTCAAATGAATTCGCAATAATCGCGATCGCACCACGGTCGGGCGCTACGAGCCAATCGAGCGACAGGGTAATCCGGTCGCTTGCTTTTGGGTTGGCCGGATTGGCGTTGAACCGGTTGCTGAACACATTTCCTACTCCACAACCGTTGAAATACATCACCGGGTATTTATTCCGGTTATGATAGTTACGGGCAACATCCCTGGCGTAGCCGATATCCGGATTTGTGACGATCGTGGACCCATGCCCGAAAAATGTGATCATTCCAACACCTTCATTCACATCCTTAGTGATATCCACATATTCCACTTCTTCGCCAGGTTGCTGCTTTACGTAGGATTTGACAGTCCCACCCATAACGCCTTTCACTACCACAGGCTCCAATGCGCGGAGGTTTTCCCGTAGCTCCACGATTTCGCCAGTAGTTTTGCCCCCACTGAGATGAAGCACTTTCTTACGCCAGCCCGACTCTCCGGGCTCGCTAGTCTCATATGCCTTTACTTTTTGTAAATAATCGGTAATGTTCTCGTTGGTAACGGCCGACAAACGCCCGACGGGAATAGCCGGCACATTGAGTGGCGCTCCGGCAATCCCTTCGACCAACAATGCATCCGAGCCAGGAAAGCCGATCGTTGGCACCTCCTCCGGTAACTCTCTTATCATCCGCTCATTCTGCGAAATGGATTTCCCGATCAGAAACAAGTACTTATCCCTAATGCCATCGGCAAGCATGTAAGTCATGAATTTCTTGATCGCAACCGGGCTTGGCTCGCCATAATTAAATTGGTTATAAATATCCTGGATTTCGAAAATCGCAGGTTTCAAATTTCCTCCTGCCTGCGATGCACGGTAGTTTGCGAAAGCCGTTGCGCCGGCACGAAGTTGTTCGGTTGTAATAATGACGTAGTTGGGCGCATCGCGGTCATAGGCATTAAAGTGTACCTCCTTTATTTTTGCGGGACCCACCTCGATCAATTCACTTGTAGCTAACAAAATCAGCCTTTTTCCCGGCTCGCGCGGTACCATCAGGCTTTCGGCGGCACGTTTTAACACAACCGGATGATCTGCATCGGAAATGTCCAGAAATGCAAATTGAGGGGAAACGCCTTTGACCGAAAGTCTATTCCATTTTTCAGAAACCTCACCCAACCTCAACTCCATGCTGGGTTTATTCCCGATTTTGATCTGCCGGGGATATTCGATCGAATAATAAGCCAGCGAAAACCGCTCCAATCGTTCACCGCTTACCGACCGGATCGATAACACACCATTTTTTCCGGAGTCCATATCGTCCGGCTCTATTTCAAATGCATACTCAGTGGCGGCGAAGCCGGAATTGTCCAGTACTTTGACAAGGCGTAGCGTGTTCTTGTTTTTGCCAACATATATTTCAATTTTTCGGCCATTGTTACTCCTTCCGTGCAAAAGCAATCTGGCAATGGGATTCTGGGAAATACCGGCAAAGTCTTCCAGTTTGAAATTGAGTAACAAATCGGTTCCTTCCTTATAAACCTCGCCCGTGCGGCTTGCGCCCAATTCGAAAAAACTGTTGAAGAAGCTCGGATTGACCGAACTTTTGGTTCCCAAGGAATAGTCCTGCTGAAAAACGGTAAGCAAGTGTTCATTGTGGTACATCAATAGGGATGCATTTCCGTTCATGGACTCATTCACTACCTTGGTCCTGTTACCCGGTTTATCCGCAACCGTCAAAAAATACGCCCCCTCATCCCCATACAAACTATAATAAGGATTAACCCGCGAGCTCATAGGCCGGTACAGCAGCGAATCACTTGCACCATCGTTTGGAACGGCATAAAAAAGAATCTCCCGGTTGGCAGTGCTGACGATGGATACTTCTTTTCCCCTCCGCCAAAGCTGGAATTTCTCGGGAGAATCGGTGGGGAAACCTTTGGGTAACGATGAAAACGGGACCCGGTGTAAACCTTTTTTCAGGATTCCGATTTTTACGTAAGGCTTGCCGTAGTCGATCCAGCTGTTGGCGTAGGGAGCACCCCATTGCGCCTGCAAATGATGGCCGATTAGCAAAATAGCAGCAAATAATCCTAATCTAATGAAGTCCTTCATATTCAAGAATGTCTATCAAATCCTCAATAAAACATTCATTGATGGCTTCATCCATTTTTATCCAGCAAGCGTAGCTTGCGGGTGAGTGATAGGAAGGCGGGCGGTTTTGCTGTGTCGTAGCTTTGTTGAAATAGTTCTACTAGTTAATTCGATAGACACACTCAACTCATTGCATTCTTGAAAATGTTTAATTCGTGGCATAGGATTTGAGTCCTGTTTCCCTGCATAAAATCAACCGCAAGACCGATGGATACTTTTAAGTTTATGAAAGACGATTGGGTGAAGGAAAAAGGCGGCAGCCAGCTAATGCAGGTTGACGAATACCAGATCGTCGAGATTGTTGACAGCCTGAACGGATCGGCGACGTTCCCCGTTCCAAGACGGATTTTCAGTGGAAAGGTTTGGTGTACCTGGATTAATAAGAACAAAGCGGTGATTACGCAACCGTTTTGGGAAGACGACCTCGAACCAGCCACCCACAGGCAAGCCGAAAGCCATGACTATCCCTCTCTTAATCACACACACTAATCCCGAAAACTGTTCCTCTCTTCGACATTAAAACAAGCAAGCCCGGAATCGACTCCGGGCTTGCTTGTTTGTGTCAGGGTTTTTTGGCTGGGTCTGTTTGTGGCTGCGTAGAAAGTGTATCGTCAGTTTCCGCGGTTCCTTTACGGTTTTTACGGCGTTCCGAACGGTCTTTTCGCTTATCAGTAGGCATCAGCGTGTCGTGTATTACGGCGCCCGAGCTTTTTTGTCCTTTGATTAGCGTATCCTCAGAAGGAATCTGGGCAGGTCGGGCAGGCGATTGCGGTGAATTGAATTCAGGCTTCGTTTCAGGTGCTGTCGTTGGAACAGGACTTGTTTGCGGTACTGGCTGTGGCACAGACGGTTCCGGCGTCACCGGGTTCTGTGCAAATGCCCCGGCAATCGCCAGAAGCATTGTGAATATGCATGCAAGGTATTTCATGACCATTCTGGTTTAGTGAACAAAAAGTTACCAATACTCCGGCGCTTGTTTGCACTAAAAGCGTTCCAGGAACTCGTCAGCTAGTCCGTTACTAAATATAATTTTACCTAGTGATCATTTTACTTATCAAAGATCCCTTTTGACTGCCATAAGTACCTGACGGCATTGTACCAATGCCGCTGGCTCATCCCCAAAATGCGTATCGATATACCCAGAATGGGCGATAAGCCGTTAGATAAGTGTTGGTTTTGAAATGAAACTTTGGTTTCGAAATACTTCGCATTCAATTTCTTAGCTATACACTCTTTTCATCCGGATTTTCTCACTTGGCGTCAGCACCAATGGTACTTTCTCAACCTTCACCGAACTACTATCCAGGCCAAACCATTTATCTTCCGAAGTAGTAATGCTTTTAATCGCGAAATAGATCTTCATGATCAGTTCCTCCATGAAAGGCAGATTGTTTTCCAGCGCCAGATAGCGTTCGAGCACAATGAAACGGAAGTCTCCCGTAATGTTCTGCCGGCTCAGCGACTCGTAACGGCTGGTAATGTCCACTTCCTTGTTGAGCACCATATCCTCCACCACTTTACGGAAGAACAGGTTAATGCGCTGTTCGATCCGGAAGCCGAGACGGAATGTCACCTTGATCACGTCGTCCTCCGCCAGGATATTCACATGGTAATCCATGGTGTAGGGCTCGTCGGTGGTTTCCACGTGTACAAACCAATAAATATCAGCCCG
Organism: Dyadobacter sp. OTU695; assembly: GCF_038440355.1. Classification (NCBI taxonomy): domain Bacteria; kingdom Pseudomonadati; phylum Bacteroidota; class Cytophagia; order Cytophagales; family Spirosomataceae; genus Dyadobacter; species Dyadobacter sp. OTU695. Next base: position 79,154 of record NZ_JASATN010000009.1, on the reverse strand, counting down.
CTTCGGACGTTTGTAGAAGATCGAATAAATGATCTTGTTCTCGATCTCGCTTTCGCGCGAGGCGTTCGACATGAAGATCAAGTGCGTCGAATATTTGGGAATACTAATGTCGTTACTCAGTTCTTTCAGAGGGCCGATGTATTTTTCCAGGCTTTCAAATTCGGTCAGCCTCAATTTGATATAGTATGCTTTCAGCCAAACGGTGATCACCAGTCCAATGACGGTGGCAAGTACGAGCGAAACCCACCCCCCGTGTGTGAATTTCAACAGGTTGGCAGCGAGGAACGAGCCTTCAATCGCGAGGTAAATGACGAGAAAAACCACTACCACCCATTTACTTACCCGCTTTACATGCAAGTACACCGACATCAGGATCGTCGTCATGATCATCGTAAGCGTGATCGCGAGCCCATACGCGGCCTCCATGTGCGAGGATTCTTTGAAATACAAGACAATACCGATACATCCCGCCCAAAGCAGCCAGTTCACACTCGGCACATATAGCTGACCTTTCTGGTCGCTTGGGTAAACCAGCCTTACTTTTGGCCAGAAGTTCAGACGGATAGCCTCAGAAATGAGTGTAAATGAGCCGGTAATCAGGGCCTGGCTGGCGATAATGGCGGCCATTGTAGCTATACCGATCCCCGGCAGCAGCCACCAGTCGGGCATGATCTCATAAAAAGGCTTCCGGCCGTCCAGGAGGTCGCCCGAATGAACGATAAGCCACGCACCCTGGCCAAAATAGTTGAGGATTAAACAAGTCTTCACAAAAATCCAGCTGATACGGATATTTCCCCGCCCGCAATGCCCGAGGTCGCTGTACAACGCCTCCGCACCCGTAGTACAGAGGAACACGGCGCCTAGCAGCCAGAAACCTCCGGGGTGGTTCGCCAGCAATCGATATGCATAAACCGGGCTAAGCGACTTCATGATCTCCGGATGATCGATCACCTGAGAAATACCCAGCACAGCCAGCATAATGAACCATATCATCATCACCGGGCCAAATGCACGGCCCACGATGGTGGTCCCAAAAACCTGGATAATGAAGAGCAATGTCAAGATACCGATTACGATCGGGATCGTCTGAATGTCCGGATAAAGTATACGCAAACCTTCTACCGCCGAAGAAACCGAAATGGGCGGGGTAATGATCCCGTCGGCCAACAGGGTACTTGCCCCGATGATAGCCGGGACCGTCAGCCAGGCTGCGCGCCGCCGTACGAGGGCAAATAGTGCGAGAATCCCTCCTTCACCTTTATTGTCGGCCCTGAGTATCAGGATCACATATTTGATCGTCGTTTGTAACGTGAGCGTCCAGAAAATACAAGATACGGCCCCATAAACCACATCATTGGTTATTTGACTGGTACCGATTACCGCCTGCATTACATAAAGGGGCGACGTCCCGATATCGCCGTAAATAATTCCTAATGCGACCAGAAGCCCGGCGGCCGATGCTTTATCCAGGTGTTTATGCGAACCCATTGACTAGTTTGTTGAAATGCGGTGCGAATTTAGAAAAATCCGGCCGCTCTACGTTAAAAGGTGTAAAAGTCGTAAGTCACCTTCCATTTGATCTCTTGTCCCGGCTGGGCAGCGATCTTTATGTAAGGCTCGGGGCAGGAAGTAGTTGGACAAGCCCAGTAAACGAGCTTTTCCAGCGGCTGATCGCACGTGATCCTCACACCTGCCTTTGTTTTGGTATTCTCGATCCGGATGTCATAATCCTTCGCAGTAGTCCCGAAGCCCTGCAAGCCAGCGCTGAAAACCTGGTCGCCCTTTCCAACCTCCCGAGAGTAATTCAGCATTTTACCATTTGCATTGATAATACTTCCAAAACCTTTGCCCTCACCTTTCACTTCAAAAGGAAACACAATGCGGATATTCTCATTCGACGGCTCGTTGTCGATCATGAAAAAATTATGATTGTAAGTGCTCGCCACAATGGGTTTCGAGCCGGTATTCTTCAAAGTATGTTCCAGAACCAGTTGTGGCTTTCCTTTCACCAGCTTCAAAGTCTTGTGATAATCATAGCCACACCCGGTTTCGTCCTTCAATTCATGGGCAAAAGCCACCTGATCTTTCCCTTTCGTTACCGACCATTTACCTGCATTTTTGATGGCATAGTTCGTCGCGAACGAATACTTTTTGTCGTCGGGCTTAGTCAGTACGCCGACGCCTATTTTGACGAATTGCTCTCCGGGCTTTGTATCGTCAAAATTCAGCGGCGTAAACTCTTCCACGGGACCCATGATCGCGTCGTGCAGTTTCGGATCGTACGGGGCCTGGTTCCATGTACCGAAGTAGGAATGCCCTTTGTATTCCAAACTGGGCACCACACCTGCCCAATCGAACCGGACGCCGCGGTAATAACCTTCATTCGCATCGGGCAAATACAGCTTAGCTTTGATAATGCCGTTGGAAATATCGGTTTCCGGGAAATCCGCAGCCGTGAATGCGGCTATACCCAGGCACAGCAATGCAAAGAACAGGGTAATATTTTTTTTCATTTGTATTTCAATGGTTTAGGAAGAACATAAATAAAAACAGTAAGATAAAAATGCGGTACCACATTTTCATCTTACTGTCTTGGAATTTGCACGAATTAATACTTACGAAATGCCTTTGAATGCCTCTTCATTAATAAAAGGCTGATTCCGAAGGCGTTGTTTGGTAGCTTTATAGAATGCATTCGCTACCGCACCTCCGGCAGGCGGCAATGCGGGTTCTCCCAGGCCGGTTGGCGATATGCCATTGTCAACAAAATGCACATCCACCTCCGGAATTTCATTCATGCGAATCAACCGGAAGCCGTTGAAATTGCTTTGGTCGGGCGCGCCGCCTTTGAAAGTCATATTGCCGAACATTGCGTGGCCGATCCCGTCCACAACCCCGCCGCGTACCTGCTGCAATGAGCCGCTTTTGTTGATCACAATGCCGCAGTCCACCGCCGCGATGATATTTTTCAAAGTTGGTTTTCCTTTCTCAACGACTACTTCCCCCACCTGCGCAACGTACGACCTGTGCGAGAAGTAAACGCTGAAACCCTGGTGAACGCCTTTTTTCTTACCCCAATTACTTTTCTCGGCTGCCAGTTTGATCACCGCAATCATCCGGTCGACATCATATTTCACTTCGCCTGCCGGCGATTTTTTTGCCTTTTCCAAAAGCGCAAGCCGGAATTCGATGGGGTCTTTTCCTGCTGCTTCCGCTACTTCGTCGATAAACGACTGCTCGGCATAGGCCAGGAAGTTGGTAATCGGTGCGCGCCACGGGCCGGTGGTAATGGCCGATTTGTGCTCCACCGAATCGATCAGGAGATTATCCACCGAACCGGACGGGAAGTTATCCTCGCGGGTAGGATTACCCGAGTTGATACCTACGCCACGCAGCTTATAACCGATCATTTCGCCGTTTTTATCCAATGCAGCCTCAAAGCGATAGCGCACTGCCGGACGGTACGTGCCGCCGGTCATATCATCTTCCCGCGTCCATATTACCTTAACCGGCGCTTTCACCAGTTTGGATACGTGTACGGCCTCGATCGCAAAGTCGGCGGAAAGCCTGCGTCCGAAACCACCGCCCTGGCGTGTGATTTCCACGGTGATTTTTTCGGGCGGGAAGCCGGTAATTTTGGCTGCCTCCCCACGTGCGCGGTCAGGCGTTTGCGTCGGGCCTACGAGCTCCACGCCGTCCTCGCGTACGTGTGCGAAGAAATTCATCGGTTCCAACGGGCTGTGGGGCAGGAACGGGCATTGGTATTCTGCCTTAATGACTTTCGCAGCGCTCTTGAATGCCGCCTCCACATCTCCGTTTTTACGACGGACAGTGGCTTCGCCATTGTCCATAAGATTGGAGAAAATTCGGTTATGGTCCTCGGAACTTTCCAGCTCGGCGGCTTTTTCGTATTCAATTTTAAGGGCGTCTTTCGCCTTTTTGCATTGCCAGGTTGATTTTCCGACTACCGCAACGCTGTTTTCGAAAGTAACGACATCGACGATACCCGGCATGGCCTTGGCTGCTGCCGAATCCACCGATTTGAGTTTCAATCCAAATGCCTTAGGGCGCTGGATCAATGCGAAAAGCATTCCTTCCCGATAGAAATCAAGCCCGAAAAGCGGTTTACCGGTTGCTATATTCTTGTTATCAACATTCCTGACCGATTGTCCGATCAGCTTGAAAGTCTTTTCGTCTTTCAGTTTGATGTCGCCTGGTGCTGTGAGCTTACCCGCCGCTTCTGCAAACTCCCCGTAGCTAGCGGATTTGCCCGATGCTTTGTGGAAGAGCTTGCTATCCGCCGTGGTGATTTCGGAAGCCGGCACGCCCCATTTAGCGGCGGCCGCATTGATCAGCAAATGACGTGCGGTGGCACCGGCCTTTCGCAAGCGCTCCCAGGAATGCGGTACCGCGCCGCTGCCGCCCGTTACCTGGCGTTCAAAGTGCGCAGTATCCAGGTTACCCTGTACGGTCTTCACCAGTTTCCAGTCGGCGTCGAGTTCTTCGGCCACTACCAGCGGAAATGCCGTTTTGATGCCCTGCCCGATCTCGGGATTTGGAGAAACAATGGTAATACTATTATCTGAACCGATTGACAGGTAGCTATTGAATTTCACTGACCCTGCGGCTATATGTTTGGCATCCACCACCACAGGTGCCGCCTTTGAATCCGACCAGTTGAAGCCCAGGAACAAACCGCCACCGGCCGCCGCCGCGATCTTCATGAAGTCGCGACGCGATGCTTGATTGATTGTGCTCATGGTCAGTTGGTTTTAGTGGCTGCAACTTTCACTGCTTCACGAATGCGGTGATAGGTTCCGCAGCGGCAGAGGTTGCCGCTCATCGCTCCCACGATTTCCTCTTCGGTTGGTTTGGGTTTTTCTTTGAGGAATGCAGCGGCAGTCATGATCTGGCCTGCCTGACAGTAACCACATTGTGCCACATCCACTTCGTCCCAGGCTTTCTGAACCGGGTGGTCGCCTTTTTCGGATAGTCCTTCGATCGTGGTCACTTTTGCCTTGCCTACCGACGAGACCGGCAGTACACAGGAACGTACCGCCTTGCCATCGAGGTGAACGGTGCAGGCTCCGCATTGTGCGATACCACATCCATATTTGGTACCTACAAGGCCCAGATTATCACGCAATACCCACAGGAGCGGAGTGTCGCCCTCCACTTCTGCGCTATATGCGCGGTTGTTGATTGTAAGTTTGAATAATGCCATGGTGATTAAGAGTTTGGCAAAAGTTACAAAAAATCACCAATGAAGCCAAACTCCTTATTCGCGAAGTGCTTGACTGATAGCGATATAGCCGCGCTTACGCTTCGCCGCCCGGGCCTCCGAAACTAATAGGGAAGTTGAATGTTGGCTCACTGTCCTGTGAATTCTGGATGGGGCCATATTGGTCTTCGTATTTTTGAATATTATCGCGCAATGCAGCTACGAGGCGCTTTGCATGCTCGGGCGTCACGATAATGCGCGCTTTCACCTTGGCACGGGGAACGCCGGGCATCAGGCGGATGAAGTCAAGAATAAATTCGCTATTGGAGTGGGCGATCATCGCCAGGTTGGAATACACGCCCTCTGCCATTTCTTCAGACAGTTCGACATTGATCTGTTGTTCGTTTTCCTTAGTTTCTTCTTTCATTGCTGGTTTTAAATAGCTGCGCTATTGAATTTACTGGGGAAATTACTAAAAATACCGGGCATCGAAAAGCAAAGAGCCGGTCCCGCTAATGCAGGCCGGCTCTTTGTTTACTTATAATCAGCTGGATTACGCCAACTCTTTTTTCTTGCGTGATTGTCTCTCGCGAGAATCTGACAACGCATCGTATTCTTCTTTCGAACCTACGATCAGGTTTTCGTATTGACGCATACCTGTACCGGCAGGGATCAGGTGACCTACGATCACGTTCTCCTTCAAACCTTTCAGTTCGTCGCGTTTTCCACGAACAGCCGCTTCGCTCAGTACTTTGGTTGTTTCCTGGAATGACGCCGCGGAAACAAAACTTTCAGTACCCAAAGAAGCCTGTGTGATACCCATCAACGTAGGTCTCGCAACCGCAGCTTGCGCATCACGGGCGGTAACCAGTTTCAGGTCACGACGTTTCAGGCTCGAATTCTCATCGCGCAAACGACGTACCGAAACGATCATACCAGGCTTCAGTGTTTCGGAGCTACCAGAGTCCTCAACCACTTTCATATCCAGGATCTTGTCGTTTTCCTCGCGGAATACAACGCGGTCCACAGCCTGCATTTCGAGGAAGTTGGTGTCACCAGCATCCAGGATATCCACTTTCTGCATCATCTGGCGTACGATACATTCGATATGCTTATCGTTGATCTTCACACCTTGCAGACGGTATACTTCCTGAATTTCGTTCACCAGGTATTCCTGAACCGCGGTTGGCCCTTTGATAGAAAGGATATCCGCAGGGGTAATAGCTCCATCGGAAAGCGGGTCACCGGCCCTTACGAAGTCACCATCCTGAACCAGAATGTGTTTCGACAGAGGTACCATGTAACGACGCTGCGTTCCATCTTTCGATTCGATATGGATTTCACGGTTACCGCGTTTTACGCCACCATAAGATACCACACCGTCGATTTCAGAAACCGTTGCAGGGTTCGACGGGTTACGTGCTTCGAACAATTCGGTTACACGTGGCAGACCTCCCGTGATATCGCGTGTTTTACCAACAACACGTGGGATTTTCGCCAGCGGCTGACCAGCCTTGATAGCTGCACCTGCCTTCACAACCAAACGTGCACCCACAGGAAGGTTATAACCTTTTTCAGTCTGATCTTTCAACAAGGTAGACTTACCTTTCACCACGATAGCCGGGTTTTTGGTTTTGTCACGCGTTTCAATGATCACCGACTCCTGGAAGCCTGTTTGTTCGTCAAATTCTTCACGGAATGTGATACCTTCCTCGATAGCGTCGAAGGAAACGGTTCCGGTGAATTCTGAAAGGATTACCGCGTGATAAGGGTCCCAGGTACAAAGTTCCTGTCCTTTGAATACGGTATCACCTTCTTTCACCTGCAAATGCGCACCGTAAGGCACGTTATTCGAGATCAGGAGTTGTTTCGTTTCAGGGTGGATAATTTTCACTTCACCTGAACGGCCCATTACTACTGTCACTTCGTCGCCTTCTGAGTTAACAGATTGTACCAAACGAAGATCTTCGAACTGGATCAAACCGTCGAATTTCGCTTTGATGTTGGCTTCAACAGAGATGTTGGAAGCCGTACCACCCACGTGGAATGTACGGAGTGTCAGCTGTGTACCCGGCTCACCGATTGACTGGGAAGCGATTACACCTACTGCCTCACCGATGTTCACCATCTGGGCAGACGCCAAGCTACGTCCGTAGCATTTTGCACAAACACCGTCACGGGTTTCGCAAGTCAGTACCGAACGGATTTCAACAGTTTCAATCGCCGTCTCATCGATGTAAGAAGCAATTTCTTCTGTGATTTCCTGTCCCGACGTAAGGATCAATTCGTTGGTCAACGGATCGAACACGTCGTGTACGCTTACGCGACCGAGGATACGCTCTGACAATGGCTCTACGATATCTTCATTGTCTTTCAATGCCGAGATCGCGATACCACGGAGCGAGCCGCAGTCTTCTTCCACTACTACCACGTCTTGTGCAACGTCGTGCAAACGACGGGTCAGGTAACCCGCATCCGCAGTTTTCAATGCTGTATCGGCCAAACCTTTACGCGCACCGTGGGTAGAGATAAAGTATTCCAAAACGTCGAGACCTTCCTTAAAGTTGGAAAGGATCGGGTTTTCGATGATTTCACCCGCACCACCAGCGATGTTTTTCTGAGGCTTGGCCATAAGACCCCTCATACCACCCAACTGACGGATCTGCTCGCGTGAACCGCGGGCTCCCGAGTGCATCATCATATAGATAGAGTTGAATCCGCCTTTGTCTGTTTCCAGCTGCTTCATCAACGTCTCTGTAATGCGTGAGTTAACGCGCGTCCAGATATCGATAACCTGGTTGTAACGTTCGTTCTCAGTGATAAGACCCATCAGGTAGTTGTTCCAGACGTTTTCAACATCCGCTTTCGCCTGCTCGATGAGTTTTTCTTTTTCACTAGGAACCATTACATCGTCCAATCCCATTGACAAACCACCTTTGAAGGCCATTTGGAAACCAAGTTCCTTGATCTCGTCAAGGAATTGTGCTGTACGTGCCACACCAGCTTGTTTGAACACCAAACCGATGATCTGCTGAAGTTTCTTTTTAGTCAACAATTCGTTGATATAACCTACTTCTTCGGGAACAGCCTGGTTGAACAGGATACGTCCGGCAACGGTATCAACCAATTTGGTTTCAAATGTTCCGTCATCGTTACGTACGCGGAGACGGCATTTGATATTGGCATGTTTCGAAAGTTTGCCTTCGTTGATCGCGATGATCACTTCATCCGGACCATAGAAGATCTTGCCTTCACCGATAATCGGGTATTGTTCTGTGCTTACACGTCCTTTGGTCACATAATACAGACCCAAAACCATGTCCTGAGATGGTACCGTGATCGGCGCACCGTTGGCAGGGTTAAGGATGTTGTGTGAAGAAAGCATCAGCATGGACGCTTCCAATACGGCTTCCTGACCCAGTGGTACGTGTACCGCCATCTGGTCACCGTCAAAGTCAGCGTTGAATGCCGTACAAACCAATGGGTGAAGCTGGATCGCCTTACCTTCAATCAGTTTAGGCTGGAATGCCTGGATACCCAAACGGTGAAGTGTCGGAGCACGGTTAAGCAATACCGGGTGACCTTTCAATACGTTTTCGAGAATATCCCAGATCACAGGATCCTTGCGGTCTACGATCTTCTTCGCTGATTTTACAGTTTTAACGATTCCGCGCTCGATCAGCTTACGGATAATGAACGGCTTGAAAAGCTCAGCCGCCATATCTTTCGGCAAACCGCATTCGTGCAGTTTCAGCTCAGGACCTACCACGATAACCGAACGACCAGAGTAGTCGACGCGCTTACCAAGCAAGTTCTGACGGAAACGGCCTTGTTTGCCTTTCAGCATGTCTGAAAGTGATTTCAAAGCGCGGTTACCTTCTGAACGTACCGCATTCACTTTACGGCTGTTGTCGAAAAGCGAGTCAACCGCTTCCTGCAACATACGCTTCTCGTTACGCAAGATCACCTCAGGTGCCTTGATCTCGATCAGACGTTTCAGACGATTGTTACGGATAATTACACGACGGTAAAGGTCGTTCAAATCCGAGGTCGCGAAACGACCACCATCCAGAGGTACAAGCGGACGCAATTCCGGTGGAATAACCGGTACCATTTTGATCACCATCCATTCAGGGCGGTTTTCGATACGGGTGTTCGCATCACGGAACGCTTCAACCACTTTCAGACGTTTCAAAGCTTCCGCTTTACGTTGCTGAGAAGTGTCGGTAGCAGCCTGGTGACGGAGTTCATAAGAAAGTTCGTCGAGCTTAATGCGGCTCAACAGCATTTCCAGAGCATCGGCACCCATTTTCGCGATGAATTTGTTGGGATCCGTGTCAGGAAGCAATTGGTTCTCGCGTGGGAGCTTGTCTACGATGTCGAGGTATTCGTCTTCGGTCAGGAAGTCAAGGTAGCCAACGCCGTCCTCTTCTTTGATACCTGGCTGAACAACCGCGTACCGTTCGTAATAAATGATCTGGTCGAGTTTCTTGGTAGAAAGTCCCAGCAGGTAACCGATTTTGTTCGGCAAGCTGCGGAAATACCAGATATGTGCAACAGGAACCACCAATTCAATGTGACCCATGCGCTCGCGGCGAACCTTTTTCTCGGTCACCTCTACACCGCAACGGTCGCAGATAATTCCTTTATAGCGAATGCGCTTGTATTTCCCGCAGTGACATTCCCAGTCTTTTACAGGACCAAAAATGCGCTCGCAGAACAGACCTCCCATCTCCGGCTTGTAGGTCCGGTAGTTGATGGTTTCAGGCTGGGTTACTTCACCGAAGGAGCTTTCTAGGATAGACTCCGGTGACGCCAGACTGATCGTCATTCTGGAAAAGTCGCTGTTTAATTTTTTATTCTTTTTGAAAGACATAATAAAGAGTCGTTTGTCTGTTAGTCGAAACTAATTTGTTTGCATTTCTATGGCGCGGTTGCCCGCGCCAACGACTAGAAATTAGTCCAGTGTAATCTCCAATGCTAGTCCACGAAGCTCGTGAACAAGTACGTTGAATGACTCTGGGATATTTGGTTTCGGAAGGTTTTCACCTTTCACGATCGCTTCATACGCTTTCGCGCGGCCCACCACATCATCGGATTTCACGGTAAGGATCTCCTGAAGAATGTGCGATGCACCGAACGCTTCAAGCGCCCACACTTCCATCTCACCGAAACGCTGTCCACCGAACTGCGCTTTACCACCCAGCGGTTGCTGCGTAATAAGCGAGTATGGTCCGATAGAACGCGCGTGCATTTTATCGTCAACCAAGTGGCCCAGTTTCATCATGTACATCAGACCGACTGTTACCGGCTGGTCGAACTGCTCACCAGTCAAACCATTGTACAGATAAGTACGTCCCCAATCCGGCAGACCTGCTTCTTTCAGCTCGGCAGCAACTTCCGCTTCCGTAGCACCGTCAAAAATCGGTGTTGCGTAACGGCGGCCGAGTTTCAGACCAGCCCATGCAAGGATGGTTTCGTAGATCTGACCGATGTTCATACGTGAAGGTACCCCAAGTGGGTTCAACACGATGTTAACCGGCGTTCCGTCTTCCAGGAATGGCATATCTTCGTCACGTACGATACGGGCAACAACCCCTTTGTTACCGTGGCGACCTGCCATTTTATCCCCTACTTTCAGTTTACGTTTCTTAGCGATATATACTTTCGCCAGTTTCACGATACCAGCAGGCAATTCATCACCTACTTCCAATGCAAAACGATCGCGTTTGAAGCGGCCCATGATTTCGCTGCGGGCGTTCAGGTAGTTTTTCAATACCAGAGAAACCTGACGGTTGGTATCCGCATCTTCGGTCCAAGAATCAGTCAGAACGTCTCCGATGAGGTTAACCTCTTCGGGAACCGCATACTGGCTTTCATCGCGGTACGGGTTATTGGCAGGGAAAAGATTCTCGGAGATATTTCTCACGTTGAACTTCATTCCTTTGCTGATCAACTCGTCACCGAATTTGTGCTTAACGCCTGAACTTGTTTTGCCGTCAGTCAATGTAACCAGCTTGTCGATCACACGACCACGCAATGCGGTCAGGTCACGGCTGTATTTTTTCATCAACAGACGAAGCTCGTCTTTGTGTTTTGCACGCTCTTCTTTGGTTGGGCGCGAGAACAGTTTGGTATCGATTACGACGCCTTTCATCGATGGCGGTGCTTTTTTGGAAGCATCCTTCACATCACCAGCCTTATCACCGAAGATCGCACGAAGGAGTTTCTCTTCCGGGGTAGGATCAGATTCACCTTTTGGAGTGATCTTACCGATCAGGATATCACCTTCTTTAACTTCCGTACCTACTTGTACGATACCGTTTTCGTCGAGGTTCTTAACAGTTTCCTCGCTTACGTTCGGGATCTCAGCGGTCAATTCTTCTTCTCCGCGTTTGGTATCACGCACTTCGAGTTCGAATTCTTCGATGTGGATCGAAGTAAAGATATCGTCGCGTACCACTTTTTCAGAGATTACGATCGCATCCTCGAAGTTGTATCCCTGCCAAGGCATGAATGCAACCAGAAGGTTACGGCCCAATGCAAGTTCACCGCCTTCTGTACCATATCCCTGGCAAAGCGGCTCGCCTTTCTTCACTTTCTGGCCTTTAAGTACCATTGGTTGAAGGTTGAGGCAGGTATCCTGGTTGGTACGACGGAACTTAACGAGGTCGTAAGAAACGCTGTCTTCGATGAAGCTAACGAGGCGATCTTCGTCCGTACGGTCGTATTTCACAACGATCTTCTTCGCGTCTACGAATTCGATTTCGCCGTCGCCTTCCGCTACTACCAATGCACGTGAGTCCATTGCCACGCGGCGTTCCAGACCAGTTCCTACGATAGGAGCCTGTGGACGCAACAAAGGCACACCCTGGCGCTGCATGTTGGATCCCATCAAGGCACGGTTAGCATCATCGTGTTCCAGGAACGGAATCAGCGAAGCCGCAACAGATACGATCTGGTTCGCGGCAACGTCCATATATGACGCTTGCGAAGGATCCACCATCGGGAAGTCACCTTCGAAACGTGTTTTGATTTTTTCAACGGTAAAGTTTCCTTCCTTATCAACAGAGGCATTAGCCTGAGCGATGTACTTGGAATCTTCTTCTTCCGCCGTCATGTAGATCAGCTCGTTCGTCAGCTTACCTGTGCTATCGATTACACGGTAAGGTGTTTCGATGAAGCCCATACCGTTCACTTTCGCGAATACGCAAAGTGACGAGATCAGGCCGATGTTCGGACCTTCCGGCGTTTCGATTGTACACAGACGCCCGTAGTGGGTGTAGTGAACGTCACGAACCTCGAATCCTGCTCTTTCACGGGAAAGACCACCTGGCCCAAGTGCCGACATACGACGTTTGTGCGTAATCTCAGCCAATGGGTTCGTTTGGTCCATGAACTGAGAAAGCTGGTTGGTACCGAAGAACGAGTTGATTACCGATGACAATGTTCTTGCATTGATCAGGTCAACAGGTTTGAAATCTTCGTTGTCACGCACGTTCATACGTTCCTTGATCGTACGCGCCATACGCGCAAGACCTACACCGAACTGTGCGTAAAGCTGCTCACCCACCGTACGTACACGACGGTTTGACAAGTGGTCGATATCATCGACCACCGCTTTCGCATTGATCAGACCGATCAGGTATTTCACAATGGAAACGATATCACCAGTTGTCAGAACGCGAACGTCCAGGCTGGTATCCGATCCCAATTTCTTGTTGATACGGTAACGGCCAACATCACCCAGGTCATAACGTTTGTCAGAGAAGAACAAGCTCTGGATCACATCACGTGCAGTTTGCTCATCCGGTGCTTCTGCGTTACGCAGCTGGCGGTAAATCTGCTCAACAGCTTCCTTGTCGGAGTTTGAGCTATCTTTTTGAAGCGTATTATAAATGATGTTATAATCCGCAACGTTCATGTCCTCTTTGTGCATGATGATCGATTTCTGTCCTGATTCCAGGATTACATCGATATCATCTGCTGAAATGGAAGAATCACGTTCCAGCAATACTTCGTTACGCTGAATCGAGACTACCTCGCCGGTATCCTCATCCACGAAGTCCTCAGTCCATGTGCGGAGAACCCTTGCCGCCAACCGGCGTCCAACTGCCTTTTTCAGGTTAGCAGGTGTCGCGCTGATTTCTTCCGAAAGGCCGAACAGGTCGAGGATGTCTTTATCAGATCCAAAACCGATCGCTCTCAAAAGTGTGGTTACAGGGAATTTTTTCTTACGGTCGATGTACGCATACATCACGTTGTTCACGTCCGTAGAGAATTCGATCCAGGAACCTTTGAATGGAATAATCCGCGCAGAATATAGTTTAGAACCGTTGGTGTGCTTGCTCATCGAGAAGAACACGCCTGGTGAACGGTGAAGCTGAGAAACGATTACACGCTCAGCACCATTGATCACGAACGAACCGCGTTCAGTCATGTAAGGAATGTTCCCTAAGAACACTTCCTGCTCAATGGTTTCAAATTCTTCATGATCGGCGTCGTTACAGATCAGCCGCAGTTTGGCCTTCAAAGGTACTGCGTAAGTCAGACCGCGATCAATGGATTCGTCGACAGAGTACTTCGGTGGTTCAAGGAGATAATCGATGAACTCGAGAACGAAATTCTCACGGGAGTCGGCGATGGGGAAGTTTTCAGCGAAAACTTTGTACAATCCTTCTCCGGAACGGTCTTCAACCGAGGTATCCAGACTAAAGAAATCACGGAACGACTGTACCTGGATTCCCAAAAGATCCGGATAATCGATAATCTGATTAATCCGAGAGAAGTTCTTTCTTGGTGTTTTTGGATTAATTGTAGCCAAGGCTATGTGTGATTTGGGTTAGCAGAAAAACTAATTAGTTTTAACCTAATCTATTGCCTCGTAGAAGAGTAAAGTTGACGCCCCTGTTCTCCTTTCCTACGAGTAAAGAAGTGTTTCGGGCAATCAGCTTGAGGGGATTACAGGGGGCAATCTCGTTACCACCTTTACCAGAACGATAAAAAAGCCTTTTTCGTTTGGTTGGTATACAAAACAGGAAAAGACCTGACGGTTGTCAGGCCTATTCCCGTAGAATTTTATCGTCTAATGCTGTGGAGCAAATTACTTCACTTCAACTTCTGCACCAGCTTCTTCAAGTTGCTTTTTCAAAGCGTCAGCTTCGTCTTTCGCAACACCTTCTTTTACAGGTTTTGGAGCGCCGTCAACGAGTTCTTTCGCTTCTTTCAGGCCAAGACCAGTAAGGTCTTTAACCAACTTCACAACAGCAAGTTTACCTGCACCAGCTGATTTCAAGATTACATCGAAAGATGTTTTTTCTTCAACCGCAGGAGCATCAGCACCAGCACCACCAGCAGGACCTGCTACCATTACTGCACCAGCAGCTGCTGGCTCAATACCGTACTCGTCTTTAAGAATTGCAGCCAATTCGTTCACTTCTTTAACCGTAAGGTTAACAAGCTGTTCTGCGAAAGCTTTCAAATCTGCCATTTTTATTTAGATTTTTTTGATTATACAATAAGATGATTTTAAAAAAGCTCTATTTATTTTAACCCGGAGAGCTTAACCTGGCTATTCAAATTAGTCCTCTTTTTCAGATAAAGTTTTCAGAATACCGGCCAGGTTCTGTCCGCCGCTTGTAAGAGCGCCGATAACATTTTTGGCAGGTGATTGCAGCAATCCGATTACTTCGCCGATCAGTTCTTGTTTCGATTTCAGTGAAATCAGAACGTCAAGCTGGCTTTCTCCAACAAATAGGGCAGTGTCCACAGAAGCTCCTTTGAACTTCAGTTTGTCGCTACCTGATTTCTTTTTGAAATCCTTAATCAGTTGCGCAGGTACTTTACCTGACTCCGGGTGAAACATTACTCCGGAAAATCCTTTCAACACCTCGTCGAAAGAAGAATAGTCCGTATCTAGTGTTTCGAGCGCTTTTTTTATCAATGTATTCTTCACAACACGATACTCAACACCACGCTCGAAGCAAAGGCCTCTGAGAGTGTTTACCTCGCTCACGGTCATGCCGGTTGCGTTGGTAATGTAGAAGTATGGCGTGCTGGCGAATTTCTGACTTAATTCGTCAATAATTACTGCTTTTTCTTCCCGTGTCATATTACAGTCCTGGAATCGTGTTTTTGTCAATAATAACACCCGGGCTCATCGTGCTTGACAAGTGAATGCTTTTTACGTAAGTACCTTTTGCCGATGAAGGCTTAAGGCGAACCAAGGTATTGATAACCTCCGTTGCGTTCTGTGCAAGCTGATCAGTCCCGAAAGATACCTTTCCGATGCTGGTGTGAATGATACCGGTTTTGTCGACTTTGAAGTCGATTTTACCAGCCTTCACTTCCTTTACAGCTTTCGCTACATCCGGAGTTACAGTTCCTGACTTAGGATTTGGCATCAGACCACGAGGACCCAACACTTTTCCAAGTCTACCTACTTTTGCCATTACACTCGGCATTGTAATAATCACGTCGATGTCTGTCCAGCCTTGCTCGATTTTTGTAATGTATTCGTCAAGACCAACATAATCCGCTCCTGCCTCTTTCGCTTCTGACTCCTTGTCGGGAGTACACAGCACCAATACACGAACTTCTTTTCCGGTTCCGTGTGGCAGTGTTACCACGCCACGTACCATTTGGTCAGCTTTACGAGGATCTACGCCCAAACGAACGTCGATATCTACGGAAGCATCAAATTTGGTATAGGAAATCGTTTTCAGAACATCCGCAGCTGCTTCCAGGGTATAAGCCTGGGTTGCGTCGTATTTTGAAAGAGCTTCTTTTTGCTTTTTGGTCAATTTTCCCATGTTCTTTGTTTCTTTGGCGTATCTATAAATCTACGCTCAGTTGTTTTCTTCCCATGGGGCCTTGCCAGCCACGGTGATACCCATACTACGAGCCGTTCCCGCGATCATTTTCATAGCAGACTCTACGGTGAAGCAGTTCAGGTCGGGCATTTTAGTTTCAGCGATCGTTTTAACTTGATCCCATGAAACTGATCCTACCTTAATACGGTTTGGCTGAGCCGAACCTGTCTTCACTTTTGAGGCTTCCAGAAGAAGAATAGCGGCCGGGGGGGTTTTGATGACGAAGTCGAAAGACTTGTCTTTGTAGTATGTAATAACTACCGGCAATACCACACCCATTTTATCCTGGGTACGGCCATTGAACTGCTTGCAAAACTCCATGATATTCAAACCCTTCGATCCTAATGCAGGACCAATCGGAGGTGATGGGTTGGCTTGGCCACCTTTCACCTGCAGTTTGACGTATCCACCTATTTCTTTTGCCATTGTTTTGGAATTTGTCGGTTCATTGATTGACTAGCGGCTCACATGCAGTTGGAAGCCTACCTGCCCGCTATTCGCTCAACTATCCTTTTCTACTTGTGCGTAACTGAGTTCCACGGGTGTATTACGCCCGAATATTTTTACAACTACATTGAGTTTTTTCTTCTCATCGAATACTTCTTCCACCAGACCGATAAACCCGCTGAACGGACCATCTACGACTTTCACAGTCTCGCCTTTGATGAAAGACATGCTTGGCGCTTCTTCGTGCTGCTCTGCTTCGTCGACCTTACCGAGGATCCGGTTAATTTCCGACTGGCGAAGAGGTACAGGCACTTTGGAATTTCCTTCGGCATTGCCCAGGAAACCAATTACGCCGGGAATACTTGTAATAATGTGCAGAACCTCTCCTTTGGACAGATCGGCTGAAATGATAATATAACCAGGGAAAAAGTTCTTTTCCCGCACACGCTTCTTGCCGTTGCGCATTTCATAGATCTTCTCGGAAGGGATCAGGATCTGCGGAACAAATTCGTTTAACTTCTGGCGTGTGATTTCATTTTCAATGTAGGACTTGATCTTTTTCTCTTGCCCAGACACTGCCCTTAATACAAACCAATTTAGACTACTCATACCTTTCGAGGGGTTATCTTTGATAAAATAGCCTTAGAAAGACTGGTAAAACAGTTTCAGTGCGTTTTCGAAAACGAAATCCATCACACCTACCACAAAGGCAAAAATGAGCGAACCTACAAGCACCAGAGTGGTATTGGCTTGCAGCTCGTTGAAAGGCGGCCATGTTACATGCTGGGTCATTTCTTCCCAGGACGCTTTCAAAAAAGAAGTAAATTTTTCCATTTCACCTTTTCGATTTATGCACGGGTGGAGAGATTCGAACTCCCATCAACGGTTTTGGAGACCGCTATTCTACCCTTGAACTACACCCGTTTATCGCGCAACCCACTCATTGGGGCTGCAAAGATACGATTTTTTTATAAAAAACAAGTGCATTCCAGAAGAAATGCACTTGTTTTATTATTGCTATCTTGATTAGTCAAGAATTTCAGTTACCTGACCAGCACCTACGGTACGTCCACCTTCACGAATCGCGAAACGAAGACCTTTTTCCATAGCGATTTTGTTGATCAGCTTCACTTCGATAGTGATGTTGTCACCTGGCATAACCATCTCAACACCTGCTGGAAGTGAGATTTCACCTGTCACGTCAGTGGTACGGAAGTAGAACTGAGGACGGTATTTGTTAAAGAATGGAGTGTGACGTCCACCTTCTTCTTTCGACAGTACGTAAACTTCACCTTTGAAGTGCAGGTGAGGCTTAACTGAACCTGGCTTACAGATTACCATACCACGACGGATATCTTCTTTGTCGATACCACGAAGCAACAAACCTACGTTGTCACCGGCTTCACCGCGGTCAAGGATCTTACGGAACATCTCAACACCAGTTACGGTAGATTTAAGACCTTCTGCACCCATACCGAGGATATCAACAGGATCACCAGAGTTGATCACACCACGCTCGATACGACCAGTTGCAACAGTACCACGACCAGTGATCGAGAATACGTCTTCAACAGGCATCAAGAATGGAAGATCAGTCATACGTGGAGGAATTGGAATCCAGCTATCAACAGCATCCATCAATTCTTCGATTGTTTTCACCCATTTCGGATCGCCGTTAAGACCACCCAAAGCAGAGCCTTGTACAACTGGAATGTTGTCACCATCGAATTCGTAGAAGCTCAGAAGCTCACGGATTTCCATCTCAACGAGTTCAAGAAGTTCCGGATCATCAACCATGTCCACTTTGTTCATGAACACAACAAGCTGAGGAACACCTACCTGACGGGCAAGAAGGATGTGCTCACGAGTTTGTGGCATAGGACCGTCAGTAGCAGCAACCACGATGATCGCGCCGTCCATCTGAGCAGCACCAGTTACCATGTTCTTCACATAGTCAGCGTGACCTGGACAGTCAACGTGCGCATAGTGACGGTTGGCTGTCTGGTATTCTACGTGTGAAGTATTGATTGTGATACCGCGCTCTTTCTCTTCAGGAGCATTGTCGATTGATGAGAAGTCGCGTTTCTGTGCAAAACCTTTATCAGCCAACACAGTTGTAATCGCCGCTGTAAGGGTAGTTTTACCGTGGTCAACGTGCCCGATAGTACCAATATTTACGTGGGGTTTCGAGCGGTCAAACGTCTCTTTTGCCATGACTTAAGTACGCTTAAAATTAAAAGTTATTACGAATTTATTATACACTACTAATTGATCCTCGCTGGCTTCCTGCAATCAAACACCGCAATCGTTACCAAACCAGGATCAAAACCAATGCAGGAGGAACCTGCTTTCTGAGCTTTTGAGGGGATTTGAACCGCGCGGCGGACCGTCCCTGACTTCTTCCTTACCAATGGAAGTGCTCAAAAAATCGTGAGCTTTTGAGGGGATTTGAACCCCTGACCTCTTCCTTACCAAGGAAGTGCTCTACCCCTGAGCTACAAAAGCAATATTACTTCTTTTTCTTTCCTCCCAAGGAAACGCTCTACCGCATCGGCGGACCGCCCTGAGCTACAAAAGCAATCTTTATTAGAACCAAAAAGCGATTAGCGAAAAAGTATCTATTGAATGTTTTCGCTAATCGCTTCGATGATGCTTCTAATGGAGCGGAAGACGAGGTTCGAACTCGCGACCTATAGCTTGGAAGGCTATCGCTCTACCAGCTGAGCTACTTCCGCATTTGTTTTCGTCATTGCCTCAAAACTGGTAATATTTGAAGCATTTTTCAGACTCAAACTGTGGGGGCGGATGGATTCGAACCACCGTAGGCATACACCAGCAGATTTACAGTCTGCCCCATTTGGCCACTCTGGTACACCCCCAGACAACATTTCAACACAAGCGTGAAAACCGTTTGTTTCACAATTTGGAGTCGCAAAATTATACCCATTTTTTAGATTCTCAAATTCTTTTCGAAAAAAAAATAAAAAAAAAGCGGCCCGGAATCAAAAACAGCGATTCCGGGCCCCAGAGGCACTTTTCGACTTAAAACAATCTCACCCCGAAACTCAGCATACGGACCGAAGGCCCCCGATTAGCCTCATATAGATTGTTCAAATCATAGCTCACAAATAAGTCAGGAAAGTTACGGATCCCTATTTCGGCTGCTAAACCATAGCGCAGATCTTCGATGTAGAAATTTCGCCTATCGTGGTCGACATCCTTTGTTCCCACACGCCGGACCTTCGTGTAGCTGCCCAGGCGGTACCCGCCATATACGCCCGCACTGATGTAGGAAATGAACGACCTGGAAAAACTCAGCGTCGGCATCACCGACAGGTTCACATATGGCACGACGAGTTTCGATTTCTTTAACTCAACTTCCTGACCGGCATCGTCTTTCACGAGCGGAAATTCGACGCCCTCGTCTGTCTTGATGATCGTATTGTTGCCATCGTACATCATATTGTACCATGAAAAATCGATCCCGAAGTCCAGGTGCAGCCTGGCATCTTTCCCCTTGATCACGTTTGCGCTGGCCACGTAACCCAGGCTCACAAAGCGGGAGCCGAACGGTTTGAGGTCGTAATCGCTTTTTGTGAAACCCGGTGTGCTTTCATTGGTACCATAGGTATTAAGGCCCAATGCGATATTAAATCCCTTCCTCGGACTTGAACCGCCCCACGAACTCCTGTGAAACCGCTTTCCGATACGCCTGTAAGTTGAATCCGAACCTACGACTTCGTCGCCTTCCTTTACTTCCACACCCGAGCCGTCGATCGAAACCTTCGTGTCGCCATCTTTAATGTGAATACCTCGAAGGCCAATCCTGACGTAATCCTTATCTGCCGCCTGGTCCGGGTTCTTCAGATATTTGTTCCCGTTGAACTCCTCCCTCAAAAACGTCGTGTCGGCCTGTGTGCTATCTAATCTCACTTTGAGGTCCCTTAACAATGCATTGAGGTCATATTTCATGATCTTTTCAAGCTCGGTCCGGTTTTCTCCGTAGATGATCAGCCGTGTTTTATCTCCGAATGTTACGATGATCGAATCCTTGTCCCCGGTGCCGGGGCGGAAAAACTCATCGTTGGATTTCAAAGAACCAGCGCGCGCGCCAATGGCAACCAGCAGTACCAGCATCGCCATCGCATATGTTTTACTTTTCATGGCACAATAGATTACAGTTTTGTCTTGTCTTTAGGGTGATCTTTGTCTGAACTTCTTTCTTCCTTGTTACGCAGGCGATCGTCCACACGTGCTACAAGGCTTTTTGGATTAAAACCCACTTCATCCCAATCGACTTTCTCACCAGCCCTCGCGTTTTTGAGCTGACGGAAAACCCGTGAAAACCGGGAACCGCGTGGTTTGTCATCCGCCTCATTAGTACCGGTCTCCACGGCCACGACAATCGTTCTTGTCGGTTCCGGTTCCGGCTTGCTTACCTGACTAACAGCTGGCTCATCAGGCAAAGTCTTTACTCCCTGTAAAACAGGGGCATTTACAGGTTCCGGTTGTATTGTGTTGGCCGGAACCGATGGTTTTTCTGTAATGGCCACAACCGGTGCCTCCTGAATTTGTTCAGCATCTGAAATGGCAGTTTTGCGTATTTGTTTTGCGGCTCTTTTCGCCCTTGCAGTTTCCGATGCATTAGCGGCCGGCTTCAAATCCTTTGGATCATTAACCAATCCGTTACCTCCCTTTTCAATGGATGCCAGCTGATCAACCGGTACTCTTGAATTTTCAATGGGGGAAACTACTGAATCCTTTTGATCTGGTTTCGTCGCAGCAATCGTCTGCTCCGGTTTGATACCTCCCGGTGAAGCCTGCTGATTTTGCCAAACCAGGTAACCTCCCATCACCGCCGCGGCTACACCGGCGGCAGCATACCAACCCCACACAACCGAGCGATGCCTCGCTGAGCGATGACTCCCGGGCTGCTTTTCCTGAATTTTCAGCCACGCATGCTCCGAAGGTGTTCTTTCCAGTCCTTCGAGTTTACGTTTGAAAAGATCATCAACAGGATGCTTTTTCATAGTCTACTTTTTTTTTATAATCATTCTGCCATTCCGCGACCATTTTCTGCAACAATGCCCGGGCGCGGTGCAACTGTGATTTCGATGTACTTTCAGTAATACCCAGCATCTGGGCGATTTCAATGTGTGCGTAGCCTTCAATCGCGTACAGGTTAAAAACTGTCCGGTAACCCACAGGCAACGATTCGATGAGCGCCATTAGCTCTTCTGTTTCCAGGTTCTGATCGGCGTGGATGTAGTCCGGGATGTTATTGGCCTCGTCGGAAAGGTTGTCTTCCAAGATCCGCTTCTGTTTCCGGAGGTATCCCAGCGACTCATTCACCATTATTCTCCTGATCCATCCCTCGAAACTTCCCTCGCCGCTGAACTGACCTATTTTTTCAAAAACCCTTAAAAATCCTTCCACCATCACATCCTCGGCCGCCATTTCGTCACACACATAGCGGAAGCACAAAGCCAGCATTCGATGGCTGTACTTGTCGTACAACTGTCGCTGCGCCTTAGGATCTTCCTTCCTGAGGGCTTTAACGAGCTGTGCTTCCTGACTAAATAGTGCTAAAATTCGACCCATTCTCATTGGTGGTTTCAACAGCAAGATGCGCATTCCTCTGCGTGAGGTTGCATGTGTCCGGTAAAGTTTTTTGATATTTTTTTAGCTTTGATGCGAATATCATTCATCTACCACCAAAAGGACATTTCCCCAATGCTCGACTCCTCTGCGCCTATCGGAATTTTTGACAGCGGAATCGGCGGTATGACCGTCGCCAGCGCCGTAACCCGGTTGCTTCCCCAAGAAAACACCATCTATTTTGGCGACACGGCACATTTGCCTTACGGCGACAAATCCACAGCAGCCATCCAGGCTTATTCGATCAAAATCTGCAATATGCTTTTGCAGCAAAATTGTAAACTGATCCTCATTGCCTGCAACTCCGCGTCCGCGGCCGCCTATGAGCTCGTGCGCGAGTACGTAGGGAGCAAAGCGAAGGTGTTGAATGTAATTGATCCGGTGGTCGATTATGTGAAGGAGCATTACGAAGGAAAAACCATTGGCCTCATCGGGACCAAGCAAACGGTACTTTCCAATGTTTATAAAAAGAAAGTCGATGCGCTGGACAGGAACATCCACCTGAAATCGCTGGCTACGCCGTTACTCGCGCCGATGATTGAAGAAGGCTTTTTTGATAACAATATCAGTGAAAGCGTGATTGCCAATTACCTTTCTGACCCATCTTTGAATGGTATCGAGGCATTGATCCTTGGCTGTACACATTACCCGCTGATCAAAAGTCAGATCCGCAAATTCTACGGCGATACCGTGGAAACGCTCGATACTTCGGACATTGTAGCACGGTCGTTGAAAGCCTGGCTCGAACAGCATTACCTTATCAACGAGAAAGGAGAAGGTAAGCGGCAGTTCTATGTTTCGGATTATACCTTATCGTTCGAGCAATCGACCAACATTTTCTTCGGTCGGCAAATCCAGCTGGAACATTATCCGCTGTGGGAATAATGCATTAGTAAACCAGTTTCACCGGCCCGAGTAACCCCGACGGCATCGGTGACCAGCGAGTCGCATCGAATTTTTTATAGGTAATGTCTACGATATTAATGTCATAAAATTTCTTCCAATCGGGCAGTTGCTGATCGCGGAGGCGCATGTAATTGGCTGAGAGATTCGTGACTTCGATTTCAAGGACATTGCCTTTTACTTTTAATACATCACCAGCATAAAGTTGAAATGGAATATGCCAGGCTGTTCCTAAATCTTTCCCATTCAATTTTACATGAGCCACTTCCCGAACATCACCCAAACTGATTCCTGCGCCTTCGTATTGTTTTAATGGCCCTTTCAAATCAAATGTGATTCGATAGCGGGCCTTTCCCGAGAAATATTCAGCGGAATCGGGTAATGTAGTCCAGGATTTAAGCGTCGCTAACTTCGCGGGCGCCGGTAAGGAAGGTTTTCCAGCGACAAATGTTACTTCCCAACTTCCCTTAATCTCTAATTCCTTCGCAGGTTTGCTCGCGAATGGGAAATCCGACCCATCCGCTGCACCTTCCAGAAAGGTTGATTCTCCGGGAAGGAGGCTTAGAAATACTTCCTCCTGCCCATTTACAGTCCTTGTGTACATGAGGGATTCGCCTCGTAGCGGTGTATTCAGTGACATTATCTCGCCCTTCCCGATCCGAACCCAATCACTTTTGAATGTATTTCCAAGATTTGCCACGAAATAAAGCGGCAAGCCATTTGCACCTGTCTTCCTGATAAATGTGAGCCCTTTTTCCGCCAACTGCTCTTTCACCACTCCATTTCGTTTTAGATCGGCTTGCAGGTTGTCCGATACCCGTACACTACCAAGTTTTGAAATTTGAGCTAAACTCTCTCTAAATGCCTTCTGGCGGTCGTCATGGTCTGCGTTACCAGTAACCACATCGGGCAACTTTCCTTCAAACACGATTTTTCCACCGGCACTAGCCAGTCGCGACAGCTCTTTCAAGGTTTCCTCTGGCAAATAGGTCGTTGAAGGGATGACCAACGTCTTATATGTGACGCTTCCAGAGCTCAAAGCACCATTTGCATCAACCTTAAATTTCTTCAACTGCAAATCGGACACAAAATCGAATGCATAACCTTCGTTCCAAAGCCTCTCGGACAGCTTTCCAAAAGGCAGATCCAGCAACCAGCGGTCGACGTGGTGCACTTCCAGCAAATGCACACCGCCGCCTGATTTTGCTTTGGTAGCCCACAAATCGTGGATCGGAAAGTAAACCAACACATCATTATCGGGCCTGCTATCCTGCAATAGTTTCTGGCACCATTCCACATATTCGTTCAGCAATAGAAAATGCTCCGAGAAATGAGATGTTTTGCCAAAATTAGTGGAAGCATAAAAGAGCCAGCCCGGGAACCCTTCCTTTTCGGGGGAATAGGTTGATCCATGATAGAAAATATGATTGATACCCGCCGTAAAAAGCTCGTCGATCTGCGGCTTAACCTGTGAAAGCGACACTTTGAAGTGGTTAGCGAGCCAGGTACCGGTTTCAGAACTCACCAGCTTTTTACCCGACAAATGTGCCGCCGAAGAAGCAAATTTCATCGCCAGTGGATTAGGCGTTCCGAACTGATCGATCGAATAATCGGGATCAATGCGCAGGCCGGGGATATTGAAACGGCTGGTCCCGAATGATTCCGTTTCCGGAATGTCGGCGGCTTCATACAGATCGAGCAAATTGCCCGGCGAGCCGTGCGCCTGGTAGCGCGTCACGAAGCCATGTTGGCGGCTCCAATCGGTCCAGGGTTTTGCATATCGTTCCAAAAGGAGTTCGGCCAGCGTCTGGTGGTAATCTATTTTGACTAATGTTGCTTCCGCATTGCCGGTCGAGTCGTTGAGCAGGTTTAGTTTATCCAGCAAGTCATACTTTCTGCGTGATTTGAACTGCGCTGCAAAATCCTCCGTCCAGTTAGCCCCGTAGGCTTCATAGGAATCATTGTACATCGACCTTGGCTTCTCGGCGGTCTTACTGAATGCGGAATCAAACCGCGATAGGTACTGCGTCATTCCGGTTGCGCTGAAAGGGTCTAGTACGAAACCCTCTCCCCCCGGCGCGGCGCGTTTCACTTTTTGCTCTGTGGGTTTCACCGTGGGCTTTCCGTCTACAACCGACATGGTCTGTGCCGCGGTAGCCGGAGTTACATTAGGTCCGCCAAACGGCCAGCCCGTTCCGGTAGTCATGTCGACGCCCAATCCGAGACGTTTCCCCTCACGAATCGTGTGCTGCATTACTTCCAGCCATTGCGTTCCCAGGAATGGTATCGCCGCCTTTTCATATCCCTTAACCCCATAAATCGGGATGATATGCACACCACCTAAACCCGATTTACTGAAATACTCCAGTTGGGCCGTAATATCTGCCTTAGTAACCGCGCTACCCATCCACCACCAATAGGTCCAGGGCTTAGCTGTGGACATTTGCTGTGCGTTGAGATTGGCAATTCGGGCAAGTACCAGGAGGAGAATGTAGAAAATCCGGCGCATGATTGGATAGTGTTTTTCTTTAAAGACTCACAAAGCATTATCTACGCCACTACGAGGGAATATTTTGTCAAAAACAAATGCATAAAAAAGGGCGGGACCGCATTGGCCCCGCCCTCAAATATCTTTCGGCAGATTAGTTATCGTATGCGGACCGCACCCGCGCCGCCACAAACTGCCGCTCGGCCTGCGCACGCTTGGAGTTGCGGTACCAAAGGTAGCCGATCACCGCTACCAGAATGTAAGGGATCACAAACAGGAATATAATGCCGGTATTTAAACCTACACCCACATTATTCCGCCCGTTACCCATTGAACTTTCTACAGATCCGCGGCACATGGCACATTGCGCAAATACGCCGACACTGTTCAGTACGAACATTATTACCAATCCGGATATTGCCAAAAACTTCTTCATACGTAATAGGGACTAATCATCAAATAAACGATTACACCGGTAACACTCACATAAAGCCAGATAGGCATCGCCCATTTAACGGCTTTCCGGTGTTCTGTGATCTGGTTGGTGTACCCAAAATATACCGCACGCAATACAAACCAAACGACCACGATCGACAACACGATATGCGAGATCAGCAAAAAGTAATAAACAGGCCGTATAAATCCTGTACCGCCGAATGGGGTTGCCTCATTCGAAATGTGATAAAGCACATAGCATACGAGAAACACCGAACCCAGCAAGAAAGCACCTGTCATTACCTGCCGGTGCGCGGAGATATTTTTCTGTTTGATAAAATAAAAGCCCATGATCAGCAACATGGCCGTCACGGTATTGATCACGCCAATTACGTGCGGCAGCACCTTCGTCCATTCGCCCAAATCAATTTTTTGCCGGATTCCCAACAATAATGCAACCACCACCGGAATGACGACTGCCAGGATATTGATAATACGTTCGTACTTTGGTTTTCTTTCGATTGTTAATGTAGCCATACCCGCTTATTTCTCATTCTTCTTTTCATAATCCAGGATCTTGATCTCGGCCATCAGCCGGTCGGTTTCCTCTCCATCTCCGGCCTTGTAAAAGCCTCTCACGTGTCTGTTACGATCGATCAGCACAATTTGTCCTGCCCGACCATTCGAAGCGTCGCTTCCTTTTACAGCATCTGTCAATTCTTTCGAAAAACAGCTTGCAATCGCCGCGCTGTCCGCTTTAACCAACTGCCAACTACCGCGTCTTACGGTATCCTCAGCAATCGAGAGCACTTGCAATTCGGGAATCGCAGCTTTCAATGCCGCAATGCGTTCCATTTCATCGGTTGCCCTCTCACAAGGTTCTCCGCAGTTTGATGGCATCCGGCTTACAACTGTCAATCGCCCATCCAGGTTTACACCTTCGAACACACCGCAATCCCCTGAAACCTGATGAAACAGCGTGTCGCCGTTTTGCACGATGATCGAGCCGTTACCATCCTTTTCCGCCACAAAGTAAGGTAGGTCGTAATGGTTCGTCCCGAACAGTTTTAGTAAAGCAAAAATCAAAGCCGGAATTACTAATGTGACGATCAGTAATCCGGCTTTGGGAAATTTCTTCATTCTATTCTATTATCCGAAAATCGCTTCGAAAATTGCATTTCCTTCAAGCATGAGCGCCAGGATCAGCCAAGCCACAAAAATTACCGGCACGAGTATCGACCAGATCAATGTCTTTGTTTCATGCTTCAAGTGCATAAATTCTCCAACGATATAGAACGCTTTCACAATTGTCATCACAATGAAGATCGTGATTTTAAGAATTCCATGGGGAACTGTGAACGCGATCAAGAATTCGAGTGAGGTAATGATCAAAAGAATCCAAAAGGTTTTCCAGATAGCCTTACGCTGCTCAGCTCCTGCTTCGGGATCCTGGTTATGTACGTGGTGATGATGTACTTCTGCCATTTTACTTCAATTTTAATATTGTCCTATTATTTAAACCAGGTAGAAGAATGTAAATACAAACACCCAAACCAAATCCACGAAGTGCCAGTAAAGACCCACCTTCTCGACCATTTCGTAGCTTCCCCTCTTATCGTAGAACCCTGTCGCTGCACGGAAGAAGATCAGAATGTTCAGGATCACACCCGAAAATACGTGGGTTCCGTGGAAGCCGGTGATGAAAAAGAAGAAGTCGGCAAATGCAGGAGGACCGTATTGGTTTTCAGTCAGGTTGGCCCCAAAAATGGTTTTCTCAATCCAGGTACCATTTTCAATCACCTTCATTACCGTACCCGAGTCGGTTCCGTGGATGAAGTGGCTCCATTCCCAAGCCTGGCAACCCAAAAAGGTAAAACCACCGAGGATTGTCCAAAGCATATATTTTTCAACATTCGCGCGGTCCATGCGGTGACCGGCTTCCACTGCAAGTACCATGGTAACGGAGCTAGCGATGAGGATGAATGTCATAATACCAACAAACACCAGCGGCAGAGAAATACCATGCAGGAATGGTACGGCCTCATAAACCCTTTCAGGCACCGGCCAGTACATGTTGGAGAATGTAAAATCTTCGTGTTTTCCGGTGAATGCAGGGAAACTAAACCGGGCTGTACCATATGCCACCAGCAAGGCAGAGAAAGTAAAGGTATCCGAGATGAGGAAGAACCACATCATCAGTTTACCGTAACTCGCTTTCATAGGCTCAATACCCCCCAACCACATTTTGGGTTCTACCGCGCCGGGTGTTGTTACATTTGCAGCCATTGATAAAAAAATTATTAATTAAAGGTCAATAAAAAAACAAAAAGGTATAACCAGAGTATATCTAAAAAGTGCCAGTAAGTTGCACTGATCTGAATCCTTCTCAGATTTTTGGAATGCACATTCAGCTTAAATGCTGAGAACAGCGCAAACACCAAAACAATCAGGCCGGTAATGATGTGGAAACCGTGAAGTCCTGTAAACACGTAAAAGAACGAGCCGGACGGGTTTCCAACAAAATAGACATTCATCGCCACCAGCTCTTTCCAGCCCTGAAACTGCATATAAAGGAAGATCAGGCCGAGTACAAAAGTAATAGAAATTGCTATTTTCAATTGTTGGAACTGATCTTTTTTTGCCGAAAAATAGGCCCATTGCATCGCTACACTGCTCATTAACAGCACCACTGTACTGTACCAGAAGATCTGCGGCATTTCAAATTCGAGCCAATTCCCTTCCGCGCGGCGCACGAGGTAGGCGCTGCTTTGAGAAGCGAAAAGCATGATGATCGTTACGAGGAACAACCAAAGAATAAACTTCTTCGGGTCCATTGCAAGCGTCTCCTGCGGCTCTCTTTCCAATTTATATTGCTGAACGTTTTCCATTTTCTCTCGATTCAATATCACAATTTATCCAACAAAAAAGCAATCTGTACGATAGGCAGGTAAATGAACGATCCGAACATCAGCTGCTTCGCGGTTTTGTCCGTACACTTCCGCATCAGGTGGAACGTCTGCGCGAGGAACAACACCCCAAAAACCGTCGCAATGAATGCCGAATTGATACCCGTCATTCCCAGTTCGTATGGCAGCCAGCCAATCGGCAGCAGGAACAAGGTATAAATCATGATTTGCAAAGTCGTATCAGAGTCCTTCAAACCGTTGGCTGGCAAAAGCTTGAAGCCTGCTCTTTTGTAATCTTCATCCAATACCCAGGCAATGGCCCAGAAATGCGGGAATTGCCAGAAGAACTGAATCGCAAACAGGATACCAGGTTCCAGACCAAAATGGTTTGTAGCCGCTACCCAACCGATCATCGGGGGAAATGCCCCGGGAAATGCTCCCACAAACACCGCGATCGGACCTACGCGCTTCAACGGAGTGTAAACAAAGCCGTAAAGCACGAGCGACAGCAAGGAAATAAGCCCCGTTGTCAGGTTAAATACTATTACAAATATGGCTAGCGAAGCTACGCCCAGAACCACTGCCCATACGATAGCCTGCTCCACGGTAATTCGCCCGCTTGGCAACGGCCGTGAAGCCGTTCTTTTCATCATTTTATCCAGATCCTTTTCCAGAATCTGGTTGATAATATTCGCTGAACCTGTGATACCGATAGACGCCAGTACAAAAAGTACCATGTCGCCGGTCTTCACATCCCGTGAGCCCAGGCAATAGCCCATTGCCCCCGAAAAGGCGATCAACGACGCCAACCGGAATTTCAATAATTCAAATAAAACCCCTAATCTCTCTCTGATCTTCGCAACCCCGCTTACACTTTCCTCTACTGAAATCATTATTACAGAAATTGAAAATTCTAAAACTGGCTTCCGACCGTCGCGGCCACGCCATTGTATTTTAAATACTTCTTACCATTCACGACCAACCAGACTATAAACTGCAAGCCGATCAAAAGAATCGCGAATGTCAGGTGTATCGGCTGTGCAAACGCGGGAACCCCGAAATAGGCCATGATCACACCCGTTGCGATCTCCGCTACCAGAATCCAGAGACATGCTTTGGCAATTTTGCCAGCTACTGTTCCCTGGTTACCGGATTTCAAAACCTTGTTGATCCAGATTGCATTCACAACAAAGACCAGAATTGAAAATGACCGGTGTATATAAAAATTAGCTCCCAATTCATCGATCCATTGAGATCTGGCACTATATCCGAGCCGCATAATCACCACGTCCATTGCCTCGCGCACCTGCGTACCCAGGAGAATCTGAAAAAGCGACAGCGCCATAACCAGTATCCCAATTCCATTTAGCAGCTTTTCACTGCCTTCGCGTAATGTGAGCACTTTCCCTGCGTAACCCGCCCACGTAAACACGTAGAGCACGATGAAAATGATCACTATGGCGAGCAGCATGTGTACTGTCACGATCAACGGGTGCAATTCGAAAGAAACGACTTTTGCACCCAGCCAACCCTGGAAGCCCGTCAACAGAAAAGCTGCTAGGCTTAAAAAAAATATTTGCTTGTTTCCGGATTTCAGAAAAGGTATGGAAGCGAGCAGCGTCAGGAAAATCATGATACCCGTGAACACCCCGACGAGCCTGTTCACATACTCAGTCCAGGTTTTGGTCGCATTAAACTCGACCTCTCCTTTTAGCTTGGCACCGTAAATCTCCTTGTAATCGGGAGGAAGTTGTGATGCCTCGGTGGGTGGTACCCATCGGCCAAAGCATTTCGGCCAGTCGGGACAGCCCATTCCTGAGCCTGTACTTCTTACAACTCCCCCGGCTATTACGACCAAATAGAGCGTAATGAGTGTATTTAAAGCGAATCGCCGGAACCGGCGATTCGCTTTAAGATCAATGATGTGTTTTGAACTGGTCATTGAAGTTTTGTGACTCAATCGCCTTTTCTGTAGCAATCAGCTCATTCTCATGAGGGAAGTTCGATTCAGGCGTTTGAGAATACGGGATGTTCTGAGGGATAAAGTCCTCTTTTGCACCCGGTTTGCTGTAATCATATGACCAACGATATACCGCAGGAATTTCGCCTTCCCAGTTTCCGTGACCCGGAATAATAGGCGCAGTCCATTCGAGCGTGTTTGAACGCCATGGGTTTTGCGGGGCTTTTCTTCCCTTGAAAATGCTGTAAAAGAAGTTCCAAAGGAATATGAACTGTGCAAGGAACGTGAATATCGCTGCAACAGAGATAAACATGTTCATATCCATGAACTTATGCGTAAAGTCGTAGCTGGTGAACTGGTAGTAACGACGAGGGAAACCTGCAATACCTACGTAGTGCATCGGGATAAATACCAGGTAAATTCCGATGAACGTCATCCAGAAGTGAATCTGGCCGAGTGTGGTGCTCATCATACGTCCGAACATTTTAGGGAACCAGTGGTAAACCCCCGCGAACAGACCGAATGCCGACGCAGCACCCATTACAAGGTGAAAGTGGGCTACTACAAAGTATGTATCGTGCAATTGAATATCCAATGCACTGTTACCCAGAATAATACCAGTCAAACCCCCTGACACAAACAGGGAAACCAGACCGATCGAGAACAACATACCTGGTGTAAATACGATGTTACCTTTCCAGAGTGTGGTGATGTAGTTAAAACCTTTCACCGCAGAAGGTACTGCAATAATCAATGTAAGGAACATGAAAACCGATCCCAGGAACGGATTCATACCAGTTACAAACATATGGTGCGCCCACACGATAAATGCAAGGAATGCAATACCCAACATAGAGGCGATCATCGCACGGTAACCGAAGATCGGCTTGCGTGAATTCGTCGCGATTACCTCTGAAGTGATACCCAAAGCCGGGAGAAGTACGATATATACCTCCGGGTGGCCCAGGAACCAGAACAAGTGTTGGAACAAGATCGGGCTACCACCCACGTTTGGCAGCGCTTCACCATTGATGTAAATGTCAGAAAGATAGAAGCTGGTACCGAAGTGACGGTCGAAGATCAGCAGCAATACGGAAGAAAGCAATACAGGGAAAGAGATCAGACCCAGTACCGCGGTAATCAGGAACGACCAGATCGTCAGGGGCAGGCGATCGAAAGACATACCTCTTGTACGCAGGTTGATAACGGTCGTAATGTAGTTTATACCACCCAACAGCTGCGATACGATAAAGAATGCCATACTAGCCAACCACAATGTCATACCCATGCCCGAGCCCGGGTGTGCTTGCGGCAATGCGCTCAATGGAGGGTAGATTACCCAGCCACCAGCCGCCGGTCCTTGTTGCAGGAACAATGACGCAAACATGATCACACTCGCCAGGAAGAAGAACCAATAAGAAAGCATGTTCATAAACCCTGACGCCATGTCGCGCGCTCCAATTTGAAGCGGGATCAGGAAGTTACTGAATGTACCGCTCAAACCGGCCGTCAATACAAAGAATACCATGATGGTACCGTGCATTGTAACCAAAGCCAGGTAGAAGTTAGGGTCCAGCTTCCCTGCATCGCTGATCCATCCGCCCAGAACTGGCTTCAACCATGACAGGTTAGAATCGGGCAAACCAAGCTGGATACGGAAGATCACCGACATGGTAATCCCGATAACAGCCCACAAAATACCCGTGATCAGATACTGCTTGGCAATTACCTTGTGATCTTCACAAAATATATATTTCTGCCAAAAGCTTTGTGCTTCGTGGTGGTGGTCATGCTCGTCTGCGTGGTGGTGAGCTGTTTCCAATCCTTCAATAGCTGACATATACTTTTATTGTAATTTTAATTAATAGAATTATCGTAGACTAGAACTTGCTCCGGCACCGCCAGCAGATGTTGCTGAGCTGTCAGCCGCAGGAGTCGCTGCTTCGGCAGGCACATATTTCATGGCCTTTGCTTTCAGATTCTCAGGAACTTTTGCAAGATATTCTGGGTAAGTTGACAGGAAAGTAGCCTGTTCTGAAACCCATTTCTTGTATGTAGCCTCGTCGTCTACGATCAATCTCATTTTCATTGAAAAGTGACCTTGTCCACATACCTCCGTACAAGCGATCTCATAGTCAAATTTCGGATTGCCGGTTTCAGCACGCATATCAGCGGTCGTCTTGTCCGGCACGAACCAGAATTTGGTCGGCATACCTGGGACTGCGTCCATTTTCACACGCATGTGAGGAATGAACACACTGTGCAACACGTCACGGGCGCGGATTTTCAACAGCACCGGACGGCCTACCGGGATGTGCATTTCACTTGGGTTCGTAAAGTCATCGAAAGAATTTTCATCCGACAAATCAATACCTACTTCGTTTTGTGCATCAATCAGTTTATAGTTGTAATCACCAAGCTTGTTATTATCAACACCACCATACCGTGCGATCCAGTTGAACTGCTTACCGGTGATCTCGATCACTTCCGCATCGCGTGGTGCTTCTGCTGTAATATCCGACCATGCTTTCCAGCCGGTGAATACCAGCAATGCCATTACGATAGCAGGGATGATCGTCCAGATTAGTTCAAGCTTGTGGTTTTCTGGATAAAATGTAGCTCTGTGTCCTTTTTTATGCTGGTATTTCCACGCAAAGAAGAATACAAGGAAGTTTACCAATATGAAAGGGATGGTCAGGATTCCCATGGAGAACCAGAACAGGTCGTCGGTTCTTCTACCGTGTATCGAAGATGCTTCGGGAAGAAAAAACTCACGTGCATGCAGATATGACCAGGTAATGGAAATAGCGCCCCCAATCAGTATAACGATAAACATAGCACCGTTTACTTTATTACCAGACGTTTCAACCTCCTCAGAACCGGTCTTGTCGATACTCTTCAAAACACCCTGCAACCTGGATATAACCACCCCGGTGAGGACAATAAATACAAGAGCAACTAATGCGATAATAATATACATGATGATTTACTGGTTTTGCAATTAGGCGATATCGTGATGCAGTGACTCCTCCAACATTGGGTGATTTCTCGGGATCAGATTTGCCTTAGTCAACTGATTTGCGATTGTATATGCAAATGCACAAAGGAAGATCAGGAAGAAGCCCCACTCTAATGGACCAATCTCAGCACTTGCACCGACTGTTCCAGGCATAACGTTGGTGTAGAAATCGAACCAGTGTCCGATAATCACACTCCAGCAAGCCACTTTCAGGATTGAATGCGTGAACTTCGCATCGCGGGTCATCAGGACGAGGAACGGGAAGAAGAAGTTCAGGAACAATGTGATAAAGAAAGGCGCCTTGTAGAATCCACCGTGTCCGCGGAAACGCTCGATGAAGTAGATCGTTTCTTCCGGAAGGTTAGCGTAGTAGATCAGAAGGAATTGAGCAAACCAGACATAAGTCCAGAAAATGCTGAACGCGAATATAAACTTACCAAGGTCACGCAAGTGGCTTGAATTAACGGCTCTCAGGTAACCTCTTTCGCGAAGCAATACGATCGTAAGAGTGATCACGGCCAGACCAGCAACGTGCCAGCTAGCCAAAGTGTACCAACCGAACATGGTACTGAACCAGTGTGTGTCGATCGACATTACGAAATCCCAGGCAGAAGTAGAAGATGTTACCCCGAATACAACAAGGAATGCAGTTCCGATACGGATTGATTTCTCGTAAAAGTCAGTTCCGCCGATTTCGTCTTCCTGTAATGAAAGTGTACGAATTTTCTTCCACAACAAATACCAGATCGCGAAGTACGCTACCAGGCGGGCGAGGAAGAAAGGCGTGTTCAGGTATCCCTGCTTACCGGCAATGATCTTGTCATATTCCGCGCCGCCTACTTCAAATAATCCTTTGTGCGTCCAGTGAAACAAGTCATGTCCACCTAAAAGGAAAGTAATGAGAAGCACTGCACCTGTAAAAGGAAGAAATGCAGGAAGCGCCTCAGGGATTCTTTTAAATACCGCTGACCAGCCAGCTTGTGCCAGATAGTTATAAGAAAGGAAGAACATCCCCACAACGGACATCCCGGTAAAATATACACCATTTACCCATAGGTTAGCCCAGATGCGTGCCACCCAGCTCTTGGCGTGGTGACCGCCCTCAGCCGCAGCGCCGTGTGCGTCCGCACCGTGTGCCGCAGCCGCCGCTCCGTGCTCAGCAGCCGCATGGCCTGCCGCCGCAGCATGTTCCGCTCCGTGCGCAGCCACTTCATGACCACCACCGCCATTGGCTGCAAGGTATGCTCCTAATAGTACAAGAGCCAGTCCTACACCGCCACCAATGAGCAAACTTCTCTTAGCTCCCGATGTAAATTCAAACCGTTCTTCAATAGAAGGAATCGAATGTGCTGATGCCATTATTTAAATTATTTCTCTGTTTTCAAAATTGTACTTAAGCCCCTTTCTGCAATTTCTGTACGTAGTGTACGATCTTCCAGCGTTCTTCCGGATTGATTTGCGATCCGTGAGGCCACATGCGCGCTTTTCCGTGCGTGATCACATGGAAAATATGTCCTTCATTCAGGTTTTTGTAAGCATCGCTCGCGTAATTGGGAACCCCTTTGTACATCGCTCCTACTTTTCCGTCACCGGCACCGGTAGCGCCGTGGCAATGCTGGCAATATCTGTCGTAAAGTACTTTTCCTTCTGCCAACGTTTTCTCGTTCAAAGGAACCGGGTTTTTAAGTACTCTTTCGGCAATCTCGATACTGTCTGCAGGAATGTTATAAACCATCAGGTCAACAACTGCTGAATCAGATGATCCGAAGCTTGTGTGGTAGTTACGTCTCGCAACTGTACCAGCCACCGGCAAACGCATCGTCAATCCCTGCGGGTTGATCGGGTTGGCTTTTTCCTGCTTGTAAGGCTCGTAACCTACCGGGAGGTACATGTTTGGTGCATATTCCTTTCCAGGATTGCTGGGATCCTTTTTACAACCAGCGGCAGCAGTAAGCAATACGGCAGCAACCAATAGATATCTATATAAACTTTTAAATTTCATTGCTTTAAACTCCATTAGAATTGCTTAATGTTGACTTCTTCTGCGCCGCTGTCTTTCAACGCTCTCGATATCTCTTCTTCGCTCATTGAGTTTCTGCTCATGTCGATCGCCATCACAAACTTGTTGTCTGTTGACCGTACATCGAACCGTGGGTGGAAATGCGTACCGGGCCCTAGTCCATTGGAAATAAAGAATGTGATCACCATACCGAATGCAGTAAAAAGTACTGTCAACTCGAATGTGATGGGAATGTAGTTAGGGATCGAGATCGGATCTTTACCACCGATGATCATCGGCCAGTCAATACCCATCGTCCAGATCATCAGAGTCAATGCACAGCAGCAGCCCGTCACACCGAACATAAAGGCAGCAATACCAATACGCGTTCTTGGGTGCCCCAGTGCTTCGTCCAACCCGTGAATAGGGAATGGAGAGTATACTTCTTTAATTTTCACACCGGCTTTTCTCAGCTTGGGTACCGCGTGAAGAACAGTATCGTCATCGTCGTAAACTCCGACCAAATATTTACCAGATAATTCTGCCATACTATTACTTAATTATAATCTCTATAATTCGCTTTTTCGCTATGCTTTTATTCCTGATCCTTATTGTAAACGGGTTCAGCAGTTCCGCGCTGTCTTACTTTCGCAACTCCGGCGATTTTTGCTGGCAGCTGCGAAGATGTCGAACGCAGTACCGCTTTTACTTCTGCCATGTTTACTACCGGCAGATATTTCGAGAACAGGAGGAACAAAGTGAAGAACAAACCGAAGGAGAAAATGTAGTCCCCGATGTCGTATCTCGTTGGAGAGAACATAGCCCAGCTTGAAGGAATATAGTCACGGTGCAGGGAGGTCACGATAATTACGAAACGCTCGAACCACATACCGATGTTTACAATGACGGAGATGAAGAATGTAAACGTAATGCTGCGACGCAGTTTTCTAGACCAGAACAACTGTGGAGAGATTACGTTACAGGTCATCATCGCCCAGTATGCCCACCAGTAAGGACCGGTCATACGGTTGAAGAATGCGTAGTATTCATATTCAACACCACCGTACCATGCGATAAAGAACTCAGTAATGTAAGCCACACCTACTACCGAACCGGTAAGCGTGATTACCTTGTTCATCGTCTCAATGTGTTCAAGCGTAATGTAGTCTTCCAGTTTGTAAACTACGCGTGTAATCAGCATCAGGTTTTGTACCATTGCAAATCCGGAGAAGATCGCACCCGCAACGAAGTAAGGAGGGAAGATCGTTGTGTGCCATCCCGGAATTACCGAGGTAGCAAAGTCCATACTTACAATGGTGTGTACCGAAAGTACAAGAGGCGTAGAAAGACCCGCAAGGATCAAAGAAATGTATTCGTAACGAGCCCAGGTTTTTGCTGAACCGTCCCAGCCCATTGCAAATGTTCCGTACATGAATTTCGAAACTTTGCTGGTAGCGCGGTCGCGGATGGTAGCAAGGTCAGGGATAAGACCAATGTACCAGAAAACCAGTGAAACAGAGAAGTAAGTACTGATCGCAAATACGTCCCAAACGAGTGGTGAGTTGAAGTTAACCCAAAGTGAACCGAATGCGTTTGGTAATGGAAGAGCCCAGTAAGCCATCCAGGGACGACCCATGTGCATCAAAATAAAAGAAGCAGCACAAATAACGGCGAAGATCGTCATCGCTTCCGCTGCACGGTTGATGGAAGTTCTCCATTTCTGGCGGAAGA
This sequence comes from Dyadobacter sp. OTU695, assembly GCF_038440355.1. Lineage (NCBI taxonomy): Bacteria > Pseudomonadati > Bacteroidota > Cytophagia > Cytophagales > Spirosomataceae > Dyadobacter > Dyadobacter sp. OTU695. The sequence continues at coordinate 41,516 of NZ_JASATN010000009.1, read as the reverse complement.
GCAAGAGGATCGCAGAGATCAGCGTTCCCGCGTGACCGATACCTACCCACCATACGAAGTTGGTGATGTCCCACGCCCAACCTACCGTTTTATTCAAACCCCAAACTCCGAGGCCTTCCCACCAGGTCCATGCGAGACACACAGATCCATATGCCAGAACGATCAGCGAAAGTCCGAAAGCGATCTTCCATTCTTTCGTCGGAGTCGCCTCCACGTGGCGGCATATGTCTTCCGTTACGTCCGCGTACGTTTTCCCACCTTGAATCAGCGGTTCTCTTACAGGTGAAGTAACATGCATACTACTATTTATTTATAATGATTGGATCGTCAATAATTCTAAACTCTGATATTAGGCGTGCTCTTTTTCAACCTTCTCCGCTTTCGCAGCATCCTTGTTACGGACTTTGGTCAGGTAAGAGATCTGTGGACGAACGTTGATTTCTTCCAGCATGTGGAATGCACGTCCTTCTCTTTCGACTTCGAGCATTTTCGAAATTCTGCTTTCCGGATCGTTCATATCACCAAAAGTAATCGCGTCAGTCGGGCAAGAAGATGCACAAGCCACGTTTACTTCACCATCGATAATGCGTCTTCTTTCTTTCTTCGCAGTCAGTTTTGCTTCCTGAATTCTGTGAACACACATCGAGCATTTTTCGATAACCCCTCTTGAACGTACCGTTACATCAGGGTTAATGACCATTTTACCGAGGTCATTGTTGAATGCGTAATCGAAATTGTCGTTATCAAAATATTTGAACCAGTTGAAGCGACGTACTTTGTATGGGCAGTTGTTTGCACAATATCTTGTACCTACGCAGCGGTTGTAAGTCATCTGGTTCAAGCCCTCGGAGCTGTGGGTAGTCGCCAATACCGGACATACCGTTTCGCAAGGGGCATTGTTACAATGCTGGCAAAGCATCGGCTGGAATGTAACTTCCGGATTCTCGGAAGCAATCTCCAGTCCACGCAAATCTTCGACGTCTGCATCGCTGCTGTAATAGCGGTCGATACGCAGCCAGTGCATTTCGCGTGAGTTGATAATTTCCTGACGCCCAACTACCGGAATGTTGTTCTCGTTCTGGCAGCTGATCACGCAAGATCCGCAACCGAAGCAGGTGTTCAAATCAATCACCATACCCCACGAGTGGTTCTTGTATTTATGTCCGTTCCAAAGCGACAGATCAGTCGCATCTACCTCGCCATCCGACGTCTGGATTTTCGGAACGAAACGTCCGGCCATCGGATCTTTCTGGAAGTGAGCCAATACGGTCTCTTGCAAGACCGACTTACGGTTCATTACTGTGTTATGCGTTTGAGTCTGAGCGATTTCACGGGTATCACCTGTTTTTGTCAGGGTTACTTCGCCCGGAGTGAAGTTCAGGAAGCCATCGGTGAATGTTGCAAACGGGAAAACGTTTTTACCAACACCGTTAGCAGATTTACCTGCTTTCTCGCGGCCGAAACCAATCGCAACGGCTACGGTTCCTTGTGCAAGACCCGGCTGAATAATCACCGGCAATTCCACTGATTTACCTTTCACATCCACTTTAACAACGTCACCCTGCGCAAGGCCGAGTTCCTTCGCCGTTTTTTGTGACAGACCAGCGTGGTTGTCCCAGCAAGCTTTCGTGATAGGATCCGGATTTTCCTGCAACCAAGGGTTGTTGGCAGCAAAACCGGTACCTAAACCTACGTTTTCGAAAATCGCAAGTTCCAGGCTTGATGATGACGCCTTATATCTTTTAGCAATACCAGCAGCGGCAGCAGCGAGGTTTCCGGAGAATACGGCACCGGAGCCGGTCGCAGCGGAAGCCACGTCCAACACACCATCGTGCAGAGATTTAATCCAGAATTTCTCGAAATCACCACCTCCGGCTTGCGGGAAGATGTTCTTTCTCCAATATGCCTTTACATATTCGTGGTAGTCAGTTGATGCACCTGCCCATTTCAAAAGGGTAGATTGTGCCTGGCGAGTGCTGAAAATCAGACTGATCGCCGGCTGCATCAAGCTGTATGATCCTGCAATCGGTTCTGCATCACCCCATGATTCGAGATAATGCGGTGCAGGAAGGATGTATTTCAAAAGGGAAGAAGTTTCATCAGCACGGTCGTTGAATGACACGCTTAATGAAACCTGCGGCAATGCTGCGGCCAGTTCCGCACCACGTGGGTGATCGTAAACCGGGTTGGCACCCCACAAAATCAATCCGGAAACTTTGCCGCCTTTGATCTCGTCGATCAACTGGTTGGTAGCGATATCATTACCCTGACGGTAGTTAGCAGGTTTGTCAAGGTTAATGGTAGATCCGTAGCTTCCCAGCAGGCTGTTCAGCGCATTCACCACTACTTGTACCGAAGGATCGTTGATGCCCGATACAACTAACGCCTGTCCTTTCGCCGCAACGAGTTCAGCAGCAGCCTTGTCCAGGTTATCGATGTTCAATGCAGCCGTTGCAACAGGAGTACCGCCCAATTTCGCTGCTACCTTATTATATAGTGCAGCTGCAACCAGACCGATTTGCGAAGGCTTCACCGCAGTACGATAATCCGCATTGGCGCCCGTCAGCGAAAGCGTCGATTCGAATTGATACAGACGGGACATTTCTTTTTTGCCGTCTTTCTCGCTGCTTACACGACGTGTATCGGCAAACTGTTTCGAGAATGTATCGGGCGCAAGCCATGTTCCGAGGAAGTCGCCATCGATAGCAACGATTACTTTCGCTTTGCTGAAATCGTAAGAAGGGATAACAGCTTTACCGAATGACAATTCATTTCCTTTTACTAATGCGTAAGATGAATTGGCATCGTAAACCACATGGGTTGTGGTTGGATATTTTGCAGTGAAGTCTGCGATAACCGCCTTTGTCGACGGACTCAATATCGTAGAAGTAAGAATGCGGATCGCTCCGCCTTTTGCTGCGATCTGTGCAAGCTGATCAGAGATCTCCTTATCAACAGTTTCCCAGCTTACTTTTGTATCTTCTCCTTTTTTAGGACCTTTCAGTTTCTCATTGTCGTACAAACCGAGCAACGAAGCGTGTGCCCGTGAGCTCACACCATAAGAAACTTTTGAAAGGGAATTGCTTTCTATTTTAATAGGTCGGCCCTCACGGGTTTTGACCAGGATACTCGCATAATCTCCCCCTTCTGCGTAAGTGGATGCATACCAGTTAGATATAGTAGGGAATTCGCCTTCCGGCTTATTAACGTAAGGGATGGCTTTTTTAACCGGGGTTTCGCAGGCCGCGAGGGATACCGCCGCCATTCCAAAGCCCAGAACTTTAAGGAAATCACGGCGATGGGTACCTACGCCATCCACCAGACTTTCATACTGGCTTTCGGTCGGTGCGCTTGGGAACTCTGAACTTGCGTCTTTTACAAACTTCTCATCATTCCTCAGCTCTTCAAGTCCCCGCCAGTATCTTTTATTAGTATTTTCCATAAAACTATTCAATACAATGAGTTGTATCCGGTATTAATTTCTTGATTAGTAGTGGCACTTAGAACATTCCAAACCACCAATATCCGCTACTTTCAAAGCCTCTTTGCTTTCAGAAGCGTGCAACTGTACCAGCTTATCGTAGTACTGATTGTCTTTGGTATTTACCTCAGTTTTACGGTGACAATCAATACACCATCCCATCGTCAGTGACGAGCGTTGCTGTATTACTTCCATTTTCTCAACTTCGCCGTGGCAGTTCTGGCATTCGAGGCCACCCACGTTCACGTGCTGTGCGTGGTTGAAGTAAGCCAGGTCAGGCAGGTTGTGAACGCGCACCCATTCGATCGGCTGGTTGTTCTCGATGGAAGTATAAATCTTTTGAATTTCAGGAGATTCCTTTTTGATAACACCGTGGCAGTTCATACAGATGTTAGCAGAAGGGATGTGCGCCGACTTACCGCGGTTAACACCGGTGTGGCAATAGTTACAGTCGATTTTATATTCGCCTGCATGCAACTTGTGAGAGAATGAAATAGGCTGTTTGGGGGCATATCCTTGCTGAACCCCTACACTAAACGCACCGTCCAGAGTTGCCTTTAAAACCAGGAGAACGAAGATCCAGAGTGTCGCGGAACGGATAGCCGGATCAACAGTGATTCTTTTCAGCAAACCACCGAAACTTTCACCGGCAGGAGCCTCAGTTTCAGCGCCTCCGCCTTTAACGGCTTTGGAAAGAAGCGATACGATAACGAGCAAAACACCCAATACCAATACCATTACTACCACCAATGCAACCAGTACGATCACGAACAAGTCAGAAGGAGCACTGCCCTTGGCATCTCCAGCCGCCGCCGTAGTAGCTCCGGCAGCACCACCACCCGCAGGAGCGGCAGGAGCAGCAGACGCCTGGTCTACGTAAGCGAAGATCGCCTTGATATCATCGTCCGAAAGGTTCGGGAAGCTCGTCATCTGAGCTTTCGAATATTCGTTGTAAATTTTGACAGCGTAAGGATCGCCCGATGCGATCACTGCCGAAGAGTTGCGTACCCATTTGGAAAGCCAGGCAAAATCGTGACGGGAGCTTGCTCCTTTCAACCCCGGACCAACTACACGCTCGTCAGTAGGTGCGTGGCATTGGGCGCAGTTGTTTTTGAAGATCGATTCACCTTTTGCAGCATCACCACCTCCAGCGGGAGCTGCACCGGCAGCAGCAGTGCTATCCTGCGCAGATACTAAAGTAGGTACGCTTAAAAAGATAGCTAAGAGGATAGCTACAAAGGTTTTTGAGTAATTAAAGAAGGAACAAAACTTAGCGTCCATTCGGAATGGTATATTCATAATCAACTATTCATTATTCTTCAACAGACAAAACTAGCTTACGATTTTTTATCCACAAAAGTATTTAAGGGATATTTTACCCCACCTTCTTATTTATAATTTGTCTAATTTGTTGGATTAATTTAACATCGGTTACAAAATTTTTACCGACTGATTTTCAAGTGACTAGCAAAAAAAATACCATTTAGAGCTCGTTAAAAAAACGGATTCCAAATGGTATTTTTCAGGCATTTTATTGTGTCCCAAATCCGGGAAAAAAAGCCACAATTCAAGGGGAGGTTCCGAGCGGATTCGAACCGCTGTACGAGGTTTTGCAGACCTCTGCCTAGCCACTCGGCCACGGAACCATTTTTAAAGATTAGCTGTCTGCGCAAGGCCGACAGCTAATCCGGGTGCAAAAGTATTAAAAAATTCTTCCGCACCATATTTTATTTTACTTTTTTCCTTTCTTCTCGCTCTCTTCGAACTGCTCTTTCAAAGCAGACAGAACGCTAAGGTCTCCAAAAGTTGATTTCTCAGCTTCTTTGTTCGCTGATTCAGCAGCAGGAGCTTTAGGGGCTTTTGCTTCTTTTCTTTCCTCAGCAGGAACACCTTTCACTTTAGAGTGAGTAAGAACGATTTTCTTCTCGTCTTTCAGGAATTCAAGAACAGTGAAGTCAAGGCTCTCACCTACTTCCGCAAACGTTCCGTCTTCTTTCGCAAGGTTCTTGATAGAAGCAACACCTTCGATTCCGTAAGGAAGTTCGAGAGTAGCAAACTTATCACCTTTCGCAACGATCGTAGATTTATGTACTGAACCTACTTCGAAGATGCTTTCGAAAGTATCCCACGGGTTTTCTTCAAGCTGCTTGTGGCCCAAAGCAAGACGACGGTTGTCCGCGTCAAGTTCAAGTACAACTACTTCCAATTCGTCGTTTACTTTCACGAAGTCGGAAGGATGCTTGATTTTCTTAGTCCATGAAAGGTCAGAAACGTGTACCAGACCGTCGATGCCTTCTTCCAATTCGATGAACAGACCGAAGTTGGTCAGGTTACGAACTACTCCTTTGTGGCGGGTACCGATAGCATACTTCTCTTTCAATGAGCCCTGAGTCCAAGGATCTTCTGTCAATTGTTTGATACCAAGAGACATTTTGCGCTCCTGACGGTCAAGCGTCAATACAACCGCGCTGATCTCGTCGTTCACATTCATGAACTCCTGAGGATTGCGCAGGTGCTGAGACCATGACATTTCAGAAACGTGGATCAAACCTTCAACACCTGGTTTGATTTCAAGGAAAGCACCGTAGTCAGCAACATTAACGATGCGACCTGTAACTTTCGATCCAACCTGGATTTCTTCTGCAAGAGAATCCCATGGGTGAGACTGAAGTTGCTTCAGACCCAAAGAAATACGTTTTTTCTCTTCATCGAAGTCGAGAACAACCACGTTCAATTTCTGATCCAGTGAAAGAAGGTCAGATGGGTGGTTGATACGGCCCCATGAAATATCGGTAATGTGCAACAGACCGTCAACACCACCAAGGTCGATGAACACACCGAAGTTGGTCATGTTTTTGATCACGCCTTCCAATACCTGACCTTTTTCAAGGTTGTTCAGGATTTGCTGACGTTGTGCTTCAAGATCTTTTTCGATCAGGATTTTGTGTGACACTACTACGTTATCGTTAGCGTAGTTGATTTTCACAACTTTTACTTCCATACGCTTTCCAACGAAAACGTCGAAGTCACGGATTGGCTTCACATCGATTTGTGAACCTGGCAAGAATGCTTCAATGCCGAAAATATCAACGATAAGACCACCTTTGGTTCTTCTCTTAACATTTGCATCGATAACAACATCCTCATCGAATGATTTCTGGATGTTATCCCATGCAGTGATAACTTTCGCTTTTTTGCGTGAAAGTACCAGCTGACCTTGTGCGTCTTCCTGGTTCTCTACGTAAACTTCCACTTCGTCACCAATTTTCAAACCTGGCAGGTCGCGGAATTCATTGGATGATACGATACCGTCAGATTTAAAACCGATGTTCAGGATCACCTCGCGGTCTGTAATACCTACTACAACACCTTTAACTACTTCTTTTTCCGAAACCGGCGAAAGGGTAGTTTCATACATTTGTTCCAGACGGGTACGGTCAGCTGATGAATAAGCGGTTCCGAAACCTTTGTCTGATGCTTTATCCCAATCGAATTCGGGAAGTGGTTGATTTTGTTTTTCCTTAGACATAAATAGGAATAATGGCCCTTAAATACATCAGCCGCCAGGCTAATCGGCTGAAAATTAGTTCAACAAGTATTTTTGAAAAATTAGGACGCAAAATTACGCGATTCGAAAACAATTTCCGAACGGTTGAGCGATTTAATTTAGCAACGGGGAGATATGGTGCCGATTCGGCGTAAAATGGTCAGGGTTAGTCAGGTGTGGTCAGGAAGTTGTCAGGTGTAGTCATTAAGTGTCAGGAGTGGCCGGAGATGGTCAGGAACATAAATTGGAGAAGAATTTGATCAGATGTTGCAGAGCAAGATTGACAATCAATGACCGTACGTGACATTGTTTTCAACCTCCTGACAACAAATGACAATGCCTGACAATCAGCGATGAAGCCCGCAGATCAGCAAGAACGCTCTTTCGATCCGAGGTATGGCAGCCACTCGTCATCGGCCATGCCTGAAAAATCCCGGATGAACATTAAAAAAGAAGGCCGGAACGGTCGCTGCTTTAACGGCATGTCAACCTCTTCCGGCGTATGGTCTCCTTTGCGGGAGTTGCATCTTTTACATGCGGTGGCCAAATTGTCCCAGGTGGTTTTCCCTCCCCTGCTTTTCGGCATTACGTGGTCCAGCGTCAGATTATCGTGGGTTCCGCAATACTGGCACCTGTTGCCGTCCCGCTTGAAGAGGTTTTGCCTGGTCATGACCACCCCCCTGTACGGTATATGTATGTAGCGATGGAGACGTATGACGACCGGCATGGGATACCTGTCGTTGACAGTCCTGAGATGCTCCAACTGAGATTCGGCGAGCATTTCAGCCTTCTTCATATAAACCAGCAGAAACGCCTTCGGAACTGTGCAAACACTTAGTGCGCTATAATCTTGATTCAGAACCAGTACTTTACCCATGAGCCCTGTGGTAGTTAATTCTCACAATATAAGAATTTTTCACCAGAAAAAACGATCCGGTATTCTCAAATATTGTTGAAAGAAATTAACAGAAACGCCCGAGGATCACTGTATTAGCCCTTTTTGAGGGCTTATCCAACCACTTGCTCAGTAGCCCGCGCGGTCGTTCTCGCGTTTCACGTCACGCTCCTTAATGCTGTCGCGCTTATCGTATAGCTTTTTACCTTTGGCTAATGCAATATGTAGCTTGGCTAAACCACGCTCACTGGTAAACAACCGTACTGGTATAATCGTCAGCCCCTGATCCTTCAACCCTTCTGTCAGCTTCCTGAGCTCTCGCTTGGTAATCAAGAGCTTGCGATCCCGCATAGGTTCGTGATTATAATGTGTTCCTTCGGTATAAGGTGAAATATGGAGGCTTCGGATAAACAACTCGCCATCCATAAAAAGGCAGTAAGCGTCCTGAAAGTTGACCTTACCCTGCCGGATCGACTTGATTTCGGTACCTGTTAGCACCATACCGGTTGTGAACTCTTCCAGAAAGAAATACTCGAATGAGGCCCGTCTGTTCCTTATATCTACTTTTTTAACTATTTTTTCCGACATATCGATTCCCAGAATTTATAAGGGGCCTCAAAATTAAGTTTTTGTTAAAACTATACCAATGAAACATATTAGCCATTTCCCGACACTAGTTCTGCTCATTACTATTATTATCTCAACCCCAAATCGCGCCCATGCACAGGAAGAGGCCGCAGCCGCACGTGAGGTCGTCGATAAGCTCTTCACCGGCATGCGCAATGGTGATTCAACCCTCGTAAGAAGTGTGTTTACCAAAACCGCCGCGTTGACTTCCATTTCCAAAAACGCAGCCGATTCCACCGTCACGCACAAAGGCAGCATTGATGGATTCGTGAAAGCAGTGGGCACCCCACATAACGACAAATGGGACGAGCGCATTTACGATGTAAAGGTGTCCATTGATGGCCCGATGGCGGTTGTCTGGGCGCCATACAAGTTTTATCTTGGAGACAAGTTCTCGCATTGCGGCGTCAATGTTTTTAATCTGATCAAAACCGGCACGGGCTGGAAAATCAACGACATTACCGACACGCGGCGTAAGGAGGCCTGCCCCTGATCCATACAACCAACATCATAAATGCAAAGCGGCCCGCCAGATAACCTGACGGGCCGCTTTGCTGAATATTAGTGCCTAGCTGAGCATACTCAGAAGACTAGTCAATTTATCTTTCAAATCCTTACGATCGACGATAAAGTCCAGAAAGCCGTGTTCCAAAACGAATTCTGCACTTTGGAAACCTTTGGGCAAATCTTTACCGATCGTTTCCCGGATAACCCGCGGACCGGCAAAACCGATCAATGCCTCGGGTTCCGAAATATTAAAGTCCCCAAGCATCGCGTAAGACGCTGTAACACCGCCCGTTGTAGGATCGGTAAGCAACGAAATGTAAGGTACCTTGGCCTCCGACAATTGCGCGAGGCGTGCCGAAGTCTTGGCCATCTGCATCAGCGAAAACCCTGCCTCCATCATCCGCGCCCCTCCCGACTTCGAAATCATCAGGAACGGGATCTTCTTTTCAAGCGAGTACGAGATCGCACGTGCGATTTTCTCTCCCACTACCGAACCCATCGAGCCACCGATAAAGCTGAAATCCATACAAGCGATCACCAGGTCCAGCCCATTCATTTTTCCGTGTCCTGTACGTACAGCATCTTTCAGCCCGGTTTTCTTCATCGTCGACTTGATCCGGTCAGGATAAGCCTTCGTATCTACAAAGCCCAATGGATCGCCAGAAATGAGGTTGGCATCGAGCTCGATAAACTCGTTGTCGTCGAAAAGCAGGTTGAAATACACATCCGACCCCACTTTTTCGTGGTAGTTGCAATGCGGGCAGGTAAAAGCATTTTGCTTATGTTCCCTGGTAGGAGTGATTTTCTTGCAATTGGGACATTGGTACCACAAACCGTCCGGCGCTTCGCGCTTCATTTCAGTCGGTGTATTAATACCTTTTTCTTTGCGAATAAACCAGGACATATTTATGTGGGTTGATTTATGTATAACAATCTGAAAACCAGATAATTATTGAAATTTCAAGATGAATAACGGGCTCAAATATAACAATAATTGTTGTGTATCATGAAAACCGCCCTGGTAACGTGTCGGTTTGACGGTTAGTTTTGCTGCTGATAACGGCGCCGTTAGAACAATTTCAAACATAATTTGTTACCAGTTACAAGAACATTAACCGGCACATGACTCCATCCACATCTCCTATCGTGATCATCGTTGGTACCAACCGGCCCAACTCGATGTCCAGGAAAATAGCGGAATATTATCAGGAAATTCTTCAACAGCTGCATGCCCCCAGCATTATCCTCGATTTGGTAAACCTGCCCGACGACTTTACGGTCTCGGCATTGTATGCAAATACGGGCAAGAATGAAGCATTCAACAACCTGAAATCATTGCTGGAACAAACCGACAAGTTCGTTTTCATCGTGCCCGAATACAACGGTTCCTACCCGGGCGTACTGAAAGCATTTATCGATGGGCTCCCTTACCCCAACAGTTTTTCCAATAAAAAAGCCGCATTGGTAGGATTGTCGTCCAATATGCAGGGAGCAGCCATCGCATTAAGCCACCTCAACGACGTTTTCAGCTACCTGGGCATGAACACGCTCGCATTACGAGTCAAACTCGCGCAGATACGCTCGCATTACAACGAGAATGTGATTTCAAATGCATTATATAAGGAACTGCTCGAAATACAGGCCGGGCAGATCATCCATTTCTAGTGCATTAAAAAAGGGAGCTCGTCGCTCCCTTTTTTGCTATTTCAGCCAGTGCTGCTCCATTTCATGTGCCGGAATGGCGGGCCGCTTCCAGAGCTCTACCCTGCTCCGGCGGAAAGCCGGACCTTCCAGATCCGAATATTTCACGAGCCCGTCGCGGAATGATTTGATCATCATCTCCATTTTCAGCGCGTCTTCATCGGTCCAGTCGTTCGTCGGCTCGATTTCCGTCAGCGAAATATTGATAGGATCAAAGCCATGGGTTACCCTTTCATCGTCCAGAACGAGGTCGATTGAACCGGTTGGCGTATTTTCTTCCAGTTCTCCGGTTAATACCAGCTCTTCTTCTACTTCAACGGGCGGAAGTTCGTCTTTCGGCTCTTCCAATACAACCGGGGCTTGCTGAGGTTGTCCTTTAACTCCTTTGAGCTGAATACCGGGTATCGGCGACTCAATACTGTCGAAACCGGCAGCCACAACGGTAACCCGGAGCTTATCGCCCAGCGAATCGTCGGTGATCGTTCCCAGCTTGAACATGCGTGCTTCGCCACCCACTTGTGAGAGCACATATTGCCAGATCTCGCGCTGTTCCCGCATCGTAGCCTCTTTTTTCTTGCTGGTAGCAAGCGTTACGAGGATCCTTTTTGCTCCGCGAATGTCGCGGTCGTTCAAAAGCGGCGAATCCAGCGCTTCCTTGATCGCGTTCTGCGCACGGTCGGCCCCGGTGGATTCCGCCGTTCCCATGACCGATTGCCCGGCACTTTTCAACACTTTCTCCACATCTTTGAAGTCGGTGTTGATATTACCGTTCGTCGTAATGATCTCGGAGATACTTTTCACTGCATTGAGCAATATGCCGTCCGCTTCCGCGAAAGCTTGCGTCAATGTCATGTCCTCGTATAGCTCTTCGAGCTTGTCGTTCAAAACCACGAGGACGGTGTCGCTATATTCTTTCAGCTGCTCGATACCTTCGAGCGCCTGCTCTTTCTTGTCAAGTCCTTCCCAGGTGTAAGGCGCTGTCACAACGGCCACCGTCAGTTTGCCCATTTCTTTGGCAAGCTGGGCGATTACCGGCGCGGCGCCTGTTCCTGTTCCACCACCCATACCGGCGGTGATAAATACCATCTGCGTAGAACCTCCCAAAAGACCTTTAATCTCCTCGATCGTTTCCAGAGCCGCTTCCTTACCTTTCGTAGCATCGGTCCCGGCTCCCAGGCCTTGTGTCAAAGTCGCACCCAACTGGATTTTCACAGGCACAGGGCTGTTGGCAAGTGCTTGCCTGTCTGTATTACAAACCGCAAATTCGACATCCTTGATTTTTTTCTCAAACATGTAGTTCACAGCATTGCTACCACCTCCGCCGACACCAATCACCTTGATGATAGCAGGCTCGCCCTGGCCTTCTCCGTTTGGATCTTTGATGATTTCGTTCACTATATAGTCCTGGTCTAATGCGTGCAACAAGCTATTGTTCATATTCTTTCCGGGGTTGAGTATGCGTGATATGGCTGTTAATAGTCTCCCAGACTATCGTCTTTCTTTCCGATTATTCCGGTTATATTGTCCCAAAACGTTCCGTTGCGTTTCTGCGGCTCTTTTATTTCTTTCGCCGGCTCCTTCTGCACCACATTACCTGTATTGAATGCCGATGCGGGTCTGCAAACCGACTTTATACGCGAATCCACCGATTTCAATCCCGCCCAGGCCAGTCCGATAGCCGTATTGAACGAAGCATTGCTTACCGCATCGGCTTTCGCGGTCCGATCCAGGTTTTCAGGGTAACCTACACGTACCGACATGTCGGTAATCCTCTCAAACAAGGCCTCTATTTCCGGTATGTTCGCCGATCCGCCGGTAAGAACGAGTCCACCGATCAGCCGGTCGGCATATCCCGACTTGATGATCTCCGCATAAACCATCGCTGCGATTTCTTTCAAACGCTCTTCGATGATCAATGCGACATTCTTTTTCAGAACCGGTTTGGGTTGGCGGCCAGCCAGGTAATTGATCAGGATTTCCACGTTCAGGGGAACGTCGGCGGAAACTGCCACACCGTATTCTTTCTTTAAATGTTCCGCATTCTCAAACTGGATGCCGCATCCTACTTCGAGGTCGGCGGTAATGTGCCTTCCTCCAATAGGGAATGAGGCTATATGACGCACAATGCGGTCGTGGTAAATGATCAGGTCGGTAGTATGATCACCGATATCCACCATCGCGATGCCGGCCTTCATTTCATTTTCAGTAAGAACCGCCAGGCTGGTTGCCAATGGGGCAAGTACCAGCTTGTCACATTTCAACCCCTGATCGGCTTCTGCCAGGCTTTTCTTGGTACGTAGCACCGACTGGCTGTTAGCAGAAATCACAAGGAAATTACCTCCCAGCTTGATTCCTGTGCGCCCTACCGGCTCGCGTACGCCTGTCGAGTTGTCGACCGTAAAATCCATCGGCAGCACATGCAGCACATCAAAATTCGGTTCGATTTTCGCGCGGTACATATCGTCGACCAGTTGGTCCACATCCCGCTGGGTTACTTCCTCGCCGGACGATGCCGATGGCCTGATCACTCCATCGCTCTGCGGGCTCACTTTTACGTGCGTACCGCCAAAGCTTACATTTACTACTCCAATATCGAGATCTGATCGCGACGACGCTTCCGCCAGTGCTTCCTTGATCGCGCTGCCAACCTGTTTAATGTTTTCAACGGAGCCGTTTACTACTGCTCCCGACGGCACAGGGACTTCGCTGAAGCCCAAAATCTCGATATTGTTCCGACGCGTCGCTGAACCTTGCGCAGCAACCACGGTTATTTTCGTACTTCCAATATCTACCCCAACTACAATCTTATCGTGTGCCATGCTGATGGTGAATTATTATTCACAAACTATTTGATCTTGAAACTTAACACTAATTCTTTTATACCTGCCCCAATCCTTGCTCAACACCTTGTCATAAAAGATGCGGAGCTTTTTGAATTTGGACTCGAAATCCTCCGCCATCCCCAGCTCGACCCGTTGGTCACCCAGCAATGTTGTCAGATCTATCTCACCATCTTTATCCACATTCATTTGCGTAACCTGAGCCTTCCAGAATGGGTCGGTGTTCAGAAAACGCAATAACTCCAAAACCTGAGCGCCCTTTTCGGACCTCAGCTTTTGAGGGTTCTGGAAATACGCCCCTGAAACCAGTAACGTTCTTGCTGAATAACTTTCTGATAGAGGAAAAAAAACGCCCTCGTGGTTGATATAGTATCCCGATGTGTTCCGCATTTCCCCATTATCCGAAGTGTTAATCCAGCGAGCAAGCGGTTTCTCCTGCTCTACTTCGACTACTATATTGCCCCTGAGGTCACGAAAAACCTGACATTTCTTGATCAGTTTGTTACGGCTGACGCGGTTTTCCAGATCGTGCAGAGCCACATCGCTGAGCCTGCTTCCGATCAACGGATCACCGCCGTTCTCCGTCAGTAGCATTTGTACGTCCATTTGATTCAGGAATCGTGTACCCGAATCGCCCTGGATCGATATTACGAGATTTGTACAACGCTGTTGACCGAGCCTGCTTTCCGCCATGCCGATCCCGGCAATTGGCAAAATAAGCCACAAACTACGTTTCAACAAAAGCCATGAATAGTCAAATTTACGTAACATCTTAGTAATATTAAAAATGCTTTGACTAATTATTCGCAACTGGATTTTGCAGCAAATCGCGGATCGGCCCTACCAAAGTATCGATATCACCGGCGCCGATCGTGACTACAATATCCGTATTTAATTCTTTTAAAAGTTGTAAAACTTCTTCTTTTGCAACCAGTTGTTTATCCGACGAGGTTACTTTGCCGAGGATCATTTCAGAATTCACACCCTCTATCGGCAATTCACGCGCGGGGTAAATGTCCAATAACAAAAGGCGGTCGGCCAATGATAAACTTTCTGCGAACCCGTCTGCAAAGTCGCGCGTGCGGGTAAACAGGTGCGGCTGAAAGATCGCTGTCACATGGCGGCCGGGGTACAAACCTTTCACAGAGGACAGAAATGCCTCAATTTCGGTAGGATGGTGGGCATAATCATCAATATATACATTGCCTTCCTCCTCCACCTGGTATTCAAAACGGCGTTTTACGCCTCCGTAACTTTCAAGCGCTTCCTTGATTTTCGCCGGCTCCACTCCGATATACAATGCGACCGCGCTCGCAGCGATCGAGTTTTCGATATTATGGTAACCCGGGATTTTCATGGCAATGCCCTCGATCAGCCCCTCGGGATACACCAGGTCGAATACGAACCGGGCGTTTTCAATGCGGATATTGGTTGAATGGTAGGGTCCGCTGTTTAACGAGTAGGTAAATACCTTGGCCTTGCTGCTATCCGCTATTTCGAGTCCGTCGCGCATAAACAATGCACCGTTTTCATCGATCTGGCTCACATAGTCGCGGAAAGATTCGAGGACGGCTTCATGTTTGCCGTAAATGTCGAGGTGATCGGCATCGGTAGACGTTACGATCCCGATTTCCGGGAATAATGTCAGGAAAGAGCGGTCGAACTCGTCGGCCTCCACCACACAGAAAACCTCTTCCAGGTTGTCGGTAGGCTCATTAAGCAGCAGATTGGTGCCATAGTTTTGGGTGATACCTCCCAAAAACGCCGTGCTGTTCACGTGCGCGTGACGCAGGATGTGCGCTACGAGCGAGGATGTGGTCGTTTTCCCGTGTGTGCCCGCGACGCCGATCGTTCTCAGGTTTTTGGTCAAAATTCCCAGTACCTGCGAGCGTTTCAGGATCATGAAATTTTCGTCGCGGAAATAATGCATTTGCTTATGCTGCACCGGTACGGCGGGGGTATAAACCACGAGCGTCTGCTGTGAATCGGCTTTAAATGCCTCTGGAATGGTCGAAACCTCATCTTCAAGCGTCACCGGAATGCCTTCTTCCATCAGCTTGCCGACCAGTGGCGTCATCGTTTTATCATAGCCGGCCACTTCAAATCCATTGGCTTTAAACCAGCGGGCAAGCGCACTCATACCGATCCCGCCTATTCCTACAAAATAGATATATTTCCAGTTTGTCACAGAGGATGACATCATATTCAAATCTTGGGGTTACTGTATCAATTTAAAAACTTCCGCGGCAATATCGTCGGCCGCACTGGGCCGCGCCAGTTTGTTGATATTCATTTGCAATTCGCGCTGACGCGTTACATCGTCGAGCAAGGCCAGCGCCTGATCGACGAGCCTCTCACGTGCTTCCGAGTCTTTCACGAGAATGGCTGCATTACTATCGACGAGGTTCATCGCATTCTTGGTCTGATGATCTTCCGAGGCATGCGGGAACGGGACAAGAATGGCCGGTTTCGCTGCAAGGCATAGTTCCGAAACCGACAATGCACCTGCGCGCGATACCACTACATCCGCTACCGCATATGCAAGGTCCATCGTGTAAATAAAGTCAAAGGCCTTCACGCCATCGGTTCCCAGTTTTTCAATGGCCGCTTTCGCCTTATCGATATCGTTTTTACCAGTTTGCCATAATACCTGGTAACCTGCTTCCACCAACTTGCCCAGCCCCTCGGTAATGCTTTCGTTGATCGAGCGCGCGCCAAGGCTACCGCCCATCACGAATAATGTCTTCAACCCCTCACTCAATGCAAAATGCTCCAAAGCAGCGGCCCTTTTCAAATGCACGTAGGTAATGTCGCTTCGAACGGGATTACCGAGCATTGTAATTTTCTCTTTTGGGAAAAAAGCCTCCATACCAGGATAGGCCACGCATATTTTCGCCGCCCGTTTGGATAGGAACTTGTTCGTAACACCTGCATAGGAATTTTGCTCTTGAATTAAGGTTGGGATGCCGGCCATCGACGCCATCATCAGTAACGGCCCGCTGGCAAAACCACCTACGCCGACCGCCACATCCGGCTTAAAGTCCTTAATCACCTCTTTCGCCTTCATCAAACTCCTGAACATCTTAAAAGGAAGCGTCAGGTTTTCCAGCGAAAGGCTCCTTTTAATACCTGCAATAGGCAGCCCTACGATATTGTAACCGGCGCGGGGCACCTTTTCCATCTCCATTTTACCCAAAGCACCCACAAACAGAATCTCCGTATCCGGCTCCTTATGCTGCAACGCATTGGCAATCGCGATGGCAGGGTAAATATGCCCGCCGGTGCCTCCTCCACTAATAATTACTCTTTTTGCCATGTTAAATGCGTTTTTCCTCGACGATCTCGCCCCGGCTCACGCTCAGGATCATTCCCATTGCAATACCCGTAAAGAGCAACGACGTTCCACCCTGACTGAAAAACGGCAATGTCTGCCCCGTCACCGGCACCAGCCCTACCGTAACAGCCATAGCCGAAAACGCCTGGCTCACCACAATGAATGTAAGCCCGGCCGATAACAGTCCGCCAAACGGTCGCTTGGTAGCTTCGATTGCTTTGAGACCGCGATAAAGAAGTATGAGATAGAGGATAATCAATGCAGTGCCGCCTAATGTGCCGTACTCTTCCACCGCCACTGCGAAAATGAAGTCTTTCTGAGGCTCGGGAAGGAAACGGCGCTGGCGGCTTTTGGAAACTCCTTCGCCGTACAGTCCGCCGCGGGCCATGGCCATATATGATTGCTGCGATTGGTAAACCACTACATCTTTATCGAAAAAGGTCGAAATGCGGCTCTGCGCGGTTCCTGATCTTTGAGTAGAGTTAAGTAAAATGGCGATCGTCGCGAAAAATACGAGGCCGAGGGCCGTAAATGCGAGGTAATGCAGCGGTACTTTGCCTACAAACATCAGCAAAAAGCAAATGCCGGCCAGCATGACCGCCGTCGATACATTACTTACGAAAATCAATCCACACACGACACCTACGAGCGCGAGTGGCTCCATAAAAAGCTCACGGGTATTCCAGCCGCCTTTGATATGCCTCGCCAGGATCAGCGATAAATGGGCGACCAAGGCCACCTTGGCCCATTCCGAGGGCTGGAAGCGTTGCCCGATCACCGGAATTTCGATCCATCGGGCCGCGTCGTTCACCGACGTTCCGAAAAACATCGTGAATATCAACAGCAAAATGGAACTCCACACGGCCAGCCTCGTCACGTAGACGAATTTGATATATGGGACGCGGTGCACGAAATACATGACGCCCAGCGACAGCACGCATAGCAATGCGTGTTTGTAGAGGTAGTATTCGGTATTACCACCCATCTGGCTGTACGCGTCCTTGACGGAAGCGCTGTACACTACTACAATGCTCCACATCAGCATAATAATGCATATCCCCCATATCCAGGGGTCGCCTTTAAGGTTTTTGCTAAACCATGCCTGGGTATCTTCCCTTGTCTTGTTCAGGAAATCCATGTCTTTTGCCGGCTAATGATTGGTTATCAAGAAAAGTCAGTGGTTGTCAGGGATGGTTATTGAACAAGATTTCTGACAGCAGCCTTGAATTGGTCACCCCGGTCTTCGTAGTTTTTGAACAGATCAAAACTCGCGCACGCGGGTGAAAGCAGAACGATATCGCCAGGAATGCCCCATTCCCGTCCTTTATTGACGGCATCCTGAACGTCCTCAGTGGCATATATTTGCGGGACTTTACCCGAAAAGTAGTTTTCAAGCTTCGCCGGGTCTTTTCCCAAAACTATCAATCCCTTCACTTTATCCCTCACCAGTTCATCGATTTGAGAATAGTCATTTCCCTTATCAACTCCCCCGGCAATCAGGATCACGGGCTGATCAAAGCTTCCCAGCGCGTAAAACACAGAATCCACATTGGTAGCCTTTGAATCATTTACATAGGTTACACCACCGATCACTTCCACCTGTTCGAGGCGGTGAGGGGCATTGGTGAACGATTTCAAACCCTCGCTGATCTTTTCAGCACGGATACCCAGCAACTGCGCCACCGAAACCGCCGATAATGCATTGATGGCATTATGCGGGCCTTTGATCGGCAACTCGCTGAATGCCTGCTCAAACGTCTGACCGTTGATATTGGAAATCAGCTCGCCATTTTTAAAATATGCGCCTTCCTCTAACACATTGTCCAGCGAAACCTCCACCCTCGCTACCGCAGGATTTCTCTTTTTTAGCTCTTTTTCAATCACTTCACTTTCTTTATAATAAACGAAGTAATCGGCCGCCGTCTGGTTACGGATAATATTGAACTTGGAATCGACATAATTCTGAAAGTCATATCCATAACGATCCAAATGATCAGGAGTGATATTCAGGAGAACGGAAATGTATGGATGGAAATCGATGATATTATCAAGCTGGAAGCTGCTGATTTCCAGTACATAGTAATCGAAATGCTTTTCAGCAACCGCCCAGGCGAAACTGTCGCCGATATTGCCGGCGAGGCCTACATTCAGGCCTGCGGTTTTGAGCAAATGATAGGTAAGCAGCGTCGTGGTCGTTTTGCCGTTGCTGCCGGTTATGGCGATCAACTTTGCGTCCGTATAGCGGGAAGCGAACTCGATTTCAGAGATTACCGGAATGCCTTTTTCCTTCAATCCGACGATCAAAGGCACTTTGTCGGGAATGCCGGGGCTTTTCACAACGAGGTCGCTGTCAAGAATGCGTTCGTCCGAATGCTGCCCTTGTTCAAATGGAATATTTTTACTGTTCAGAATGTCTGCGTACTTCTGATGCAACTGGCCCTTATCCGATAAAAAAACTTCAAAACCTTTGGATTTTGCAAGAATAGCGGCTCCCGCGCCACTTTCTCCGCCACCCAGAATCGTCACCTTTTTTTGCACAAGAATCGAATTAAAACGTTGAACAATCTGCAATAACCACGAAGGTAAATCTTTTGCCGAAAACTTTTTTTAATGCCCTCCCAATAACACGGATAAAAAAAGAGGCACACGAAATATGCCTCTTTTCTGTCATTTTCCAACCTTAAAGTAGTTCTACTCTTTCTTAAGTGATTCCGATAGTCTCAATCTGTTCGCCGCTTTCACGATCAGGAATATCACCCAGGCGATGAGCAGGAACTGGATCAGGGTCTGAATGAAGTTACCATATCGGATCGCTACTTCCGGCGTTTCTCCGACAGCCTCTTTCAGCACAACCTTAAGCTGCGTGAAATCCACGCCACCGAGAACGAGGCCGAGTATCGGGTTGATAATGTCCTCCACCAGCGAAGTAGTGATTTTTCCGAATGCCGCACCGATGACGACACCGACAGCGAGATCCAGCACGTTGCCCTGGGCAATGAATGTTTTGAACTCCTTTAACATAATAAGATGAGGTTAGTTGATAGATTAAAAAGCAAACAAAAAGCCGATGCTGAGGGCCTGAGCAAACTGGATCTTGTCGCTCTGGTCATCGTCATAAACCATGATGGCACCAAGATTGACATTGACGTATTTGTTAATCTTCGCCGTCAGCTGCGCATCCAGGCGGTTATCGATATTCAAAGGATGTTTGAAGCTTGAAAACATCAGATAACGGAATTTCAAATTAACGTCCTTCGCTATATCCTTGTCAAAATTGGCTACAAGCTGGATTAAAGCCGCTTCCGTACGCACACGCTTGCCAATGGGTACCCCATAGTTCTTTTGATCAGGCGTATTGACGTACAAATCCTTGTCGACAACGATAGTCTGGCGCAATGCACCTGGTGCGAGGTCCACAAAGAAGTATGGTACAGGGCGATATTCGATACCGATCGCCTCGGTCAGGTAAGCCGGCGAAAGGATGCCCGACACTTTTCTCTTGACGTCGCTGGTATCAGAATATTCGTAACCGTTACCAAACTGCGACAGGAAGTTGACATTGGCGAATAAGCTCCATTTGGACGTCAGTTCACGATTATATTTGGTATCGAAGAAAATCCGGTCGACGTTCTTACGGCTCTGCTGGCCCTTGTTGCGGACGATACCGTACTGACCCTGAAAATCATTTCTCCAGGAGTTTTTGCCTACCTTCTTTTCACTCAATGCATTCAGAAAAAGACCCAGCGCGATCGAGTTCACACCGCCACCCGTCCAGTTGGAGCTGAAAGAACCCTGATTCAGGTTAGCCCCGAATTCAATCTTGTGCCAGGCGGTATCGTTAGCGGTTTTCAGGCGGCCCGAGGCAATCGCATTGGAAAGATCAACCTTGTTTTGGGAAACGGCCGGGAATGTCAGAGCTGCGAGTAAAGTAAGAGCAATAAAGGATGTGCGTCGAAGTTTTTGGTTCATTGTCAATGTGTTTAGTGGGACCATACTCATTAATTTCCATCTTTTTACGAATAAAGAATGAGGAGGTTACGGTCAAAGTAAAGCAATTTCTGATGCTTTCAAAAGAAATTACCGCCATCTGAAAGTTTATGATACCACTTGCGAAGCTTCCTGCGCGACCGTAACAGCCGCATTTTTACGGCACTTTCGGTCGTCCGGAAGATAACCGCGATGTCGCGGATACTGCGATCGTCGAGGTAACGGAGGTAGACCATGGCCTTGTCTTCGAGGTCGAGCAGGTCCAGTGCCTCTTTCAGTGTCGCCAGATTAACTTCCTCCTCGAAAAGCCCTTGCAGGCATACTTCTGCCTTATCTCCCGCGCCGGGCGCTGCTTCATGGACGAGTATGACCTTACGCTTACTCACGCGCGCGAGGTCCATGCAATGATTATGGGTAATGGTAAAAAGCCATGTGGAGAATTTGGAACCGGTCTTGAACGTACCCATTTTATGGATGAGTTTAAGAAAGACATCGTGCATAATGTCCTCGGCCCGGGTAGCGTCCCTGGTAAGTGTGACGCATTTTTGGTAGACCTTTACAGCATAGCGCTCGTAAAGTTTCTGAAAATGACGATTGTCCTTCGATTCGAGGAAAAGTCTAACTAGTTCTTCGTCTGTCGAATTATGCTCCTGATACGGAGCGTTCCGTATTTCAACCATTCTGTCTGATGAAATGCCGCCGATAGCGTGTGCTGAAAATTAAATTGCATTTAACTTTCCGTAAATATGAAAAAACAACGCCTGGTATACAAATTAGATACCAGGCGTTGTCAATATATTTTGTTGCTAAAAGGCTTAACCGCCGATCGCTACACGTTTGAATGTAGTTACTGTCAAACCTTTTGAAGTTTTTTCAAGCAGCTGACGGATGGTCAGTGAAGAATCCTTCACAAATTCCTGGTTCAACAGGGTGCTGTCTTTGTAGAACTTCTGAAGCTTGCCCTGAGCGATTTTCTCAAGCATTGCTTCCGGCTTGCCTTCCGCACGTGCCTGCTCTTTACCCACTTCGATCTCGCGCTCGATAGTAGCAGCATCGATACCGTCTTTGTCCAAAGCTACCGGCTTCATAGCAGCAATCTGCATGGCTACATCTTTGCCAAGTTCAGCAACATCCGTTCCGTTTACGCCGGCGAATGCTACCAGTACGCCCAATTTACCGTTTGAGTGGATGTAAGGGACTACTTTATCAGCTGATACGTTCTCGTAAGCACTGATTTCCAGTTTCTCTCCCAGTTTACCTGTAAGCTCAATCATGTGTTCCGATACAGGACGGCCGTCGGCCAAAGTTGCTGCCAGAAGCGCATCTTTGTCAGCAATGTTATCCGCTACCGCTTTGTCAAGGATAGATTGTGCAAGGTTTTTGAAATCTTCCACATTCGATACGGGCTCAGTTTCGCAAGCCAGCGCAACGAGTTTACCGTTGGTACCATCTTCGCTGATGTTGATCAGAACAGTTCCTTCTGATACAGCGTTGTCAGCACGTTTTGCGGCAACTTTCTGTCCTTGTTTACGGAGAATATCAACGGCTTTGTCGAAATCGCCATCTGCTTCCTGCAGGGCTTTTTTACAATCCATCATGCCCGCGCCGGTCATTTGGCGGAGTTTGTTTACATCTTGTGCGGTAATTGCCATGATCGTGATAAGTATTTGTATTAATGTTTTGTGGCGAAAGATCCGTTAACCGGGAATTATGGAATGGTTAAAGAATTCGATCTCAATGAATTTTAAAAAAATGTAGCCCATAGCAAGAGGCTATGGGCTACTCTGTATGTTCAACTATGGCCAGCTTCGAAAGCTACACCATATTGCCCTTTTTACTCTTCGTCGCTTTCAGCAACCTCAACACTGGCAACTTCGGCACGAGGCGCTGCCTCTTCACCTTTGTCAGCCGCGCGTTTTGCTTCTTCTTCCTCAACCAGGCGCTGATCGTCTTTGTCTTGTTTGCGTTCCATCAAACCTTCTTCGATAGCCTTACCGATCGCCAGTGTGATCAACGAAATCGCTTTGTAAGCATCGTCGTTCGATGGGATTGGGAAGTCAACCAATTCAGGGTTTGAGTTGGTGTCGCAGATTGCAAAAATGGGGATGTTCAATCTTTTTGCTTCTGCAACCGCAATGTGCTCGCGTTTTACATCAACGATGAAAAGTGCCGCCGGAAGGCGAGTAAGGTCCGCTACACCACCTAGTACTCTTTCCAGTTTATCCTTTTCACGTGTAAGCATCAGGCGTTCTCTTTTCGCAATATTGCTAACCGTGGCTTCGTCTTTCAGCATCTTCTCGAGAGTCTGCATTTTTTTCAAAGACTTGCGAATTGTGCCAAAGTTTGTAAGCATACCACCCAACCAGCGGTCAGTCACGTAAGGCATTTTAAGGCGTTTCGCCTCTTCCGTTACGATTTCCTGAGCTTGTTTTTTAGTAGCAACAAACATGATCTTACGTCCTGAACGAACGATCTGTTTCAACGCAGCTTCCGCTTCGTTAAGGCAGCTCAAAGTTTTGTTCAGGTCAATGATGTGGATCCCGTTCTTCTCCATGAAGATATATGGAGCCATCCGTGGATCCCACTTGCGGGTAAGGTGACCAAAGTGGACACCTGCATCCAATAGTTCTTTATATTCTATTTGTGCCATTGCCAAATTTGATTTAAAAATATTTTTTTAGACTTGTTACGCAGCACGAAGCATCGGGCACGATAAGCGACGTCTGGACAATTGGAGTTTATGAGTTGAAAGTTTATGAGTTGAAAGTAAAGCAAAATCTGAACTCTGAACTCCTGAACCCTGAACTCCAAACAATTAACGTTTCGAGAACTGGAATCTTCTGCGTGCCTTAGCGCGTCCGTATTTCTTACGCTCAACCATACGTGGGTCGCGGGTAAGGAATCCTTCTTTTTTCAATGCGCCACGGAATTCGCCGTTGTATTGAACCAGTGCACGTGAAACCGCCATACGGATCGCTTCCGCCTGGCCAGAGATTCCACCACCTCTAACATTTACTTTGATATCGTAACCATTTCCTCCGCTGATGGTAGCGAAAGGCTGCTGAAGAACGATCTGGTGTACTTCAAATGGGAAATATTCTTTGTAATCACGGCCGTTTACCTTGATATCTCCTTTACCTGGTGTCAGATAAATACGAGCAACGGCGGTTTTTCTTCTACCTATTGTGTTGATCACTTCCATGAATTACAATTGGATTTGCTTTGGTTGCTGTGCGCTGTGCGGGTGTTCTGCGGCAGCGTAAACAAACAGGTTTGTAAATAAACGACGTCCCAAACGGTTCTTTGGAAGCATACCTTTTACGGCTTTCTCGATCACACGCTCTGGGTGTTTTTCGAGCAACTCGCGAGGAGTCTGAAAACGTTGACCTCCCGGGTAACCAGTGTGGCGAACATAAACTTTGTCCGTCATTTTCTTACCTGTCAACTTGATCTTATCGGCGTTGATAACAATCACGTTATCACCACAATCCACATGAGGAGTGTAGCTTGCTTTGTGTTTGCCTCTGATAATTTTAGCAACTTCGCTGGCCAAACGACCAAGAATTGCATTTTCAGCATCCACAACAATCCACTCCTTGTTTACTGTGTTTTTGTTCGCCGAGATGGTTTTGTAGCTTAACGTATCCACGATTAACAAAAAATTTAATTGATTTTCAATAATTTACACTGTAACAAGACAGTCCATCGCAAAATGGGAGTGCAAATATAGAGTTTAACAAATTGAATAACAAGTATGTTTGAGAAATTCATTTGTTAATCCCCTACTGCAAAGGCCACTGCAGCGTACGGAAGGCCGTAAACTTTGGACACATGTCGCTGGCTGTTATCGAGGTAAACATTGAAACCGTCGATTTTTTTGGTCGTGTAGGTAACCCGCCCGTAGGTGTAACCGACTTTTACGCCAAGCCTCCGGCCTGCCTTGAACCGCACGAAAGCCTCCGATTGCCCGCTGTTTCTCCGAAGGGCCAGTGGCAATGCATTAAACAGCGTAGGCTTACTGGCCAACCATTTGTCGTAATAAGGCTTGCCTGTGCCATTCGTCGGGACGTTTTTCTCATAGTAACCATGCCGTTTGGAGCCATAGGTAAGGCCCAGCAAGTCGGTGTTGACACCGATATCCAACTTCCAGAAACTCACATTGACTCCCGCAAGAAAGCTTATCCCGTTAATTGAAACATCACGGTATTCCAGATAATCCTCGATTCCCGCAATGCGTTTGGTATCGAGGTTGGTCCTCCCGGCGTAATAGCCCCAGGCCCTGAAACCGAGCCCCAGCCGGAGCCAGGGGAGCCTTTGCGAACCAATTTCCTCGTGGTACATGATGGAAGGCGCCCAGGAATGGCTTCCTACACCGGCCCCGACATCCACACCGCCTGCGATAGGTGAAGTATAGTGCTGCGCGTGTGTGAAAGTGGCATTCAGTAATAAAACAATAATCAGTCCTTTTAAAATTTTCATTGCTGAACCCCTAGTTAGATGATGAATTTTACAATAATAACTCATACCCGCAAGAAATCACGCCTTAGGCGTTTGCAAGTGGTTATATTAATGCTCTACGCGTTATCCAGCTGCCCGTTACAGGCCCAGATCAGCGACCACCTGACGTTTGTTCCCCTTTTCAATGGCAAAAACCTGAACGGCTGGGTCGACGTCAACACTTCCAAAGAAACCTGGAAAGTCAAAAACGGTACCTTGATATGTTCCGGCAAGCCGATCGGTGTGATGCGTTCCGACAGGCAATATGAAAACTTCATCCTCGAAGTCGAATGGAAGCATATGGAAGCCGGCGGCAATTCCGGCGTATTTATATGGAGTGAAGGGACGCCTCAGGAACACGACCCGCTCACGAAGGCCATCGAAGTACAAATGCTCGAACTCGACTATGCCCCACAGCATAATGCCACGGACGACTACGTACACGGCGAACTCTTCCCGACCATGGGCATGACGGCCATCCCCGACAATCCGCGCGGCATCCGCAGCAAATCGCTCGAAAAGCGCTGCAAGGGCAAAGGTGAATGGAACAAATATGTAGTCGTGGCGGTAGACGGCACGGTAAAACTCTCCGTGAACGGCAAGTTCGTCAACGGCCTCCGCGCCTCCGAGCGGAAGAAGGGCTACATCTGCCTCGAAGCCGAAGGCGCCGAGATCCATTTCAGGAATATGCGGATTATGGAGCTGCCATCGGGGATTACCACCCCTGAGCAAGTGGCACCGGTAGTGCATTGAAGGCACTCGAATGGGTTATATGTAGGCAAAATAGTATATTAGCATTAACAACCTACTTAAAAAGCCATGCAACAAACATTTCAGTTAAACGCCTCGGAGCTTGACAACCGTTTTATCAAATCGGTTCGGGACATTTTTGGCGATAGAAAATTGAAGATCGTGGTAGAAGACGTTGCAGAAAGCAATGAATCCAAAGAAGCACTTTTGGCCAGCTTATTTGGTAGTTGGGAAGGTGAGGAAACTGGGGAGGAACTTGTAAAAATGATATATTCAAATCGAAATGATTCACCCAGGGACATTGAACTATGAGTCAATATCTACTAGATACTAATATTTGCATACACTATTTAAAAGGGGAGTTTGACTTGAAGAATAGGGTTCGTCAAACTGGCCTCCACAACTGCTATACTTCCGAAATCACCATTGCAGAGCTTTTATTCGGTGCTGAAAATGGTTCACCAACCAGATATCAGGAGAACCTGAAAAGTGTTCGCAGCTTTGAACTGGTCTTTTCGGCCCAAACATTACCGACCGTTATGGCTTTCTCTATTTATGCCAAAGAAAAAGCAAGGTTGAGAAGAAGCCGCCGGATTGTTAGTGAATTCGATCTGTTGATTGGATCAACCGCGTTACGATACGGCCTTACCTTAGTGACCCGAAACACGAAAGATTTTGCAAACCTGGCTGATATTCAGCTTGAAAATTGGATAGATAATTGAAAATCTCCTTCATCGGCGCGGGTAACGTAGCCTGGCACCTCGCGCAGGCTTTTGAGGACGCAGGGCACTGGATTTGCGAGGTGTACAGCCGCGACACGCAAAAAGCGCGTCAGTTGGCTTCATCGTTGTATGATACCAATATCCAGCCTGATCTCAACTTTTCCGAAAGCGAGGCAGAAGTGATTGTGATCGCCGTGACCGACGACGCGATCGAGAGCGTGATCCAGCGCGTCGTACTCCCGGAGGGCGTGATACTCGTACATACGTCAGGCACACGGTCGCTCGCTGAATTTCAGAAACTTGTGGAGATTTATAGCGACGTATATGTCCACACGGGCGTGTTCTATCCCTTACAAACATTCACCAAAGACGTCGAAATGGATTACAGCGAGCTGCCTTTTTGCATTGAATCACGTAATGAGCTGATCGAAGGGAAACTCATGCAGCTTGCCTCGGGTGTGAGCAATAATGTTACGCGAATGGACTCCGACGAGCGCTTCATTTTGCACGTAGCGGCTGTTTTTGCGAGCAATTTCACTAACTACATGCTCACCGTCTCTCACGACCTCCTCGACCGCGAACAGCTCAATTTCGACCTGCTTAAACCGCTCATTCAAACGACCATTGAAAAAGCCCTGCATTCCGACGATCCTTCCATCGGGCAAACCGGCCCTGCCCGGCGCGGCGACTGGAAAACCACGGCACGCCATCTGGAATATTTGCAGGAAACCAATGAGGATTACACCGAAATCTACCGCCTGCTCACCGACAAAATCCGCAATCTCTACATTTCAAAATAATAAGAAGCCTCACTGTCGCGAAAAAAGTTAGGCTATATTTGCAGGATTCACAATTCGGCTATTCATGAATTCGACTCTTACGGAACGTTTCAAACGCATTACTACCTTTATTTTTGATATCGACGGCGTCATGACCGACGGCAGCGTCATTGCCCTGGAAACCGGCGAGCAACCCCGCATTTTCAACGTGCGCGACGGCTACGGGATCAACCGGGCAATCAGGATGGGTTATCGCGTCGCTATCATCTCGGCGCAAAGCCAGGTCGGGGTTCGTAAACGGCTCGAATACCTCGGCGTTACGGATATTTTCATCGGCACATCGCCCGACGGCAAGCTGCCCGTTTTCAAAAAGTATCTCGCAGAAACAGGCCTTACCGAAGATGAAATCGTGTTTATGGGCGACGACCTGCCCGACTATGAGGTGATGCGTACGAGCGTGATGGGCGCATGCCCGGCCGATTCAGCAGATGAAATCCTTGCCATTGCCGACTATATTTCTCCCAAAAACGGAGGCCGTGGCGCCGTTCGCGATCTGATCGAACAGGTCATGAAAGTGCAGGGAAAATGGATGGCCTGGTTTGAATAAAAAACTTGGTAGTGGACAAGAAAAAGCGCTATTTCCCCAATCTGAACGGTATCCGTGCCATTGCGGCATCGCTGGTGGTATTTCACCATCTCGAACAGGCCAAGCATGCGTTAGGTATTGCCAATATATATGACGTACCCATCATACAACACGCCGGAAGGCTTGGTGTGGGACTCTTCTTTGTGTTGAGCGGGTTTCTCATCACCTATTTGCTCCTCGAAGAACGTGGGCGTTTCGGCGATGTCGATGCCAAAAAGTTCTACTTGCGCCGCGTATTCCGCATTTGGCCCATTTACTTCCTCATCATTGGATTATCCTTCTTCGTTTTCCCGCATATCCCTGTTTTTGATTATCCGGGTATTGAAGAAAAACTGACGGTAGACCTTCCCGAGCGACTTACCTTGCTATTGCTGGTCTTGCCTAACTACGCGTTCGTCCTCTACGATCTGCCCTATTGGTGTGCACAAACGTGGTCAATCGGCGTAGAGGAGCAGTTTTACTACCTCTGGCCCTGGCTGATCAAATATCCCAAAAAACGCATTCCGATCCTGGTATTCTTTCTTTTGCTAACGGGTGGACTGCTTTACCTGGGACTTGAAATGGTCGATCCGTCGGAAGAGACGCGCAGATCGATGATTACCACTTTCCTTGGCCAATTCCGCATTCAGACGATGGCATTGGGAGGCTTGTGTGCGTGGCTGGTTTATAAGGATAAAACGAAGTTTCTCGACTTCATTTTCCGGAAAGACGTACAAATCGTCGCTTACACGGTCCTTCTTGCTCTGTTCTTCTCAGGCGTGCATTTCTTTGGATTTCTGGAAGTATATGCGGTTTTCTTCGCATTCTTTGTGTTGAATGTCTCGTGTAACCCGAACACACTCGTGCATTTGGGACATCCGGTGATGGATCATCTGGGCAAGATATCCTATGGCTTGTATCTGTACCACGTGGCGGTGATCGTGGTGATCATCAACTTGTTCGAAATGTATGCGCCAGGATGGCGCGATGCCAGTTACCAGGTAGTGCTTTATGTAGTGAGCTTTATTGGCTCCGTAGCAGTGGCTACTTTTTCTTTTAATTATATCGAAAAACCACTTCTCGCTTATAAAGATCGCAAGTTCGGCCGCTAACTATTGCAACTTCGGCAGTTCCGACATTGTGTAAAACTTCAATCCCTGGTGATGCGCTTCCCGCAAAACCACGGCCAGAAAGCTCACATTAAAACCATATTTGCCATTTCGAGGCACGCTGTATAATGGCTCGTGACCAAAAACCATCAATGCACTGCCATTCTCCTTCGCTTCCCGAATCGCCTCGGTAATTTCTTCTTCATTCACCTCGTCGTAATCGATCATTAAGGCATCTACTTTCTGCCCGCCGTCGAAGGGATAGTAAATAGCATTCATCCATCGCGGAGGCCACGCATAGAGTTGAAAGCCCTTGTATTTCCTTCTTGAAATGGCTACGTCGCGTAAAATTATAAAGCCTTTCGCCAAAAGCACCGAATCGACACGATCGTTATGGTTTCCACCAGGGTGAGCATAGGACGTTGGTTTAAAACCCGCCGCGATCATATGCCGAAGCCCGGGTTCGAGTTCGGCTTCAATATATCCTTTCGGCCCGCCTGCCGCCATCAGTTCGATGGATTTGGCATGAACTGTTCCGTGGAAACCGATTTCGTGGCCTTCTCTTTCGAGCTGTTTCAACATTGCTACCTCTTCCGCATTCAGGCTGTCGGGACAGGTAATGAAGAAAGTCGCTTTCGCATTGTATTTCTGAAATAGTGGCCTGAGCTCATACCATTCTTTGATAAAATGGTCGTCGAATGAAATGGCGATGCCGCCTGCCCCGGGCTTGCCGGATGGGCTACCACAGCCCCAGAATGCCCCGAGCATCGCGGCCAGCAGCAGCAAAAGAAATCCCTTTCGGCCCTTCGAACAGTTGTTGAGGTATTTCAAAACTTCGGAAATGATCTGTTATTTTCGCTAAATTAACGACACGGATGAAAATACTACACACGGCCGACTGGCATATCGGCAAAAAGCTCGATAACTTTTCCCGCCTCGACGAACAGCGGCTGGTACTCGAAGAAATCTGCGAAATAGCGGAACGTGAGCAGGTCGACGCGATCGTCGTTGCCGGCGACCTCTTCGACAACTTCAACCCGTCGTCCGAGGCGACCGAACTTTTGTATAGTACATTGCACCGGCTCTCTGCCAATGGCACACGGGCCGTGATAGCCATCGCCGGCAACCACGATTCCCCCGAGCGCATTCAGGTACCTGACGCGCTCGCGAAAGTCTGCGGCATTCTCTTTGTTGGTTTCCCGAATACCGAAGTCAAGCCGTTTTGTACGCAGGGGCAAGTTGATATTGTAAAAACCGCCCCCGGATTTATCGAAATCAAGCTTCCCAACGCACCATTTCCTTTACGCGTCCTACACACACCCTACGCGAACGAGCAGCGTTTGAAGACATTCCTCGGCGTCGAAGAATCGGAAGAAGCGCTCCGCCTGCATTTGCAGCAACACTGGCAAACGCTCGCGGACCAATATCTCGATGACAAGGGTTTTAACCTGCTGGCCACGCATTTGTTTGTAATGCAAAAGGGCGGCCCGATGCCCGAAGAGCCCGACGACGAGCGGCCGATCCTCCATATCGGCGGCGCGCAAGCCATTTACACCGAAAACTTCCCGAAACAGGTCCATTATATTGCATTAGGCCATTTACATCGGTTTCATCAGGTCGATAAGGTACCGGCACCGGCGGTATATTCCAGCAGCCCGCTGGCGTACAGCTTTTCAGAGGCTAATCAAAACAAATACGTGATCCTGATCGAGGCGGAGGCCGGGAAACTGGTCGGTTACAAACCTATTGAGCTATTAAAAGGCAAAAAACTGCGTCGCAAAAGCTTTCACAGCATTGATGACGCTATTGAATGGTTGGGCGCGCATCAGGACGACCTGATCGAACTAACAATCATTTCCGATAACTACCTCGAAGCATCCGACAAAAAACGATTAATGGAGGCGCATTCGGGCATCATTCAAATCATTCCGCAGATTAAGAAAAGTGAAGTAGCGGATACTTCTTCGGAAGTCGATCTGTCGCTGAGTATGGAAAAGTTGTTCCAGGAGTATTTCAAAAGTAAAAATAAAGGCCAGGAGCCGTCGGAAGGGCTTATGGAGGTTTTCCGGGAGGTGTTGGGCAGCGAGGCTGAATAGCTCCGGAGGAGCATCCTGTCTGTAGAAATCGATCTGCCCAACCGCCATTCGACTCCGTTAGGAGTCTCCTAGCGGAGAACGTCAACCTGTGATATTGCCCGTCATAGAAACAGGAGGCCACTCCGTGGCCGCATTTTGGGTGACGTCGCGCCGTTGCTATAAACAGGAGGCCGCTCTGCGGCCGCATTAAACAAACGAGGCTGCTCGGGTTCCGGAACAGCCTCGTTTGTTTCTTACTTGTCGTTGATAAAATTAGCTGGCTCTTCTGAGCTTCGCTTCAATGGTTTGTTGTGTATGCGGTACGATGCGCAGGCGCTCTTTCGGGATCAGCTTGCCGGTATCGATGCAAACGCCGTAGGTGCCGTTTTTGATGCGGATCAGCGCGTTTTCGAGCTGTACCGAATATTTCTGAAGACGTGCGGCCAACTGGCTCAGGTTTTCACGCTCACTGGCGTCCGCCCCGTCTTCCACTAGTTTTGCCGCGCCGGAAGTTACGTCCGTGCCGCTATCGTTTTTTTTACTTAAACCTGTTTTAATGTATTCGAGCTCACTTCTTGTCGCTTCCAGCTTGCCGCGGATCAGTTCTTCAAACTCCCTTAATTCTTCCTCCGAATATCTTGTTCGTTCTTCTTGCATAATCTGAATTGATTTGTTAGTCTACATCAAGGAGCGTTCAAAGCACAAAAGTACTAGTATTCTGCCTTTTTCGGAATAGTATTTAATTAATAACCACTTTCAAATGAGAAACTTACTAACACTGACATCAGGGGGTATAACCAACAAAGCCAAAACCTGGTTCGGTATTGGCTTTGTCCGGAATCTCTGAGGATTATTTGTAAAGTACCGATTTTACGGCGTCGACCGTCCGCTTCACGCTTGGCAGGATCTCTTCGATCAACGTTGGTGCGTAAGGAAGTGGTACATCACGGCTGGTTACGCGGATCACCGGCGCGTCCATATAATCAAATGCGTGACGCTGAATGTGGTAAGCGATTTCCGAAGAAATCGAAGCCAGCGGCCAGGCTTCTTCTACCACCACACAGCGGTTGGTTTTTTTAACTGACTCGATCACAGCAGGATAGTCGATCGGGCGAACCGTGCGCAAATCCACTACTTCCGCGTCGATACCTTCTTTCTCGAGTTGAAGCACCGCCGGCATTACCACGCGGGGGATCATTTTACCGAAAGAAACGATGGTAACGTCTTTACCCTGACGTTTGATGTCCGCTTTTCCGAGTGGAATGAGGTACTCTTCCTCGGGAACAGCCATTTTATCGCCGTACATTACTTCCGACTCCATGAAGATCACGGGGTTATTGTCGCGGATAGACGATTTCAAAAGGCCTTTCGCGTCGTAAGGATTCGAAGGCACCACTACTTTCAAACCCGGAGTGTTGGCAAACCAGTTTTCGAAGTTCTGCGAGTGCTGCGCTCCAAGCTGACCGGCGTTACCTGTCGGTCCGCGGAAAACGATCGGGCAACCATACTGGCCGCCTGACATCGAAAGAATCTTAGCCGCGCTGTTGATGATCTGGTCGATCGCCACCAGCGAGAAGTTGAATGTCATGAACTCTACGATCGGACGAAGGCCGTTTCCGGCAGCTCCAACCGCAATCCCCGCAAAGCCAAGCTCCGCAATAGGCGTATCGATCACGCGCTCAGGGCCGAACTCATCGAGCATTCCCTGACTCGCCTTATAAGCACCGTTGTATTCAGCAACCTCTTCACCCATCAAAAAAATACTCTTGTCAAGGCGCATCTCTTCCGACATAGCGTCGCGAATGGCATCTCTAAATGCTATTTCTTTCATTCGTAATTCTGATAATTATTAATTCTTAGAAGAAACCACTGCAAAAATCATTTCATCTGAAACAGACCGACCTGCGCGGTTACATTAAAAGAGGTTTGTACACTTATTTCAAAATGATCTGGTAAAATTAGGTAACACCGGCCAATTCTCAAATTCTTTGCAGGAACCATTCTGTTAAAAAACGTCGTAAATGCAAGGCATTCCGGTATTAAATCGGGATCACATCCACTTCTACGGAAAGTGTGTGTTTTCCGTAGCTGAAAATAATGCCTTTCAAGGGCGGCACATCGCTGTAATCCCGGCCCCATGCCGTTACAATATGCCGCTCACCCGGGACTACATTATT
The DNA here is from genome assembly GCF_038440355.1 of Dyadobacter sp. OTU695. Taxonomy (NCBI): domain Bacteria; kingdom Pseudomonadati; phylum Bacteroidota; class Cytophagia; order Cytophagales; family Spirosomataceae; genus Dyadobacter; species Dyadobacter sp. OTU695. The sequence continues at coordinate 7,863 of NZ_JASATN010000009.1, read as the reverse complement.
CGTCGGGTCGAAATCGCACCAGCCGTAATCCGGTATAAAAACCGACACCCAGGCGTGCGAAGCGTCGGAGCCCTGTAACTTGGGTTTTCCCGGCGGCGGCAATGTTTCGAGATAGCCGCTCACATAGCGCGCCGCGAAACCGAAACTGCGGATACAGGCAATGGCCAGATGTGAAAAATCCTGGCAAACACCCTTTTTAGCAGCCAGTACCTCCTTGATCGGCGTGTTCACAGTCGTAAAATCCGGCATAAACCTGAACTCCCTGTAAATCTTGGCACAAAGCTTCGCAATGCAATCGTACAAAGGCACATGATCATCGAAGCAATCGCTTGCATAGGCACGGATATCGGCATCCCATTTCACGAGTGGGCTGGGTAATGTGTATTCCAGAAAAGAAACCTTCATCGCGCGGTCGGCCGTGAGCCGCTGCCTGGCCTCCCCGCTTGTTACCGACGACGGAATGAACAGCGACCCCGTACGTTCCTTCAAACGTTCGACAATCGCGGTGGTCAGCACGGTCAGCGTTTTGTGAGGAGAATGCAGGGAAAAATAATGCGTGGTATTGCCATAAAAATCGACGCGCTCGCTGATCTGCGTCGGCTCCGGGGTTACTTTAATGCTAAAATCCTGGCAAAGCTGGTCCGGCAGCATGCGCGGCGTGAGGCACACAAGGCTATGGTAATTGTTGACAGCCTCAGCGTACTTGTATTCGGTCTTATGGATCAGCTTATACTTCATCCGTATCGTAGTCCATCGGTTCAAAAGAGTGGTGTATCAACGTGTGACTGAAATATTGGTTGGTCAGGTAAATCGACACCGAGCTGACCAGCCGCGCCACTTCCGAAAGCAGGCTGAAAAGCTCGTCGCGCTCATCGATGGCATTGCACCTCGTCAGATCCTGGATATTCGAGAGCTTGATCAATGTCGATGCTTTCAGTGCGAGCTTTTCGGCGTCGTTCAATCGCTCTCCACGTGTAGTCGCAGGTAATGCAGCCAGGTTTTTACCCAGCTCATCGAGCATATAAGCCAGCGAATATGGCAACCGTGTTTCAAGCAAAATCATATCCAGCATCGTTTCCACACTCAGATGCGATTTGTAGATCTGCCGGTAATTCACCAGCATGTGATGGTTGATCAATGTAGCCTCGATCAGCTCGTTCTCCACCGTAGCGGTACGCGCAACGCCAAAATTGGATTGGATCACACTAACGCGTGACAATATCCTTTCGATCAGTTTCCCGGTTTCCAGCAGTAAATAGCTGTTATCCCGCGGCATACTTTCGGCTATCACGCCTAGAAAAGTAAACATATTGTTGAACAGGCCTTCGAGCGTCCGCTGGATGTTGGTACTGTTCATGTGGGAAGCATTCCGGATTTCCTGGTAACCGTTATCGATCAAATCCACAATCCTCCATATTTCGAGCTCCCACTGGTTTCGTACCGCACCGACGGCATTCAAAAAAGAGCCTATATTCGAAGCGATAGACCCCGGGCGGCCGTTGTCGGAAATCAATGAGATGATTTCCTTGTACGGATCGTTCAGCTTTTCATCGCCGTCCAAAAATCCGGGATACGTGGATGAAACGTGCGTCAGCGACTGCAAAAGCACTTTGATATGCTCCTGTTTCGCCGATCCGCCGAAGTTCCGGTCGAGGTTAAGGACATTAATGGTGATGTTCATAAACTTGATCACGGCCATTGCCCGCTCACAATACCGGCCAACCCAGAACAGGTTCTCAGCGCTGCGGCTGGGAAGCGAAACATGCTTGTTGACAGCAACAGGTGTGTTCAGAACAATCCTTTCCTGCGGCTCGTCGGATTTATCTGAAACAATCCACGTATCTTTTGAAAAGCCGCCCTGCTGGTTGGAGATCACAAACCGGTCTTTCACCGCCGAGCTACGCGTAAGCCCGCCCTGCATGACGTGATAGCCGTTTTCATCCGCCACCATAAATGCCCGCAAAGCCGCATACCGTGGCTCGATCACACCGTCGATCAATGACGGGGTCGTCGAAAGACTTACCTCCTGCTGCGCGATAAAATCATGGGGCCGTTGGGTGATCATCGCGATCAGTTCCGCTTTCTGCGCATTGGAAAGCGTACGACCGTACACAGAGCTGAATTTCGACTTTCGATTGGCCTTTTTAATGATCAGCTCATCGATATTATCCAGTACGTAGGCCAGTTCTTTCTGATGTCCGCACCACCAGGTAGCAACGTTCGGCATGAGGAGCTTCTCGCCCAAGAAATACTGACATATATTCTCCATAAATGCCAGAAAAGCATGGTTTTCCAGCACACCAGAGCCAGGTGGGTTCATAACCTGCACATTGCCGAGGCGGATCGCCTGTAAAAGCCCGGGTACGCCCAGGCGGGAGTCCTCGCGCAGTTCCAGCGGATCACACCAGTCGTCGTCGACGCGGCGGACGATCACATCCACTTTTTGCAACCCATCGATGGATTTCAACCACACACTCCCGTTGCGCACGAGCAGGTCATCGCCTTGTGCGAGCGTGTAACCCAGGTACGAGGCCAGGTAAGCGTGCTCGAAATAGGCCTCATTGCCGGGTCCGGGTGTGAGGTAAACGATATTCGGAGCATCGCGGCTTTTGTCGGAAAGCCTCAGGACGGTATTTTGAATACTGTTAAAAAAAGGCGAGAGCTTGCTCACATACATACCATCGGCCAGCTCGGGCAGGAGCTTGCTCATGACAATGCGGTTTTCGAGCGTATAACCCGATCCGGATGGTGCCTGTGTGCGGCTGTCGAGTACCCACATCTGACCGTCAGGCCCCCTTGCCATGTCGGCTGCGAACAGGGTTAATTGTCGCGGGCCAGGAACTTTGATATCAATGCAAGGACGTAAAAAACCGGTATTTTCAAAAACCAGTTCAACGGGCACGATAGCGTCTTTTACGAGATTTCTCGGCCCGTATAAATCCTTTAGAATCAGGTCAAGTAACACCGCACGTTGCTGCAAACCTTTCGAGATCCGGTCCCATTCACGGTGTTCGATCAGGAACGGGATCGGGTCTAGCTGCCATGGGCGGTTCATGCCGTCGGGACTGCCGTAGACATTATAGGTAACACCATTCTCGCGCAATTTGCTGATAATCTCCTGATTCCGGCTTTTAAGCTCCGTAATGCCCAGTTTTCCCAGGGTGGCAAAAAGTGCCTGCCAGTGAGGCTTCAACTTTCCGTTGGTATCCAGCACCTCGTCGTAAGAAGTCAGGCGGGCTTGATAGGATTGTAACAGGTTCACGGAAGCCTCGGTAAGCATATTCAAAGTCAGGGTTATACTGCAAATCTATCGCGATTTCCAGAATTTGCGTAAATCCAGCGTATTGGGATACTCCGGATTGATCAGTTCGATCGGGGTGTCGCTTTTCATTTCCTTCTTCGTTTCCGCCACAAACCGGGATACGCCCGACGTCGTCTTCTCGATCACCGGCACCTCCCGGGTAGCCGATGGTGTATGCCCGAAACCCTGGAAAAGACTGATCTTGCGCGATTCGGCTTCGAAACTATTGACCGGATAAGTATCAAAACTACGCCCGCCGGGGTGCGAAACGAAATAGGTGCAACCGCCCAATATACGGTTATTCCAGGTATCTACAATATCGAAAACCAGCGGCGCATCAGCCCCGATCGTCGGGTGCAACGCCGATGGCGGGTTCCAGGCCTTGTAGCGGATGCCAGCCACGTGATCGCCCTTTATGCCTGCGCTCCGGAGTGGTACTCGGCAACCGTTGCAGACCAGAATATGCCTTCCTTCCACAAATCCGCTCACTTTCACCTGCAACCTTTCCAGCGAAGAATCCACAAACCGCGCGGTGCCTGCATTCGACAGTTCTTCCCCCAGAACATGCCACGGCTCAATGCCTAGCCGCAATTCCAGCTGGATATTATCGACCGTAATGCCGCCATAATGCGGAAAGCGGAATTCAAAGAACGGATCGAACCACGAAATATCGAAGTTGTAGCCAGCTGCCTTCAGGTCATTTACCACATCCACCATATCGAGGTAGGCAAAATGCGGCAGCAGGAAACGGTCATGGAGCTCGGTACCCCAGCGGATCAGCTTATGCTTGTAAGGCTCCTTCCAGAACTTCGCGATAAGTGCCCGTATGAGCAAGGTCTGCACGAGGTTCATATGCTTGTGGGGTGGCATATCGAATGCCCGGAATTCAAGGATACCCAGCCGGCCGGTCGAAGAATCGGGCGAATAGAGTTTATCCATACAAAACTCCGAGCGGTGGGTATTGCCGGTGATATCCACAAGCAGGTTACGGAAAATACGGTCGACCATCCAGAACGGTACCTCGCCATCCTCCGGTATCTGGTCAAATGCAATTTCAACTTCGTAGAGTCGCTCGTCGCGGCCCTCATCAATACGCGGCGCCTGGCTGGTGGGACCGATAAACGGACCTGCAAAAAGGTAACTTAATGCAGGATGGTGCTGCCAGTAGGTGAGCAAGCTGCGCAAAAGATCCGGGCGACGCAATATCGGGCTATCGGCAGGCTTGGCACCGCCGATGGTCACGTGGTTTCCTCCTCCCGTGCCGGTATGTCGGCCGTCTACCATGAATTTATCCGTTCCCAGTCGAGAAAAGAATGCTTCCTCGTACAATGCGCTGATGTTGTCCACCAGTTCCTGCCAGTTTTGGGCCGGATGGATATTCACCTCGATCACCCCGGGATCCGGCGTGACGATGAGTTTCTGCACCCGGTAATCGGAAGGTGTTGGATAACCTTCGATGCGGACCGGCATTCTGAGCTTTTCAGCTGTTGCTTCGATGGAAGCGATCAGGTCGAGGTAATGTTCCAGGTAATCGGTTGGCGGCAGGAAAATGTATATAATGCCGTCGCGCTCCTCCACACAAAGTGCCGTTTTGATCACCGGCACATCAAAAAGGAGGTTATCTTGTGCTTCCTCTTCTTTCTTTTTCTTTAAATCCTCGTCTTCATCAACCGGCTCCCGATTCAAAGGCAGCTGATACTCCGGCGCTACCGAGCCATAACGTGCCTGCACGATCGGCTGATAATCCGCCAGTACAGGCAAATCCTCGAACGGGCTACGGTCCACTGGCTGCTCGCGGCGTTCTTTGGCGATTTCAGGCAAAGATTTTAATGGCAAACGGTAACCCATCGCCGAATTACCTGGAATGAGGAAACAGTTGCCCCTTCGAAATTGCCAGGCTGTGCTCGTCCAGTACTTCCCGCTTTCCTCCCATTTGACCGGTATCACAAATCCGGCGGGGTTATTCAAGCCCTTTTCGAGCAATTTCGCCAAAGTCCGGCGCTCTATGGAATCCTTCAAATTCACTTTTAACGGATCGACATTAACAGGGAGCTTCCCCTCTTCCATTGCCCAGTAAATGGGGTCTTCGTAGGCCGGGGTTATGTTGTTGGTATCAATACCGAGGTATCTGGTAAGTTCCGTGGCGAACGTCTCTGCTTCCCGGAATGTGAATTTAGTCTGCCCTTCCTTGGCCACGAGATCGTCATTCTTCCACATCGGAAGACCATCGTTCCGCCAGTACAAAGCATATTGCCAACGCGGGAACTGCTCGCCCGGGTACCATTTACCCTGACCAAAATGCAGCAGCCCGCCGTGCGCAAAGCGGTTTTTCAGTCTTAACGAAAGGTCGTAAGCCAGTTGGCGCTTCAACGGCCCGTCGGCGGCCGTGTTCCATTCGGCCGATTCAAAATCATCTATGGAAATGAAGGTAGGCTCGCCGCCCATCGTGAGGCGCACATCGTTTTCCTGCAAATCCTTTTCCACATCATAGCCGACCTGCATTACCGCCGCCCATTGCTCCTCGGAATAGGGCTTGGTAACACGCGGATCTTCGTGAATGCGAAAAACCTTGTTGTCAAATTCAAAAGTTACCTCGGCAATATCGGTTGCACCCGTTACCGGCGCGGCGCTCGCATAATCGGGCGTACAGCAAAGGGGGATATGCCCTTCGCTGGCAAAAAGCCCCGAAGTAGGGTCCAGACCGATCCATCCTGCTCCGGGCACGTATGCCTCCGTCCATGCGTGGAGGTCGGTAAAATCCGCTTCCGGCCCCGAAGGCCCGTCCAGCGATTTGATATCCGAAGTAAGCTGCACCAGGTAACCCGACACAAACCGCGCCGCCATGCCCAGATGCCTCAGAATCTGTACCAGCAGCCAGGCCGAATCGCGGCAGGAACCGCTTTGGATCGTGAGTGTCTGCTCGCAGGTTTGCACGCCTGCTTCCATACGGATATTGTAATTGATAGCCTTGTACAGTTCCTGATTGAGGTAGACGAGGAAATCGACCGTCTTAATATCCTGCTGAATATTCAGTTTTTGAATAAAATCCATCAAAAGTGGTCCCGCCTCGCGTGGTTCAAGATACGGGCCGAGCTCCTTTTCCAGGGTCGGTTCGTATTTGAAAGGATATTTATCGGCATAATCCTCCACAAAAAAGTCGAATGGGTTGATCACCTGCATTTTAGCGATCACCTCCACGTCAATACTGAGCTCCGTTGCTTTTTCCGGGAACACGACACGCGCCTGGTAATTTCCGAATGGGTCCTGCTGCCAGTTGATGAAGTGATTCTCGGGCGTAATTTTCAGCGAATACCCTTCGATCGGCGTACGCGAATGAGGTGCGGGACGAAGCCTGAAAATATGGGGCGAAAGGGAAACACTCCGGTCGAACTTATATTTTGTCTTATGGGAAATAGCAACTTTTATAGCCATAATAGGAGTATTATTATAAAATCAAATAATTTGGCACGACGGAGAATACATAATTCTAAACAAACGCTTTATGCTTATTTTTCAAAATATACGACTAATCCAAATCCATAATGCAGAATTTTATTTCTTGACGTTTGGAACAATCGGCAGGGTTGGAAAAATATTCCCGCGAAGCTAACCACGATCTGTAAAGAACATGCCTGTTTGGCCACTTCGTTCATTATTAATTAATCTGCTCTCTCATCCAGGACTGATAATTCCTTAAAAGTTACGTAATTCGCCAAAATCCTTACAATACCATTAGTTTAGTCCAAAATGAAAATTGCTATCATCGGCTGCGGTAACATGGGCATGGCCTTCGCCCGCGCCTTCCTGAAATTTGACCTCGTCAAAAACCAGGACTTTTTACTGGTTGAAAAAAGTACCGACCGCATGGAAAGCCTCACAAGCTTCCAACCGGGGGTGATCACCGGCATTATCGGCCCGCAGATTGGCGAGTACGATCTGATTATCCTTTCGGTGAAACCGCAGGATTTTCTCTCGGTGGCCGGCGCGTTGAAAGAGGTAATCAAACCCAATCAGGTTGTGCTGTCGATTATGGCTGGTGTGACGATCGAAGGCATTCAGAATGCGTTGGACCACAAGGCGGTGATCCGCGCGATGCCCAATACACCTGCGATGCTCGGAATGGGCATTACAGCGTATTCGGCCTCCCCCGAAGTAGATATTCATCAATTGCGCAAAATAGAAAACCTGATTAATGCGACGGGCCGGTCGGTATTTCTGGAAGACGAAGACCAGTTGAATGCGGTAACGGCATTGAGCGGCAGCGGTCCGGCTTACTTTTTTTACGTGGTGAAAGCGATGATTGAAGCCGGTAAGCAAATGGGCTTCGAGGAGTCGGTAGCCGCATTGCTTGTAAAACAAACAATGTTGGGCTCTTACCACCTGATCAACACCGCCGACAAGTCGCTCGACGATCTGATCAAGGCGGTAGCGTCAAAAGGTGGCACGACCGAGGCGGCATTGCGCCAGTTCGAAGCCGGGGAGCTAGATAAAACGCTCGAAAAAGGCATTTTCGCGGCGCAGGTGCGGTCGACGGAATTATCGAAAGGGTGATAAAAATTTAG